>JACMNQ010000042.1 GCA_014378465.1 Oligoflexia bacterium | reverse complement strand
GCGGGGGGGGGCGCCCACGGCTCCCCCGCGCGGCCACCTTCCCTGTTCATATGAAGTGAGTGCGAACTAGATCTGCAGCGCGATCTTCGCGACGTAGCGACGATCCTGGAGTCCACCGGTGTTCAAGCTCATTTCTTCGCCGTAAGTGGCGACGTCGAGCACGAAGTGCTTCAGATCGATGCCCAGGCCCGCTCCGAAGTAACCCTGATTGATCCCGACCCGCGGGAGGAGAATGCCGTAGCGAATTTCGCCTCCCAGATGCAGAGTGCGAAAGAAGCTGCCGTCCGTGTTGTTGCCGATGTCCGTGGATTCGAGACCGAAGACGACATCGTCGAATTTCCACCATTTCGGCTTGCGAGCGGACACGCCGAGTCCCAGAGTGCGAGGCTGAGCCGTCACTCCTTCTGAAAGGGAGCTGATCGGTTTGAAGTGAAGATTTGAGTATTTTCCGCCCAGGATATTGTTGATCGCGACTGAAGTTCCGAAAGTCACGTCCTCCACGGGATGAAAGGGCAGGTCGTAAGTGGATCCGATGTCAAAATCATAGCCGGAACCCTGTCTGCCGCTCTGGCCGATTCCGAGTGATTTTCCCTGAATCAGATCCACGAGACTGTAACCCTCGCGAGTCGCCAGGCGATAGGTGGCATGTCCGGTGATCCCGACCGAAAGAGTATCGGCCATGAAGGAGCGCGCGAACGTGATCGCAGGTCCCACATCCAGAATGGATTTTGGATCCACCTGAAAGCTTCTTCTGAGATCAATGTCAAACTGTGCGTTGGAGAGGAGCCCGATCGCGAGGCTGTTCTTGCCGCCGAAGAGGTGAGGAATGTAGATCGCCGGAAAGGCAGTCTGCACGCGAGCATGGTTGTTGCTGCCCGAGCTGTCCGCGATCTTCGCCACCTTGTCGCCGCTGCCGAGAAGGTCACCAACGTGGCTGATGGTCGAAGGACTGGTTTCGACCGTGAGGTCCAGGATCGAAATCTTCCAGGTCGGATTGGCAGTGGCGCGGGCTGGATTGCCGTAGAAGTTTTCATCGTAGAGGCCGGTGGTCAGGTGCAAGCCCCCCATGCCGGCGCTGCGTGCGCTGAAGTAGGGGCGAACGATGTTTTCAAGAGCAAAGGCATCGCTTCCGACCGCAATGGCCGCAAGACAGAAGGCGAGAGCTACGTAGATTGCGTGTTTGATCATTTTCCGACTCCTAAATTGAAGAGGGCGAGACGGTAACAGCCGGGTTGCGATGAGAAGTCTACAGCGGTGATCGCAGTACTGAATCCGCCAAGACCGGTAGAAAACTTTCCGGAAGCTGAAAGTTCATTCTGGAGGGCAAAAAGGACTTCCTTGAGAGCTTTATTGACCATACCCCAAGTTGGAGATGTGGCCGAAAGGCTTGCCGTATTCAGGGTTGCCGGTTCCGCTCCCGTGATAATCACTGCGGGACTGAGAGGAAGGCAGCCGGCGGGGTTTGTTCCACAAGTGACAGTCGTGCAGCTGGTGGCATTGCTCAGAAGATCGGTCTTCTGAAGAAGCGCTCGTCCATGGGTTTCTTCACCCAGAATCGTGGCGGCGATGGCGAGACTCGAAACGAAACGAACGAGCCCCTTGAGCGGGACGCTCTGAATTTTCGCAATCTGATTGTAAGCAGCCAGCAGCTCCAGGCGCTTGGCGGAACCTGCGCCCACGGCCAGCTGACCTGCGAGAGAGGTGAGTGCCGATGCTCCGCCGGAACTTCCATTTCCGACCGCTTTCATGAGAGCTCCCATTCCGGCGCCGGCCTTGTCGAGCTGAACAAACGCGGTTTCAGCCGCGACGACGTCGGCATTGGAGCCGGACATCTTTCCATAATATTCCAGGGCGCAGTCGAACTGGCCCTGATCAAAGCAGGCTCGGGCCGCTGAGAGCAGCTGAGCATCTCCGGATGGATTGTCGATCGGATCATAGAGATTGCAGCCCGTGGTCAGGGCGGAGGCAGCAAGTACTGCGACCACAATCAAAGTGTTGGCAAATGATTTCAAATTCACGCGCGTCGGTCTCCCCAGGTTTTTCAAAATGTGAGATCCAATCGTAGGTTCCGACTTCGAGCTTGTCCAGCGCTTAGCACTGACGGTGGATTATGTTTTCGAAACAAGAAGGGTGAGCTTTTCGATCAGCTCCCTGACCTGGGATCTGAGTTCTGCGGGAGTGCCGTTGTTGGTGATGAGGCAAGTGGCCGCCTGCCTTCGCAGGTCATCCGAGGTCTGCCCGAGGATCATCTTTTCAGCAAGCTCCGCCAAAATTCCGTCACGCGCGATGAGTCGATTCTTGCGCAGTTCAGTTGCCGAATCGACAACGATCAGAGCAGCGAGATTATTGGATCGGCCGGTCTCAACGAGAAGCGCCGCTTCATAAATGAGAAAAGGGGCGTTCGGTTTTTCACTCAGGGCTGCCTGAGCTGCGGTTTCGCTGGCTTGCACGATGAGGGGATGCAGGAGTTTTTCAAGATCGGACTTGGACGACGCATCCCGGAAGATGATTTCGCGCAACTGCGCTGGATCAGCGGTTCCAAAACGCTTCACGATCAAGGGATGGGCCGCACCTCCGGGTTCACGCAACTTGCGCGCGATCTGGTCCGCATCCAGAACCGGAATGCCAAGTTCCGCGAAAATCCGGGCGACCGTCGACTTGCCGGAAGCGATCCCACCCGTGAGGCCGACCATTTTTGCGGCCAAAGATGGGGATGATGAGGCCGATGCTGAAGTCATTGAGCAGCTGCCGCCTTTTCAATCGCCTTCGCTTCGTTCCAGTACACGTCCATTTCCTCAAGAGTGCTCTGGTCCGGGCTCTTGCCTGTTTCCTTCAGGCGAGTTTCGACATGACGAAAGCGGGTTTCAAAACGTCTCAGGAAACTGCGCAGAGAATCCTCGGGGCTGACTTTGGTCAGAAAAGCGATGTTGCAGAGACTGAAGAAGAGATCTCCGAGTTCAGCTTCGACACGGTCCTTTTTCACTTCAGTTGCCAGCAGCTCCGCCTTGAGTTCGCGAACTTCTTCTTCGACCTTTTCGATCGGGCCGTGAATGTCCTTCCACTGAAAGCCGATGTGCGTGACTTTTTCAATCACACGTCCGGCTCGCTGCAGAGTCGGCATTCCGCGAGGAACTCCGTCGAGGACGCTGGACTGAGGTTTGTCGGCCTTTTCCTTCGCCTTCTGTTTCTCCCAGCTCGCGACCGCGCTGTCTGCGTCATTCGCCTGAACATCGCCAAAGACATGAGGATGTCGGCGGATCAGTTTTTCATTGAGGGCTTCGGCGACTTCGTACACGTCAAAAACACCTGCCTCATGAGTCATCTCGGCATGCAGCACGACCTGCATCAGGAGATCACCGAGCTCTTCGCGAAAAGCGGCTTTCACGGAATCCTTCTTGAGGTCTTCCGGAGTGTTGATCTGGTCGAGCACGTCGAGCACTTCGTAAGCTTCTTCGATGACATAGGGGCGCAGAGTCTGATGAGTCTGCTTGCGGTCCCAGGGACAGCCACCGGGCGCTCTCAGGCGGTGCACGGTCTCGAAGAGGCGCGCGAAAGATTCAAGGCTGGGCTCGGTACCCGGCGGAGGCGTATTACCCGTATTTCCAGAAGGTGACTGTGACATGAGGATTTGATACCCTAATTTCACATGAACGCGAAGAAAGTTAGCCGGACAGTGGAGTGGTCTCGTCGGGGTGAGAAGCAGCTCAAGCTCATCCTCCAGGAAGTCCAGAAAAGCGCTGCGCTCCTGCGGCTCGGCGGTCTGAAGTCCGGCTCGGCACCCCCGGGGAAGAACCGGAGCCTTCAAGTGGAACTCAGCCTGCTCGGCAATGCGAAGATGGCGGAACTCAATGAAACTTACCGCGGCAAGCCAGTTCCGACGGATGTACTCAGCTTTCCGAGTCCTCCCATTTTCAGGCAGCAAGGTCTGCTCGGAGAACTCTTGATCTGCCTGCCGGTCCTTCGTCGCCAGGCCAAAGACCGCAAGCATCCTGAAGCGACCGAATTGCAAGTTCTGCTCGTCCATGGAGTGCTTCACCTCCTGGAGCTCGATCACGAAAGAGGCGATGCGGAAGCAGCTGAAATGGCGAAATGGGAAACTCATCTCCTGAAGAAACTGGGTGTGAAGATCGGTCCACGCACAGTGTCAGGACTGATCGAGAGGACTGCCGACCCAAGTGCGGGCAACGAAGAGCCCCGAGGCCAGGGACCCTTGAAAAGGGGCGCCACTCAACTCCGTAAAAATCCGAGCAAGCGCTGGACGGTGGAGTCTCCATAGCGCACTTGCGCGAACTGCGCGCCTAAGGTAATTCATTTCCTCATGGCCACTTTGCTCGCTCCGCACGAAATTCGCGTTCACATGGAAGAAATGAAAAAACGGCTCGATTTCCTACGGGGGTCTCTTTGACTTAGCTTTCAAAGAGCGTCGAATCCTGGAACTGAGCGACCTTTCAACACAGGAAAGCTTCTGGGCAGACAACAAGAAAGCCCGGACCCTCACTCAGGAAAAATCCAGACTTGAAACTGAAGTGAATGCCTTTCACGCGCTCGAGCGCGGGTATGATGACGTGCAGACTCTGTTTGAACTCGCACAGGAAGAAAAAGACGAAAGCATTCTGAAGGAAGTTTCAGACCTCATCATCGATCTTTCGGGCAAGTTTGAGCAGGCCGAATTTCAGAAGATGCTTTCGGACGACATGGATCCGAAAAACGCGATCGTCACGATCAATGCCGGTGCCGGCGGGACCGAGTCCCAGGACTGGGCATCCATTCTTCTGCGCATGTACTTGCGCTGGGGGCAGGCCAAAGGTTTCAAAGTCGAGTTGCTCGATGAACTCGCGGGCGACTCCGCCGGAATCAAGAGCGCAACTCTCACCATCAGTGGTCCGTTCGCATTCGGGCTCCTCAAGTCTGAAGCCGGCGTGCACCGGCTGGTCCGCATTTCACCTTTTGATTCGGCCGCGAGACGCCACACTTCCTTCACCAGTGTGTTCGTCACTCCTGAAATTGATGACGACTTCGAAGTGGTTCTCAATCCCGCCGACATCCGCGTGGACGTTTACCGTTCCGGAGGCAAGGGCGGTCAGGGAGTCAATACGACCGATTCCGCAGTGCGCTTGACCCATGGTCCTTCGGGCCTCGTCGTGACCTGTCAGCAGGAACGCTCCCAGATCAAGAACAAGGATCTGGCAATGAAGGTGCTGAAGTCCAGGCTTTATGAACGCCACCTCGAAGAGGAGCGCAAGAAACAGGCCGCCGTCGAAGACGGCAAACGCGAAATCGCCTGGGGCTCCCAGATCCGTTCTTACGTGCTGCATCCTTACAAGATGGTCAAGGATCACCGCACTGGGTATATGGTGCCTAGCGCGGAGAAGACGCTGGACGGCGAACTCGACGAATTCATGAAAGCCTACCTGACCTGTAAAATCACGGGTGAGTGGGCCAGAGGCGGCGCCTCAGACGAAGTTTGAGGCGAGGACTGAGCCGATTTGTGAAGCTGGAGACCGCGCCCGCCGAATATGCTTTTGACAGCCGCTGGCGCGTTACCCTAATCTAAAAAGCACGGGGTTCAATCCAATGGTTTCCGCTGCCCAAAGACGTCGTCTATTCAAGGATCTTGAAAAAGTGGATCCGGCATTTGCCGAAAAGATTTCCCCGTTTCTCGAAGGGCTCTACTCCCATTACTTTCGTTGCGAAATCAGCGGCTGGGAAAATGTGGTCGAGGGCAAAGCGCTTTACGTAGGAAATCACAACGGACTGCTCACGTTTGAAGTGCTCATGCTCTTTCACGCCTGGTGGAAGCGATTCGGAAACACCCGGCGCGCTTTTGGCCTCGCGCACAGCATCGCCTTGAACAATCCGTTTTTTCGCTGGCTCATCCCGCGGATCGGCGCGCTCCCGGCGGATCCGGAAGTGGCTTACGAAGCTTTGCAGAAGAACTATTCGCTGCTCGTATATCCGGGAGGGGAGAAGGAATCCTTTCGCCCTTACAAAGAGCGCAAGAAAGTCGATTTCTTTCAGCGCAAGGGCTTCATCCGCCTGGCCCTCAAAGCCAAAGCTCCCCTGATCCCGATCGTGAGTGTCGGAGCCCATGAAAGTTACGTCATCCTTCACCGGGGTGAGGAGCTGGCCGAGAGGCTCGGCCTCAAGGAGAAATTTCGCCTCCATGGACTGCCGATCACGTTTCGGTCCATCTTCTTCATGTGGTGCGTGACGACCGGGATCTTCACCTTTTTTCCGCTTCTCATCGCCCCAGCCGCTTTCCTGGCCATTTTCATCCCTTTGCCTGCCAAGATGACCTTCAAGATCCTGCCGGCCGTGGACGTCGTTTCGATGGTCAATCCGGAGCTGAGCGAGGAAGAGAACCTCCAGGTCATCTACGATCACGTTCTGGACCTGATTCAGACGACCGTGACTGAAGAATATTCCAAAAGAAAGCTGCCAGTTGTGGGTTGACATAGCCCAGTCCATCGTTTAGGTTCTGGGCTCAATCTGAGTTCTCAATTTCGTCCGCGGGGGTGTAGTTGAGTTGGTTACAACGCCGCCCTGTCACGGCGGAGGCCGAGGGTTCGAGTCCCTTCACTCCCGCCAATTTTTTGAAAATTGGATTTAAATCAGGCTCTCCTTCGGGAGGGCCTTTTTTATTTTCAGGAGTTGGATCCCGAAGCGCAGCTCCAGAAGCAGGCGATTCTCATGAATGGCGAACTCCTCGAACGAAATTTCCTGATCTGGCTGGGACTGCTTCCGTGGGCCATTCGCACCGTGAAAGAACCGGCTGAATGAAACCGAACCGGGCGGCCAGGGTCGTCGGGTTGTTGCAAATTCTTCATGGAGCCTCTCTCTTTTTGAGCGACTGGCAGGATTTTCCATAGCTTCTTGAGCAGTGTTCGAAATCTCATTGGGTCGATGTTCGAAGCGGCAAGACAATCCGAACACAGAAGAATCGCACTTGAAGCGACGTCTCTGAAGCTCGCGCAGACCGTGCGCGATCTTGAAGGCGAACGCGACCTTCGTGAAAGATTCGTCTCCAACCATCGCCCTCAAAGATCAGAAGATACTCTTTGAGCAGTACCGCAGAACAGACTCGGCAAAATCAGGGAAACAAAGGGGTTGGGGTCTCGGGCTTGCGCTCGTGAATGGACTTGCCGATGCTCACGGAGGCAGTGTGCGAGTGGAGAGTACCCTTGACGCCGGGCTCTTGCCTGAAGAGCCTGACGATACCGAGCTTCCTTTTCAGTTCCTCATCCCCGTGGCGTGAACTTCACAGGAGCGTCGAAGTTCATATTCACGGGCTTGAACGGCGCAGGCTTCGAGAGCTTTTTTGATTCTGGAAAGTGAGGACGGCTGCTTCGTTCCGATGGACACGAGAGCGCTGTCGATCCGGTACTGAACCTCCAGACTTTTTTCCGAAAGGAGTCGGTCCGCAAGTGCGTCCAGAGCATTGTCTGAGACCGGCTCAGGACGGACAGACATGGCCTGGGCTGCGGCCCCTCTCACTTCGGGAGCGGCGTCCTCGGTCATACTTTTCAGGATCAGGGCCTGGGATTCGCCTCCGCGAACCATTCGGAGTGAGCTCACCGCTTCAGCTCTCACTGCCGGTTGCGCGTCCTCGAGGTAGTCTTTCACCCTTTGTGGTGTGTCGGGAAGTGCGCCGTTTCCGATCACTGCCAAAGCGATCAGAATCTGCGACCTGTCCGAATTGTCCTTGAGGAGTTCCCGTTGGGCTGAATCGATGACCTGAGTGGCTTTCGCAGGATTTTTGTCCCGGTACTGAAGCGCCATGGCCCCCAGAGTGAGCCAGGCCATGTTCTTGATGTCAGGCTGTTCCAGGATCTTCATGACTCGTTCGACGCTGTTCTGTACTGCATCCGAAGGAAACGGATTGCCCTGAATCACGGGCAGGAGACGGGCCGCGACCAGGGGCTCTCCGCCGCGTTGGTCCAGGAGGAGTGCTGTCTGCTCATTGGCCTCGCGAGTCGGGGCGTTGAAGAGCGCGGCGACGACGACTTCTGCACCTCTGGAGCTGAATTCCATTTTACTCAGCATCGAGACGACTTCTTTCGTGCGTTCAGGATGAAGAATGATGAGAGCGTTCAGCTTGAGCATCGCCGACTGCCAATCCTTCGGGCTTGTTTTGGAATCGACGTGCTGAATGAGCGCCAGAAGCTTTTCGACTTCATCATTCGAGTATTTTCCGAGTGTGGCGGTGAGAATGGCGTGTTCCATCTCCTGAGGAGTGAGAGCTCCCACTCGCTGAAGGGGCGTCCTCTGGAGTGTAGTGGCCAGACTTTTTGCAAGTGCTGCCTGGGGCCCGGATTCAAGCAGACGAGTTTCCAGAAGTTTCAACTCGACGTGATTGGAAGAGCGCGCGAGCTCCTTCGTCCCCATCCAGGTGCCGATTTCATCCGTAGCCGAAAGCGCAATCGGCTCAAAAGGATTCACATGAAGCTGAAGGACGACTTCGGATTTCATGATCTTGAAACTGGCCTGAGCGGCCTGGCCCGCGGTTGCCGGGGGACTGAGATACCGCATCTTGGTTTTGGTGAACTTGAGAGGGTCTGCAGCTGTTGAAGAGGTGAGGGTGTAGCGCGCAAGGTAGACGCCCAGCCCGTCGGCCTCTTCGAGTTCGTAAGGCGAAGTTGCTTGTGCGCGGTCCTCAGGGATTTGAAACTGCATCAAAGTGACCAGGGTCTTGACCACTCCCTGAGCGAATTCGCCAGTGTGACCTTCGAAGGAAACTCCTTCAGGTTTTCCGGTATCAGAAATCTTGAGATAAAAATTTCTACCGAGTTCCTCCTGCGCCGCGCGAAAGTCGATGCCGAGAGTGGATTGACCCTGCAAGCTCAATTTTTCAAAGTGCAGGGCAACGGTATGTTCCGAGTTGATGGCCTGTACGACCCACTCACCTTTGAGTTTCATTCCGATGCTCTGGCTCTTTCCTCCGCTGGTTCCAAAGTTCATGGAGCCACCGGACTCGAACGTCATCTCATAACGGTGTTCAGTTCCGGAAGTCAGGACTGCTGAAAATGCAGGGAGTGGCCTGCTTTGCGGTTCCTGCCTGACCCGGAGGTGAGATGCGGAAAGAGCCAGGACGGCCACTAACATGAGTGCTCCAACCGCTTTCAGCAGACTTCGTTTCGTATCGATCCGATCCATTGATTTTCAACCTCTTTGACTGCCCGAAAATCCAGAGTTTCAGAGATTTTCCACTTTTTCAATGAAAGCGCGTGCAGCCTGTTCCAGGACATGACGGCCATCTTCGAGAGCGGCGGCATTCTGGACCACCTGTTGCGGCCTGCGTGCGTTGAAGTCAGCCTGAACGGTGGTGCGAATCTTTTCGACTTCTTCGTAGTACTGTTTTTTCAAATCTTCACGCTGGTTGGCGAGATCAAGTTCATTATAGTGGTCCGACCTCTTCTGATCCTGATCGGTCGCATCCTGTCCATGAAACCTGGGCCCGTCACGACCGATCGTGAACTCATAATCCATGATATTGTAATGACCTTTGAAGGTGGCAGGCCAACTCAGGATCCGGCGGCTGATTCGCTCACTGAAGATCCAGAGATTGACCTCAGCATAAGCGTCAATATGGCCATCCAGGCTGTGAATATCTCCTGCCGAGTTCAGAAGCACTTTGATTTCTGGCCAGTAAGTGTCCGGTTTGATGGTCAGATCGGACTCACCGTTCAGATCAAAGCCGGCACTCAGAATGGTCAGGTCCGCTTCGACTCCGATCGATGCGATTCCCACTCCGGCGCTTGCTGCTGCGTATGCCAGCGCGTTCAAGGTCGGCTTGATCCCACCTTTCACTCCCGTGTTGGTGGATTCGATATAATAGTTGAGGCGCGCGTCTCCGGTCACGCCCACTGCGGCGGTGATGACGATGGGGCCGACAGGAAATGAAAACTGAGCGCCGACTTTTGGAAAAGTGGCGAGCTCAGCGACTTCGGGCCTGGGCTCGAGGATCTTTCTCATGGTTCCGGCGGTCGTTGCTCTCTCGACGGCTTCCTGAACGTAGGCTTTGATGTCCAGCTTGGGATGATGAAAGCTGATCCGGGCGCCCACGGCTTCTGGCGTGCATTCTCCCGCTTTCGTCGCGGCACAGGCGTCGAATTCCAGGAGTCTGACCTGCTTTCCGAAAAGATATCCTCCCGACCAGGCGTCGGCCGTGATGCTCATGCTCGGGGTATCTTCTCTGGCGATGGTCGTGTACCGGGCTTCGGCATGAGCCGCGATGATACTGGTCGGACCTTCGTTGAGCTCCCACTTCTTGGTCTTGTTGAAGTCCAGCTTCTCACGGAGAATTTTGACGACTTCTCCCATCAGTCGTTTTTTTGGAGATGGAAAATCGGGGATGGGCTTTTCGAAGCTCGGAAGATTCTGACTTCCCAATATGAGAAGCGCGAGTGGGTCTTTTTCGAGTTTTTCGCGCTGTTTCTCAATTTCGTCCTTGATGCTCTTCAGGCTCTGGTAGGAGTGATAAGCCTTCGCCAGTTCGCGCGTCGTTGCTTTGGCCAGCTCGAGGTATTTCAGGATCTGCGCGATTTCCGCTGAGTCAATTCCGATGCTGCCGATGTTGATCTTTCCCCGGAGTTCGGTATCCAGAAGCGAATAGCCCAGTTCATTGAGCTGACATTCGAGTTTTTTCAAGTCTTCGATCACGAGCCCGGTTTTGCGAGTCACCGTTTCAGTGGCTCCATTGAGCGTGCGTTTCCACTCCAGGTCTTTGTTCGGATTGAGGCTTTCGCCTTTCTTCCGCAAAGCTTCATGAATGGCTCCCACGATCTGCTCGGCCCGGCACGGCGTGATTTTTGGACGACTTTCAGTGACCAGGTTGGTGATGACCACGGTACGCAGATCCGTTTCGTCACCACTGTTCGCGGCAGCCTGCACGAATGGCGCAAGACTGAGAAACAGGGCAATCAGCAGGGTCTTCATGGTTTCGCTCCAACTTTCGCGCGACCATCGACCGTGTAAATCCAGTTCCAGCCCTGTTCAAACGCGCGAAGTTCAGTCTCCGACATCTTTGCGAGGGGGCTGTGCGAAGCATCCTTGAATGCGATGAAACGGTAGAGGTTTCTGACCAGTTCGCAATTGAGAGTCGGATCCGCCTTTTCACAGCGGGGCTTCACACTCTCAAAGCGCAGAGTTGCCCAGTCAAAGAGGCGACGATACGGCGGAATCCGCAGATTCGAATACACTTTGAAATAGGTCGCTGAAGCTCGACAAAGTTCGGAAACCTGGCTCTTGAATTGGTCGGGGACTCCGATTTCCCTGAGCAGAGCAGTGTTCCCGAGCCTCGCCCGGGCAATTGCCTGGTTGCAGTTCTGGGAAATCTGCGGACGGGAGTCGAGGATTTCGAAATAGCCTGGGCCGCGACCTTCGGGATCCTCGGCCGCGTTGCCAAGAATGGGGGCCACCGATGCCTTGAGTTGTTCGAGAAGGGGGCGTGATTCGAGTTCGACCGTGTAGAATGCGTCCGCGATTTCGTTTGCCTGATTTGCCATGCTGGAGCCCGAACGAACCAGATTGAGTCTGATCCGGGACCGGATTGCGGCATGGAGAAAGGGCTGAATCTTTTCGAGCTGGTGGGTCAGTTCCGTGTAGAAGGTTCTGTTCGACGAAAACGTTTCGTCGAGGGTCTGCCGTGCCTTCAGAATTTCCGTGACGAGGTTCTGTTGATCGGGAATGTCCTGCGCTGAAATCTTCGGGGACGCCTTGAGAATCCGGCTTCCCTCATCGGCATTCTGCAGGATTGCAGTCGAGCGATCCCCGAGCCGTCTGAACAGGACTTCCTGTGAGTCAAGAAGTCCCTGGATTGAGTTTTGAAGAAGCCCGAAATTGCCCGTATCCGCCCATTGAGTGGCGCCGATGGTCACTTCCCAGCCCGCGATCCACTGACCCAGTGCTTTGGCGAAGTCCTCTCGAGACTGGATCAGGCCCTGTGAGTTCTGCAGGTATTGATCTCTAGCGGTGAGGTAATCCTGAAGACTTGCCTTGACGTCAGCAGCCCGGTCGCGCAGGGCTCTGATGCGGATGATCTCCTGCTGAGTCTTCAACGTGTCAGAAGTCTCCGCGAGGCACGGGGTCGCAAAGGTGACCAGAAGTCCGAGTAGAATCCCCGAATATTTCATGGCAAATCCCTCTCGCTGGAGTGGTTGACCGTTTTGCGTGCGGGCAGAAAAGCGCTCTGAATGTCCTGCAGAAATGAATTCGGTTGATCTGAAAAGTTTTTATCAAAGGATGCCTTCATCTCATCGGAGATTTCGTGCAGTACCTGACTCTCGGCCATCAGGTAGCTGAGGTAGCGGAGCCGATCCAGCTCGACAACGACCAGGTGGCGGATGAAGTCGGTTCGGGCGCGCCCGACCACTTCATCCAGCGCTTCCTGAATCTCATGAATGTCGACCACGGAATCCTGGCTTCCGTTGCCGAGGTAGTATTCCTGGTGGGAAGCAAGCCAGCTCTGAAGTTTGGTCTGGATGTCGGAGTTGCAGGAATTGCTTCCTGAGCAGAGCACCTGGAGATCCTTTGAAAGTTTGGCGAGTTCAGATTGGCGAAAATCACGCAGTTCGGAGTATTCCCGCGTCAGCAGATACTTGCTCAGGGACATCTTGAATGCATCGATTCTTGATTCAGTGGCCTGAAATTCGAGGATGATGGAATGGTTTTCAGGCATCAAGTCATTGAGTTCGTCCGTGTAGCCGAGCTTTCCGGAAAGTGGATAGCGAGAGAGTTTTTCGGAAACTGAAATCCCCATGATCCGGCTGCAGGTGCTCGCCCGGAGATTCATTTCAATGCGGTCCAGATAAGCATTCAATCTCTCGTCATTGCACGAGCGCAGGGTCGAAATCGAGCTGCCACCGAGGATCAGATCGCCGGAAGTGCAGTTCACGGTCTGTCCTTTTTTTACCAGCCGGTCGCGTCGCTCGTAGAATCGGGTGACCGCGTCCTTCAGTTCTTCACCCTGGGTGATTTTTTCCTGATTCAGAACGGGTTTGAGAAGCAGGTAGTGCTGCCAGATGAACTCCGCATTTCCAGAAGTGGGACTCGCGTTCAGAATGAGTTTGAAGTCGGCGTTGTTCATCAGGCGAGCGCATGCGGAGTGGTTTCCGGGGTTCGGCGCTTCAGCATGGGCAGCGAGCGTGCCCATGCCGCAGGACAGGGCCATCAGGAGTGTGCCGAGCGAGGGGAGGGAGGTCCTTCTCATCGGGTTTACCTGGAACCTTTTTGGATGCTGGTGATCGCTCGAAGGAGCTCAGTTCGATTGCCTGGAGCAGTCCATTTGAGAACATCGTTGAGAGGTCCAAGGGCTTCTCTCGCTGAGGATCCCATTTTTCCGAGCAGGATGGCGCACACTCTCTGAATCGAGTCACCGATCATGAGGCCGTTGATGAGGCCTTGCACGGCGGGTCGGAAGGCGGGACCTGACTCAGTACCGATGCGATCGGTGAAGACATCGACCAGGTGATACGCCGTCATGCGAACATTCTGGTCCGGGTCCTTGAGTGCCTTGAACCAGGGCTGGAGAGAATCTCCCGCTGCTGCCCCCTGAGTTGCGATGACAGCGGCGATCTGTTCAGCCGTTTCCGAAAACTCAAAGGCATTTTCCGGGACAAGGATGATGCGAAGAAGGCCGGAAATGATCGAACTGTCCTGATTGACCGCATGCAGTTGATAGCTGCAAAGACCTTTCATCGCAAGGATGCGTGCCTGTCGACTGTTGCCGCTCACCCAGTTGAGCAGATTGGACGTCACTTCGGGAGAGGCCGGTGGCTGCTCACTTTCACGAAATTCCGGCATCGCCGTGTCGAAATCGATGGAACCCACGCGAGTCAGGTAATCCAGTCGGATACGACTGAGTTTGCTCGAAGTCACCGTGGCTCCAGTGAAGTTTGCACCTCTTGCGTCGAGGTATTGAAGGTTGACTCCCGAAAGGTTGGCTCGGGTGAAATTCACTCTCCGAAGGCTTTTCACTCCGGTGAAATCAACCTGGGTGAGATCGACTCCCGTGAAATCCGCTCCTTCGAGGTCCATGCCTCGAAAGCTTTTGATTCCCATGACCGCGCCTGAGAAATTGACGCCTCGGGCCTCGGTGACGTTCTGAAAGTCCACGTTGGTCAAGTCAGCTTTACTGAAATTGGTTCCCACCAGGTTGACGGCTTCCATCCAGGTGGTGTTGAGGTTGCGCCCACTGAAATCACAGCCGCTGAGGTCGGACTGTTTGAAGGAGACCTCAGGCCCGAAATCCGAGCTGTCCTTGAAGGAACAGTTCCGCAGATTCACATCTTTGAAGGAAACGTGAGATGGCTTCAGTCGGATGAAGCGAGCGCCTTCAAGTTGAGTCTTGTCACGGAAGGCGGAGTTGTAGAGCAAAGTGTCGTTGCGGGCTGAACGGGAGCTGAACGTCGATCTCGAGAGATCAGATTTCAAAAACAGAGTGTTCTTCATGCTCGTATCATTGAACTGGGACTCAGTGAGCGTTGCGCCCCTGATCTGCATTTCATCCAGTTGAGAATCTTCGAACGAGCACTCATTCATGTGAGCCGAGAAGATGCTGACTGCATCTTCGTCGGCTGAATTGTCCTTGAAGTAGATCTTGCTCAGGTTGGCGGCCACCAGCTCCAGACCGGAGCCGTCCACCTGATTGACCTTCGCTCCGGACAGGTCCGCATTCTCGAAATGGCAGGAAGGGCTGCCATTCGTTTTCCCGTTCACCGTCATGAACCGTGCGTGATTCAGATTGGCGCCTGAAAAGTCAAACTGGTCGTGCCTGAGTTCGGGTGTGCAACGCCACAGGGTTTGGCGAAGGTCGCTCCCGATGAAGGTCCCGGACCCCTCCGGGATAACTTCGGGAGCTTCGCGACAATCGGTCCCGGCTGGGCCGGCTTTGCAGAAGCTTTCCAGAGGGAGTGCATCTGCCCGAGCAAGAGCTGCAAATGCCAGAAGGTGAAGGATGCTGCCTGAGATCGAAGCGAAGGAAAGTTTTTGTGCGCGGGTGATCATATGTACTCCAGTAAAGAACCGGGCACATAATACCATACTATTTTAGTCAATCAATAATATAGTGCAGGATGAGTCTAGAATTTAACTAATCCTTTAAATTACAATGAGTTGTATTCCTGGCTGATTCACTTCCGGGTCCAGAGCTTCTTCTCTTGGGCATCGATTTTCTCGGGGGTCTGTCCCGAGGTAAACGGGAGGCCTGGCAGTCTCTGCGCTCCCGTTTTACAACTTCAAATGAACCCCGGAAGATGGATCAGGCAGCTGCTGATCTATCAGATGATCTTGTTCTTTTTCTGAGGAGAGGATGGCTGAGTCGCGGTTGATGGGAGTTCCGCTTCACAGCTTTCTGGCGAGCGGGATGCCGCGTGGAGTGCATCGTACGCGAGCGAGTGGGGCGCGAACTTGACTCAGTGGCAGCAGCCAGGCGTGAAGGCGTCCGACTGCGAACTCCCTTCAGCCTTTTCCGAGAAGGGATCCGGTGTTGTGCCAGGTTTTTCGATTTTCTCACATTCTGACGCGCCAATTGCCGACTCAAGCCATGCGAATGGAGTTGCTTGCCCATTTTCTGTTTGACGGCTCGCATCTGGCGTTCCGATTCAGGACCATTCTCGAAACGCTTTTCAGTCTTGTCGATCCAGGGCTGATAAGCGGCGACTTTGGTGTAGACCACTTGATGGGCGCAATCATCGGGCGCCGAGTCCGGGTAACTCCGGTTGGTCACCCCCGCGAGCACTGCTCTGCCTCCCTGGCGGATAAACGCTGGTCCGCCTGAGTCGCCATGACAGGCGCCGTGACCGTGAGTTTGACCAAGTACCATCTCACTTTTCCCGGGACGGGGATCATCGAGTTTGACCGTGGCCTTTCGAAGCACTCCCGCACCCGACTTCGAAAGAGCATCCGAGATGCCATATCCCGCGAGGACCACTTTGCCGCCTTTTTTGATGGGCAGATCGGGATTGGCGCGTTCGATGGGTTGGTACCCTTCGGGCAATCCTCCTGGAAATTTCACGAGCGCGATGTCTCCCTGATCCATTCCCTTCCCCTGATGGGTTCTCCATTTTGGATTGACGGCTTCACGGATGACCTGACGTTTTTCGCTATTCGGCGAATGAATGTCATTTCCGAAAATCATGACAGGTTTGGGTCCGCCTGGAGTGAGGCAGTGAGCGGCGGTGACCGCAGTATCGCTCGAGATGAGACTGGCGGTGCAAAGCGCTCCGCTCCGACCGTCTGCACTGGGCTCGTAGAGTGCGACCGTGGAATGACGGACGGAGTCCTGTCGCTTGACTTCATCCCCGCCCACGATGTCCGCATGGGAGGCAGGGGAGTGCGAGAGAGAAGCGGAGAAAATAATGATCAAAAGGACTGGGAAATCGGAAATTCGAATTTTGAACTGAGTGTCTTTCATGAGGTCTCCTTGAGAGTCGGGAGATTGCAAGTGAAAGGGGTGCTGATGCCTGAAATACCCACGTAAAACTGCGGAGCTTCGGACGTACGCTCTTCAAACCGGACTCGACTTCACTTCCTGCTCCAAAGCTTCTTCATCCAGGCCTCAATCTCTTTGACCTCGGTGGGAATTCCAGCCGAGAGATTTTTTGACCCCTTGGCGGTGACGACGACGTCATCTTCGATGCGGATCCCGATTCCGCGGTACTTCACGGGCACCGTGAGATCGTCCACCTGAAAGTAAAGACCAGGCTCGACCGTGAGCACCATCCCGGCCTTGAGTTTGCCGTACTTGTAATTCTGCGCTCGCGCCGTCGCGCAGTCGTGGACTTCAAGGCCCAGCATGTGACTCACGTTGTGGAGGGAGTAACGCTTGTAGAACTGATTTTCGTCACGGAGGGCTTCTTCGGCTGAAGTGGGAAGGATCCTGAGTTCCTCGAGTCCGTGGGCCAGCACTTTCATGGCGACGCGATTGGGCTCCATGAAATCATTTCCAGGTTTCACGGCCTTGAGCGCAGCTTTCTGCGCCTTGAGCACGAGTTCATAGATTTCACGCTGAGCGGGGGAGAACTTGCCACTGATCGGAAGAGTGCGTGTGATGTCCGCCGTGTAGAGGGTGTTGCCTTCGATGCCGGCATCGAGCAGCAGCAGGTCGCCTTTTCGAAGCTGCCCATCATTTTTGCGCCAGTGCAGAGTGCAGCCGTGCGCGCCTGAAGCGACGATGGAGCCGTAGCCGACATCGTTGCCCTCGATCCGGGCGCGAGTGTAAAACACTCCTTCAAGTTCACGCTCATTCTTCGCGGTTTTCAGCCGCTGGATCACGTCCTCGAACCCCCGTCCCGTGGCGTTCACCGCTGAAGCCATCTCCTTGAGTTCCTGCGGATCCTTGATGAGTCTCATTTCAGAAAGTGCCGTCGAAAGCACTTCATCGCGACTGAGCTGAGCCGCATCGATCCTGCCTACTGAAGTTTCGAGGGAAGCGGAATGGCCTCGAAGCACACGCACCTTGCCCGCTCCTTTGGAGACTGAAGTGCGGATGAACTCTTCGAGGCTGCTCAGAGCCCGCGTGTCGTCAAGGCCGTAGCGTGCACGACTCTCGGGGACACCGAGACGGGCACCTTCCCAGAGTTCTCCCTTGATGCGGTCCGTGTAGAAGCTGGCGTCGGTCTTGCCGGGATTGGGTTCGACGAACAGAACTTCAGCCGCTTTGCCGTCTTTATCCGTCATGACCGCAAGCACACAGTCAGGTTCCTGATTTCCTGTGAGGTAATAGAAGTCAGAACTGGGACGAAAACGGTAGTGGTCATCATTGGCGCGCACCTTGAGGTGCCCGGACGGGATCAGGAGCATCTCACCCGGAAAAAGCTTCGCAAGAACTCCTCTTCGTCGTCTGAAGTCGCCCAGGTTTTTCAATGCCGGGGGCAGTTTCCCGGTCGCAGGTTTCCAGTTCTTCAGCATGAACGAAATGAGATTGGGCGGATTTACCGTGTCATGGCTCGCTTTGACAGGCAGGGCTTCAGGCGAAAGGATTTCAGTGCTCATGAGAGGCATCATAACGCCAAAACCGTGCGACGCCAATGCCTGCCGAAGAGATCTTTTGGCAACTCCCCTGAAATTTTTAACGCGGATTTATGAAGTCAGCGTACCGAATCGATTCTGTTTCCGTTCGAAGCTCCTGGATTTTTTTCACCGACCTCATGGGATTCATGGTGCTCGGTTCCGGCTGCTCGAGCGGGCCAGTGCTCGAAAAGTATCCCCGTCGCGAAATCGATCGCCCGTTCACTCTGCCGAAGGGAGTTGCGAGCATACGGATTCGAAAATCGTCAATCCAAGGCCTGAAGAGTTTCGATGGCGCAGTACTTCATGGCGTCCAGAACGTGCTTGTCCGTGACCTCATGCTTCGGGTCCTTTCGGATGCTCGCGGTCTCACTTTTTATGACTGCATCCGTCGCGCCCTGGCTTTTGCTTTCAGGACCCGCGCATTCGCAGATTTTCCCGCCCAGTCCCTGAGTGTCGTCTGGATGAGAAATTTTGAAGGCTTCAGCACATGCCATGGAGAAATCCTTCTGGATCTTCAGAGAGGCTGCGTTGCCAGCGAAGGCGGAAGAGACGAACATCGTCAGAGCCGTCGCCATCAGAGGAGCAATCAGCTGTGAAAGTGGGTATTTCATGATTCTGACCTTATCCCGGATTGAACGAAAAACGAACAGGCAAGGCGAGTGAAAGAGTGCAGCAGGAGGCGGCCAGTCAGCGCTGGGTCGCCTTCCGCTTCATCGGTGAAGTTGGCTGCAGTAGTAGAGTGCCGGATAAGCGGCCATCCAGGCGAATAGAAATCGGTTCAGACCGAAAATGATCCAGGTCCCCAGATGAAAGAGAAACCCCAGTCCGATGAGCACCACGCAGAGCTGCGGATTGAGCAGGGCGCTCGGAAAGCCGCACTCAAACACGATCACTGCCCATGAGGCGGCGAGGCAGATGACACGGTTCCTTGAAATGGAGTTCAGAAGGGGATTGCCGTCGTGAATGGTCGCATTGAGAAAGCCCGGAAGCGCTTTGCCCCTTCTCCAGTTCGACGTCTTCATTTTGATGAACCCGGCGATGAAATACGAAGTGCAGGTCTGAATCGCGATGTACCCCAGGCAAGCCAGACGGACGATGGGGATCTCTCTGAAAACGGTGGCTCCGCTCACCCCCATGAGCACGATGAGTGTCATGAAGTCGCTGCCGCCATTGAAAGTACCACGCCAGCGCAGGGAGATCAGCACCGTCGACAGGAGGAGAAAAAGAAAGAGAGCGGGATGCGGGAAAAAGATCACCGTTGCCGAAGCGATGAGCCTCAGGAAGAGGACGGCGATGAAATTTCGGTAGCCGAGCAGAAAGTCGAGCAGTGCGAAGACCGGCCGGGGGAAAATCTGAAATTCCCGTTGGAGTGTGCTCCATTTCCAGATGCCTGTCTCATTGAATTTTGAACGCAGCTGAAGCAACTCGATCGTCTGAAGAAAAACCGCAACTCCGATGAGCTTCTGCGTCCAGGAGAGCGCTTCAAGGTCCGTGAAGGGGGACAGGAGTGGCATGTTCATCAGGAGTTCACCGCGAGGACCGGTGAGAGCAGTACATCGTCCACCCTCGAAAGGAGTGGATTCTCTTCGTCTTGAATCAGGGTGCAGAGCTTGAACTGGCAGTGCCGTGCCTTGGGGTGACTTCGTCGAAATTGATCCAGAGCCAGATCTTGAACGAGCTGATAGGTCACGAGCTCGGAAATTTCCCCGTTCGCCAGGCCTCGAGCCTGCAAGTCCTGGTGATCTTCGAGATCACTCAGGAACTGCTGAAGTAGTGAGCCCGCGGCCAGAAGAAAATTTCCCTGGGCATGAAGCAGGAGAGTGGTTGGACTTCTTCGCGTCTTCGGGAGGGCCTGCTCCCAGGGGCCGAACTCTCCGGAAATCACCATGCGAATCTGCAGAGCCGGGACCTCTCCAAAATCTTCGAAAAAGCGCCAGGAAGGAAAAAAGGCTCGCAGCAGGTGGATGGTCTTGCCCGGAACCTGCGCTTTGCCGATCTTGAAAAACGCCAGGAGTCCAGGAACTCCGAGAAGCAGGGTGAAATAGAGAAGGAGGGGAGGCATTTCGGTGAGGGGCTCCAGGGTTGGACTCAGTGTAGCGCGAGAGGACAGGGGAACAACTTCTTTCGCCTCCCGGCGGATTGAAAATTGCGTCAGCTCGATTTTACGTGATTTTAATCTATTTTGGCAGTTTAATAATGCGGAGCGGTATGCTATCTCGTCCGCATGCAAAAGCCGATCAAAGTCTCCCCGGTGCTGGTTTCCCTCTTCATTTCTCTCACGCTGAGTGCCTGTGCGCAGGGTCCTGAGAAAACGGATGCCCATGTCATCGCGCCTCCTCCGCAGAACCGTGGACCGGGTGTGCAGAATCCTCAGACTCCTCAGACTCGCGATCCGTCGCAGCCCACTTTTCCTCCTTACTCTCAGCCGCCGTTTCCTCCCGCAGGGCAGGGACCTCAGGCTCCTTCGCCAAACTCTCCGAGTCATCCGGGCGCTCCTGAAGCTCCGGGTACCGCCACAAGTGATGTTCCGCCAGTGCCCCAGATCCTCACGGACCTCATCGCTTCCGGAGTCAAAGTGGACGGCGATCTCGACGGAGAAAGGGAAGTTTCACGTTTCAATACCGTGATTGCAACACTTCAGGCGAATCAACCGGCTCTCAGAAGCCTGATTCAGACACGAGTGCTGAAGCGGATCTGGTTCTCCAATTCCAATCCGGATTCTTTTTTTGACGTCACGGATGGAACGCTTTTCATCGCGACTCAGAAACCTGGACTCCGAATTCTCGGCCCAGTGCTGCAGTGCCTGGCTCAGCAGTACGACATCTCAGCCCGGCTCGGCATTCCAGTCGGGGTGGCTGGAGCTGGAGCGCTGGATCTGAATTATCTGACCGCCGTCTCACTTCTGAGAGCATCCTTCTTTGAAATCGCCGGTAAAACGGATCAGATTCGAAAGATCACTCTGGGTTCGAGCAGGTCCTCCTTCTCACGTGGCAGCTCCGGTCATCTGCAGATCGGGTATCTCGATTCATTCGACGAGCTTGAGCAGGTTTTGAGCTGGATTCATTGAGACCGTGCAAGCCCTGGAGCAGATGCAGCTCCGCATTCTCCAGCTTCGGGATGAGAGTGCATTTCGCGAAGCTCTGAAGGAATCTTCAGATCCTGACTTCGATTTTGCGCTCTTTCGCCTCAAGAGTGAATCGTTTCAAGACTACCTCAGGCGTCTGGATGATCGCACTCAAGGGATCGGCTTGCCCGCCCACCAGGTCGCAGACCAGGTCCATTTCGCGTTCCTGAGCCAGTCCACTGAATCGCAGCCGATCATCGTCGGTCGACTTTCCTTTCGCGCGAAGCTCAATGAAGATCTCCTGAAGATCGGCGGACATCTGGGTTATGGAGTGCTGCCGAAATACCGGCAGCGGGGATTCGCGACCCGGATCCTTGCGCAGGGACTCGTGATCGCCCGAAGGGAAGGACTTTTCCGTGTCCTGGTGACCTGTCGAAGCAACAACCTGCCATCGCGAAAAACGATTGAAGCTTGCGGAGGAGTGCTGGAGGACATCGTGAGGGACCCGGACTCTCCGGAGTTCCAGGAATTCAGGTATTGGATTGATCTCGCGCGATAACTCCTTAAACTGAGGTCATGCTTCACGATTTCAAACGACTCATGTCCGCGCGCTTTCTCTTCACTCTCGGCGTCCAGATGCAGGCAGTGATCATTGGCTGGCAGGTTTACCGTCTCACGCATGACCCGCTGGCCCTGGGCCTCATCGGACTTGCCGAAGCCGTACCGGCCTTGAGCCTTGCACTTTACGCCGGTTACATCGTCGATCGAAGTCGCCCTCTCCAGATTTATCGCTGGGTTCTCCGCGGGAGCCTGCTCTCGGGACTGGTGCTGCTCGGATCTCAGTGGATGGGAGAGACCGATGTGCGCAGACAGATCATCGCGCTTTTCATTTCTTCGGTCATCACGGGAATGGCTCGGGGATTCTCTCAGCCCGCGATGTTCGCCACGGTCCCTCGACTCATCCCACGAGAAAAATTGCATCAGGCCTCGGCCTGGATGAGTTCCGTGATGCAGGTCGCGCGCATTTCCGGACCGGCCCTGGGAGGACTGGTCTT
The DNA here is from genome assembly GCA_014378465.1 of Oligoflexia bacterium. Lineage (GTDB taxonomy): Bacteria > Bdellovibrionota > UBA1018 > UBA1018 > UBA1018 > UBA1018. Next base: position 37,857 of record JACMNQ010000042.1, on the reverse strand, counting down.
CGGATATTTCGGGATCATCACGGCTGCCAGTGTGATCTGCGTTTCCCTGCTTCTCGCGATCGCATGCGTGAGCCTGATTCAGGCGGATCCTCTGCCCACCCTGGCTCACGCGAAGGCGGATCTTTTTTCGGGAGTGCGGTTCGTTTTCAAGCACCCTGTCCTGCTGCCGGCGCTTTCGCTGGACATGATCTCGGTGCTTTTCGGAGGCGTGACCGCACTGCTTCCCATCTTTGCCGCGGAAATTCTCTTCGTCGGACCCCGCGGGCTGGGACTTCTGCGCGCAGCTCCCGCAGTGGGGGCAGCCTTGATGAGTTTCGCGCTCACTCGAAAATCGATTCAGAAGAATGCCGGGGCCTGGCTTCTCACGGCAGTCAGCGGTTTCGGAATCTGCATTCTGATCTTTGGTCTGAGTCGCAGTTTCCTGCTGTCCTTTGTCGCCCTCGGACTCAGTGGAGTCTTTGACAGCATCAGCATGGTGATTCGTGGAGCGGCCGTTCAATTGGCGTCTCCCGACGGAATGCGGGGAAGAATCTCGGCGGTGAATTCCATTTTCATCGGCTCTTCAAACGAGCTCGGAGAATTCGAGTCCGGTGTGGCCGCCCGTTTTTTCGGGACGGTTCCGGCAGTGATGATGGGAGGGGTCATCTGCCTGATGACCGTCTGCGGCTTGGCTTTTCTCTTCCCGAAGTTGCGAACGCTGGATCTAAGAACCCTGCAGGCTGCTCCAATGCCTTGAAGTTGAAGGGCTGACCGGCCTGGGAGGCAAGTTTCGTTTTACACCGCCTCTTCACCGCCTCTTCAGTGACTCGTTTCGATGGCGGAATGGTATGCCATGTGAACGGCTCATCGCGCCGAATGGGCGGCGACGATTGAGCTGATATTGGGAATGAGGGGGCCGTTGATTTTTTCAGTGGTGTTTCAGGTGTCCAGCGAAAGGAATTCCTGCGTCGCGAATGTCATCTCGTTTTCCTCCGGGGATGACTGACAGAGAAGAGTGCAACTTCAGGGCTTGCGGTTCAAAGCTTGAGGATCCGAAGCAGCTGCCAGGTGGGGATGGGGCCTTCGGACTGAAGCCGGATGTTCCGGTGGAGCACCGGCACGAGCTGCTCTTCGAGAGTGATGCCGCCGTGGTCTCCTCGGGCTCCGCCAAAAGTCGTACGGTCAGCGGCAAGCACGATGGCCTGGGGTCTTTTGACTGAATAGAAGTAGGAGCCGAGCAGGGAAACGAAATACGGAGGCAATTCCCGCGCGAAGTCCTTCTGTCTGCGATCCCATTCGTCCGGACAGAAGCGGACTTGCGAAGTGCCCGAGGCCTCGCGCCTGAGACCGACTTCTCTTTTGAAGCTGATTTCATAAGCGGCCGTTCCGCAATTTGCGGTGTGATACTGAAGGGTCGCATTCAGGCGGGGTGAATGGAGCAGAATCTGATTGCCGCTTCTCTCAAGTGTCATGGACACGGCAGGCTGCAAGGCCAGAGATTTCAGGACTGCGGTTCGATCTTTCGCGCTCCAGTGCTGCGGAAAATACAGGCTGGCCAGACGTCCCTGATTGAGGATCTCGACCTGTGCGGCGTCGCCGTTGTTTCGAAACCAGCCTTCCAGATCAGCGTGCAGATCTGCGGTCATGAAGCCATGGTCTGATGTGAGAAGCGTGGCGAAGGGAGTTCCTGCGGATTCAAGCCAGATCAACCGATTGAAGAGCGGAGTCAATGCCGCGTCCAGTTTCGCGAGGTAAGCCTGCACTTCCGGAGAGTCGGGACCTTTTTCATGCGAGAGAGCATCCACTCCGATCAGGTGAATGAAGAGAAGGGAGGGAAGCAGCTCCGCACTTACGTCCGCGACGATCCCGGTCAGGGAGTCAATCGCCTTGGAGTCGATGTAGGAATAATCACCATTGACGTACGCCACTCCTGACTGAAGATCATCGTGCTGCCGAGTGGTCGCACCGGCAAAGAAGTAGTGATCAAGACTCACGGAAGTGCGTCGCTGCCGAGTCAGCCGCGTGAAGACGGTCCGAGGGGCGATCCATTCGTTCAATTTTCCACGCCTCTGAATCGATTCAAAATTGATGACTTCGTTCTGCTCGCTCAGAACTTTGTTTCCGATGATCGGATGCTCATTCACTGGCGCAGTGGTCAGAATGGAAGTGATGTTCGGATAAGTGAGGGTCGGAAAAACCGCGCGACCCAGTTGCAGTCGATTCTGAAGAAAAAAAGCCTGCAGATGAGGAATTCGATTCGCTTTCAAAGCGGTTTGCAGGGCGGAGACACTCAATCCATCGACCAGAAAGAAAAGGGTGGGAGGGGTGAGATTCGGCTGAGCAGCGTGGTACCTGAACTGCCATTCATACTCCCGCACTGGGGCGGAGCGGGTGGCGCAGGCACTCAGACCTGTCAGCAGAAACAGAAGGACGGGCTTGAGCCAGGCAAATGGCTTTGGAGTGGCTTTTATTGAAAGGGTGCAGGAATTCATAAAGTTAACGCAATGCATTAACTTGAAGGAATCTAGAAGTCAACTTGTTCACGTTGCATGGAGTACTGGGGGAAGGGTTCGATTTTAATTCATGAATTCGATTACTTGGCTGGAGAGCGGGAGGATCCGGCAGTGTGGCACCCTTTCAGTACTTTGGAGAGGGTATCGGCTTGCGGACACTGTTCATAGACCACCAGTCCGAAGATCAGGCTGACGCCCATCACAACGAGAAACGTGAGAAAGGTCTTCGCGAAAACATTCATGGCCCAATGGTCATCATCACTCGACCTTCGAAGTGATTTGAGAAGACTGGAAGAAAGCACCACGTTGAACGCGGCATCTCCGAGGATTTCGGGCGCGGCATAGATCAGGTAGCCGCCGCAGCCGGCCAGCACCGCTACAAAGGCGCCCACGAGAACCAATCCCACGAAGTCTGAATCACCACTGCTTCCGCCCCCGAGCGAGACTTCGCCGAACTCGGACGCTTCGGAAGCCAAGGTTGTGTCGGCCGCCGCGTCGGCGACCCCATCCAGATCATTCAAGAGACTTTGCACGGGATCGTACTGGAATTTTCGAACGGCCGGCCCCGGTGCGGTCTGAAGTTGCAGCGGATCCGTGAATTTAAGCCAGACTTTCATCAGAAAAAAGAAAGTGAGGTAGCCCATGAAAACGGCCACCGGATAACGAAGGACAATTGAACTGATGTGAAAGAAGTGCAGCACGCGATTCGTGATCACGCCCATGAAGCAGGTGCCCGTCAGGATCAGAATCATGTGGATTCGGAGAGAATTCTCTTTTTGAAAGGCCGCGCGGAACCGCTCGTGGAAACGAGGGGGCAAAGTGGGTTCAGGATTGGAAGAGTTGGGTCCGATTCGAGTCACGCGAAAAACCTCAGGCTCAATCTTGAGGGGCTCAGGATCACCTTGTCCATGATTTTAACTGCGGAAACGGAGATCGGCCGCTCGCTTCTCGTGGAAAGCCAGCTCCAGATTCGTGCGGGTGGTCGAAGAAAAATGAACGGGGATGAAGTGACCTGTCCCACTTCACCGGAAATTCCTTTCCAGAAATTTCGGTCGTGTAATCACGCTGAAATTGGCTATTTTACTTACTCGGAAACTTTTCTGCAGTGAAACGAAGCCGAAATGCAGCTCAAAACGTTACCCGCCGCGCATTGCTTGTGAAGAATTTACCCGTAAAGTGCCCAGATGATCCAATTCGCAGCTCGCGCCACTCTTCTGTTGTGTCTCGTTTCCGGTTTTTCAACTCTCACTCTCACGGGCTGTGGTTCCGCTGAAGCGGTCGAAAGCCCGACTGCGGAGCTGTCCAGTCGCCACGCGACTCTGACGAGTCTCGATGCCGAGGAGTCCCGTTTTCTCGAGCTGATCAATGACTACCGCCAGAACAATGGACTCGAGCCCCTGTCACTTTCAAACGAACTCACGGACGCCAGTCACTGGATGTCGGAAGACATGGCGGTCAACGACCGTTTCAGCCACACGGACAGTCAGGGTCAGGATCCCTTCGTCCGGATGGCCAACTTCATGAACACGAGAAATCTCATCATGGGGGAGAATATCGCCGCCGGTTATTCGAGAGCGGAAGCGACCTTCGAACAGTGGAGGACTTCTCCGGGGCACAATGCCAACATGCTGAACCGAAGTTATCAGCGCATCGGCATTGGCCGCGCGCATAACACGAAATCCGGTTATTTCTGGTACTGGACGACGGACTTCGCGCAGGATGACAACTCTAAACCCTGATTCAAAGGATTGAAACGAAAGTTTCACGTGTCTGCACGCAGTCTCAGGCGCGGCTCTTGAGTTTCAAACCTCTGGGAACAATCCAGCGCTCAAGCACTTCAAAGAATCCCTGGGCTGCGAGCGCAAGCAGCGCGGCGGGGACTGCGCCCTGGAGAATCAGCGAGTGGTCATCGAGCCGAATTCCGGTCAGTATGGGTTGTCCGAATCCTCCCGCGCCCACCAGTGCGCCGAGGGTCGCGAAGCCGATGTTGATGACGACCGCGGTCTTGATGCCCGCCAGGATGAAGGAAGAAGCCAGCGGCAGTTCAATGAGTCGCAGCCGAGCGAAAGATTTCATTCCGAGCACTTCTGCGGACTCCCGGATCTGCTGCGAGATGCCGCTGAGTCCGGAGTGGGTGTTTCGAACCATGGGCAGAAGACTGTAGAGAAAGAGGGCAACCACTGCGGGAGTGTCTCCGATCCCCTGAAACCCAAGGGCCTTCAGGGGGCGAATGAGCATCACGAGCAGAGCAAGTGCCGGGATCGTCTGAATGATTCCGACGGTGGTCAGGATCACCTGTCCGGACCAGGGTCTCCTCGAAGCCCAGATCCCCAGTGGCAGCGCCACAAGAATTGAAAAGAACATCGACTTGAGCACCAGTCCCAGGTGTTCGCGCAGTCGCTCGAGGATCTGGAAAGCCACGCTTTCGGTTGCTTGCGTCCGCTGGATGCCGAAATGCGCGTTCAGAAAGTCCTGCGCGACTTTGGCCTCGGGAATATGCCGAATCTTGGCGTCGGCATTGAGCGAAATCATTTCAGTCTCACTGATGCTGCCTTCGAGCTTTGTGAGGAAGGCCCCGACTTCCGGAGCTCTTTGCAGGAGATCCAGACGGTAGATGAGCACGGACTCATAGCGGGGAAAGACTTTCAGATCGTCTTCGAGGACCAGGAGTTGATAATAGTCAATTTCCGCGTCCGTCGAATAGAGATCCACGAGATCGATTTCGTCACTTTCGAGAGCCCTGTAAGCGACTTCGTGATCCAGAGCCTTGATGTTTCGTTGGGGGAGAGCATAGCGCTTTTGAACCGCCGGCCATCCGTCGGGGCGCTGTTTGAACTCGCTGCTCAGTCCGAGCTTCAGTTCGGGATGTGTCTTGAGGTCCGTGAGCGTACGAATGCTCAGCCGTTTGGCGAGACTCTTCTTCATTCCGACCGCATACGTGTTGTTGAAGCCCAGGCTGCGGGTCATGCCGATGGATTGCGCTTTCAGGGCACTGCGAATGGCGTCCTCAGAATTAGCCACACCTTTGGGCAGAAGTTCCTCCGTGAGGGTTCCCGTGTATTCTGGATACAGGTCGAGGTCACCGCTCTGAAGAGCGCTCCAGAGAATCCGCGTTCCACCCAGTTCAGCGCGGTGAAGGACCGGATGTCGCTGACCCGGCTCGTTGGAGGACTGGAGGAGCTGCCGAACGATCTCACCCAGAATCACGGATTCCGTGAATTTTTTCGAGCCGACGCGTATAGTCTCGTTGCTGGTATCGGCCGCGAAAGCTGGCGCCAGGTTCATCCAGTCCAGTGCCATGCCGGCGGGCAGACATGCGAGCGAAAGTGAAACGATGCAGAGCGAACTGAAAATTTTCTTCATCGAACGAGTTCCTCGAGCGGACTGCGCTGAGCGTTGACGAACTCCGTGACGAAAGCGTCGGCGGGACGTTGCACCAGATCTGAGAGCGAGCCCTGCTGAACGAGGGTTCCGTTTTTCATGAGCACGATCCGGTCTCCGAAAAAGCCGGCTTCTCCGAGATCATGGGTGACGAGCAGGACGGTCTTCTTCAATCTTCTGAAAATTTCACGAAGGTCCTCCTGAAGCTCCCGCCGAATGATCGGATCCAGTGCGCCGAGCGGTTCGTCGAGGAGCAGAATCTGAGGATCCAGCATCAGCGCCCTCATGAGGCTCACTCGCTGGCGTTGTCCGCCGGACAGTTCGGACGGGTAACTCTGCATCGTTTCGATGGGCAGCGCCGTCAGCTCGGCAAGTTCGTTGATGCGTTCACGGATTTTCCTCATGTTCCAGCCCAGGAGTTTCGGCATGAGCTGAAGATTCTTCTCGGCAGTGAGGTGAGGAAAGAGCCCGCCTTCCTGAATCACGTAACCGATTTTGCTCCGAAGCTCCGGGAGCGTTTGCGACGTGAGTCGAACCTCGTTCAGAAAGATCTCGCCCGAGTCCGGATTCACCAGGCCCGTGACTGCGCGAAGGAGCGTGGATTTGCCACAGCCACTCGAGCCGATGAGAACCGTGGTGGTGCCCGACTCAACGGTGAGGCTGATGTGATTCAGCGCCAACCGGTTCTGATAACTTTTGCTGACATTCTTGAATTGGATCATGGGTCTGGTCTCATCTGCGAGCATGACATGCGTTCTGGCCGGCTCCAAGCGAAGATATTTGATCAGCTGAACAGGAGTGCGACGAAAGTGGACGACTGAGAAAACCTCAGCGGCGTTTGATCTGATTGAAGTCGACGGCAGGAGCATTGACTTTGGCTGCGGATCCGTCTGAGTGAGGACGCGCCTGAGTCAGTCCAACCTGGCCCGTCCTTCGTTCTTGCGCGATGCCCGCGTCGTGGCCATAGGGATGTCCACCAAACCCGTGACGCATGACCGCGATCGCCCGATGTGAAAACTGTTTTGAATCACGCGAGGCGAAAAGTTCCTGAACCGCAGCGGAGATCACGGGTGTGGAAACTTCGCGATTCAACGCTTCCTGAACCGCCCAGCTGACCTCGCCCGTATCTTCGACATGGCTGGGGATTTTTTCGAGATCTGGATTTTCACGAAAGCCCCGTTCCATGAGTTCCACCAGCCAACCCCGGATGACGGATCCATGAGCCCAGTTGTGAAAGAGGGCCGGAAAGTCGATCGGGTAGTCGGATGATTTCAAGAGTGCAACTCCTTCGCCGATCGCCTGAAGCATTCCAAACTCGATCGCATTGTGAATGAGTTTGACATAATGGCCTGCCCCCGGGGGGCCAGCATGCAGATAGCCTTCAGAAACGGAGAGCGCGCGAAGGAGGGGTTCAACTTTCGCGACATCTGAGAAAGTCCCGCCGATCATGAAGCATCCACCGGTTCTAGCGCCTCCGGCACCGCCACTCGAACCGCAGTCAATGAATCCGATTTTGATTTCAGCCAATCTGGCCTGTCTCACGGCCGAATCCTTGAAGTGCGAATTTCCGGCGTCGACAAGAACGTCACCTTTTTCCAGAAGCGGTACGATCGACTCAATGACCGTATCGACCACCGGACCGGCCGGGACATGAAGAAAGATCACGCGAGGGGAACGGAGCTTGGAAATCACCGCAGGAATATCGTCCACGATTTGCACACTGGCTTTTTCGAGTGCCTGGGGATCGTGGATCTTCTGTGAAGTCCCGATCACTTCGATGCCATGATCTGCGGCATTCAGAGCGATGCTGCTTCCCATTTTTCCAAGTCCAATGATTCCGAGCTGCATTTTATTCATGAGTGGTTCACTTTCATCAATTTTTCAGGGCTGTGAACAGGCGACGCTGGTCATCGGGGCACTTTCGGCCTGCCGGGTGTCGAGCGGAATGGGTTCGGGTTCCTTCAGGTCGTTGAAACGAACGTGCAAGGTGCGCCCGGCGCCATGACCTCCATCTGGAATGTGACCCTCAGGGATGATCCAGCGTCTGGATCCGATCGAGTTCATGGGCATGAACTCGTCAGTTTGCAATTCTTTCACCAGAGGGGTGCACTGCTCGGGGCGTCAGCGGTTCATTCCCGCCATTTTCACTGCGTGCAGCCCGCCAAACACCGCGGCCGCCGCCGAAAGCAGAATTGCGGCGAATGTGAGCCACAAGATTGGAAGTGCTGTCTTTCGAGCCGACTCGCCTTTGACCTCGAGAGATTCCGAAACTACTCCTGATTTTTTCGCCATTTTGGCGTGGGACTTCATTTCTTTGCCGGCTTGTGCGGCGATGCCCCCATGAGTGGGTCCTGGGACGAATCGCGTCTCCGCTTTTCCTTTCAACACACTGAGATTCGTCATGATTTTCATTTCGCCGAGATTGTGAGTGATCTGATCGATGACCGAGGTTTTACCAAGATCTGATCCCAGGTTGTAACCCGCTTGAGCCAGAAAGCCCGCGGCCCATGATCCAATCGCCGCCACGAAGAATCCGAGCAGAACGATGTTGAGTGCCCAGGTTCCCAGTGAACGGTAGATTGAGTCCCAGTGCGAGTCGCTGTGTGACGCACGGGATGAAACATAACCGCCCAACCCGTAAGCAGTGCACAGACTGAAGGAGATGAAAGTGGCGATCGAGATTCGATCCAGGATGCTTCCGGGAAACCCGTCTCTTTGAAAGTTGAAAAGTGAAAGTCCGAGAGCCATGCCGAGGACGCTCAGAAGCATGAGGACGGCCATCCCCACGAGTGCGCCGAGAAACAACGCGCTCGCACTGATGGCAGGAGACTTTTGTGAAGTTGCCCAGGCGCTGTTCACCGAGTTCAATGAAGAATGCGATTGGCTGTAAGAAGGAAGCGGCTGATACCTCTGCGGTTCGGATTGGGGCATGGAAGGAGGAACTGCAATGCAGAGACCCATTTGAGACAGGTTTTGCACGTTTGATCCTTTATGGAATTTGACCATGAGTTGAAAGAGTTCTGGAAAAAGCACTCGAAATAGTTTCGTATATCCTTAAACTCAAGCAAACGACTGAAGAAAGCCGGCCGCGGCACCGGCACCGGGCGGGAGCGGTTCATTCGATTGCACCGCATTTGCACTCTCATGAACCATGACACATGTTCCATTTTTCGCATTGACTGCAGTGCTTCTGGTCTTCACAAGTTCGTGCGGGTTTGATCATTCCAAGTCCGAAAGTGTGAATGCGGGCGACAATCCCGGAACGGCCGCACGCTGGAGTGAGATTTCCGGAGACTTCGTCTGTCCGTTGAGGGACTCCTCAGCGTGTGGAATTCAGGGCGTCTTCACAATCCGTTCGACAGGAGACTATTCACTGAGGTTGCAGGGCCAAAGACAAGGCCAGGATCAGGCACAAGTCCTTGGGTCAGTCAGCGGATCCGAGCGCTCTCAATTGCTCGCGCAGTACAATGATTTCGTCTCAAACGATCTGCCTTCGTCGATCATCTGAGTGCATCCTTTCGTTCCTGAAATCACGCCTCCGTTCGCACCTCCCTTGAGAGCGATTCGCGTTCAGCTTGCACCGAATGAGGCCGGGCATGTGGCCTACGAGCTTCAGGCAGAGGGCAGTACGTGTTACCGCAACTCGCTTGGTCGCTCCCTTCAGAAGGCTCTGGATCTGGAGAATCTTTTTTATCAGATCGTCACCCAGCATGAAGGGCCCGCACCGGCATCGCGTCCGAACGTTTCTCCCCCGAGCACTTGACACTGAGAATGAAAAAGGCGCGAGACGAAAGTCTCGCGGCCTGGACCGGCATTCAGAAACCGGCCCGTTCAAGTGACTTGTGGGAAGAAAACTTCACCTCTCAGATCAGAGATGCGGAACCGGTGATGGAGCAGGAGCCGGGTTCGGGATCGGAGCAGGCGGCATCTGTGCCGCGGTTCTGTAGATGTCCTTGATTCCGGTGAAATCCACGGAGCCCGTCACTTCATTGAATTCGATCTTGTCGACACTCCAGATGAAGTCCGGGTGATTGTTGTTCAACCATTCACCGCCGACGATTTCGCCCTGACCATTGAGTTCAATGGTGTAGTGGTACTCTTCGTTTTCAATTTTCTGTGCTTCGGTGCCGACGACCGGCTCGAAAGTCGGTTCGATTTCTGAAGTGTAGAACATGGTGGTGATGACTTCGATTTCACTCACGGCCGAAGGAGCGGCACGGCGGGAAGCTCCATGCATGCGTCCCATCTGGCTCTTGTAACCCAGAACCGGCTGGTTCCAGACCTGAAGATTGCGATTGAGGTCGGCGACGAAACCCTGCTTCGTGAGTCCGATCATGTTTCCAAGCGCCAGGTGAAAGGCGCCGGGATTCGCGCCGATGCAGGTTCCGTCAGGACGACGGAAAATTCGGCCGAGGCCACGACGAGGAAGGCTCTGGCAACGGGTGCCGATGAAACGGTAGTGGCCGATGTTGTCGAAGGATGCGTAAGCGTAGAAAACGCTGAGCAAGGCCTTGATGTCGGATGAGCCGAACGGGATGATGATCCCGTCGCGATTGGCGACGTAATTGGGCATCGGCTCCGGATTGTGGAGAGATGCCGGGGACCAGCCGTGGCAGATGCCTTCCCAATCGGCGGCGTAGGGGCTGGTGCGGGATCTTTCGCGCGCCACGAGGGGGTAGTCGTAACGACCCATGTAGATGTCGTATTTTTCGGCTGGGGAAAGGGTCGCGACTTCATTCGTCGTCATCGCCTTGAGTTCAGCGAGGCTGTGAAGGCGGTAGCCGAAGCCCTGAGGATTGGGAGTGTTCCAGCGGAAAGCGATGCCGCCGTGATCACTTGGCCAATAAGTGTCGGACCAGGGAGTGTTCGCTGCCGGAAGAGAGGCTTCCATCGGCAGAAGATTGAGGTGAGCTTCGTAAGTCGGCATCATCCAGGTGGGATTGTGATTGCTGTCCCAGCCCTGCGGCGGAACGGCCGCGTTGGCTGAACGACTTGAAGTGTTTGAAATGACTGCGATCGCGATCGCGACCCCTGCGCCTGAAAGGCGGATGAATTTATTTCTCATGAATACCCCCGAGAAAATGTGACTTTCGAACCTGAATGTCTGATTTGTCGCTCTAGTTACGGGATGAGGCGTCAAATGCCAAGTGATTTTAATGCGCAGTTGTTTAAAAACCGTCAAATCATGGGCGCAGAGGCGGTGACAGGGGTGGAGCTCCAAGCGAGGGGCCTGAAGTAGAGTCAAAGTTGAATCATTTGGGCTTCCCACCCAGCGGAAATCCATTACACTTTAGGTCTAACTTTTGTGCGATACTCATTTTGTCATCTTCAGGAGCTTTCGTGATTTCAACTTCCACTTTTTCTTCCGTCAGGCCGCACGGTCTCAGTTTTCATGGGTTCAGATTTCTTTGGCTTGGAATCTGCTTATTCGTCACCATAGTCGCCGGTACTTCCACGCCGGGGCTCTGCCTGGACAACTCCGGAGGGGTTGCAGTGAACATAACGAAAACGTCAGGTAAGCTGTATTCGATCGATCTGCCCATCTCCCAGCAGTCCGGCCCACAGGGAATCTACCAGGCCGAAGAGAAGATCGACGGCAAATTTCGCACTATTGAAGAAGCCTACTTCAGCCCCACCGGAATACCCTGGGTGCAGGAAAAGACCGCGCTTGAAGGTGGAAATCTCAAGCAATACGAAGTGAAGCAGCTTCAGCTCGCTGAAAGTGGTGCCATCGAGGTTCGAGGCAACCGGGTTCTCCTCAGCTACACGCGCGGTGGGAAGACCTCGACCAGCGAAGAAGAATTCAGTGAACGATTCGTGATCGGATCCACGCTTTTGGATTACCTGAGACGCCATCAACAGGAGCTTCTGCAGGGAGATACGCTGAGGGTTCGTTTTGCCGTACTCTCGAGAACGGAGACCGTGGGTTTTGGACTGTCTCTGGATGTGAGAAAGCCTGGACGCCTGCGAGTCCGCATGTCACCCACGAGTCCAGTGATCGCTCTTTTTCTGAAGCCCTTCTACTTCACTTTCTCTGACGATCTGAAGAGGATTGTCGAGTTTCAAGGGATCGCGATGCCGAAAGTCGCTCGCGGAAGCGGCTGGCAGGATTTCAGAACCCAGACTCTTTACGAAGATCCGGCTCGCCTGAGCCTGAGCGTTCAGTCTCATTCGCCGACTTCTGAAACGCCCTGAGTTCCTGAAGGGTGTCAGGCACGATTCGAAAATTCTGCAGAAGAGCCCGCGTCCTCTCGTGACTGTGCGGATCCAGGACAGTCGCTTTGGCCATGCTTCCCGGATCATCCTGACCGTAGAACACTCGCAGTGAATTCAGATCTTCAGCACATTCCCAGATCATCCCTGCGCACATCTTGCACGGCTTGAGCGCGACGTAGAGGCTCGCGCCCGCCGGGATCGGACGTTTGCAGCGCTCATGATAGGACTGAAGCAAGTTCACTTCGGCGTGAAGCGTGCGATTGCGGGAATTCGTGTTTCGAGCGGCTGCGAGAACGATTCCTTCCGCCGAAACCAGAATCGCAGCGACCGGGCGATCGCTCTCAAACCGTTCCGCGCGAAGACAGACCTGAGTCGCAAGTTCAGCGCTCCTTTGCAACCAGGCTTCAGGACTGCGGGAGGCGGAGGAGGTGAAAAGAGGTGAAAGGTCAGGCTCCTGATGCAGCAGCCGAGGTTGCGTGGGAGCTGAAAGCGGAATGATTTCGTGCACAGAATCACCCTCGGGCAAGTGCAAGTCCAGTTCGGGATTCTGGCTTTGAAGCCGGGTGAGGCTCTTGGCCGCGACTTTGACCATTCCTCGGCACATTTCGGTTGCTTGGCCCGTGTGCTGGATTTTCTTTCTCAGGATTTTGCGGGCAAATTCGGGATCCAGGTCGTAAATGCCCTGAATCAGTACCGTGATGGCGGAATGGGGCTCACCCGGGGTTCGGGAATGCCTTGAAAAGTAGGTCCGTCCTTCATGAGTCAGGTACGCCAGCTCAGGCTTGGTGATGGGCAGCACGGTTTGCAATCTCTCCAGCAATTTTGAAAGACCTGTGTTATCCATCGCGTCAACGAACACAAGCTCAAATCCTTTCAATGAAACTTTCAAGTGAATGACCCAGTGAACTCTTATGAATAACGGCGCCCCGAAAACCAATGCTTCCTATTTCCTGACGATCGAACTTTCCACCTCCCGCCCGCGCATCGATACGGTGCTGCTGGAGGAGCTGAGGAAGCAGAACGAAAATCATTACCTGCGCAACATCTCACGCACGGAATACAAGGAACTGTTCAAGAAGAAGCGCATCCGGATCAAGGGACAGTCGGCCGTTCCCTCCTCTGCTCTCGCCAAGGGCAGCACGATCATCGAAGTCGTGGGTTACGAGCAGAAAGATCCAGCGGAATAAGGCCCCCGCGGGAGCCAGAAACCGGTTTCAGCACCCTTATTTCAGCCTTTCGCCCGAATTTCCTGCGCGATTTCCGGATGAAAGCTCTGTTCAGCGATTTCAAAGGCCGTTTTACCGGTGATGGGATTCCTGATCTGTGGATCGGCTTTCATCTCGAGCAGAATCTGCACGGCCCTGAGGTGTCCCAGTGATGCGGCCAGCATGAGGGGCGTGAATCCGTTCTGATCTTGGGCATTGGGTGCGGCTCCGGATTTCAGCAGAAGGCGGGTCAGTGCCGCGTCCCCATTTTCGGCAGCGAGCATGAGGGGAGTGGTGCCCTGTTTTGAAATGGTATTGGCGTTGGCGCCGCGACTGAGAAGAAGCTCCGTACAGGAGTCCTGCGAGTGGACCGTTGCCACCATCAGGGCAGTCATCGCGAGATCGTTCTTGAAATCGATTTTCGCTCCGAGGTCCAGGAGCACTCGAAGCGCCTCGATTTTGCCATACTTCGCCGCGATCATGAGTGGAGTCCAGCCCCGGGCATCCGTGCTCTGAACCGTCGAACCCCTTGCGATCAGGGTCTTGAGCATCGCGACGTCGCCGTTCATTGCTGCGATCATCAGCGTCGTCGGTCCCTTCACATCACCTTGAGGAACGGACGCGTCGGGATCCGCGCCCGCCTGAATGAGCTGAAGTGTTTTTGCCTGATCTCCGAGCACCACCGCTTTGAGGAGCTCGGAATTCAGATAGGCATTGGGAGCATCCGGACTGATCGCATGCTTCTGCGCATGCTGGCACCCGTTGAGAAAAGCGCAGGCGCCCAAGGCCGGTACTATGACCGGAAGCAGGAAAGCAGGCAGGGATGAACGGGACCCGAAGTAAGACTTCACGCTTGCTCACTCAGCATAAAGTGTTCCCGATCGTGAGGCGGGCTCTGGACAGGTCCTTGAACATCGCGGTTGACGTGTGGGTCCATTGCCAAGCAGGTTTTAGGATATCCAGTGAACCGGCAGAAGAATAGCGCACTGCACGAAGGCGCGTCTGAAGCGCTTTTTCAAGCGTAACCGACTCGTTTCTCACTCCCGCCATTTCGTGGTCGAGCAGCTCATCGGGAAACCTCAGACCTGGTTTGGAGAGTTGTCTCCAGAGGGGAGAGGATGGTAGATGAAGGCATGAAGCCTTCGTTTTTCATCGGAGCCTATGCCGCTTCTCCTCAGGCCAGAAACCCGCACATCTGGAATCCGGTTGCCGAGGGCGAGTATTTCAGGGCTCTGGGCGAGCTCAAGTCAGTCGGTGGCCTTGAACTGCCTTTTCAGGGAGCACTTCACCCTCACGACCCGGCGTGGTTGCTCGAGCACTTCAATCCCCGGTGGAAAGCGGTCCTCACTCCGCTGCCGGGTACCATGGAGCGCCTCAGGCTCGACCCCACCTTCGGACTCGCTTCGACTTCCGAAAGCGGCCGGAGAGCTGCGCTCGAGTTCATCCGCTCCGCTCAGACCGCGGTTCATCAGCTCAATCAGAAATTCGGAAAAAAAACGGTGGTTGCCGTCCAGCTTCACTCCGCCCCCAATCAACTCCGTGCGAAAGCCTCGCTGCACTCCTTCGTGGAGTCGCTGCAGGAAATTCAGTGCTGGGACTGGCAGGGGGCTGAACTCTGGATTGAACACTGTGATCAATTCATCGCTGGGCAGACTCCTGCCAAGGGCTTTCTCGGACTGGATGAAGAGATGACGGCCGTTCATCAGTTGGGAAGCCCGTTCGGAATCTCTCTCAACTGGGGGCGCTCCGTGCTCGAAGTGCGGTCTCCGGAAGGCGCTCTCGAGCATCTGGATTCGGTCGGTTCCCAGGGTCTGCTCAAGGCCCTGATATTCTCCGGGGCCTGTGAAACTCATCCCCTGTATGGAAACTGGGAAGACTCCCATGCTCCGTTTGCAAATCCTGAAATGAAGTCTCGCGATCCGACTGGATTTGAAAGGCTGTTTTTAACCGAAGCTCGGGTCATCGAAGCCCTGCAGATGCTCCCGGCTGAAGCGGTTCTGGGGCTCAAGATTCAGCCCCTGCCTGCAACTCTCTCGCTCGAGGACCGCATTCATTGGGTCAAAGAGTCCGTCTCGTTCTTGAATTTCTGCATGGCTGCCGCTAAGAGAGAGGCCAGGTAACACTTTATGCTGATGATGATCCTTCTGGGTGCTTGGTGTCTGATCCGAGGGCGCCTGACTCTGGCCAAAAATTTCACCCTCGAAGGGAAGCGCGCCCGGAGTTACGGCGGCTTCCTCATCACTTATGTTCTCGGCATCAGCCCCTTGATTGAAAGTCACCTGGTGACGCTGATTCCCAAAAGCGTGCTCGACGGCGTGGCAGCTCAGCAAGTGAGCGCTTACGGATTCTACACTCTGATCAATTTTGCGTACATGGCAGCGGTCGTTTATTTCTTCGCCTTCCTGTTCTGGCGCGTGGGGCGCGTTGGAGAAGTGAAGTGAGCAGTCGCCGGTTCAAATCTCGCTGCGCCACCTGCGGGATGACGGATGTGCTCTGCCTCTGCGCCGTGATCCCGGTCCTGAAGACGGAGACGCGACTGATCGTCCTCATGCACTGGCGTGAAACGAAAACAACGACCAATACGGCTCGTCTTGCGACGCTGGCGCTCAGGAACAGTGAGCTCCGGATTCGCGGACTCGAAGGGGAGTCCATGAGCACCGACGGACTGGTCGACCCGGATCGGCAGTCACTCTACCTCTATCCTTCCGACGACGCGCGGGAACTCACTCGCGAGTATGCCCGAAGTTTTGGAAAGCCGATCACGCTGATCGTTCCGGACGGGAGTTGGAAGCAGGCCAGCAAAGTGAAGAGTCGAATTTCCGAACTGGACTGTGTCCCCTGTGTGAAGCTGCCTTCGGGCAAACCTTCGGAATATCAGCTCAGGCAATCCCCCCACGCGGAGAGTGTGTCCACTTTCGAAGCAATCGCACGGGCGATGGGGATTCTGGAAGGCCAGGAGGTCGAAAGACCTCTGGAGTTTCTCTTCAAGACGATGGTCGACCGCATCCTGTGGGCGAGGGGCAAGCTTTCGCCGGATGCCTGTACCGGTGGGCTTCCAGAAGTGGCTCGTGACCGTGGAACACTGCGTGATCCAGGACAACTGGCCCGACTGCTCCACAGTCAGGCAGCGAAGTAAAATTAGCTTGCTGCGTCGCAGTACTGCTTGGTCACCGAAACCAGCTTGTCGAGATTGATGGGCTTCCGGATATAATCGGTCACGTTCAGCTCTTTGGCTTTCGCACCGTCAATGACAGCGGAGACGACGATGATGGGGATGGAGCAAAGGGCCGTACTGGCCTCTTTCCTCAAGACTTTCAGAAATTCCTGGCCGTTCATGACCGGCATCATGAGGTCGAGCAGGATCATGCAGGGCGGCGAAAGGGTCTTCAGCAGCTCGATTCCTTCTTTGCCATGCTGCGCGGTAAACACTGGGTAGCCTTCCATCTCCAGGAGTTCCTTCATCGTTTCACGGATTATGAGGTCATCTTCGACGATGAGTATTCCATTGCAGTTAGCCATTTTGTTGCCCCGTTTTTGCAGTTGTTGGCTGCAATTCTCAAGCCTTTGCGTCATTGTAGCGGAAGCAGGATGTCTTGAAGATGAAAGTCACGAGAGGACTCAGAGCCCATGACCCAATCAGGTGATGATTCGGATACTCGAAAAAATTTGATCGCGACGCTGGATGAGGCGGAATGGTCGCTTCTCATGACTCACGCCCAGCGGGACTCCCTGATCCTCGTGAATCCCCTTCTCAACCTTCTCGAAGTCGCTGAGAAGATGGCCCGAGACGACCGTCCGACCGTTGAGAAGTGGATCGGTTCCCATCAGATCGCGAAACCGACCGCAGACCAGCTCGAAGCCTGGAATCTGGAGCCTAAAAAACGGTTTCTCTGTGTCGTGGTCCAGCCCTTCGTGCTCGTGCAGGAGATCGCGGGTGACCAGGCCCCGGCATCGCTTCTGGTGCACTGACCCCGTAACTTTCAAGTAACCCTGCGGAGGGCTACCCCCTGCGCCTCTAATTTGTTAGGATCTTTTCACTCATGCAATCTGAAAAACCATTTCTGGCAGTCCGTTCCGATGTTCAACTTCCAAAACAGGAAGAAACCATTCTCGCGTTCTGGGATCAGAAGAAGATCTTTGAAAAGTCTCTGAAACAGAGTGAATCCGCGAAGCCTTACAGTTTTTACGACGGTCCTCCTTTCGCGACGGGGCTGCCTCACTACGGACATATTCTGGCTGGCGTTCTCAAGGACGTCGTCCCACGCTACTGGACCATGAAAGGGTATTCAATCCCGAGGCGTTTTGGCTGGGATTGCCATGGGCTCCCGGTCGAGTATGAGATCAACAAGGCTCTCAAGCTGGACAGCCGCAAGCAGATCATCGCGATGGGAGTCGACAAGTACAATGCCGCTTGCCGTGGGATCGTGCAGCGTTACTCCGAAGAGTGGAAAAAGACCGTCAACCGCGTCGGCCGCTGGGTCGACATGGAGAATGCGTACTTCACCATGGACACGAGTTTCATGCAGAGCGTGTGGTGGGTCTTTCAGCAACTCTGGAACAAAGGGCTGATCTACGAAGGCTATAAAGTGGTGCCCTACTCGGTGGGGCTTTCTTCTCCGCTTTCCAACTTTGAAGCCAATCAGAATTACAAGCAGGTCCAGGATCCTGCCGTGACCGTGAGTTTTGCCGTGCAGGGACAGGCGAAGACTTTCTTTCTTGCCTGGACGACCACTCCCTGGACTTTGCCGAGCAATCTCGGCCTCGCGGTCGGCAAGGAACTCGACTATGTCAAAGTGCTCGAAAAATCCTCGGGCAACACTTACATTCTGGCGCGGGCCCTGGTCGGAGCTTCATTTAAAAATCCTGAACTGGATGTCGAAATTCTCGAAAATGTGAAAGGTGCAGCACTGCTCGGCCTCACGTATGATCCGCTGTTCCCGTACTTCAGGGAACTCTCGGCCAAGGGCGCTTTCAAAGTCATTCATTCGGATCATGTCACGGTCGAAAGCGGAACCGGCATCGTTCACATGGCGCCGGCCTACGGCGAAGACGATTACTACGCCTGCGCCCGCGAAGGCATGCCTCTGGTCAATCCTGTCGATGACGACGGCATGTTCACTGCCGAAGTTCCCGACTACCAGGGCAAGCGCATCAAGGAAGCGGACAAGGACATCATCGCGGATCTGAAGAAGGCCGGTAAACTCTTCAAACAGGACACGCTCGTTCACAGTTACCCGTTCTGCTACCGTTCGGACACTCCGCTCATCTACCGCGCGGTGTCCTCCTGGTTCGTTGCGGTCGAAAAGATCAAGGAACAGCTGATCGCGAACAATGCGACCACGCAGTGGGTTCCGGATCACCTTCGCGATGGACGTTTCGGAAACTGGTTAGAGAATGCCCGCGACTGGGCGATTTCACGCAACCGCTTCTGGGGCACGCCACTTCCCATCTGGAAGAATGCCGAAGGCGAAGTGATCTGCATCGGCTCGGCCGCCGAACTCGAAAAGCTGACGGGCGAGACCGTCACGGACCTGCACATCGATCACATCGACCACCTGACGATCCCGTCTCCGACGGGCAAGAGTCCGCTCAAGCGCGTCGAAGGCGTGCTGGACTGCTGGTTTGAGAGTGGTTCGATGCCTTATGCGCAGAATGGATACCCCAATACGGATCCTGCGAATGCGCAGGCGCTCTTTGAAAAGACTTTTCCGGCGGATTTCATCGCTGAAGGTCTTGATCAGACTCGCGGCTGGTTCTACACGCTCATGGTCATCGGGACTGCGCTCTTCAATAAAGCGCCTTTCAAGAATGTCGTCGTCAACGGTCTCATTCTCGCTGAAGACGGCAAGAAGATGAGCAAGAGCCTGAAGAATTATCCTGACCCGATGGAAGTTCTCGGCAAGCACGGAGCGGATGCGCTGCGCCTGTACCTGATCGATTCACCGGTCGTGAAAGCGCAGGAACTGAAATTCGCGGAGAAAGGAGTCACTGACGTCGTTCGCAAAATTCTGCTCCGCTGGTGGAATTCCTATTCGTTTTTCATCAATTACGCGAACATCGACGACTTCCGCCCGCGTGGGGATGCTGCAAGCTCACCGAATATTCTGGATCAATGGGTTCTGTCCCGCCTGAACACTTTGATTGAGAACACTCAGCGCGAGATGACGGCGTACCGGCTGTACAACGTCGTGCCGGCACTTCTCCAGTTCATCGAAGACCTGACGAACACCTACATCCGCTTCAACCGCAGCCACTTCTGGCAGGACGGCATGCCCGAGGACAAACGTCTTGCCTATGAGACTTTGTATGAAGTGCTGACGACTTTGAGCAAGCTCATGGCACCGTTCGCACCGTTTCTCGCCGAGACGACTTACCAGAATCTCGCACGCGTGAATCCAGATGCGAAGGAAAGCGTTCACCTCGAATCCTTTCCGGAGGCCAATGAGAAGCTCAAGCGCCCCGAACTCGAAGAAGCCGTCCGCGTGATGGAAGCGCTGGTCGTGCTTGGACGCAACACGCGTGAGAAGATTCAGGTCAAGGCCAAGATCCCACTCAAATCCATGACGATCATTCACCGTGATCCTGCGGTTCTCGCCAATCTGAAACGCTTTGAAGCCTACTTTCAGGACGAACTGAATATTCAGAAGATCGATTACAACTCGGACGAGGACAAGTTCATCCAGATCTCGGCCAAGGCCAATTTTCCGGTGCTTGGCCCTCGTTTCGGCCCGAAGATGAAAGCCATCGGCGGGGGAATCATGAAGCTCGGCCTGAAGGAACTCCTCGCGCTCGAAAAGGGTGAGTCCGTTCTCGTCGAAGGCGAAGCCATCACCCAGGCCGAAGTCGAGATTCGTCGTGCGCCGAAGCCGGCCTTCCCGAACATCGCCACTCACCAGCTCGTGTCCGTCGAGATCGATCCGACCGTTTCCGGTGAGCAGATCAAGGAAGGTCTCGCCCGTGAGATCGTGCGCAAAGTCCAGGCCGCTCGCAAAGCGGCGGATTTCATCCTCGATGACCGCATCGCGCTCGAACTTCACTGTACCGGCGCGCTGAGAGAAGCGGCAGAAGCTCATCAGGACATGATCATGAAGGAGACGCTCACTCAGAAATTCGCTTTCTCAGAAGTGCCGAAGGGCAAACACACCGAAGACGCGGACATCGACGGAGAGAGCGTCAAAATCGGAGTGACTGCTTTACCGCGTGGATAAACCCCAAAGTCACTCAAAGAAGCCTTCGAGGAATCTGTTTGAGTTCGAGCCGATCGGATACCTCCAGTCGTGCTTCAAGGAAAAATTCGGCATCCCCCGGCAGCCGGGACTGGTCTCGGGAGCTGAGGGAGTCCTCAAGCTTCGCGATCATCCGGATTTTAAAACGGCAGTTCGGGAACTCGAAGGGTTCAGTCACCTCTGGATCGTATTCATCTTTCACCAACATGATGCCAAAAACTGGAAGCCCTCGATCCGACCTCCTCGTCTCGGGGGCGCGCGCAAAGTGGGGGTGCTCGCTTCGCGCTCTCCTCATCGTCCCAATCCGATCGGGCTCTCGGCTGTGAAACTCGACCGGGTCGATCTTGAGGCCAAAGGCGGGGTGGAGCTCTTCGTGAGCGGCGTGGATATTCTGGACGGCACGCCCGTGCTCGATATCAAACCCTATCTGCCTTATGCGGATTCGATCCCGGATGCGCTCGCGGGTTGGGCAGGGGAGCCCATCGCCCGATACGACGTGGAGTTCTCCGAAAAGTCTCTGCGCTCGATCCATGAACGCGCTGCCGAGTTGTATCCCAACCTCGCGGAGCTCATCACGCAGATGCTGGAGCTCGACCCGAGGCCGGCGTTTCAGAAGCGCCGGATGCCGCCCGAAAGTCCCGAAGCCGAGGGGACGAAGTACGGCTTCAAACTGTTTGATTATGATGTGAAATGGCAGATCTCAGAAGGTCGCTTTCACGTTCTTGATGTCGTGGACTTTGAAGAGTCCCAAGCAGCCCGGAAGAACCAGAAGGAAATACCATGAAAACTCCATTCGATCCGTCTCAGTCCGTTCGCGACGTTCAGCACTTTGGTGAAGAGGGCGGGGTAGTGCCGGTCATTGACGTGGCGGCGACTTCGACGTTTCTCAAGCCAGACGACATGGAACGCGTCTTTCGCGGCGAGATGCAGGGCTGCTATCTCTACAGTCGGCACTCGAATCCGTCCGTCACGGCATTTGGCAAAAAAATGGCCGCCATCGAGGGCATGCCCGCGGCCCTGGGAGTCGCGAGCGGCATGGCTGCCATTTCATGCGCGGTCGAACAGATTTTTCTGAACGCTTCCGGTCCGGCCACCGCTGGAGCGGCAAGTTCCCTGGTGGGCGGGCACATCGTTTCATCCAAGGTCGTGTATGGCGGAACTTACGCTCTTTTCGCGAACGTTTTGCCCAAGCGTGGGATCACGACGACTTTTGTGGATCCCAATGATCTCGCTGCCATCGAAAAAGCGATCACGCCGGAAACGAAGTTGATCTACACGGAGACGATGAGCAACCCGCTGCTCGCGATCAGCCATCTCAAAGCTCTGAGTGAGCTCGCGAAGAAGAAGAATGTGAAGCTCGTCGTCGACAATACTTTCACACCGGTCCTGATCTCAGCAGGCAGACACGGAGCCGACGTGGTCGTCTACTCCTGCACCAAATACATCTCGGGCGCTTCAGATCTGATCGCGGGAGCCATTGTCTCTGATCAGGCTTTCATTGATTCACTCATCGACATCAATAGCGGACTCGTGATGCTGACCGGACCCGTGATGGATCCGCGCATCGCCCATGAACTTTATCTCAGGCTCGACCATCTGCCCCTTCGCATGCAGGCGCATTCAAAGTCGGCCGCGTTCCTCGCTGCCAAAATGTCCGAAGCGGGAGTCAAAGTCATTTACCCGGGGCTCAAGGATCACCCTCAGCACGCGCGCATGAAGGAACTCATGAATCCCGAGTACGGTTTCGGCGGAATGCTCACGGTGGAGTGCGGTTCGATGAAGCAGGCCATGAAACTCGCAGGACGCCTTCAGGAAGAGAAGTTCGGGCTTTACGCGGTTTCTCTCGGTTTCTCTCGCACTCTGATCAGCTGCCCTTCGAGCAGTACTTCGAGTGAAATTCCAGAAGAAGAACAGAAACTCATGGGGCTCAATCCTGGGCTTTTGCGCCTGAGCATCGGCTTTGTCGGTAATGACGAAGTGATGGCGGAGCGTTTTCTTCACTGCTACCGCGAAGTCGTTCAAGGGTAAGCCGGGTTAAACGGCACGCCGCAAAAATGCGGTGCGAAGCGACTTATATTCCTGATTCTGGGGGTTTAAGCGAGCGGGTATTCTGCACGGTGAGTCAGATCTTCCTATGTGAGCGCGCAGTCTGTAGAGTCATGGATCGACGTTTGAAACCGATTTTTTTCGAATCAGTGATTGCCTGCGGGAAGGCCCCCACCTGACGCTGCTCACTTCTGCGTAAAGGACCGGTTTCAAATCAACTCGGACGCCAGGCCCCCCGTCTGGCGTCCCTTTTCAAAAAGGAACTTCCATGAAAAAAATCATGAGCCTCGCAATCGCTTTGACCGTACTCGCTTCTCCAATGGCCATCAGCACCGTTCGTGCTGACGAAACCGTTGGCCACAAGATGGACAAGGCTGCTGACAAAACCGCTGACGCCGCTGACAGCACCATGAGCGATGCCAAGACCGCTGGCAAAAAAGGCAAGCGCCACATGAAGAAGCACGTTCGTGATGCAAAGGGCGACCACAATGTTGCCAAAGATGCAGGCGACAAAATGAGCGACGTGAAAGACGATGTCTCCAATTCGGCGCACAAAGCGACTCACTGAGCTTTGAGCTTCGGCTGAAATTTGAAAAGGCCTGATCCGGAAACGGGTCAGGCTTTTTTCTATTTTCTCTTTCCTTCAGGAGTCGCGTCCCCTTCTTCAGATGGATGAGTGGGCGGCGGTTGCGGGTTTAACCGACCCTTCGCTACAGATCCCTTTCTGATTGTCCAGACGAGTGAGTGCCGAAGTCGCAAGGTACTCAAGAAGTTCGCCGTATGACGCATCAGGAAGCGAGTGAGCCACTCGGGCGACGAGTTCATGCGCATCGGGCTTTCGTCCCATTTTCTTTTCCGCCTGCCGGAAGCTTTGGACCGTTGCTTCTTGCTGCCGTGAACTCTCGAGGCTTTGACTTTCACGAATCGATCACTGTGTCGCAAGCGACGGGATCAGAAGAACCAGTGCCGAGATCATCATGCTCTTCTTGCGGCTCGGAGCGACGATCTGAGGCATTTTGTTGAGCTCAGTGTAGAAGCGGATGTAATGGTTCATGACGGCGCTTGGGTAATCTCTGGGCCAGACGTTTCGGTCGAGCGCGCGGTCGACGTTCTTTGCGCCCATGTTGTAAGCGGCGAGGTAGAGGCGGCTGTGTGAATCAAAGCGTTCCCGGAGAAAGCTCATGTAGGCGGCGCCGATCTTGATGTTCTCGACCGGATTTTTCAGAGTTTCAGCGCTGTCATACTTGAGGTCGTATTTGTCGGCGATCCACTCGGCAGTGTCGGGCTTGATCTGCATCAGACCGATTTCACCGGAAGTGCCGATCGCCAGAGGATTGAAACCGCTCTCGTGAGCGATCACGGCCATGAGGAAGATCGGGTCAAAGCTGTAGCGAGAAGCTTCCTGCAGAAGTGCGGTGGCGACCTGAGGAGACATCTTCCTGAACTTGCCCTGGAGGGACGACCTGGTGGTATTTTTCACGAAGCTTTCGACGGTCGAGAAGTGTTCCGCCTTTTTCACGACGCTCTTGCGGTAGTACTTGCCCATGAGCTCTCTCGCATGAGCCAGGCGGGGGTTGCGGTCCATGTGACCGGCAGTGGCAGTGACTCCGGACATCTCGCCGACCACCAGAAGGGTGAGGCCCACGACCACTTTGAAGCCCAATTTCATTCTGCTCAACTGGATCCCTTTTGAGGAGGGAAGAAGGGGGGCTGAAGTGTTTTGCGTCTGAGTGGTGTTGTTCATATGCAGTGTATAAAGCAACCGGCGTGCCGAACGTAAGTAGCTGATATCTGACAGGTATTTAGTGACACAGGCGTATTGAGCATTGGGTGCTAGCCAATCGTTGGCGCCCTGTCTAAAGTATCGACATGCTGGCTCAAGACCCATGTCAGGAAAAATCATCCAACTCCTTGAAATCAGGGCTGTTTCATGAGTGATTTCAAAGGTCCTCAGAACGAATTGGGCATTCCTCAGGTCGGGCATATCGACGCTCACTGTCACTTGGCTGATCAGCGACTGGACGCGAAGAGGGACCAGATCATTCAGCGTGCCGGTTTGGCAGGAATCTCTCACTTCATTCAAGGTGGCGTCGGTCCTGAGGACTGGGAGCGGCAGCTCGCCCTGGTCACCCGGTATCCGGGAAAAATCTCCACGACTTTTGGGCTTCACCCCTGGTGGATCTCGTCTCATTCCGCTCTGGAGTGCGAGGAGGGCTTCGAGAAGCTTTTGAGTTGGCTCAAACGATACCGGCCCCGGGGCCTGGGAGAACTGGGTCTTGATCACTCACCCAGGCAACTGAACTCAGGTGGCGGGCCAGCGGAGACTGAAGCCCGCCAAACCGAGTACTTTGAGCGCCAGCTCAAACTCGCCTCAGCGGAGAAGCTTCCCCTTGTCCTCCATATCGTCCATGCCCACCCTCAGGCCCAGAGCATTCTGGAGAGTTTTGGGAGAGCTGAAATTCGTGCTCTGGGCGGAATCGTCCATTCCTTCTCGGGGGATCTGCAGGCGGCCCGAAATTACTTCGATTTCGGCCTGAAAATCTCGATCAGCGGGTCGGTGATCACGCGAAAGAGCGGGAAAGCTTTTGAAAAGCTCAAGCAAGCCGTGGTATCACTCCCACTCGAATCCCTTGTGATTGAAACGGATTCACCCGACCAGCCACCGGCTGACTGGGGTGGAACTGAAAGTCCGGCCAGACTCAACGAACCCGTGACTCTGCTCCAGGTGGCGGCCGCGATCGGACGCTTCAAAGCGGTTTCTTCGGAAGCCGTGCTGAAACGGAGTCGAGTCAACCTGGAGGCTGTTTTTTTCAAGTGAGTGGTTCTGAGAAGTAATCCCGCAGGAGTAAATGCCGTGAGCCTAGAAGTGAATCCAGTCCCGACCATCCCAACCCTCGCCAAAAACTCGGGTATCTCCGGCGTCCTCCCTCCGCAACCGATGACCGAAGCGGAACTTGAAACCTACAAACTTCATCGCCGCTTTGACCGCATGGGCCGCCTCATCGGCGACGTCAAGATGAAGAAGCTCATGGATTCTCACGTCATGATCATCGGACTCGGCGGAGTGGGCTCCTG
The DNA here is from genome assembly GCA_014378465.1 of Oligoflexia bacterium. Classification (GTDB taxonomy): domain Bacteria; phylum Bdellovibrionota; class UBA1018; order UBA1018; family UBA1018; genus UBA1018. The sequence continues at coordinate 12,216 of JACMNQ010000042.1, read as the reverse complement.
GGCTGCGGAGATGATCGTTCGGTCCGGAGTGGGCAGAGTCACGATCGTGGATTTCGATGAGATCTGCGTGACCAATTTCAATCGGCAGCTCCACGCTGTTCAGGGAATGGTCGGCCAGCAGAAAGCGGACGTTCTGGCGGAACGCTTTCGCAAGATCAACCCCCAGTCGCAGATCGTTTCGATCGCGAAGTTCTACAATGCGGATTCCTGCGAGGAGATCTTCGCGGATCGTCCCGATTACGTCATCGATGCCATCGACAACATCACGGCCAAGTGCCATCTGCTGAACTTCTGCGTGAAGCGCGAAATTCCGGTGGTCTGCTCCACGGGTTCCGGTGGCCGCATGGATCCGACTCGAGTGCAGATCAAGGACCTTTCCGAAACTGAAATTGATCCCTTGGCTCGCGCAGTTCGAAAGATTCTGCGGCAACAGTACGATTTCCCGGAGAAGGGGAGCTTTGGCATCCCGTCGGTCTTCTCGCAGGAACCGGCGACTGCCCCAATCGACCTGCACTATGACGGTGGCAAAGGCTTTCGCTGCGTCTGTCCACAAGGCGACAACGAGTTCTTCAACTGTGACAGTCGCAACATGATCATGGGCAACGCAGGTTTCGTGACCGGCTCCTTTGGCATGGCTTGCGCGGGACATGTCGTGAAGGACCTCATTGCCGGCGTGGTCACTTCATGAGTCGTCTCAATTTCAAGCTCGAAGCCAAGGCCACGAACTCGCGCGCTCGCGCCGCGACCTTCAAGACGCTCCATAACGAAGTGAAGACTCCGGTCTTCATGCCCGTGGGAACCCAGGCCACCGTACGCGGTCACCGGGTCGAGACCCTTGCTGACTCCGGTTCGCAGGTTCTGCTCGCAAACACCTACCACCTGCTCCTGAGACCCGGCCCTGAAGTCTTCAAAAGAGCCGGTGGGATTCATCCTTTCATGAACTGGAAGAAATCGGTCCTCACGGATTCCGGCGGCTTTCAGATCTTCTCACTCCCGCATTCGCGCAAGATGACCGAAGACGGAGCGGAATTTCAGAGTTACGTCGACGGAGACCGTTTTCTCCTGAGTCCTGAACTCAGCATCAGCATGCAGCGCGCGATCAACAGCGACATCATGATGGTGCTGGATCAGTGCATTGACTCGACTTCGGATCACAAAGCGGCGCTCGACGCGATGAACCTGACTCACCGCTGGGCCAGGCGCAGTCTCGATGCCAGAGGCGACAGTCCTCAGTCCATGTTCGCGATCATTCAGGGCGCGTGTTTCGAAGACCTGCGCAAGCAGAGTGCTGAAACGCTCACTCAGATGCCTTTTGACGGCTTTGCGATCGGTGGACTTGCCGTCGGTGAGACCAAAGCCCTGCGTGAGGATTTCACGGAGCTCACGGCGTCGCTCATGCCTGAACACCTGCCTCGCTACCTCATGGGTGTCGGCACTCCCATTGACCTTCTCGAAGCCGTCCACCGCGGCGTGGACATGTTTGACTGCATTCTGCCGACAGCGCTCGCGCAGCAGGGCGTGGCTTTCACCTCGAAGGGCAAGATGCAGCTTCGTCGCAGCGTCTATAAATTTTCGGGCGAGCCGCTGGATCCTTTGTGCAGTTGCCCGACCTGCACACAGTACACGCGCGCTTACCTCCATCACCTGACCAAGACCCGCGAAGTGCTCGGCTGGAATCTGATCGGGACCCACAATCTGTATTTCTACCATCAGCTGATGGCCGAAATGCGCGCGGCGATCCTGAATGACACTTTCTATGACCTTTACCGTGAGAAGCAGCCACTCCTCATGATGGAAGATTCGGACAATCCGGTCTCGCGTCCGAAGATCTCCAAGATCTCCAAGAAACCCCCGAAGACCCTCGGCGTTTACGAAGTTCATGTTTCGGAGCAGGGCTTCTCCAGCATCCGCCAGACCAGTTCAGGCGAAATCATGCATTCAGTGAATGATCCTGAAGCCGAAGCTTATCGCCTCTATGTCGAGCAGTCCCGTTTTGCAGAGAAGATTCTTGAAGCGACCGATGAGCCGCTCGTGGTCTGGGATGTGGGCCTCGGTGCCGCGACCAACGCCATGGCGACGATTCGCTGCTTCGAAGAAACTGCCGCGAAAGCTCTCAAAGAAGGTCGCAAGGTCAGACCCGTGCGCCTGGTGAGTTTTGAGAATGATCTCAATTCTTTCAAGCTCGCACTTCTGCATCCGCACAACTTCAAGTACATCAAGCATCGCGCCCCCTTTTATCTGTCCAAGGACAAGCACTGGAAGTCCAAAGAGCATGACTTCACCTGGGAACTCCATGAAGGGAACTTTCTGGAACTTTACCCGCAGGCTCTGCAGCCTGACTTGATCTATTTTGACCCGTTCTCGTACAAGACGGACTCGGACCTCTGGACCTTTCAGTGTTTCGAAAACATTCTGAAGCATTGCGAAGGCCGCGCGACTGAGCTTTTCACATACTCGGCTTCGACTGCCGTGCGTGCGACGCTGCTTGCGGCAGGTTTCTACGTGGCCAAGGGGCTGGGCACAGGACCGAAGTCCGAAACCACCATCGGACTGACGGAAAAAGTGATTTTGAACATGGTCATCAAGCACAGCTTCAGCCTCCTCAATCAGGACTGGCTCGGACGCTGGGAGCGCAGTGGTTCAAAGTACCCGCCAAGCATTGCAGAAACCGCCTACTCCGGTTTTGAAACCACGATTCGCGGACACAAGCAGTTCGCGGAATGACCGTTTTTGGAATGAAAGTTTTTGGAATCGCGCTCGTGTTGACCGGATTTCTGTCGCTCTTCGGAAGTGGGTGCAGTCACGTGCAGCCGGCTTCGCCCCGGAGCGGCAGAAGTTCCGAAAAAGTGCGCACTGCGGCTCTGGCCGAAGAAGTGGCGAAATACCATTCGCTGTCCAATGATTCAGCGCTGATTGACCTCTCGCTCTTCCAGTCTTCCAATGAAAACCTGAAGGAAAGTGTGAAGGAAACGTCTGGAAAATTTCTCCTCAGCTTTCGATCCCTCGGGGACGAGCTGTCACCTCCGGACGCGAAGCCCTGGGAACTGAGAGGGACCTGGCAGGAACTGTCCGGTATTTACCACCTGGTTTTCAAGCCCGCCCCACCTGCAGGCCTGGACGCTCTTTTCATGTTCAAGGATAATGCGCTCGTGAAGCAGGACTCACCGGTGGCCGTGAGCTTTCCAAAGGACTCTCCAAGGATCCGGATCTGGAACGTCGACTGCGCGAAGTTGGGCAAGCCCTGAGGGGGATCCGGGGGCATTTTTCGTTTCAGGCGCGCGTACCGGTTTTGCAAGTGTACCGTCAAGAGGCGACGCATGGCTGGAAAGAACGAAAAATATCTGAAAGTTGCAGGAAAGACTCTGAAATTCACGAACCTCGACACGGTTCTGTATCCAGAAGCCGGCTTCACGAAGTGGGACGTGATCCAGTACTACCGGAAGATTGCCCCTGTTCTTCTCAAACATCTGGCCAGCCTGGAAATGCACACTTACCTGGCCAAGAGTCAGAACATCAATCAGCCCGACTTCATCGCGTTCGATCTCGATCCGGGCGAGCCCGCGAGGATCGAGCAGTGCTGCGCGGTCGCACTCCAGATCAAGGAGGTCTTTGATTCGTTGGGGCTGAAGTGCTTTCCGAAGTCTTCAGGTTCCAAGGGACTTCAGATCTACCTCCCTCTCAATACGCCGACCACTTATGACCAGACGAAGCCATTTTCCAAAGAAATCGCGCTGCTTCTTGAAAAGCGGCATCCGAAACAGATCGTTTCCAACATGGCCAAGGTCCTGCGGCCTGGCAAAGTTCTCATCGACTGGAGTCAGAACAGTGAGCACAAGACCACCGTCTGTGCCTACTCCCTGCGAGCGAAAGAGCATCCGACCGTCTCCACCCCTTTGACCTGGGAGGAAGTGAAGCTGGGGGCGAAGGATGGCGGGGAGGTTCGCTTTGAAGCGAAGGACGTTCTCGAGCGCGTGGAAAGACTCGGAGATCATTTTGAGCCCGTGCTCACGCTCAAGCAGCAACTGCCACCACTGAGTGCGATCACGGAGCTCAAGCTGCAGACCCCGACGGGACCTCTGAACCAAGTGTCAGAAAAGATCCTCATCAAGGCGCCTGCGCGAAGAAAGCCCGCAAAGACGGCAAAAAAATCGACTTACAGGAAGCTTCGAAAAGTGGCTTGAGCCCCCGAGGCGGTACTCCGTGAGAATTGAAAGGCCACCGGAAGCGTGAGCTTGCGGTGGCCTTGTTCATTGCAAACAATCAGACTGACGGATCAAGTCCGAAAGCTCAGTGGCTGGTGGAGCCGCTGCCCGAAGTTGAGCCGGTGTTGCTGCCAGCTGAACCCGAGTTCATGCTGCCCGAAGATCCCGTCGAGCCCTTGTAACTGTCGCTTGGACCGGAGTTCATGCTGGAATCATCGCCCATGGTGCCGGGCTTGCTGTCAGAAGGCTTCGTTTCAGTGGTGGTGTCAGTGGTGCTGCTTTCCATCTTGCTGCCGTCTTTTTTGGAGTGTTTCATCTTCTTGTGTTTCTTGTGATGCATGGATTTCATATCCGAATCACTCTTCATGGAAGTGTCGCCACTCATTCCAGAAGTGCCCATGCCGGAAGTGGTGGAGGTATCCGATTTCGTGGTGTCAGCTGCGGTGCCTGCCTGCTGGTCTGAAGAACCCATTTCGGAGTTTGCAGAATTGGCTGAAGGGTTGTTCATCGCAGAACCAGTGGTGCTGTCATTGCTCATGGCCCCCTGTGATCCGAGGGAGCCGTGACTCGTGGTGGTGTCAGTGGTGGTGGTGTTGGACTGAGCGAAACTGACGCTGGTGAGTGCGAAGGTGGCAAGAACGGCAGCGATCGAATTGATTTTAAGCATTAAAAACTCCTGAGTTTGAGGTTGTAAATAGACCTTCAGGAGACATGCAATGGGCGTTCTCAGAAATCAAAGACCCAGCAGGTCAAAGGCCTTCTCGGCAAAAAGATATTGAAAATGATTCTCCATCGGGTTTTCTGAAATCACCAGGGGCTGCGGTGATTGCTTTTGGAGAGCTTTTACCACGGTTTTACCGTGCATTTCCTGCCAGTCCGGGTTGGTGAGGTTGATGAACATCGAGTCGAGATTCGCGCTTCGGCGTGTTGCACGCAGCGCAAAATCGCCGAGAGTCGGAAAAAGTTTCTGTATCGCGGCTTCGACATTGTCCGCGTTATAGAGCTCAAGATGCAGAAAAGTGGAATGGAGCGCCGCCTGAAGGTAATTGCGGTAAAGGCGTTTTGCCGCTGAGGGTGAGTTCTTTTTCTGCGTTTTCATGAGGTCGCGTTTAGCGACCGTTCCGGGGTCATAAGTCACGCCCGTCAGATAGAAGAGAGAGGCGAGAGCAGGACCCAGCTCATCACCGAGTGCCATATCGAGAGTGATCACCAGACTCTCGGCAAAATTCAGATAGCGGCGAAGGGCTTCGGGATCACCCAGAGGAGGCGGCGGCAGCAGGTTCCAGAGGATGCGGTGGTTCTGTTCATGATACAGGCTGGTGGTGAAAGTGATCAGCATCATCAGGTGTGAAGGATCATTCTTCTGATTCGGATCAGTCGCCGCCCACATCAGTTCTTCGGCGATCGGACTGTACTGGATCTTCGCTTTCACAAGCGAAACGGAACTGAGACTTCGGGGTGATGTGATGAGCGCGGGTTCAAATTCGCAGCCCTGTCTGAGATAGACTTCGCGACTTTCGCGAAAAAGCGGGCTGAGGGTGAGCAGCACGGAATCCAGAGGCTGACCCTGCAGAGCGAGGGGATGGGGCTTGAGTTTCAGTTCGGAAACGAAGGGCAGGGCTTTTCTCAAGAAACTGAAGTGATGATCCGTCTTGCGCTGCAACGCAGCCGAAGACGCTGCTTTCAAGACGGGGCCCAGGCGCTTTTCCAGCTTCCGGGCCCACTCAGGTCTCGATTTCATTTCAGCGTTTCAGATCTTTTTTCAGATTCGCCAGACCTGCCGCGAACGGGTTGTTCGCGAACTGAGGTTTCGGTGGACGAACGGGAGACCTGGCACCGCTCGGCACCATCACTGGCTTTGGCTGCGCCTGTTTCACCGGTGAAGGTTCACCGGAAGGAACCAGCTTGGGTCCCTTGGCATGCTGCTGGCCGCGCGAAGCACGGTCATGAGGAGCACGGTCATGTGAAGCGCGAGGTGCACGTTCGGGACGAGTGTTCGTGTCTGAATCCGCAGTCGCGGCTTTACCGGAAGTTTTCATGGTCAGCGAGATCTGCTTCTTCTCGAAATTGACTTCGAGAACTTTTACGGTCACGCGGTCACCGGGACTCACGACTTCACGAGGGTCCTTGATGAACTTGTTGCTGAGCTGGGAAAGATGAACGAGCCCATCCTGATGAACGCCAATGTCGACGAATGCGCCGAAATTGGTGACGTTGGTCACGATTCCGGGACAGATCATGCCCGGCTTCAGGTCCTTGACTTCAAAAATGTCATCTCGGTACTGAAAGGCCACAAAACCTTCACGCGGATCGCGTCCCGGCTTTTCGAGTTCCCGGACAATGTCTTCAAAAGTGAACTGACCGACTTCGTCTTTCAACTCTTTCGCACCCTTGACGAGTTTCACGCCTGCGCCCATCAGCTCCTTGAGATCCTTGCCGAGTTTCTTGGCGAGGTTTTCGAGGAGAGGGTAGCGTTCCGGGTGAACACCGGTGTTGTCGAGCGGATGCTCGGAATCAGGGATGCGCAGAAACCCGGCCGCTTGCTCATAGGCTTTTGAACTGAAGCGCGAGACTTCCATGAGTTGCGTGCGGTTCTTGAAGAGGCCTTTTTCATCACGATGTTTGACGATGGACTTCGCAAGCGCAGGGCCGATGCCGGAAACGTGGGAGAGGAGGTGGTACGAAGCGGTGTTCAGGTTGACGCCCACGGAATTCACGCAGGTGTCGACGACCAGTTCAAGGCTTCTCTTGAGAGCGTTGGGGGCGACGTCGTGCTGGTACTGACCGACACCGATGCTCTTGGGATCAATCTTGACGAGTTCGGCAAGTGGATCCTGAAGGCGTCTTGCAATGGAGATCGCGCCACGGACCGTGACATCCAGTTGTGGAAATTCTTCACGTGCCGCTTCACTCGCGCTGTAAACGCTGGCGCCGGATTCGTTGACCATGACGACGGGAACGTTCATTTCGGCTTCTTTGAGAGTCGCGCGAATGTAGGATTCCGTTTCACGGCCGGCGGTTCCGTTTCCGACCGCGATGGCGCGGATGTCGCCGTGCTTGACGACTTCGATCAGGAGAAGTTTGGCTTTTTCCTTCTGATCGGCAGTCTGCAGGTGCATCACGGTGTCAGCGACGAACTTTCCGGAGTCATTGACGACCGCGACTTTGCAGCCGGTGCGGATGCCTGGATCGACTCCGAGAACGGCCTTTGGGCCGAAAGGAGAGGAGAGCAGGAGTTTGCGCACGTTTTCGGCGAAAACTCGGATTGCGGTTTCATCCGCAACGTCCTTGAGGGCTTTGTGAACTTCGCTTTCAATGCTCGGAAACACGTGAGCTTTGAACGCCAGTCTTGCGCTCTTCAGCAGCACTTCAGAGCCGACCGCGCCGGGAACGGTGCACGCTTCGTTTTCAAAGGACTTGAGAAGAAAGTCTTCAAGACTGGTGTCGTCTGGAGCCCCACCGATGTTCAGAGTGAGTTCTTCTTCCATCCAGCCGCGTCTGAGGGCGAGGTACCGGTGCGAATTTTGAGGCTGGACGAGTGAGGTGATCGGCTCGTGAAAGGTGAAGTAGTTTTCGTACTTGCTGTTTTGTTTGGCTTTGGGTGCCTTGCCGGTTCTGACCATGCCTTTTTCGAAAGTGGTGGTGCGGACGAGCTGACGCAGGGCCTGAGTTTCAGAAAGACGTTCAATCAGAATGTCCTGAGCGCCGCCGACGGCAGCGGCTGCGTCGTTGAAACCTTTTTCTTCATTTTTGAAAGTGAATGCCCAGAGATCAAGCGTTTGACCTTCGAGGGGTTGTTCAGTTCCGTGTCCGATGTTCCAGATCCACTCGGCAAGCGGCTCAAGTCCGGCTTCTTTGGCGAGGGTCGCCTTGGTTTTGCGCTTCTGCTTGTAGGGGAGGTAGAGATCTTCAAGCTCAGAGAGGTTAAAGGTCGTTGAAATCTTGTCTTTGAGTTCGGGAGTGAGCTTCTTCTGGTGCTCGATCTCACCCAGGATGAAGTCTTTGCGCTTGAGGATGGAATCCCAGTTCTCCTTGGCCTCGATCACATTTTGAATGCCGACTTCGTCGAGATTGCCCGTCTGTTCCTTGCGGTAGCGGGCGATGAAAGGGAGGGTGGAACCTTCAGCGGAGAGGCTGAGTACGGCGGCAGCCGAGTGAAGGGAAATGGTGGGGTGGGATTCTTTGAACCAAGTTTCAAACGTCATGTATTTTATTTGCCCAGACCTGAGTCGAGCCGACTCATGGCTTGGAGGTCTATTCTCCTGTTAATTGTGCCCAGACTATAGACAAAGATTTTTAGGAATGCACGAGAAGAAATGGTCTTTTAAATTGAATGGTCAGTGACGAGATTAGGTGCGTCAAGACAGAGCAAGTCCTTTGAAAAGTTAAGGCGACACTAGAGCATACTTTTGATTGAGGTATTGAGTGACCTGATCTTGTTCAGCTTGCGTGAGCAACCTCTCGTAGACAAGGACTTCGGCCACATTAAACTCCGCGGAACCAGAAAGATCTCCGATTGTAATCGTCGAAAGATTTTGCGGTGCGGTTGAACTATATGGCGTTCCGTTATGCCCGCCGACGGAATAGTTTAATCCTGCAGGATTTGAACTACTGCCTAATATGATTCGATGGACATGAAAGTTGTTTTGACTGCCCGGAGGGGAAAACACGTTGCCCGGTCCAGATGCTGAGATGGTGACTTGATTTAAAGTGCTAAACAAGTAGCTATAAAAATTACCGTTGGTCCCGTCATAACCACTTTCAAGCAGGGATAATCCAATTTCTAGGGTGTTTCCAGTACCGCTAGCGATTAGCTGACTCATCATAAATACGGTTATCCCCGAACTAGAGTTTGTGTAGGCACTGTTGCTGGTGTAATTTCTAGCCGCTCCACTGAATCCACCTACTTTAACAATCGTATGTCCATGAAAAAGTCCAAGCGTCATCGAACCACTCTGGGATAGGTTTGCCGTGTTACCTCCTTTGTCAATCCATACAACTGTTCCTGATGTAAGCTCGTCCGCTTTGTACCAGTGAGCCAGATTAGAGATGGTTAACGGATCAAAAGCTGCGACTGGCCCCGTCCCACCCGTACAATTCACAAACCTTCTCTGTCTAGCCGCATCGACGGCTGGGTCTGTAGTACCTGAACCTACCGGATACGTATTTGCCACCGTCACCGCCTGGGAACTGAAAAGGTCGATGACCGCATGCCCAAGCTCAAACCCCTGGGTAACGTTCATGGGCGAACCCGCGTACTGGCTGCAAAAGCCCGGGTCGGCGAATCCGATGACCTGCACGACTCTTTTGGGCCCTGTCGGGACTTCGAGCTGGATATCGGCGTTCTGGGAGATGGAGACCGTGGGTGAGGTCACGCCCGTGTAGGAACAGGACGAGTTGCCGTTGATCAGAGGTTCCAGATAGCCGGACACGAATTGCGGGCCATTTACAGATGAAATTCCTTCGCCGACGACGTTCACGCCGATGCATTTGAACTGACTGGGCTCCGGCGCCGTCAATGCCCCGATTGCGCCTGTCAGATTGAGGCTTCCTGATGCGTCGCTTGCGAACCGAGATTCTTCATTCTGAAAGTAGAGGGTCGCATGATCTTTGGATGAAGGCTGCAGTGAGCAGTAACTCAAAGTCATCGAGCAGAGGATCACTGAGATCGCCGCAAATGGATTCATGACCCGGTTCGTTCTCGGCTTCAGCTTGGACTTCATCATCTTGAAAAGTACCCCTCGCGAAGAATAGTATTCGAACCTTTTACGCTTGTCTAATTTGCGCATGTTAATTGCTTCCTTTTCTTTTTCTTTTCCTGACGCATTACAATCTGCATTTTTCGATTCCAAGAGGCCTTCTTCATGACTTCACGCGTGGGATTCAAGTTCGTTCGGGGTTTCCCGTTTCTCAAGGTCGCTATTGTCACCGCCAGTCTGGCTGTTGGCAGTCCAGTCCACGCCGAAGAGGCCCTGAAGCGGGGACCTCTGGCTCCGAGTGATCTGGTAGTCGAAATCAAGAGTCAGGGACTCGACGAAGTCAATGCAAAGGTCCTGACGGAGATGGCGCTGGATCAACCTTCGGTTCACAAACGCCTGGATGGGGTGAGGCACCGGCTTCTGGCGTCTGAATTCAAGGGTCAGGGCGACTCCAGTGAGTACTCCTTGAAGGTCTATGACTACGATCACGACCTGCTCGTGGATCTGAAAGGCCGGACCACTCCCGATCTGAAAGGGATCCAGTCGGTCCGGGTCCACGAGGTTTACCAGCAGCTGAATCCCACGGACGAAGAATTTGACGAGGCCGTTCAGCTGCTCAAACAGGACGAAAATTTTGGCAGGTCACTCCTCGACGGCACCCTGACGGCCTACAAAGCCATGCCGGGCGTGATCCCGCAACCATCGCCGGCGAATACCAACGGCAGATCAGAGCGCGTGATTTCAGTGGGACTCATGCCTCAGCGCGCGAATGCCCTGCCACACGAGATCGTCGGCATCAATCTCAGCCGCATGAAGGTCATTCGTTATCCTGACCGAGCTCCTGAGACGACGATCGCCACCGATGTTTTCTGCGGTTGGCCCAATGCAGGTCAGTACACCACTGCAAGAGGGACTCAGGGCCAGGCTGAAATTTCAATCAAGAAAGCCGGAGTGGAGCTCTGGAAGTTCACGGCAGTGAGGCCTTCGGCTTCTTCCGGTTATTGGGGGTCGGCCGTTGATCTCGTCAACGTGACTTATAAAGGCAAGCTCATGTTGAGTGAAATGCACGTGCCCATTCTGAACGTGAACTACGACGGCAATGTCTGCGGCCCCTACCGCGACTGGCAGTATTCAGAGAGTGCGTTCAATGCGGACGGGAGCAATCTGGCTTCAGGAATTCGAAGGACAGTCACGCGTCCTGAAACGATCCTCGAGTCCGGTACCGACTTTGGCAATTTTCGCGGCATAGCGGTCTATACCGATGGACCCGAAACAATCCTGGTCACGGAGCTCGAAGCCGGCTGGTACCGCTACATCTCCAGCTACAGCTTTCATGAAGACGGAACGATTCGTCCCCGTTTCGGTTTTTCGGGAGTCGAAGACTCCTGCATTTGCCGCGTGCATCACCATCATGTGTTCTGGCGCTTTGATTTCGAAATCGGTGGCCATGAGGCAGGCAATACCGTCGAATCTTTCGACGGAAGCCGTTGGAACGCCATCGCTCGTGAAACTCGACAATATAGGGAGGCGGCAACGCAGAAGTGGCGAGTCTCAACCTCCGCACCTGGAAATGAAATCAAAGGTTACGTGGTCGAGCCAGGTGAAAATGATGGAACCGCCAACGCTTTTGGAAAAGGCGACGCCTGGATTCTGAAATATCATGAAGGCCAGACTGACGACTCCCAGGCATATATCGGAACTTCAAACAATCTGAATGCCTTTGTCACGGGCGAGTCAGTGCTCGATACCGACATCGTCTTCTGGTATGGCGCCCACTTCACTCATGATACCCAAAATCCCGACACAGTGGCTCATGTCGTGGGACCGACGCTCAGGCCTTATTGAGCGGCAGCCTCCAAACAGGTTCAGTGTTCCAACAGTCACCGTCTGTCCCGAGATCAAGCTACCGTTGAGGCGGGTCCCTTCGACCATGCCGATGTCGGAATTCTTTGGAACCACCGGGGAAATCAGATCATTTTATTTTTGAGAATGCGGGAAGCTCGACTCGACACTGTTATTGAAGCACCCAGCGGGGATCTCGAGTGTGCTCTGCTTCTCCATTTTGCCCGTTCGAATTATCTCCCCAGCATTTGACTGCGCCACTCGTGAGGAGTGCGCAGGTGTGAGAGCCACGCGCCGAAACGGCGCTTGCCGTCACGCCAGGAACTAAAACAGGGGTACTGGAACTCGTCGTCGTTCCGTCCCCAAGTTGGCCAGTCCAATTATCTCCCCAGCATTTGACTGCGCCACTCGTGAGGAGTGCGCAGGTGTGAGAGTCACCCACCGAAACGGCGCTTGCCGTCACGCCAGGAACT
>JACMNQ010000041.1 GCA_014378465.1 Oligoflexia bacterium | reverse complement strand
TCACCCAGGCGCTGGACCGTGGCAACCGCTTCTCCCTTCCGGAGAACCGTGACCATTCCACCCAGGACCACGGGATAGAACAGAAAGGAGATTTCGGAATCCAGAGGGAGGGTGAAAGCGTCTTGTTCTCCAACCACCTGCAGTCGATCCGGGTAGACTTCAAAGGAGACTTCCGGAGGCATCCGGTAGATGCCGATCCCCAGCAGGCCAAATGAAGTGATCCAGAGCAACAGCCCCGCAGCTGCAATCCAGAACAGCTGTTCAAGTCCCATCACCTGAAGAAATGCGAGATTGAACAGAATGAGAAAAAGAAAGGATGCCGTCGCCACCACGGCCGTGATCCAGAACGACGTTCTCCCGAATAATTTTCTCCGATGACTGAAAAGTGGCGCCTGGGCTGGAGTTTCATTCATCCCTCCAGTTTAACAGTTCGAAACGGCACGGAAACTGCGTCTTTCGGGACACGCTGGGGAAGCATTGAACGACAGAAAGTCTCTGCATCAAACGTTGTCTTCAGCCGCGAGTGTATCTCTCAGAGTCACTCCCACCTTGGGGCAGAACCTCGCAACCGGACATTTCTCACAGAAGGCGCGGCGTGAAGTGCAGATGGCGCGACCGTGGCAGATCAGAAGGTGAGAAAAAAGAGTCCAGTCCTCACGGGGGACAAACCCCATCATCTCGTGCTCCACCTTGACGGCGTCCGTATGCTCCGTGAATCCCGTACGACGGCAGAGCCTGCCGACATGGGTATCGACGACGAGTCCCGGAGTATCAAAGGCATTGCCCAGGAGAACATTGGCCGTCTTGCGACCCACACCCGGGAGCTCCACGAGCTGCTCCAGAGTTTTTGGAACCTCGCCGCCGTAGTCAATCATGATCTTCTTCGAAGCGCCCTGGATCGAAAGGGATTTGTTTCTAAAAAAGCCCGTGGACTGAACCATCTTTTCGATGTCCTTGAGCTTTGCAGCCGCCATCGTCTGGGGGGTCGGGTACTTCGCGAAGAGCGCTGGCGTGACCTTGTTCACACGCGCATCGGTGCATTGTGCGGAAAGAATGGTTGCAACCAGGAGTTCGAACGGATTGGTGAAATCCAGACTGCAACTGGCTTCAGAATACTCCCGCTTGAAGATCTGGAGGATCTGCTCCATGCGCTTGAGCTCGTGCTCCCTGGAAACTTTCCTGCAAGCGGACTCAGGCTTCGGCATCGCTCCTTTGACCGCCTTCAGAAGCTTTTTTGCGGATGCGGTCAGCGGCTTGGCTGCCGGCTTCGTCTTTTTGCGTGGCTTCGCTCTCACTTTTGGCTCACTCATTTTCTCTGCAACCAGCGCTCGACGTCCTGAACGCTTCTTGAATTCACGATCTGGCCGATGGGAAGCAGCGCTTTTCTCGCAACCGAAATTCCGTAGACCGTGTCTTTGAGGCCTTCAGTCGCGTGCGCATCCGGATTGATTGAAACCGGAGTGTTTGCATCCCGCAAGTGCTTGCCCCAGCGCCAGTCGATGTCGAGTCGCGCCGGGTTGGCGTTGATCTCGATGGCGACATTGCACCGAGCCGCTTCCGCGATGATGCGGTCCATGTGAATGTCGTAGCCTTTGCGCCCGAGCAGCAGCCTTCCGGTCGCATGCCCGAGAAACCGAGTGTAGGGATTTCGAATCGCCGTGAGGATCCGGTCCGTCATCGCTTCTTTATCCATCTGAAAGCGCGAATGCACGGACGCCACCACGAAATCAAAACGCTTCAGAACCTGGTCGTCATAGTCGAGAGACCCATCGGCCAGGATATCACTCTCGATGCCCCAGAAAATCCTGATGTCCGGAAACTTTTTCTGAACGACGCGGATTTCCTGCTCCTGATCGAGGAGATCCTCCCCTTTCAGACCTTGCGCGTAGACCGCGGTCTGGCTGTGGTCGGAAATCCCGATGTACTTGTAGCCAAGCTTCTGCGCGGCTTCGACCATCTGCTCGAGCGAGGCGACACCATCGGAGCGAGTCGTGTGATTGTGAAAGACTCCTTGAACGCCATTCCACGGCAGGAGCTGCTCGAGCGCGCCGGAGCGCGCCATGGCGACTTCTTCGCCAGTCTCGCGAGTCTCAGCCGGGATCAGTGGCAAATTCAAGTGGGTGTAGAAATCCAGCTCAGTTTTCGCTTCAAAGGGTTGTGGATTTCCCAGGGCGTTCCAGTGCTCCGCACTCGATGAAAGCTTCGCAAGTTCATAGCCAAAACAAGCTCTTTCGGCGAAGTGCAGCTGCACGGAAATCTTCAACGGCACACGCGACAGGAAGGCGCTCAAAGTCTCTTCCATCTTCTTCTGAAGTTGAGCACCCGCTTCTCCTGCAGGCTTTTCGATCAGAAAATCCAATTGAGCGAGCGTCTCCATGCGACGTCTCAGCATGCCTGCTTCACTCACGCGCAGGCCCTGGGGCATTTCTTTCACCAGGGTGCCCAGCAACTGCTCCGCAAAATCAAAGACGTCCACCAGGCGCTGCTGACCTGCGTTGCCCTTGAGAAATTCAATCCCTTCGAGAAACTTGATCTGCGCCTTTTCACCAAAACCCTTGAGTTTGAGAACGCGGTTCTCCCGACACGCGTATTCAAGTTCCCCGATCGAATGCACATCAAGGGCTTCGATCAACTGAATCGCCTTTTTGGGCCCGAGGCCCGGAAGGGTCGTGAGCTCCAGCAGTCCGGCGGGCAGGGACTCCGCCATTTCATCTCGTGCCTTCGATTTCCCGGTGAGGTGGAACTCCGTCAGTACTTCTGAAATGCCCTTGCCGATCCCGGGCAGATCAGTGAGACGACCCGTTTTGGCGAGCTCGGCCAAGTCAGTTTTTTCGTCGAGAGCTTCGAGCAGGTTGGATGCTTTTTCAAAAGCTCTGATCTTGAAGGGATTCTCGCCCCGGAGCTCCATCAGATGACGGAGTTCGTCGAGAAGTTCGATGGCCTGCACACGCGTCGGAGGAGTCGTCATATCTCTTTCATAATCCTTTTTGCGCTCGACGGGTTCGAAAAAAGGGTCTCTAATTTGAATCTATGAAACATGATCCTCTGCTTCGGACCCTTCTTTCGCAGCCCTCTGCGCCCTTTCGCGAACGTCATGTGATTGCTGCACTCACCCATGAACTCAAACAGGGCGGTGTCCCCCACTTCGTGGACCCGATTGGCAATATCGTCGTAGGCGTCGCGAACAAGGCTGAGTATCTGAAGCTGATCAAGACCCCCAGCAAGGAACCGGTGCGCATTTTCATCGCCCACATGGATCACCCCGGCTTTCACGGAGTGAAATGGAAGAGTCCGACCCAGCTGGAATTCAAGTGGCATGGCGGCTCTCCCCTGGAGCACATCGTTGGCGCCGGCGTCTGGCTGGCGGATGAGACAGGGCCGCTCACTCACGGAAAAATCGTTGAAGTCAAAATGCTGGAGTCCGGGCGCGCGATGAAAAGTGGCGTGATCGAATTCACGACTTCGCCGAGCCAGACCACTCTGGCTGGACTTCCCGCATCCTCCTTTTATGGAGGTCTGAGTTTTCGCGCCACGCATTGGCAGGGGGATGGCGAGGATTCTCAACTCATCTACACGAAAGCGGCAGATGACCTGGTCGGAAGTTTCGCCATCGCTTCAGTCGCTCTTGACCTCCTCGGAATCCCCCCAGCCAAGTCCGGCAAAGCGAACACCAAAAAGAAAAAACTGACGAAGGTGCCTGCTTCCAAGCGACCCCCGTTCATCGGGCTTCTCACTCGTGCCGAAGAAGTCGGCTTCATCGGAGCAATCGGGCACTTCGAACTCGGTTGGCTGAAATCGGCCAAGCGTCCTCTTCTCGCGGTCAGCCTTGAAACCTCCCGGACTTTACCCGGCGCCGAAATCGGCAAAGGCCCGGTCGTTCGGCTGGGCGACCGTTTCACCGTATTTCATCCCGGTTGCCTTCATGTTTTCACCGAGCTGGCCAAAAAACTGCTGCCCGAAAAACATCAGCGCCGGATCATGGACGGCGGGACTTGCGAGGGCACCACAGCGACCGCGTACGGGATACCGACCGTGGGAATCTCCGTACCTCTCGGAAATTATCACAACCAGAGTTTTCAGGGCGGGCCGGACTCGAGAGGGCCCAATGGTCCTGCCCCTGAGTTTGTGCATCTTGGCGATGTCGAGGCACTCATCACGCTTTGTCACGGCCTGATGCGTCCAAAACTCGACTGGTCCAACCCGTGGGCTTCCAAAGTCGCTGAGTTCAAGAAGAACTTGAAGAGTTACAATGCCCTTTTACGCTCAGGACCTTAACTCACCTTGAATCCCCCCTGAGAGAGGGGTATACGACCTTTCATGTCGCAAACTATCAAGATTGGTATCAATGGCTTTGGTCGTATTGGTCGCAAAATCGCTCGTCTGGCTCTGACTGACGACTCCGTTGAAATCGTCGGGATCAACGACCTTTCGAGTCCTGAGTCGATCGCTTTGCTCTTCAAATACGACTCCGTTCACGGTTCGATCAAAGAGGATGTGAAAGTCGACGGCAACATGCTCATCGTCGGTCGCCGCAAGATTCAACTTTTCTCTGAAAGAGATCCGGCTCAGATTCCCTGGGGCAAGATCGGCGCCGAGATCGTTCACGAGTGCACCGGGATTTTCACGGACAAGGAAAAAGCTTCGATCCACCTCAAAGGCGGCGCGAAGAAAGTACTCATTTCGGCTCCTTCCAAAGATGCCGACGTCACGATCTGCATGGGCGTCAACGAAACCGTTTACGATCCCGCCAAGCACACCATCATCTCCAACGCTTCCTGCACCACGAATTGCCTCGCTCCTCTGGTGAAAGTTCTGGATGACAGTTTCGGTGTGGTTCGCGGAACCATGTTGACCGTTCACAGCTACACGAACGATCAGCAGTTGCTGGATCTTCCTCACAAGGATCCTCGCCGCGCGCGCGCTGCCGCTCTTTCGATGATCCCCACCACCACTGGCGCCGCCAAGGCCGTTGGACTCGTGCTGCCCCACCTCAAGGGCAAGCTTGATGGTCTCTCCATCCGTGTTCCGACTCCGAACGTCTCGATGGTGGATTTCACGGGTGAACTCAAGAAGAACACCACCAAGGAAGAGGTCAACGCCGCTTTCAAGAAAGCTGCCGAGTCCAGTTCGATGAAAGGTTACCTCGCGTACACCACCGAGCCTCTCGTCTCTCATGACTACAACGGCAACATCGCGAGCTCGACGATTGATTCCGATCTCACCACGGTGCTTGAAGGCAATCTGGTGAAAGTCATCTCCTGGTATGACAACGAGTCCGGTTTCTCCGCCCGCATGCTCGATCTCACCCGTCTCATCTCTTCCAAAGGAATCTAAAGGAATCTAATGAACCCAAGCAACTCGAGTCCCACAGCAGAAGCAAGAAACACGATCAAGAGCATTCGTGATCTCAACATCACGGGTCAGTCCGTTTTCATGCGATTGGATTTCAATGTTCCGCTGAGTGCTCCAGACGCCCATGGTCATCGCAAAATCGAAGATGACAGTCGCATTCAGGAAGCTCTTCCCACCATCAAGTACGCGATCGAGAAAGGTGCGAAGCTCGTTCTGGCTTCGCACCTCGGTCGTCCAGATGGAAAAAAGAGCACCGAATTTTCGCTCGAGCCTGTAGCCGCACATCTGGCGACTCTGCTGGGAGTCGAAGTGACTCTTGCCGACGATTGCGTGGGCGAAGGCATTGAGATGATGGTTCAGAGCATGAAGAACGGCCAGGTCTTCCTTCTTGAGAACCTCCGTTTTCACGCCGGCGAAGAAGCCAATGATCCCTCTTTCGTCAGCAAACTCACCAAGCTCTGCCAGGTTTACATCACCGACGCCTTCGGGACCGCACACCGCAAGCATGCTCCCACCTACGGGATGCCTTCGGTGATGCAGACCAAAGGCATGGGCTTTCTGATCGAAAAAGAGCTGAACTTTCTCAACAAAATGATGAAGAATCCAGCCAAGCCGTTCTACGCGATTCTTGGCGGATCCAAAGTCACGGACAAGATCAAGACGATTGATGCCCTCATTCGTCAGGTGGATGGACTCGTCATCGGCGGCGCCATGGCCCACGCTTTCTGGGCGGTCCAGGGCGATGAAATCCCATCTGGCGCAAAACAGCCCAAGCCTGCGGACGTCGAAGCGGCGCGCGCGATCTTGAAAGACGCGAAGAAACGCGAACTCACGATACTCACTCCGAAAGATACGAATCTGGGGTTTGATATCGGTCCCGAGAGCGTCAAGGCATTCAATCAGTTTCTCTCCAATGCGAAGACGATCTTCTGGAATGGTCCTCTCGGCTGGTTCGAAAAACCGGAGTATGCCGTGGGAACGTTTGAAGTGGCTCGTTTCATTTCGAAGCTTGACGCCATGAAAGTCGTCGGCGGCGGGGACACCGTTTCCGCCATCAAACAATCCGGAGTCGCCGAAAAGTTTGATCACCTGTCCACGGGTGGCGGTGCAGTGCTTGAGTTCCTCGAAAACGGCAGTCTTCCCGGTATCGACATTCTGAGAAGCACCGTGAGACAGACGTCCTCCGAGCAGATCATGATGCGCGAAACCGACCTCATTCGCAAAAAATGAAAAAGCCTCGCGGAATCTTCATTGCCGGGAACTGGAAGATGAACCACGGCGTGAAAGAAACGCGCCAGTTCTTTGAACAATTCCGGAGGCTGTATGATTCGTCGTCCTCGCATCTCCAGGCGCGCCTTGCGGATCATTCACTCAAGGCCGCCTTGTTCGCGCCCTACCTGAGCATTTCAGCGGCCCAGGGTGAAGCTCATGGGATGCCGATTCATATCGGTGCGCAGAATGCTCACTGGGAAAAGTCTGGAGCCTTCACGGGCGAAATTTCGGGAGCGATGCTGCTCGAGCATGGGATCAAGAGCGTGCTCGTGGGACATTCGGAACGCAGGCAGTATTTCGCCGAAACCGACGAGACCGTTCGCAAGAAGACGGAAAGCCTCATTGAACAGGGACTCGAAGTCATTCTCTGCATCGGCGAGACCCGTGCCGAGCGCGAAGCGGGGCAGACAGAAGCCGTTCTCCTCAGACAGCTCTCGGCGGTGTTTCAGTCCGCCCAGTCCCCAGCAGTGCGATCCTTGGGTTGCGGCCTTGTTCTGGCCTATGAGCCCGTGTGGGCCATCGGCACCGGACTGACTGCTTCGCCTGAACAGGCGGAGGAGGCCCATCAGATCATTCGCCGTTTTCTCTCTGAAAAGCTCAGTCCTGAAGCTGCTGAGATGACCGTGATTCTTTACGGAGGCAGCGTGACTCCGCAAAATGTGACCGCACTTCTCCAGTGTCCGAACGTCGATGGAGGCCTGGTGGGAGGCGCGAGCCTGAAGCCCGAGAGTTACATCGCACTGCTTCATGGCGCTGTAGAACTGCTGCCTCACCCATAAAATCAGCCCCCCTCTCCCTAATCACTTGAACACTGCGTAACTCTTCGTTATATCCCCATAAGCTATGCACACTTTAATCACTGTTCTTCATGTGTCGGTTTGTTTGATTCTGGTCCTGATTGTTCTCGTACAGTCCGGCAAAGGTGCTGAAATCAGCGCTTCCTTCGGTGGATCCAGCCAGACCGTCTTTGGAAGTTCAGGCGGCGCCAACTTCTTCACTCGCTTCACCATCGGCCTCGCGGCTGTCTTCATGGTGACCTCAATGGTCCTGACGATCATGGCCAATCGCTCGCGCAAAAGCCTCTTTGAAGGTGCAGCTCCAGCGCCGATCACGGTTCCTGGCAACAAGCCGGTCATGCCGATTGATCCAACCGCGCCTCGCAACACTTCAGTTCCAGCCGCACCGGCTGCTCCCGCAGCTGCAGCTCCGGCTGCCCCCGCCGCTCCAGCGGGCACGACTCCCGCTCACTGAGCTGAACAGACTCGGCTGCAACGAATTTCGTTCCAGCGTTGAAATTTCGAAAAGGCTGAACCCGCAGGGGTTCAGCCTTTTTTGTTTTGTTTCATCGGTGCGCGAAAATCCATTCCGACTGAGTTGCGACTT
>JACMNQ010000040.1 GCA_014378465.1 Oligoflexia bacterium | reverse complement strand
TCATTACGTCGGTGCGATGGATCCGGGTCATGCGTTTCATACGCTTCTCACTTACATGGGCGTGATCGGTACGGAGACCTCGCGACTCGAAGATCTTTTCGTTCCCTTGGATCCTGACGGTTTTGACGTCATGCACTTTCCGGAGTTCTCCTTTCAGTTTCCGAAGGGTTACGAAAAACTCATTACTCGCCTTTCGGCTGAGTTCCCGGGAGAGCGTGGCGCCATCGAATCTTATTTCGAGAAAGTTCGTGAAGTCGCGGTCAACTTCCCCACCTATCAATTTCGCGAAACCCTCGACATGACTTTCATCGTGAAAGCGCTCGTGACTCCGCTCAGCACCGTGGTGCGTGAACTCACTTCGAACGTCAGGCTGCAGGCAGTGTTCATGAGCTACTGCGCGCTTCACGGCGTGGAGCCTGATGATGTGGGTTTCGGGATGCACGCGATCGTGACCGACTCTCTGATTCAGAGCCCTTACGGTCTCGCCGAAGGAGGTGACGCCGTCGCAAGGAAGTACCTCCAGGCCATCGAGCGAAACGGCGGCAAAGTTCTGATGCGGAAGAAAGTCGCCCAGATCGAGACCGAAGGCCGCATGGCAAAGGCCGTGATCACGACGGATGGAGAACGCCACGAAGCCGAGTGGATCATCTCCGGAATTCACCCCAAACGAACGCTCGAACTCGTGTCCGAGCCCTCCGCATTCAGCCCGGCTTTCGTCGGCCGACTGAAGAATCTACGCGAAAGTACCGGATTTTTTGGGGTTTACGCCGCCTGCTCGACTCAACCTGACCTCAGCTCCCTCAAGAATTATTATTACTTTTCGAGTTCTGACCCGAAAGTGATCCTGTCCACCGGCAGTCCGCAGGAACAGCCGAACGCGGTCTTTCTCTGCCCGGCCTCTCGCATTCCTGGAGAATCCAAGTATCCATTTTCCATGAACCTGCATGCGACTGGCCCGCTCGAGTGGTTTTCAGAGTGGCAGAATACGAAACTCGGACAGCGGCCAGAAGCTTACCAGAAGCTCAAGAACGATTACGCGGAAGGCATCTTCGCGCGCGTCGAGCAGTACTCTCCCGGGACTTGTGCGACCGTCGATCGGTTCGCGACTTCGACTCCGCTGACCAATCTGCACTTCAATGGAACTCCCGACGGCTCGCCTTACGGGATGTACCACTCGATCCAGAACACGGGTGCCCGCGCGATCGGACCCCGGACCCATGTCGCCAATCTTCTTCTCACTGGACAGAACAGCCTGTTTCCGGGTCTGCTGGGAGCAGTGATCTCGGGGCTTCGAACCACGGGTCACATCATCGGCATCAAACCTCTCCTCAGGGAGCTCATGGACCTGAAAGTAAAGGCTTGAAAAGGGTTATGAAGGAAAAAGCATGAAAGTTTTCGTCACCGGGATGGGCGCAGTGACTTCGATCGGAACCACGGTTGATTCCATGTTCAATGGTTTGATCGAGAATCGTTCCGGTGTGAAGACGATGACGGACTGGCAGCAGTATAACGGACTACACTCCCACCTCGGTGCGCCGGTCGGCACTTATGATATTTCGAAGATCCCCCGCACGGTGCGACGGACGATGTCCCGAATGTCGGAGATGGCCAGTGTGGCGACTGCCGAAGCGCTTCAGCAATCTGACCTCAGGCTCGGGCAGGAAATGAAGACTCCCCGCATGCTCCTCTGAATGGGCTCCACAGGTCCCAGTCCGGATGTGCTCGAAAATCATTTCAAGAAGACTTTTGAAAAAGACGGTCCTGAGGGACAGATGGGCACGACCGTCTTCAAGATCATGAATCACTCCGTGGTGGCCAACGTCGCTTCCGCGATCGGCTTTCACGGCCCGACTCTCGCAGTCTCGTCCGCGTGCTCCACATCCTCACAGGCTATGATCCTGGGCTGGGAACACATCAGCACCGGACTCTACGACGTCGTCGTCTGCGGCGGAGTCGACGATCTCAATTACATCAGCACTTCGGTCTTTGATATCGTGCTCGCGGCCTCACGCGGTTACAACGATCGTCCGCAGATCGCCTCGAGACCCTTTGATTCGAAGCGGGACGGCCTCGTCGTTTCAGAAGGTGCGGCAGTCGTCATTCTGGAAAGTGAAGCGCACCTGCTGGCTCGCAAGTGCAAGCCTCTCGCGGAAATGCGCGGCGGCTGCTACCACTGCAACGGAAGTCACATGAGTCATTCAGACGGAAATACCATGGCTGACGTGATGAAAATCTCGCTGGAACGCGCCAAACTGAATGCCAGCGACATTCATTACGTCAACGCCCCTGCCACCGCCACCGCTCACGGAGATCCGGAAGAAGCGCAGGCAGTTCACACCGTCTTTGGCAGTTCAGTTCCTGTGAGCAGCCTCAAGGGCCATTTCGGTCATTCTCTTGCCGCCTGTGGTGCACTCGAAGCGATCGCAAGCATCAAAATGATGGAAAAAGGGGTGGTCATCAACACTCGAAATCTGGATTCAATCGATCCCGCGTGTGCCGGCCCACTCCACGTCCAGGAACTCACTTCTGCGAAGATTGATCATGTTCTGGGCAATAACTTTGCATTTGGTGGGATGAATACAAGTCTGGTACTGTCCAAAGTACGATGACCAGCCAGGAAATTCACTCGGACGTCCGAGCACAAGTAGATGATATCATGCATCAAGGATTTGAAATCCCGGTCGACAAACTGCAACCCACTGCAATCTTGTTCGAGGACCTCGGGCTCGACAGTCTTGATGCAGTCGACATGCTGGTGCTCCTCGAGGAAAAAATGAAGATCAAGGTCGACACAGAGCGCCTTCAGAAGGTTCGCACGCTCCAGGACGTCTACTTACTGGTGACTGACCTGACTTCGGCTGCGCACCTCAAAAATTAAGTCTGCCGCCACTTTTCGCTCCGGCAGGAGTTTCCACTCAACTCTCCAGCGGGAGGACTGTCCTTGAGGGCTCTGCACGAGCGTCTCTGTCGCAGTCAGTTCAACTTCATCTCCCGAAGTGATCGACTGCGTGAATTTGGCAGAGCGCAGGCTGTGAAATTCCAGATCCGAGGGCAAGCTCTGAGCCTTCAAGATCCGTTTGACGGCTTCAAGACTGCCATCCTGAAGGCCAACAGCGGGAAGAATCGGGTTCCCGGGGAAATGTCCTGCAAAATAACTCAAGCCGCCCGGTATTTTCCAGACACCTCGGTAAACCAGCGGTAACTCGGGCACTTTCGCCATGTTGAAACTGAAGTCCACTTCGGGGTTGATCAAGACTTCACCTTACAGGATAATGAGTGGAAAGGGGAATCAAAGCGATGTCACGCATTCGGGGTTACGGCTGCAGTTCATCCGCCGGGCCCACCTCACTCCACTTCTGGAACAGTCTGTGCGAGGGCGTGGATGATTCGACTTCAGTCGTGGTGCCGATGGGTCCGCTCAATCCGACACTGAGCGCCTGTCTTTGGGAAAGTCCCTCTCTCCGCGACTCTGAAGAATCCAGGGAATCCGTGCAGTCCCTTCTGTCTCGAAAACTTCTCGATGCCTGGAATGAAACCTGGAACTCCCTCAGTGATCAGCAGCAGCGCCTTCTGCCACGAGATGAACGCCCGGGAGTCATCTTCGCCAGCACCAAGGGCTGCATCGATGACTTCATCTGGAACCAGAGTTCGGAAACCCCAAATTCCGAAAATGAATGCGACCCGTTCACACCCATTCTCGACGAGTTTCTCGCGCTCGCGAAAATCAACACCCCGAACTCCCTTTGAGTGAGCAATGCCTGTGCATCCTCTCTCGGCGCCCTTTACCTCGCCAATTCGTGGATTGAAAAAAAACGCGTGCGCCGTGTGCTGGTGCTTGCAGCGGATCATGTCGGCCGATTCGTCATGCAGGGATTTCAATCTCTTCAAGCCCTTTCTCCCACGCGAGTGCAACCCTTTGCAAGAAACCGGGATGGCCTGAGGCTCGGCGAAGCCGCCACCGCGATTCTCCTCTGCGATCCGGAAGTCGAACCTTTCACTTCCGCCAGAGACGCACTCACGCTTGAAGCGATCGGAATGGACACGGAAGGCTACGCGGTCACCCGCCCATCCCAGTCAGGAACCAGCTTGAAAAAAGCCTGTTCAATCGCGATGGGAAAAGCTCGCAGTGAAAGTGCCCGGGACCCGGCCGTTGATCTCGTGATCGCGCACGGGACGGGCACACAGATCAATGAAGTGGCCGAAAATCAGGTCTTTCAGACTTTCTTTCCCGAGGGTCTGACTCCAATCACCGGCACCAAGTGGTCGATCGGGCACACTCTCGCCGCCAGTGGTGCCATGGATTTCATCGCTGGCTGTTATGCACTTCGCACTCAGCGGGTCTTCAAGATGGCGAACACTCACGAAGTGGATTCGAAGCTTTCGGGGCGGTAACCGGGAGCGGAGACTGACCTTCAGGACATGGGCAGCGTGCACCGAGTGATGACGACTTCCCTGGGCTTTGGTGGAGTTCACGCCGCGGCCCTCCTTCGTCGTGGCTCTCATGAAAGCTGAAGGTGGGCAATCCGAACTGAAACTCTTTCTGAAGCAACTTCACTTCGACTATGAATTTCCGGCCAAGTCAGAGCCCAGCTGGAAAAGTCATGTCGACCGCTGGTATCAGCTCGATGCGCCGGCCTATGGACTGGTTCAGGCCTATTCAATCTGGAAAGACCAATTGCCCATACTTCCAGCGATGATTCTGCTCGCAAGCCCGGGAGCCTCGAACAAAACCGATCGGCAATTCGCGAAATCGGGAGGAATCAGTCCTGCCAAATTCGCGCATACTTTACCGAATATCCGGTGCTCTCCCCTCTGTCAGGTGATGGACTGGTCTGGTCCCGTACTTTCCTTTCACCGGGATCCCCACACCCTGGTCCTGGCTCTCAGAGAGGCTTTTGAGCTCCTGAGCCCCGAACTGCCGTCCATCTGGGTCCTTGCGGGCGGCCGAAAAGGGGCTGAATACAGGGTCGACGGCTTCGTGATTTCTCAGGATTCGAGCAACAGTGCAGCTTATTCCATTTCAAAAAGGGCGCCCTTCAGTGCATTATCTTAGACAGTGCCGAAGAATTCCGATTTCATGGACTGGATCGGTTCCGAGAAACGAACGGCTGAAGGTTCTGGAAGTTTTTTACTGCCCGGTGGGTATGAGGTTCGATCCATTTGAAGAAACTGATCATTGACGACAACACGCTACTCCTCAAGGATGTCAAAGAGTTCGTTTTTGGAAAGAAGACGTATTCGGGGGTGGAAATTTCCACAGTCACCCAGGCGCGCGTGAAGAAAGCCTTCGATCACCTTCAGGCTCTGATTGAAAAGAAGACTCCCATCTACGGAGTCACGACCGGTTTTGGTGACAGTTGTCACCGCACCATTTCTCCAGACCAGGCTGAAGAGCTGCAGCGCAATCTCGTGGCTTACCTTTCCTGCGGAACCGGCCCGACGATTCCCGAAAAAGCCACTCGCGCCACTTTCCTCATTCGACTCAAGTCCCTGTCTCGCGGTTACTCTGGCGTCAGCCCGGAATTTCTCGAAAAAATGGCCTTTTTTCTGGAGAACAACTGGACTCCGGTCGTTCCTCGCGAAGGTTCGCTCGGTGCCAGTGGCGATCTCATCCCACTCGCCTACCTCGCTCGCGCCCTCCAGGGCCAGGGTGAAATTCACGCGCCTTCAAATTCTTCGGGCAAAGCGACTCTCATTCTCAGTGAAGTCATGGCTCAGGCGAAAGTCGCGCCTTACGTCTTCAAGCCGAAAGAAGCTCTGGCGATGGTCAACGGGACTTCGACGATGGCAGGCCTCTGTCTCGTCAATCTCACTCAGGCCGAATACCTCACGGAACTGGCTGCCACTTCGACGGCCTGGCTTTGCCTCGCACTTCAGGGCCGCACTGAAGCTTTCGGACCCCTCGTGAATGAAAAGGCCGGGTCTCATCCTGGACAAGCTCTCGTCGCGAAGAAAGTTCGCACGCTTCTCGAAGCTGAATCCTACCGTCCTGCACGCGCCCAGGACACTCCCGTGAAAAATGGACAGACTCAAGGGGTCGTTCAGGACCGCTATTCCCTGCGCTGCACTCCCCAGATTCTCGGACCCATCGTTGAAACGATTGATCAGGGTTCACTCTGGCTCGAGCAGGAAATCAACAGCACCACCGACAACCCACTCATTTCTGAAGAAGGCACGCTTGAAATGGGCGGCAACTTCTATGGCGGTTACCTTTCTCACTCGATGGATTACCTCAAGATCAGTCTGGCCAATCTCACCGATCTTCTGGATCGCCAGCTCATGATGCTCATTGATGAAAAATCCAACCGTGGCCTCCCACCCAATCTCGCCGACTGGTCTTCCCTCCCCGAGTCTGATCGTCATCTGCATCACGGCCTCAAAGGCCTTCACCAGGCGGTTTCCGCCATCACTTCTGAAGTGATGTCCAAGGCCATGCCCAACAGTATTTTCTCCCGCTCATCGGAGTCTCACAATCAGGACAAGGTGAGCTTGGGAATGAGCGCCGCAGTTCAGTGCTCTGAAATGCTTGAACAGGTCTTCACGGTTCAGAGCCTTTATTTGATCTGCCTGGCACAGGCATTGGATCTCAGAGGACTCAAACTGGAAGGGCCCGATTCAAGCTCACTCTATCAGAACGTTCGAGCCCACGTGCCTTTCGTCAAACGCGACATGGCACTCGGGGATCATGTACGCGCTCTGTCCAACCGACTGAAGGAACTCTCGTATGAAAAAGCATGATGTGATCATTATCGGTGGCAGTCCCGGCGGCAGCACCATGGCTGCCTACCTCGCGCGTGCCGGAGTGGACGTCGCGATCATTGAACGCGAAGCTTTTGCACGCTTTCACATCGGTGAATCCCTGCTCCCGAGCTCCATGCCCATCTTCAAGGAGACCGGCTTCTTTGATGAGACCCTTTCCAGTGGTAAATACATCGAAAAATATGGTGCCCGGTTCGTCGACTATCGCCAGGATGATGAAGTCTACTTCGGCTTTCAAGACGGTCTGAACCACGATATCCCGATGGCTTTTGAAGTGGAGCGCAAGCACTTTGACAAGGATATCCTCGAACACGCCGGCAAGTGCGGCGCGACCCTCTATCAACCTGAACGCTTGAAGGACGTGAAGTTCTACGACTCTCACGCGGAGATCAAAACGGGTCAGAACGAGTACCAGGCGAAATTCGTCGCCGACTTCTCGGGACGCGATGCGATCCTCGGCAAGCACGAAGGCGATATCATCATTGGACTGCTCCCAGACCAGTCCTGGAATTGGATCATTCCCTTCAAGGGCGAGACGACTTCGGTCGGAGTCGTCTGCAATTCGGAAGACTTCAAAGGTGGCGCTGATCTTTCGGAATACCTTCAGAACGCACTTCCGAGATCATCGTGATCTCAAACTACTCCCATCACTCCGACAGATTCGTCGGAGACCGCTGGATCCTCTGCGGCGATGCAGCCGTTTTTCTGGATCCGATCTTTTCGTCCGCGGTGCACGTGTCCGTCACATCCGCTCGCTTCGCTTCGAAGGTCGTCATCAACGCCTTCAGGCACGGCGAGCTTCTGACCAGCAACGGCACCGGAGAAAAGTATCAGGCAAACCTTCTTCGCGGAGTGCACCGCTTTCACAATCTGATCTCGCTCTTCTACAGGACGAACTTCGTCGAAGGCATGAAGAAGACCCTCCAGCGTGAAAACATGCGCCAGGCTTTCACTTCTGCGGTCGCAGGCGACGTCTGGGATGACGAGAACATCATCTTCAAGATGAAAGTTCTCTGAGCGGCATGACCCTTCGGCTTTGGAAAGGTTTTCATTCCCCTGAGCTCCCCGATTTGATCTCACGGGCCTGGAAGAGCGAGAGTCTCCTGATTCTCTGCCCCCCAGGCCTGAAGGATTTCAGCTTTCTACAGCTGTTTCATGACCATTCCGTGGAGATGGTCGGAAGTTGGGATATCGAGTCGCTGGAACTGATCGCCCGGGCCCAGACCGAAAAAGTTGCGCGTGCACTCCAAGAATTTCCTGAAAATCCGGTCCTCGGTGTCTTCACTTCGGGAACGGTCAGTGGGGAACCTCGCCTCATTCTTTATTCAAAGGCCAACATCGAAGCCGCTCTTGCGGGAGTACGGAGTTTCTTTGAGGTCACCCGGATCAAAACGATCTTCTGTTACCCGCAGCCCTTTCACACTTTCGGCCTGATTCTGGGTTACGTGCAGGCCATGCTCTTTGATCTCGAACTGGTCGCCCTCCCAGGTCGCTACTCGAGACCGGCACACGACCTGCGCGCGTCCCTCACGACAGCGAATCTGCTGACTCTTGGAACGCCGACTCACTTTCATGATCTGCTCGAGTACGCGCGGATTGAAAAGCGTACCCTTCAACCCTCCTACACCTCCGTATCCGGTGGGGCGAAGACTTCAGTCTCACTCTGGAAGTCCATGCGTGATGAACTGAAGATCGAAAGCCCAAGCATCGGCTACGGGGCGAGCGAAGCGGCCCCAGCGATGACTCACCTGCCGCCGGGGCGAATGCCGACCGAAGACGGCGAAGTGGGCTTTGCCATCCCCGGAGTTTCCCTCGAAATTCAACCTGAAAAGGGTGTCGAGTTCACAGGTCCCAATGTCTGCCTCGCGGTCATCCAGGGCGGCAAGATTGAGTTCCCTGAAAAAATCCTGATCCGCGACGAACTGACGCAGCGAGAATCAGACCGTGTGCTCATTTACAAAGGTCGCCACGAGCTGCTGCTGAACCGGGGAGGTGCCAAATTTTCACTCGAGAAGATTCAGGAAATTCTATCCACGAGCTTCAATTGCGAGATCGCGTGCGTCGCCATTACGGATACAAGACTCGGGGAAGAACTGGGCGTCCTGTTCAAATTTTCATCCGATCATAAAATGGACCGCCGGAAAATTTCTGAAGTGCTGAAAGAAAATTTTGGTTCGACTTTCGCTCCGCAGTACTTCGTTCAGATTCCCGAAATGCCGCTGAATCCCAACGGCAAGGTGAGCCGGCACGAATGCGAAAGAATCGTGCGTGAGCATTCCCTTGAACAATGGGCTGCTTCGGGCGGTAGGTTCACCTACCCCCTTCCGGTTGAAAGGCTGTCTCACTGGCTGCCGCATCGCTCTCCCGCCATCTGGATCGATCAGATCAACTCCATCTCAGCGGACCCGACCACTCTTGAAGGCGAATGCAGCGTGCGTTTTGATCCAGCGGCGAATTACGCGAGCGACGGAAAACTCAGACAGTCAAGCGCTCTCGAGTGGATCGCTCAGGCTTATGGTTATGTTTCTACCTGCACCCTGCTTTCTCAAGCGACATCTGGACTGAAAAAGCCGGAGAAAGCGTACCTGGTCGCGATCACGAACGCGGAGTGGAGTGAAGCTGCCTCGGCCGCCTCCCTCAAACCCGGAGCTGAGCTTCGCATTCGCGTGCGCAGGACTCACCAGATGGGACACTTGTCGCTGATTGAAGGCAGCGTCCTGACGGACACTGGCCAGCTCCTGGCGAAGGCACAGATCAAACTCTTCGCTGAGTGATCATGAACGCGTCTGCACATCAAATCGCTTCAGTTCCAACGCTTGCCGTTGATAGCCGGCAGCCGCATCCCGATGCTGAAGGGCCGATTCGATGATCATGGCGATCTGAAGGTATTCAAGAGTGTAGCCCCCGTTCTTGAATAAAAGCGGGAGGAGGTCTCGAGCCTCACTGATTCGTCCGCTCCTGTGGAGCGCCTGAACCAGGTAGAAGTACGTTTCAGGATTGTGTCGCAGCGTCAGTTCACGGCGCATGAGGGTGACAGTCTCCGAGAGATCTTCAGGATGACCTCGTTCAAGAAGCAGTCGAGCCAGCTCCGTGCGGTGGCCATAGGACGAATTGGAGAGTTCCCGTCTGAGAATTTTTTCGATCTGTTCCCGAATCTCCCGCGCTCCTGATGAGTCGCCCCGAAGCTCTTTGGCTCGTGCAATTCCCAGCAGATGGACGGTCTGCTTGGAGGAATGAAAGGCTTCCTGATAGAATCGTTCAGCCTGAACGGGATGCCCGCCACTTAATTCGGTATCGCCCATCAATCCCAGGGCGAAGGAATCGCCAGGAGAAATTCGCAGCGCTTCCTGAAGCAGAAGGTTCGCATCGTCATACCGGGAATGCCTCATGAAGAGCCTGGCCCAGAAAGCTCGCAGTCGCGTGGATTCCTGAGGATCCCCCACCTGCTCAAGGGCTAGAGCGGATCGTAAGGTGGAATGCGCTTCGGCATCCCTTCCCAGAGCCATGAGAACCAACGCTTTGAGGGTATAATCGGATATCGAAGGAGATTCCAACAGCAATCGATTGACCTGAACAAGCGCTTCACCCGGATCTCCCAGTGCAAGCTGGGCTGTCACGATGATTGAGAGCGCATTCTGCTTTTTAGCAGACCTCGCATGAGGATCGTTCAACACTTCTTCGGCCAGCTGAATGGCCTTCTTGAATTGATGTCGTGCCTGCGCGATGTCAGCCCGTACGAGCTTTGCTCCATCATTGTAGACTTTCATCTCCGCCAGAGATTTTTCCGCCAGCTTTTGTGCTCGATCAAAAAGTTCCTGATCTCCGTTAAGCTTCGCCTGCTGGACATACAGCTCGGCCAGAGAAGCCATGACGAGGTAGCCCTTGGGATCGGTTCTCAGCCTTTCTTCCTGATCACGGATCATCGAGACAAGTCCGTCTGCATGAGGAAAGATCCGGTGGCGATAGGGTGCGATGTCACTGAGCGGAACCGCCCCGAATCGTTCCCGCTCCATCCAGTGCCCATATTCCGTTCGAGCGCCCAGTGCAAGCAGCCCCAGCAACACGGTTGCCGAGGCTGCGAGCAAACTGACTTTCACTCGGGATTTGATCTTCATCAGTTGGGAGTGGCCAGAAAGGGAAAAGTCGCTGGACCATTTCGATCCGTCTGACCATTCAGGTTCTGGTGCCCCGGTTGATTGGGATTGCCTTCAACACCCCAGTAATTGACGTTGTCCATGACCGTCTTTCCTGTCGCATCTCCCGCCACCAGAAAGCTGAGAGTGATATCAATCACATCGTCAGGGATCTTCCTTCCTCCCGTCAGAATGCCGAGGCTGCCGCTGGTACCGGCATTGTAGGCAGGAGTTCCCGGAGGAATTCTCAGCCGGGTGTCGATCCGCATGACGTCCGGAAAAAATGCGCCGGCTATCACTTCAGGGGCGGGAGCCGGAGTTGTCCCCAGACTCTGCCCCAAGGCTCCAAAGGCCTTGAGTGAAGCGACAGCCTGCGCCCTCACGGGCGCGGCCGCATCAGAAAGATCCGCACTCGGCGGGATGCTGTTGAACGCATTCAGAAGCCCGTCGCTGATGATGAGCCCTTCATTGATCGCAGGACGAGCCAGGCGATCAATCTGCTTTCCGCT
Organism: Oligoflexia bacterium; assembly: GCA_014378465.1. Classification (GTDB taxonomy): domain Bacteria; phylum Bdellovibrionota; class UBA1018; order UBA1018; family UBA1018; genus UBA1018. Next base: position 25,723 of record JACMNQ010000040.1, on the reverse strand, counting down.
CGTTGCTGCGGTGCCGGCCTGCTCCCCGGTTCTGCCATTGTTATCATTGCCACATCCCGCGAAGATGGACGCGAAGCCTGCGGAAATCAGAAGTGCTGAAATCGAATGAGCCTTGAGTGTGAGTTTTTTCATAATGAATTCCTTTTCTCGATTCAGCGAATCGTTGTGGTTTCCCAGACGTCAAAAACCGGTTCGGCGGCGGCGCCCTGGAGAAAATCGATGGGAACACGCAGGACGATCGAATTGACATTCTGCTTTGCAAAGCCATCCACGGCCGTTTCAGGAGGATTGAATGTGGCCTTTGGACCCAGACCCGCAGCGCCTGCCCGAACCTTGAAGAATTGCTGGACGTCAAAGAAAAATGGATCCTCACGCAAACCGGCGAACACCGAAATTTCAGAATTTCCGATCTTGAGTTTGTTCTGATTGATCTTGCCAGCTTTTGAAGCTGAAAACGAAGTGGTGACGGCCTTGCCTCCCGTGGACTGCAAAGTCTGTCCATCCTTGATGGCGCTTACGGTGATCGTCTGCTGTTGCTTCTGATCGGGCTCTCCAAATTCAAATCGCACGATGACATCATCCTTGCCCGCAGGCGCGGTGTTGACGCCCGCCGCAGCGACGCGCGACACATGAAAATCGTACAGCCCCCCCGTATTGAAGAAGACCTGCTGTCCGGCCGGAGTGTGGCCGTTGCTATCCATGATCAGGACGAGATTTCCGGCATCTGCCGCATTGCTCGTCTGATTATCTTCACGGAATGCGTAAAGATCGGTCAGATTCATGCTGTTCTGACTCGTCGATTGACTTCCATCATCATGATCAGACGCGATCAACGCACGATGGACCCCGAGACTTGCAGCCAGCGCTAGTGCTGCTCCGGCCGAAACAAGATACTTTTTTTTCATTCCATTCTCCTTGCTGACGGATGAGAAGTCAGCGTTTTCGAATGGGAGATGCAAGTTGAAGCCCGCCGCCGCCGGTCATCCATGCCCAACGAGCGTCACCTGCAGGCGAAGAATAGAAATAGCGGGGACACTGCAATCAGTCAGTCGTCTTGTGAATGACGAGGTCCGGGCGGCCTTCAATCAATTTGAAAAACTCAAAATGCAGGGGAAGGGCTTTGCCGAGCCAGATCACGTTGCGACTGTGATCCTCGAGATCATCGCCAGAATCCTGATGAATGAGCACGGACCACTCCCCGTGATTAGCTTCAATCCAGGCGATGGCGTCGGTTTTGGTCTCGTCAGAAAATCGAAGTTCGACCATGGGAAGATCATGAGGGCCCACGACCTTGGGGAAGATTTTGTGAACCTGGAGGACTGCCGGTCCCATGGTCCGAGCCTGTGCGAAAAATTCTTCGGCCTTTTCAAGCTCCCCGGCTTCGAAGTAGACATGGGCATGGTAGTTCATGGCAGCACCTTAACTCGAGGAATGACGAAAGCATCATCAAAACTCCGTATGATTCCCATAGGTGCCGTGGCAAGTCAGTGAGTCTGATTCGTTCCGGTAATCCTTCTCTTGTCTTGAGTGACGTTGGCACCTGCACACCCCGCCGCCTTGGGGTCATCGATGCAGGGATTTCGAGTATTCTTCGGGGCCCGGTGTTTCCTGTCCCCTTTTTTATCAGGAGAACTGGCACCGGTCGTGGCACTTGAGCCGAGCCCAGCGCCATCCGTACCTCCGGGACTCATGCTGGTGGCACTGGAGCTCCCACTTGAACTCCCCGTAGCCTGGCCAAAGGCCTGAAGTGCGAGGAAGGGAGTCAGGAAACAAGCAATGGAAAGTCGAAGAACCAGCCAAGATGGATTACGCATACCCTCCCCTCTGCATTGACCGTTCCTGAAGCCCAGAATTATCACTGCGCAGATCCCCTAAACCTAAGAATTAATGGAGTCTTTCCTTGTCACAGCAAATAAGTCAATTTATTTGACTCGCCGCTTCACAAAAGATAGAAGACTGCAGGTGAGGTGATTGATGACATCAAAGATTCCTTCGGTCCTGGCAGTTATGGCAGTTTTCCTGGGTTCATTCACTCTCCCGTCGGCTGCGCGGGCAGACGCCGGTCAAGCAGTCCCTCACACTTCAGCCAAGGATCAGGGAGGAGTCGGCTTCTGCTGGTCCTACTCACTCAGTGCGATGATCGAAAGCGAAGCCATGAAGCAGGGCAAGGCCGTTGAACTCTCTGAAGAGTACGTCGGCTTCTATTCCATGTACGACACCCTCGAAAAGAACTTGCCTGAGATTCTGAAGCAGGCGGGCGACCGACCCGCCCGCACGATCGGCGAATGGATCAGGCACAACTGGATCATCGGACTTCTGCTCTCTCCACGCGAAGGTGCACCGAACCTTGCGGAGCCTCTGGAAATCATCAAAAAATACGGTATGCTGCCGCAGGGCGCTTACACGTTCAAAATTTCAAAGGACGACCCTCGCCTTGAAAAACGCGTCCGCAAATTCGTGAAATCTCACCTGAGCGTCAAGTCAGATGTGATCGCTTATCAAAAGAATCTCCCCAAACTTTTCGCGGACTTTTCGGAAGCGTTCGGTCAGGCAGCACCTCTGCCCACGGATACGTTCACGGTCGAGGGACGGACGTACAACGCCACGACTTACCTTCGTGACTATCTGAACTTCAATCCGGATGATTACGCGGAAATCACGGTGAATCGCCGCGAACAGACTCAAACCCTTCAGGCGGTTCAGCGTGCCTTGAATGATCACTCGGCCGTAGAGCTGGGTTTTACGGTGATGGGTGAGAACCGCAAAACGGCGATCGCTTCCGGACACTTCGAAGCGTCCAGCTGCCCGAACTCGCTCTGTAGAACCGTTGCAGGAGGTCACGCCGTGCTGATCATCAATTTGGAAACCGCGGCACCAGGTGCAAAGGATCCTCTCCAGGCTCTCATCATCAAGAACAGCTGGGGCACGATCGGTCTGGATGAGAATGGACAGCCGACAGCTTCCGCTTCCCGCCGCGGTTATTTCACCATCAGCCCTGATTACCTGGATATGCCCTGGGCCTCTTCCCTCGTCAAGACCACTTCACGGGGCGTCTGGTCCGTTCTTCTGAACAAAAAATACCTGTGATGCTCTCCCCTTGAGATGAATGCGGCTCGCCCGTTTTTGCAGACTGTTTGAAGTGCTTTCGGAACGAAGAATGCACTTTCAGGAGCTTATGAAAATCTCCTCCGTGCATCTTATCCTGGCAGCGAGCACCACTTTTCTCATGACCGCATTCAGTCCGATGAACTCGGCTTTTGCGCAGTCGGCATCATCTGGCTCTTCGGGTTCCACGGGCAGCGGTACCAATGGCAGCACGCTGGGTGACAGCAGTACGGTAAGTTCAGCCTCAGGAGGCCGCGGAAGTTCTCTCAACGGTGGAACGTTGGATTCGGGCACCGGCAATACCGGGACGCTCGGAAACAGTCTCGACAACAACGGCAACACCATCGGCGGGACCGGAAGTTCGCTGGGGAAAAACAACAGTCCGTTCAGCCGCCCCACCGAAGGAGCCATCCAGACTCCGAACAACCAGCAGGCGGGTCAGTCCGGTACCCTCGCTCCCGCACAACCGGGACTCCCCACTTCGCCTGACACCTCTTCAGGAATTCTGGGTGGGGTGAACAGTGGCTCAACTACTGGACAAGGTGGCCCGGGTGGTGCCGGAAGCGGCAGCAGTTCGGGCAACTCTTCCGGCACTTCCGTCGGCGGAAGTGCCAACGGAAATTCTTCCAACGGAAGTTCCAGTGGATTCGGTCGCTGATCATTTCCTCAGCATCGCGGACCAGTACGACAGAGTCGTGCCGCGTGAAATGTTGCATTGACTCGAATTGAGCGCTGAAGTGTTGGTGCCGATGTAGGGGTTCATGAGGTTGGAGTTATCATTGATGTGATAGAGCCCCATGTAATGACCCAGTTCGTGGCCGACGGTATACGGGTTGTGGCCGTAGTCCTTCTCCACGATGGTTCCGTAAGGACCTCCGCCCGGCATCGATGTCCATGCGATGGTGGAGCCGGTCCAAGGCCCGGTGATGGCGACGAGCATCGTCGAATTCGTCGAAAAATCGTCTCTGATTTCGTTCAACTCACTCTGTGATCCCGCGCCGTAAGTCAGCCCCGAACTCGTGGGATCCACTGAATCATAAACATCCACCTGAAAGCCGATATTGCAGGTCTGCCACACGGCATTCATCTGCTGCACGAGAGTTTCGGCGGCGACTTCATTGAGAACACTGAGTCCGCTTGAATCGGAATAGGCGACCACTTTGAGACCGATGCAGAGTTTGTTCGCATCCGAAGAAACACAGCTCGCATGAGGTGCGGAATTCGGAGGGGTCACGGGCACGGTGGGCGAAGGAGTGGGTTTCACCGTGGGTTTGGGCGAAGGAGTCGCCGCGGGAACGGGGGCGGGAGTGACCGGATTGGGATTGGCGCCTGAAGGCGTTCCCGTCGTGGGCACTCCGGGAAGCTCAGGAACATTCACTCCGCCGGTATCACAGGCCGTGATCGACATACAAAATGCGATCGTGAGCAGTAAGGAAAAAAGGCCATTTACATGATTTTTCAGGATCACTCGGATTCCTCCATGAATGTCGGTAAAGATTCATTCGTCGTGAATGAGATTCAAAAGTGTAATGATCGGTGCCAGAACGCGCCACTTATTTTTACACAATTTTTATTGAACAATATGCCACGAATCTGACACGACAGAGAAAGACGTGCGACTCGGACGCAAAGATGCTTTGTTTCAGGCTATTTTTTTATTATTTCGTTCGTGATGCGTGCGATCGATACGCCGAACTTCTGCGGTTCAATGCTGCTCATTCCATTTTATCTGAAATCGAGTTCGTGAAAATGGGCAATATCTGCTGGGACTCCGTCATTTTACCGACTTCGAAAGTCTTGCGCGAACCCGACAGAATCAGTCACAATGAGAGGCAATGAAACTCACTCATAGTCGTCTGCTTCGAAAAGCCACGCTCCTTTCAACGCTGCCACTGCTGACCATCACCCCTTCGGCGCTGGCTGACTCCCTGACGAGCGATACGGCGGTGAGCTCCGATTCTTTCATCGAAGCCCTTTCTTACCGTGGCAGCCCCACCGACAGGACGGCGGACTCAGGCCCTTCGTGGAGTCTGGAGTACTCACGCACCAGCAGCACACTCGGGACGATTTCTGACGTGAGCCATGGTTTTTCCGGAGGCGTGGCGTATAGAACCACTGGCGGCTGGGAGATCGGAGGCGGTCTTTACCGAGGGACCACTCCTGATGAGAATCTCACGAGTTTCGGCCCCAACTTCCGTATCGGAAAATCTTTCGACCTCGGCGCGAATGTGCCGTTAAACCACGCAAAACCCCGCATTTTCCAAGCCGGTTCGACCCGAAAGGAGAACGCCACTCCCCTTGAGGAAAGCGACGCGAGCGATGACGGCGATGAACCTTTTCGCCCTTCCTTCGAGCTTGCGGCGAATTTTGGCAGTCTGGCGTACCAGCAGGAGAGCGCGGCGACTGCAGGCACGGCAACGCCCGTCAAACGCAACGGAAGAAAGACTCGCCTCCCCGCCAATACTCCCAACTCGATCACTCAGTCGAGTTTCGGACTGGATGCGAGCTGGTCCTGTCTGGATTGGTTGAGCCTGAACGCAAGCTTCATGAAGTACCGCTACAGCAAGAACATCAATACTTTTCTTCAGTACCTCGACTCCCCCCTGGCCGCGCGCACGGGAGGTTCAGGATTTTCCTCGACGGTGGGAAGCTTTCCCGAATCGATGACGGTCGTGGGCACGACTCTCTCCCCCACCGATTTCTGGGATGTTGACTTGAGTGCCGCTCTCTCTCACGCCGCAAGTGGTCAGAGTGAGACGAAAGCCGTCAAGATCCTGGCGAACCGTGATCTGGGGAAGCATTGGAGACTCGGAGGCGGCGTGGAGCGAAGTACTTCAGAGCTGGTGGCGGAAACGATCGGACATCTGTCCATCGGATATCTCTTTTAAGCGGACCCTGCATTCAAGCCGACTTGATGCCGCTCAGATCGCCGTACATTTCAGAGATATCCATCTGACTGAGTTTTTCGTGGAGCATTTTGGCCTTGGGAAAGTGCTTTTCAAGGAAGAGCCTGTAGTCCGGGAAACGCTCTTTCATCTCGCAGAGAAAGTTGTGCTGTTTCTCAAAGGCTTCGAGCTCCGAATTGTACTGGGCCCTGCGCACGGATTGGCCGGAAACGACTGATTTCCGAGCCACTTTCCATAACTTGTTGTCCAGACAATGCACCATCTCATGCACGAGAAAGGGTGCGAGAATCCCCACCGGGCTGGCGAAATCGAGGTAGATCACTCCCGTCGAGCCATCCTGCACGAAGCAGGCTCCGATGGGCTGGCCTTCGTCCAGCACTTCTCTCAACTGCCTGACGACATGCGAAGGGTACCCTTCGATTCGAACTCGCTTGCTGGTGAAGAGCGGCAGGAACTTTTCCAGAAGAGTTCTTCCAGTCAGGCTCCGCGAAATCAGCTTCAGAACGGCTTCTGTATTCTCTGGGGCTTTGCTGTAATCCATTGCCAATCAAATCGGTAGAATCCGAGTCAGGCATGAGGACTTTCAGCAGCATGTTCCCGAGCGCTTTCAACGCCGAGGTGGAAACATCCTGCCTCGAGGGAGAGGTACGGTCACCACCTGGCTTGGAGGCACGGGCCCAAGGACTCGAGGGGGAACCGGACGTGGAGGCAACGGACGCGGAGGTGGAGATTGCGGAGGGAGTGGCCGAGGAGGTGGAGTGCCATTGCCCATGTTGCAGGCCTTCCAGTCCAGCTGGTAAACCATCCCTGCCTGAAGATCCGCGCTATCGAGAGTGAAAAGAGCCTGTTCACTCTGCGCATTTGAACTGACCGAAAGCTGCAGAGTGCTGTTGAGCTGAATATCCTGTCCGCAGGGGGACCAGATCCGTTTGGCGGGATTCACTGGCCCCGTCATCGTGTAATTTTCGCTCATGGCTCCGCGGTAGGTGCGACCGTATTTGAACGGAGCTGACCCTGCCATGAAGAAAGAGGCATCAAACTGGGCCTGAGAAGCGGCAGGGAGGCTGAGGAAGCCACGGTAGTCGCCCTGGACGATCGAAACGTTGTAACCCTTGGGCACCTGAAATGGGATGTTGATGTGACAGAATCTGGCGTCAGTCGCCTTGCCTACCGCCTTGCCGGCCTCCAGTGTGAACTGATCAAACAGAACGGTGAGGGTTTGAGCATTCGGACTCAAGGTCGCTGAAATGGACCCCACTGGGCAGCCCGTACCTCCGTAAATGGGGAGGCCGAGCTGAATGCCAGGTGGAATTTCAGGGACCACTCCATCGGGCGCAGTCTGCGCCATCGCCCCTGGCGAAAGGATCAAGAGGGCAACAACCAGGCGTCTTAAATCGGTGAAGAAAGGGGACATGAGTGAGTTCTCCTGGCGCTACACCAAGGCAACTCACATGCCGAACCACGGTATCTCGCTTGATTGCCGTAACTTCACGGACTTCATGAAGAAATATACTTTCACCCTGAAAAGCTCCGGAGCCATCACAACCATGGCGCAGGTTGTGGAGACATTTTATCCATAAAAAGGAGCCTGAACTGGTGCTTGAGCGACACCACTTGACTCAAGCGTTCTAGCCCGCTCGCTTTTGCGCCTCGTCTTTTCGAATGCGATCGTCCAAGGGCTGCTCCAGACGAGCTGAACCCGTGGTCTTTCTCAGAATGAGCATGAGAACAGGAACCGACACGAGCAAAGCGACCATCAGAACCACAAAACCCAGTGAAATATTCATCATTGCCTCCTCTGTGAAAGTAGCAAGATGCAAGCCTCCGAGCTGAACGGAAACTTACTGGCTGATGCAGGCGACCGGTGTGGTTTCCATCAGGATGGTGGCATCGCCGGTCGGGCAGGTCTCTTCGAAGTAAGTGTTGTCACAGAGCCAGTATTTCTGAAGAGTCCAGCCGCTGGCCGTCTTCGTCAGGTAGCTCTGGTAAACGAATGGAAGGTTGGAAGCGTCCTGAGCGAAAGCGATGGTCCCACTGTTCACCGTGCTGACCGTCGAAGTGCTGGTGAATTTCACGCCTTTGGAATCGGTCGTGATCATTGTCAGAAGTCCACGGTGACTGTCGGGATAAAAATCGATTTTGGAGATGCCGGCCTGAGTGGAATAGTCAGGGCTGACCACGCAACTCAGAAGCGGAGCGGATTCCCTTGCATGGGCAAGGCTTGCACAAAGAACCGACATACCGATCAAAAGACTGATTGAATTGCGCATCAGGATCAACTCCGTGGAAAGCTGAGGTTTGGGATTCGGGCTTGGTATAGCTAACACACCGCGCTGTGTCAATGGCTATATCCCAGTCCGAAACCCATGAACCCCATCTCATTTATAAGTACTTCTTAACGGCTTCCAGGGTTTCAGCCATCGTGGCCGTCGCAGACACCTTGCGCCAGACGTCGCGAATCGTTCCTTGAGGATCAATCAGAAAAGTGTCTCGCGAAACTCCCTGATACACTTTGCCCTGCCACTCCTGCGGACCGTAGACTCCGAGAGCTTCGCTGAGCTTGTGCTCGGTATCGGCAAGGAGTGGAAAATTGAGGCTGAACTTCTGAATGAAGGAATCATGGGAAACCAGATCATCCGTACTCACCCCCAGAACCCGCGTGCCGATCTTCGTGAAGTCATCGATGCTGTCGCGATAGCTGCACGCCTGTTTGGTGCAACCTGGAGTGTCGTCTTTCGGATAGAAGTAGAGAACGGTCCATTTTCCGAGAAGGTCCTGAGGCAGACTGACTTTTCCGCCGGCGGAAGAATCGAGTTGAACGGAGGGGAGTGATTTTCCAACAAGAGCATCGTTTTGATTGGGCATGAAGGCCTTCTAGCATTTGAGTTTCTTTTGGCAAATGATAAGCGAAGTTCATGGTACTCACCTGTTCAGATCTGCAGAAAGAAGAAGCGAAGCTCGGCTCTCGCGCCCCGGCTTTCAATTTGCGCGGCACACGGTTCGTCGCCGGAAAAACGGAAGAGAAGCTTTACTCACTGCAGGATTTCGCTGACTGCAAAGCACTGGTCATCATCTTCATGTGCAATCACTGCCCCTACGTGATCGCGGTGCAGGAGCGCATTCAGGCGTTGGTCGAAGAATTCAGTGCTCAGGGAGTCGCGCTCATCGGCGTCAACTCCAACGACTCGACTCGTTATCCCGCGGACAGTTTTGAGGCGATGAAAGTTCGATCCCGCGAACAGGGCTTCACTTTCCCCTACCTGCACGATGAAACCCAGCAAGTTGCAAAAGCGTACGGGGCAGTCTGTACACCGGATCCCTATGTCTACGAGCGTTCGAGCTCAATGGCGGGCTCGATGGCCAGCCCGATGATGTCGGAATTTTTACTCCGATACCACGGTCGGATTGATGACCACTGGAAGGATCCGGCACAAGTCTCCCGCCGTGAACTGGCTGAAGCCTTGAAAGCGATTGTTGAAAACCGCCCCGTCAGTCCAGAGCAGAAACCCGCCATGGGCTGCAGCATCAAGTGGAAGTGAGCGTCGCATTCTGGATGCAGGACAGTCATTTTGCATGTTTTCCCCGCCATGATCACACTCGCTTGCAGAAATTTGAAATCAGTCCTGGTCGCGAGTGGCCTCACCGCCGCTTTCACTGTCCTGACCACGGGATGTGAACCTCTCGACTACCGGAACAGCCCCGTGCAGTCGAATACGGCTCCGGCGGCGCGGTCCGTGATTCGAACGGATCAGAGTTCGCGTGAGATCACGCCGCCCATTCCGACACTGCGTCCACCTGCGCCGAACCTGGATCCCGTGAACTACGGAGGCAAGCCCACCCAGCACGGAAAAAAAAGGGAAATGAATCAACAGTCGGATCGCCCGGACTGGCCTGTCAAAACCTCGCATGGAGGGCATCCGGGAGGAAGCCGTCCTGAAGAAGACCTTCCAGGAGAGGACTTCCCGAACGAGGATCTCCGGGATGGGGATCTCAGCCTGCCGGGGATCGCGGTCGCGCATCCCTGCAGAAATGCCGATCCGCGAAATCTCTGTCTGAATCTCAAGTACGTCACCTATCAGGATCGGCATGCTTCAGGACCAGACCACGAGCAGGTCCTCAAAGCACTCGATCAGGCCAATCAGATCTGGTCGAGTTGCGGCATTGAATTTCAACTGGATGACTATTCAGTCATTGATCCGGTTCGCTATCGCCTCAGATCCACGACGACCGATTATCAGGAGCTGTCCAGAATCCGCAGAACGTTCGCCGATGATCGGCATCTCCTCATCGTGGCGACCAGCAATTGGAATCGCAGCGGGAGTCTCGGAAATACATGGGCCAACGCCTGGACCAATCTCCCGGGAGATGCCGAACAGGGTGCGATCATTGAACGACGCGTGGCTCATGATCCCAACATCATCGCGCATGAGCTTGGCCATTATCTGAGTCTGGATCATGTCAGTGACTCTGAAGACCTGATGAATCCGCTCATCTATTCGGATTCCACAAAACTGACACGCTCCCAATGCGCATCCGCTCGATGGGCCGCGAAAGCGTTTTGGGCAAAAGTGTTGCAGCCAGATCGCAGTGGCGGCGAATAATCAGCTCAGCTATCATTGAAGGATGATTCGTCATTTCGCTCCGCGATCGCTCGTGATTTTCATGGGAACACTGCTTCTCATCCTTCTCTCCCCGGTGGACATCCCGTCTCTCTTTGCAGCCGGAAATGCGCCGAGTGCGGCAGCGAACGTGACAGCTGACACGAAATCTCTGGATGAGGTTTTCGCCGCTGCCGTTCAGCACAGTGAAATCGCTCAGATCCAGGGAGAGCTTGAGACGCAGACTCTCGAGCGTTACAAGCAGGCGCGTGGGAGCATTTTCCCGAGCCTCAACCTCAATGCTTCGTACTTTCGCCAGGAAGACGTCAACTCGGTCATCAGTCGCAATGTCTCTCCTTCGTCGCAGACCAACGTGCGTCTGACTGCGCAGCAGCCGCTGTTCAGAGGATTTCGCGAGTTCGCTTTTCTGAGGCAGAGCAGGAAACTGAGTGAAGCGCAGGAACAGCTCAAGCAGCAGGCCCTTCTGCAGCTCTACCAGGAAGTCGCGCAGAACTACCTGACCATCCTCAGCGTTGAACAGGATCTGAAGAACATCCGATCCGAACTGGATCTCTACGAAGACAACATCAAGGAGCTCAACCGCCGCGTGAAGATCGGGCGTTCACGACTCAACGACAGCCTGACTCTGCAGTCCGCTGAAGCTCAGCTCCTCGCGAATCAGGATCTTGTGCGAGGCCAGCTGAAGAGCGCGCGCCAGGCTTTGACCTACCTCACGAGCTTTGACGAGAATACTCTCCTGAAGCCACTTGATCTGACCATCTCCTCCAAACAGTCTGTCGAAAAATACCTTTCCACTCTCGAGAACCGTCCCGACATCAAGGCCGGCGTGCTCCAGACGGAGGCCGCGGACGAGGCTGTCACGGGCGCGAGAGGCGCTCACCTTCCCAGCGCGGATCTGACGGCGAATTACTACCTGAAGCACTCAGGCGTGAGCGCCGCTTCGGACTGGGACGCCACGCTGGGGCTCACACTTCCGATCTTCGCAGGGGGCACGATTCAGTCTCAGGTGAGAACCGCCATCTCCCAGAGGAGGGTGGCTGAACTTCAGACCGCTTCGAATCGACGGCTTGCGGAGAGAGATGTCCGAGTGTTTCATGAACAGCTCATGGCGGATGAAGCGCAGGTCGAATCACTGGACCGCACTCAGTCTCTTTTCGAGCGCAATTACCTGCAGACCCGAAAGGATTACGGCCTGGGACTCACCACGAACATCGATGTTCTGAATTCACTTCAGAGTTATCGGCTGAGCAGGAGAACTCTGGACCGCGCTCGGGTGAATGTTCAACTCGATCTCATTCAACTCGAGATCGTTTCAGGCAAACGCTCAGCCCAGATCGCGCAGGCTTCGTCGTCAAGTTCCTGACGGGCATTATTATCTGGCGCTTATTTACCCGCTGGATATCATCTCCTACGCACCGGACATCCGTCGGGTGAGCAGTCACCAGGTGCACTTCTCAGTGCACCTTCATGTGTACTGAGAAGTGATTGAGCTCGGGGGAGTTCAATCTCATTCTCAGTCAATCGCGCCTACCACGGAGGGATCAACATGGCACGAATCGGCAGAAGAAAAGAAAACGAGAAGAAACCCACACCGGAAGAAAGAATGCTGGAGATCTGGAACCAACAGGCCTTCTTCATCAAGAAGAAGTTTCCCGATGCCGAGACTCAGATCCAGATGATTCAGCGGAAGTTCGAAGAGCAGGACGCTGAAGAATTCATTCCGAATGAAGCTGCGACTGACGCTCTCAAGCGTCTTTACACCGAACTGAACGCAAGCTGCTGATCGCTCCCCTTTCCTCCGAGGGGAGGGGGCAACTCCTGAAATTTTGATCAAGCTCCGGTCGTCTGAACTTTCAGATCATCGGAGCTTTTTTCAGTTCAGGAGATTCTTGATTTCACCGATGGCCGCCTTGCAGCCGGGTTCACCCGGACAGAACTCAAGCGCACCCTCGAATTCATGAATCGCCCGCAGAAGCATTCCCTTGGAAGCATAGAGACGGCCGAGGTTCATGAACGGGTAGTGGCGAGTGTCATAGCGTTTGGCCGCCTTGGCCTGCTCAAACCAGGTGATGGCGTCTTCGTTCTTGTCCACTGCCATCAGGTAAGTGCCGATGTCATTGTAGGCGTTTCCAAAGGCGGGGTCGATCGCGATGGCAGTCTTGCATTCCTGGATGGCCAGGTCGTATTTCTTCTGAAAACTGTAGGCCCAGCCACGGAACGTGTAGGCTTCAGCAGTTGGATAGATCTCGATCGACTTGGTATAGAGATCGATGGCGCGCATCAATCCAGTCTTGTCCCCCTGGACATGAAACTGCTGGCCTTCGTTCCAAAGAGCGAGAGCGCGTTGTCTGAGAAAAGTCGTGTCCATCATCGTCTTCATGGGTACTTTTGAGACCGATGCCTGTCAAAGGGGAAGTGCTCTCACGCTGCGTTATGAATGCAAGAGCCGGCTCAACCTCTGCCCGCCTTGGCGCAGCCAGTCTATTTTACCTCCACCCCCTCCGCTGAAAGTCGCTTTTCTGACCAAGAAGAATACAGGTGTCAGGACTTCGCGCAGGGTGAACCGCTCCAGTGCCGCCCTGGAGTCTGGAAAGGGTGGCACTCGTCCTGCACATGGGACCCCGACCGCAAGACGCGGCTCATACTCCTCTCTCTCTCTCTTGAAAGCCCTTCGGCACTTATTGTGAGTGACCGAGGGGCTTTTATTTCTGAGAGAGCGGTGCGAAGGGGAGTCACTTCAGCCTGATAGGAAAGTGCGATTGCGTGTGCAGGCGCGCGATGATTTCAAGAATGCGGAACCGCGCTTGAAATCATCCGAACGCAGTAAAGTAATTGACAGACGACTTAACACTCAGCCCGTTTAAATTTAGAGCATTAAAAACTCAAGCCTGTTATGCTGGATCGCTCCAAATGCTATTTATCAACCAGATCAAACGCGACTTTCAGCCCATGACTTGGAAAAAAGGTCAGGCCTTTTTTCGTGAGAATCGCGTCTCCTCAGTTCGCCTCAAGCGCAACCTCGTTTCCGCCAAAGTGGTCGATACTGAATCCACGGACACGACCATTCTGATCGAAAAAGGCACCATTCTCAGCTCCAAGTGCTCCTGCTCCGCACACGGGATGTACGAACGTCACTGCCGCCACGTCGCCGCCCTGAGCAACTGGATCATTGAACGCGGGAGTCTTCTCCGCTCCGGGATCGGCGGGCCTGACGAGGGCATGGCGATTCTCGATGAAGCCGACAGCCTCGAAGCCGAAAAGCCCGCAGTTCCCAAATCCATCAGCGCCGAACCCGTCGCTTTCGTGAGAGCCATCTATCAGGGCAAAGTACTGGCCGCGATTTCGGTGGAACCAGCCCTGCGCTACCCTCATCCGGACAAGAATACGCCTCAGGTCGAAACTTTCGTGCAGCTCATTCGCCAGCATGAACCGAACGTCTGGAGAACGACTCAGCACTTCTACTTGAAACTCCTGCACGAGTTCATTCCGGTCCTGCAGAACGTTCACGCCGCCAAGATCATCTACCAGGGTCAGGCAGCGCTCGAGAATCTGGCGAAACTTCTCGGTCACGAATACAAATCCCAGATCGTCTTTCACGAAAATCTCCAGGTGAAGCTCGATGCCACGCCCCTTCGCCTCATTTCCCTGAACATCGGCAGCAAACGCGAAAAAAGCCGTGTTCTGACCTATGAATTCGACAACGGGAAAGTGAAATTCAACTCCGAGGAGCTCGAAAAGCTCTCCGCGCTGGGCCGGCTGAGCGCCCACTACGTCTGGAAAGACGACACGCTCTATAAATTCGAGAAATCACTCCTTCTTCTGTCCCAGTACGCCAATCGCAGCGGCGTGGCCGCGACTGACGGCCCGAAAGCCGCCTTCGCCCCCCCCGGATTTTCCTACCTGCACGATGATGATGAATATCCTCTGCACCCGCTTTCCGCCTACCGCCTGAGTTTGGAGCTGGGAGTGGACAACTTCACCGTGGATGAGGACTGGAAAGAATTCTTCGAGTGGAAAAAAACTTTTGAAAAGAAGCGCACTCCCAATCTTCCCGATGTGGATTACGGTTTTGAGCTGAGAGACTACCAGAAGAACGGCGTCTCCTGGATGTGGAGCCTCTACCATCGAGGACTTGCGTCACTGCTCGCCGATGACATGGGTCTCGGAAAAACTCACCAGGTGCTGGCCATCATGAGCAGTATCTACACGGGACGAAACAAACCCAAGCTCCCCTCACTCGTGATCGCTCCGACTTCCGTCGTGTCAGCCTGGATCCAGAAGCTCGAAAAATATCCGACTGGACTCAAATGGAGCGTTTTTCACGGCAAGGGCCGCGTGCTCCCGAAAGCCGACGTCAACGTCGTGCTCACCACTTATGGAATTCTGCAGCGCGAGGCCTCGCTTCGTGAGCGCGAATGGCACACTGTCATTCTCGACGAAGCCCAGGCCATCAAGAACGCGATCACCATCAGCTCCCGCGCTTCGCGCGTGCTGAAGAGCAAGTACCGCATCGCCATGACTGGGACGCCGATCGAGAATCATGCGACTGACCTCTGGTCGATCATGGAATTTCTTCTTCCCGGTTACCTGGGATCCCTGCCCCGTTTCAAACGCCTTTACGGCGCCGGACGGGATGAACCTTCGCACACCCAGACTGCGGCACTTCGCCGCCTGATCTCGCCCTTTCTTCTCAGAAGAACCAAAGCCCAGGTTCTGACCGAGCTTCCGGAAAAGACCGAAGAAGTGATTCTCTGCGAAATGACCGTCGTTCAGAAGAAAGCTTACCGGGCTTTTCTGGCCAGCAACGAAGCCGCCAAGGCCCGCGAAGATCTTGAGAGCGGCGGCAAAGTCAACTACGCCAACATTCTTGCGCTCCTCACCCGCCTCAAACAGGTCTGCGATCATCCACGCCTTCCGGATCTCACGGGTGGAAAGATCAAGAAAGCTTCCCAGCTCGACCCGTGGGAGAGCGGCAAATGGACGGCATTTGATGAACTTGTCACTGAAGCCATCGGTTCTGACCTCAAAGTCGTCGTCTTTACTCAGTACTTGGGCATGATTGATCTCGTGACCCACATGCTGAAGGAAAAAGGCATCGGCTACACCGAGCTGCGCGGCGACACGCCTGATCGTCAGGTCCGCATCCAGAGATTCCAGGATGATCCCGAGTGCAAAGTCTTCGTTTGCAGCCTGCTCGCCGGGAGTCTCGGGATCGATCTCACCGCTGCGAGCGTCTGCATTCACATGGACCGCTGGTGGAATCCCGCTCGCGAAAATCAGGCCACCGATCGTTTGCACCGCATTGGTCAGACCCGCGGCGTACAGGTCTTCAAGCTCCAGATCCCAGGCACGATTGAAGACCGCATCGCGAGCATCATTCAATCCAAAGTCGAGCTCTCAGGCGCACTCATTGAGCAGTCCGCGCTTGGACTCAAGGCTTTCTCCCGTCAGGAATTGCTTGAACTTCTGACCGCTCCCATGGGCGATTGAGCCCATGGAGTAAAGGGCGATTGACGCTGCCGGGATTACTTCAAACAGCTACAAATCATCAGCTTAGAAGCCACATTTACCGCGGAAACTTTGACTTTGAGGTTACTCCACGGTGCCTGGAGCGGGCATGAAAATTTTCAATCTGTTCGTTTTTAAGTTCGACAGCGGTCCTTGCTGGAGATTGGACGCGCTGCTCTGCCACCGCGTTGAGTTTCAAAGGACATATTGAGGCGGGCGAAACAGATCGATTCAAGGCCGTTTACCAAGAAGGTGATACTACCCTCACAGTCGATTCTCCTGGCGGCGATGCTGAAGTTGGCGTCCGTCTGGGTATGAAGCTTTTTCCTGAAAAACTATACTTAATCGTTGATGGATTTTGCGCTTCATCCTGCGCTAATTACGCATTCACGTCGGGAGCTACGAAATTCATCAAGAAGGGCTGGGTAGGATATCATGGCAATCTCAGTGCCTTTTTGGGAAAAGACCGGGATAAGTCAGTAGTCACTTTGCAAACTCAGCATCATCTCTCTGAGAAAGAAATCAAAGCCTTTTTTCGCGGACCCAGTCTGCTGATAAAGGAATGGGGAACGGTAAAGCCCACTCATTTCCGGTATCTTCTCTGAGCACTTTTGCACGGTACGGAATTCTCAATGTCACCGGAGACATCGATCCGGGCTATGGGACCGATCTTTTTCCGGGATTGATTGATCTTTACGAGCAAATCGCCGCTCGTTTTCAAGAATAGCTAAAGCTGCACTGTATTCAGAGTCTTCAATACTCCTGTCTCAGCCGGGTAAGATCCAGACTTACTCTGGCTGTTGCCTCGGAGTCGGCACGATCACGTCCACCGGACAGACCGTCACGCAGATCTCGCAGCCCGTGCACGTATCCTGGTCAATCACGTATTGGGTGGCGCCAAACGAGATGCTCGCCGTAGGGCAGACCGCAGCACAGGCATCACAGCGAGTGCAGGCCGAAGTGATCAGGTGAGTGGCCATCTACTTCAGCCCCCTCTTCACTTTTTCATCTTCATTTCTTCGGACATGAGCAGGACTTCGTGCTCCGCGATCTGCAGATCGCGCATGTAATCCTTCTGCACTTCACTCATCGGCTTTTTGCGCTGAAGAGTTTTGGCCATCGAAAGAATCGCGGCCAGGCGATATAGATCCGAATCGGCTCCCTTTAGAAAATGCGGTTCCTTCGAAAAGTGAACCGCTTTCTCCACGGTGGCGAGAATTCCGAAATAATTGACCACAAGAGCGGAGAGTTCGTGATGGCGAATGTCAAAACGCTGTGACTGCAACGCATCAAATGCGTCGTCTTTGCGACCCTTGAACTTTTCACAATCGGCGATGAAGGCACTCCAGGACTTCGCAGCAAGGTCTTTGGGATAAAGCGCGGACATCAATGACATTCCGATCGGTTCAAGCAGAGCCGCCGAAAAAACGTAATGGTCATACTTGAAATTCTTCACCAGTCGGCTCAGGTCATAAGCGATGCGAGCCATTTCAAAACCTTCCGTGAAGGCGTTGCTCAAAGCGGTCTGAGCATCCTTGGAAGTCTTGTTCTTCACGAAAATGGCTTTGAGCCAGTCATAATGAAGTCCGGCCACATAAGCTTTCTCGGAGTACGCAAGACTGTTCTCCTGGCAGAAGGCCTCAACGGTCAGCGCAAATTTGATCTGATCCTGAGGATTGAGGTTGAATCGGTCCGTTTCCTTTTTCGGAAGCGTTCCACTCAGGCGATGCAGGCCGATGCAGACTCCGGCATTGCGCGTCGCCTGCTTGCCCAGCAGGCTCACGATACGGTCAAGAATCACGTCCCCCATGTCGAGGCGCTTTTCGTCCTCGGCGACCCATTCGGCTATCCGGGACTGCAGGAGGTCCATTCGCCGGATCAGCTGGGCATACGTCTGATTTCTTCTGAAAAGGGTGGCCAGATCCAGGGGGCGGATCACGGGGTCAGCGGACGCCTCCAGGAGCGAACGCACCGTCTCCCCTGGCACGAGGGGCTGCAAATACTCGGCAATCAACTGGGAGAACCTGCCGACTTCCATTCTTTACAGGGTAGGGCATTGCGGACCTTGAAGTCAAATCATCCTGCCCCTATGATGGAGAGATGGAAACGACTGCCAAAGAAATCATGTCCACCGAGATGCTCAACGCCACTGAAGGCATGACGATCGAAGAAGCGCTGAAACTGCTGATCAACAGTCGAATCACCGGTCTTCCCGTCGTCGACGCCGAAGGAAAGATGATTGGAGTCCTGTCCGAATATGACATTCTGATGCAGATCTCCCAGGCCAAGAACATGAAGCCCGAAGTCTTTCAACAGGTCATCACATTTTCCAGAAAAGCCGACACTATCGCTGAAAACATGCCGCTCAACGACATCGTCAAACGCTTCATCGATTCCAAATACCGGCGCCTGCCGGTCGTGAACAAGGCTGGCAAACTGATCGGCATCATCACTCGCCGCGACCTGATGCGAGTTTTCTATTACCGAGCGAGATTATCGTGAAACTCGAGCTGAACCGCGAAAAAGACGTCACGATTCTCTGCGCTTCCGGACCCATCAGTCCTGAAAACCTCAAGGTTCTGCGCGCGGGCATCAACAAACTCTTTCTAGACGGCAAGAACAAGATCATCCTGGAGCTGGCTGAAGCGAGCACGATTTCGAGCGAAGTGCTGCGTGAGCTTGCAGTCCTGAATCTTCTGGCCAGTGAACTTTCCGGGAAGATCGTCCTCGCAGGTGTGGACCCGGTCACTCGCTCCAAGATTGAAAATTTCTCGAAACCTCCCGTTGTGATCAGCTACGCGACTCGAGCGGACGCGGTCGCCTCTTTTGCTCCTCCACCTCCTGCGGAGCTGAAGGTTCCCAGTCCTGCTGCCCAGGCGACTCCGGCCACGCCGACACCCGCTCCGGGAAAGACCTCGGACGCCGTAAGCCCCGAAAAAGCTCAGATCCGGCAGCGTGAGATCACCGATCTCGGCGCTCTGAGAAAGCAGATCGCTCAGCTTGAGGCTGAGAACAAGACCCTCAAGCACAACATGCTCGCCATGGTCATGGAACGCAGGACCCCGCCCGATGCCGATTCTTATGACACCAAGATCAAGGCGCTCGAAGTCCAGATCGTCGAATTATTGACGGCGACGCAAGCCCCGGCGGCTGGTGCGGCCGGCGCCGTAAAAAAACAGTAAGAGTCTGATATTGTCGTCAAGTACCCGGCAGGATCTGCCGATCAGCCCTTACTATGATGAGTTTCAGAGGCATTTGCGTCGTACTGTTCCTGGGTATTTTCGCGGTCGGCGGGTATTTCTCGCGTCAGGAAATGCGTCAGATCGATTACGCTGAAATTCAGGGTCGTCAACGTCTTGAGCGCGTCCCGGCCTCAAAACAGCTTTTTGAGGACGTGACCGTCGAAGACGCCGGGAACTCCTACCAGCGGATTCTGGATCGCAGGCACAAGATCATCTGTTACGCGATCAAGGCCAACGCGAGTTCCATCTCCTGCGTCCCGATGGCGCCCTGAAGAATCGCCTTCAAAGTCTCCCGAAGAACCGGCTGCTCTCTTCGAACACGAACTTTGAAATGTACTCGGCGTCCTGCTCTCGAATTCCCCTGAAAACCAGACCCAGTCTGAAGTGCTTCTTGAGCTTGTTCGTCGCCGGGATTTCCTTTCGGTACATGATCTCGGCAGTGAGCACGAACGAGCGACCGCCCAGCGTGAAGGCCACTTCTTCCAGAAGCACTCCCTGTACAAGTCGCTGCGAGAGCGCTTCATCGTCGGTCGTCATTCCAAAACCGCCATCACTGACATCAATCATCAGGCAAGACAGGTCAGGGAGGGAGGGCGCGGAAGGGGCCAGCCTGAAATGCACCGGTGCATTTCCGAGAGGCATTCGCAGACTCCTTCGGCGCTGGACTTTGTAAACCGGATCCTGAAGTTTGAAATGAAGCAGCCCCTGGGCGGATTTTCTTAAATTCGCCTTGAAGAAAATAACTTCCGAAGGCAAAGACGCCGAAAACAGACATTCTTCAATCCCCTCTCTCTTGAGATTGGTTTCAAATTCGGCTTCTTCGACCCCTTTGGTGACGGAAAGGTAAAGAGACGAACCGGATTCGAAAGTGCTCTCGAGCTTCGATGTGAGACGGTACTTCTGTTGCTGCGTCCAGATCAGAACTTTGGAGCGGGTCTTGATCGCATTTTGAATGAGCGCCCGCGCCTCTTCGGGCTTTGCCGCAACGAATTTCTTGTCCTGCGAGGCTTCTGGGGGAGGGGTACTCACTCTCTGAGCGTATCAAGAAACCGGGCAACTAGCCCGGAAAACACAATGAGTGGTGCCTCAGGGTTCCTGAAGCCGCATGTCAAAAAGATTCCAGCGACTCCTGCCTGCCGGCCTGCATCTTGAAATGGACGGGATTATGGCAAATTCAAAGAAAGCAACTCACCTCCAGAGCGTACCCGCCAGAAACGGCAGGAAAGACAAGGAAGAGGCCGGCATAGGCAAACTCTTCAGTGGCAAAGTCAGCGGACGCGCGACCAAAGCCCGAAAACAGACTAAAAAGGGCAAGCCAATCGACTCGCTGCCGGAAGAACTCAAGGAACTCGGAGACGTGTTTGCCGCGGGCCAGAAAGTTTACAGGGAACTCGATTTCAAGGTTCGTCATGCTGAATACCAGGTCACGGACTACTGCGTACGCAGGTTCTGCGAAAATTACCTCGCCACCGGCCATCGTCATCCTTCGATTGAATACAGGGGTGACAAATCGCATTTCACTTTCATCCAGACCCGCAGGATCAACCTCACCCCGGATAAAGTGGAAGCGTTGAAGCTGATGAACGTCGCCATCGATGATCACACGGAACTCAAAGGGATCGAAATCAACTCCCATGCGATTCAGGAGCATGGCCTGGAGAAGAAGCTTCGGGCCGCTCTCGAACACCTGGGAATGTCGGCTGCCGTGCTCGAAGAGTGCTTCGAGCTCGTTGAAAAGTCAGAGATTTTCGTCATGGACATTGAAGACGAAGAAGCGGCCTGAGGCGGAGCCGATGGCTATTTGAGGCGGAGCCGAATGCTGAGATGAGGCGGAGCCGAAGATTCAAATGAGCCCTCAACTGATTTGGTGATCGTTTCACTAGGCTATCGCTCAGTTTTCAGGTAAGTTGCAGCAGTGATTTTAGTAAATGCTCATCAGATCAAGAAGGCTTTCGGCGCACGTCCCCTATTCGACCAGATCACATTTGGCATCGAAAGCGGTGACCACATCGGTCTCATCGGTCCCAATGGAGCGGGCAAGTCCACTCTCCTGAAGATTCTCGCGGGTCAACAGAGCGTGGACGAGGGCAATCTTTCGTTCGCCCGCGGACTCAAAGTCGGCTTTCTCGAACAGGTCCCTTCTTTCAAAGTGGGTGCGACCATCCTTTCGACCGTGCTCGAAGGCGCTGAGAATCCCGACGACTGGCAGAGCCTGAACCTGGCTCAGGAATACATTTCGAAGCTGCAGCTCGATGTCGGCGGGAACTCGGCTGACACTCCGATCACCAAACTTTCAGGCGGCTGGAAAAAGCGCGTGGCCCTCTGCCGTGAGCTCGTCAAGAAACCTGACCTGCTGCTGCTCGATGAACCCACCAATCATCTGGACGTCGGCAGCATCCGCTGGCTTGAAGGCTTTCTCGCGCAGGCCAATTTCGCGACCCTGACCGTGACCCATGATCGACTGTTTCTCCAACGCGTTTCTCATCGCATCCTCGAACTCGATCGACGCAACGTCGGTGGACTTCTGATGATCGATGGCGATTACGCCGCTTACCTCGAAGTCAAAGACCAGATGATGGCTGCGCAGGAACGCCGCGAAACCATCCTGAAGAACACGCTTCGCCGTGAAACCGAATGGCTTCGTCAGGGTGCCAAGGCCCGCACTACCAAACAGCAGGCCCGCATCAATCGCGCAGGTGACCTCAAGGAAGAAGTCGAAGAGATCAGTGATCGCAACATCACTCGCACCGCGAAGATTTCCTTTCAGGGCAGCGAAAGAAACCCCAAGCGCCTTATCGAAGGAAAGAATCTTTCCAAAAATTACGGCGACCGCAAGATCTTCTCGAACGTGGATATCGTTCTGCGTCCCGGAACACGCATTGGTCTGCTGGGTCCCAATGGCTGTGGAAAATCCACGCTCATTCGCACTCTGCTGGGGATGGAAAAGCCGGACACTGGCGAAGTGATCCAGTCTGACAACCTCAGCGTCGCTTACTTTGAACAGAATCGAGAGACTCTCGACCCGACGCTGAGTCTGATCAAGACTTTCTGCCCGACCGGTGATCATGTCGACTTCCAGGGAACTCGCACGCACATCCGGAGTTACCTGGACCGTTTTCTTTTCACGAAAGACCAGGCTGACATGGCCGTGGGTAAACTTTCAGGGGGAGAACAGAGCCGGATTCTCATCGCCAAGCTCATGCTCGAAAAGGCGAACCTGCTCGTTCTCGATGAGCCGACCAACGATCTGGACATCGCGACTCTCAATATTCTCGAAGACGTGCTTAAGGAATTTCCGGGCTCCGTGCTTCTCGTGACTCATGATCGGTACTTCCTCGATCAGGTCGCCACGCAGATTCTGGCTTTCAACCCTTACAATGCAATCAGTGACGGCAAGCTCATCTCGTTTTCGGATCTCAATCAGTACGAAAGCTGGGCGATCGATCAGGAGTCTTCCGCCAAGGCGGCACTCAAGACCAAGACTGATAAAAAAGATTCAGGCGCGGGCGCCGGACCCAAGAAGAAACGACTTGGCTTCAACGAACAGCGCGAACTCGATGGAATGGAAGAGACGATTCAGCGGATCGAAGCGGAGCTTGAAAAAGCCACGGCTGAGAGTGAACGTCCTGAAATCATGAGCAACTCGGTCAAGCTGACCGGGATTTCTCAGAAAATGACCACTCTCCAGGAACAGATCCAGGAGCTTTACCAGCGGTGGTCTGAACTTTCTTCCTAACCGTCCTTTCAACTTCATGAGCAGTCCGAGGCCACAATCGTCATGCGATCTCCAGTCAAAACGTCTTCGTTCACAGCTTCACTGAGCCCGGGAGCAGTCGGCCTTCTTGCGATGCTCATGTTGATGACCACGGCTTGCGATGCCATCCATGCCCCCATTCCTGACCCGGCGGCAGCACCGAAGAAAGTCCTGAGAACTCGCAATCCCGACGCGAACGTTTCACCCGTTCCGGCTGCTTCACCCAGCCCGAATCCGGCCCCGAGCCTCCTTCCGACGACGAGCGCTGCTCCAACGACTGTCGCTGGTATTCCCGAAAGTCCGATCCACGTCAAACCCCGGCAATCCCATTGGCTTTCGGCGGAATCCTCCGCACAGCTCACCTCCGTCGACCTGAACCAGCTCAGTACCGCATTCCATGATTCTGCAGTGACCGACGAAGCGTTCGCGCAACTGCTCGCGCAGCAGTCGGGTCTGCCACTCATGTCCACCGATCTCACTGCCGCAAAGAAGCTCCTGCGCTCGCTGGTCGGGATCAGAAAATCAAAACTTTTCACGGCGCCTGCAGGCAAGGTCGGGTCCTTCGATCACCTTCCGAACGGGTTCAGCAATCGCACCGGCATTCAATATTATCTTCCTGCTTCCGTGAACCTGGCCGAGGTCACGCAACCCGTACCCCTGCTTTTCATGCTTCACGGCGGCGGTGACTCGACGAACACCTACGACAAGGCCAAAGCCGTCTCGATCAGTTACCTCAAGCAACTCATTCCTTTTGCGGAGTCGGCAAAAGTGATCATCATCGCACCGTCTTCGTCCATCGGCTGGAATCTGCAGACCCGAGGTCTGATCCCCGAGATCGTGGAACTCGCTCAATCGGAACTTCCGATCGACGGCGATCGACGTATTCTCTGGGGACATTCCATGGGCGCCATGGGCATCACTCGGGAAGTCGGCTTTCTCGTCGGACTCTTCTCCGGCTTCAATGCCAACAATGGCGGCACTCAACTCGGTTATCAGGACAAGCGGTACCTCAAAACTTACTTCAACACGCATTACACGCACATCAACGGTTTGAAGGATCACTTCGAGGAGTTTCTTCCCCTGATGCGACAGGTGGAGGCGAAAACAGCGGCTCTCGAAACGGAACTTAGACTGAAGTCAGGCTTTCAGCTGATCGTGCACGGCGGAACTCACGCACCCGACTTCGCGCTCATCTCCCGGGAACTTTCCAAACTTCTCCTGCAGCCCCGTGACCTTTATCAGAAGGCGATCTTCCCTCTGTATTTCGGAGCCGATTATGCTGGCGGACCGAACTCTCCTGCTTACCCAGGTCTTCGGGTGAGGGATTACTTCTGGCTGCAGTCGACGGACAGCCTCGGAACTCCATTGCCCTCTTCGACGCTCAGCAGTTTTGAGGCTCGAATCCGGGGTAACGAAATTGATATCGTGACTCAGGAGAACGCCCTGAAACTCTCCCACTTCAAACTCCTGCTGGCGCCGGAGTTGGTGGACCTCACCCTCCCGGTCATCGTTCGTGTGGACGGCAAGGTGACTTACCAGGGGATTCCGAACCGGAATCTGATGCAGTTGATTCATACGGCGAGGCAGAAGAAGGATCCGCGCTTCCTCTATGATGCGGCGGTCGACCTCAGCTTCTAGGTCTGGTAGCGCTCGTCCATGTAGCCGTGTAGAAACTCATGAATCTTGCTGCGATCTGGAATCGTGGCGAGCATGCCGTACATGGCGGCAGTGCCCTGCTGTGAGGCGGTGGGATTCGCTTTCACGAAGGTGATTGCCTCCGCAAGGTCCTTGAGAAACGCCTGGCAAGCTTGCTCGTGCGCAGGGGTCACCATCAGGTGCAGGCAGGTTGGATTCTGCTGACGGTCAATGTGCCAGCGACGACTTTCCATGAAATCCGCGACCGCAAAGAGGTCCAGTTCGTCTGAAGCGAAAGCGAAAACTGACATTTCAGGTTTGCCCAGAATTTTCAGTCCCAAAGTCCGAAGTCCCTTCTGCAGAGTCTCCGTCGTGTTCATCACTTTCTCGGCCATCTCCAGATAACCATCTTCGCCCATCGCGTTCAGCGTGGCCCACGCCGCGGCGATGGAACCCCCGGGACGAGTACCCGTCATGCTGGGAGAAGCGAAAAGACCACCTGGCCATTCAGTATGCGTGAAGAACTGAAAGCGCCGAAGTTCCTTGTCCCGGTAGATCACGACGGAAGCACCCTTGGCGGTGAAACCGTACTTGTGAAGATCCGCAGTGATGGAAGTGACTCCTGGAACGCTGAAATCGAAAGCCGGGATGGGACGCCCGAGCTTCTTGAGAAAGGGCAGGAGAAACCCACCCACGCAGGCATCCACGTGACAACCCAGCTTGTGTTTCATCGCCAGCGCCGCCATCTCAGTGATGGGATCCACCACTCCATGGGGATAGGCGGGAGCGGAACCGACGATGAGAATCGTGTTGGGGGTGACCGCTGCCTCAACCGCCTTGAGGTCCGCTCTGAAATCATCGCCCACTGCCACATGCACGGCCTTCACGTCAAAGTACTGAGCCGCTTTGTTGAAAGCCGGATGGATCGTGATCGGCACGATCATTTCAGGGCGG
>JACMNQ010000039.1 GCA_014378465.1 Oligoflexia bacterium | reverse complement strand
GCCAGAGAACTGAATCGGACTTCAGCTGACCTAGATTTGCATTCAGGTAATGAGATCCACGCTCAGCGCCCAATGCGGGAGTGAGGCGGTAGATTCCGGACTCGTTCCTGAGGTCTGAAAGGTTGAACTGAAGAATTCCGTCCTCGTTTGAACCGACAGGCATCTCGACGACGTAGTTCAATCCGCTGGGGAGCTGCTCTGCGGATTGCTCGAGCACCACTTCATCCTGAGTTTCAAAGGATGAATCGGCGGAGTCCGCATGTTCCACTTTCAGGCGAAACGAAAGAGTGTTGAGTGCTTCACGCTGCTGAAGCGAGATCGGGAGGTTGACCGTACCGTCAGCTTCAATCGTGGGACTTCTGAAAGTCCAGACGTCCTTGAAATCCGCTTTGGAAAAAAGATCCAGATCAAATTCGTCAGCCGCATGGCCCGGGCGACGAGCAGGGCGGCTGATGACGACCATTTCATCGGATTCGGGATTGATCTGAATGCGACCGGAAAGAGTTTTGGGCACGTCGATGTTCATGCGAACGTCTGAGGCGACCTGGGGAGAATGATTTCTGACGTTGAGGATGAGGCGTTTCTTCGGAAGGCGAGGTGTAAGATCGACTGCGTTCACGCGATCCCCGAATGGAGTGTCCATGAAAGCGGGATCTGAAATGGATTGCTTCGAAACACCTCGGGTCTCCTCTCGCTCAATCACATATTCTTCATTCTTGAAAATGAAGGGAATGACCATCTGGGAATAGGTTCCGTCGATCTGAATCTGGCTGGTCGAGATCGTGGGGGAGTGAACTTTGGAGGATGTTTCTGAAGGATTTGGCGTTGGAGCCGTGATTCCAGGTGCTGATGAAAGGCTTCGCTCAGCTCCCGCCCTGCTCTGAAGAGCGACGATGAATGCGATGAAGCTCAGAGTCAGGACAGTGATGAGTGCCGGGAGTGTTTTCATAAATTTTTCCGAGTGTATACGGAACGTATAAGCACGCCACGTGCCGATCGGATCGGCATCGAAAAAACGCCGTAGTTACGGGGAAATAAGGCTTTCGCGGTGTCCAAACTTCAGACACCTGAAAATGAAAATCAGGTCCCGGGGCACTTCACGACGTCACGAACCACGCAGTTCAGCTTGCTCAGGGGCATATTCGCACCCAGCGATCCCTGCGCGTCTGAAAGGCAACCGTACACGTCATGAAAGGAGAGGCTGCCTCCATCCTTGAGGTAAATGCGTGTCCTGCCGGACACACCCTGCCCGTCCACAAAGCGGCGGATCACGGGATAGTCCGCTTTCTCGCACTCTTTTGAAGTCATCGTGACCTTGGGCTGAGTGATGACGAGCTGGACTTCAGAGCCCGCTTTGCTGACTGCGGTGCAGTCAATGGGTTTCGGAAGGATCCGAGCGTGGACCAGACTCGTGCACAGAGCCGAGAGGATCAGCCCACTGGTCAGCGACTTGAGGAGCACAAGCGCTTTCACTTATCGCTCATTTCCAGGAATGCGTTCGAGTGCGAAGATCCGGTACTCGATGTCCTGGATAGCATCGGTGTCAATCGGGATGAGTGAACCGTCCGGACGCATGAACTGAAGCTGCAGCTTGGTTTCGGCCGGGTAATTGTCAAACCCTTTGGATGCAAGCTGCTCGAGAAGCGGGTTGTAACTCAGATTGAACGGCGGCACCGTATCACTGTCGTGGTGATGCGCATGGCCCGCTTCGCTCTTGCCGATGAAGAAATTGTAGAACGTGAGAAAGATGCCTTCACGCTTGTGGCCCCCGACGGCGGGCGTGATGAAACTGACCTGGCCTCCCTTCGTGGGGAATCGTGTTGCCCGTACAGGATCTCACCTTGAGCTCAGTCACACCGTTCGAAGAAAGGGAGCGATTCTTCGAAGCCGCAGCGATGGAACTGATCCCGTCTTGCACGAACCCAAGAGCACGCGGCTCCAGCACATCCCGCGAAGTCCGCCCGGTGGTCAGAGCCCTGCCTTGAGTATCGTAAAATCCATTGAGCGGGGTGCGAGCCAGGCATCGAGATTGTTGGCTGAAAGGGAATTGGCATTCTTCCACTCCGGATGAATCGACTGTCACTGAGCCCAGAGTCGGTCGACATTGCAATGATGCAACCAGAAAACCGGATCAAGTGGAGAGGTGAAATTTCCCATCGGCCCGCCATAGGAGCCCATTACCATATGAATCCCGTTATGAGGTCTGACTTCGAGCTGGCCACTGGCGTCGTCAGATCCGATGAAAGTTTCAAAATCCTGGAGAGCCATGGCTTGTTGGCAGATCGAGGGATTGGCGATCTTTGAAATCGCAGCTGACATGTCAGCCGTGCGACTTCCGTGTCCAGCCAGCGCGAGGGAACCCGTCTTGAATGCGGTTGGAAGGTTGGGGTGAGCCGACCAATCCCAGTAGGGCAGAGTGAATGCGGGATCGCCACTCATCGTGCGGATGATGTCTTCGAAGCGAACGAGGTACTCGCGGTGCCAGGGAAAGAATTTCCAGGTTCCATGGGGGCAGTTGTTCTTGTGAATCATGGCTTGGGCATTCCAGGATCCACCGTCGCTCGCAGGCTTGCGTCCCAGCATCGTGCTGCAACCCAGCTGAAGAAAAAGAGGAAGACTGAGCGAAGCTCCGATCGCGCCTTTTTTCAGGAAATCTCTTCTCTTCATCATAGCTTTTTCGCTGGAACAGCCAAGGGGGCGTTGCCGGACCGGCGGGTATTCCACTCCTTATAAAAATGATACGAATGGCCGTGAAATTGGGCAACCCAATTCAAGACGCGGCAACTCTGAATCGGCGGCGGGCGTGCCGTCAAAATCGTGCTGCGCGGCGGGCGTTCTGAATGCAAAGGCGCCACCTGGTCTTTTCAGCTGAAATGACGCAGTTTTTCGACGCTTTGGTCCTTTTCAAAACGGCTTTCGTTTTGGTACGTTTCGCTCATGAAATTCAAACCCGGTCTCGTTTACGGTGCTGCCCTTCAGGAACTCTATCATCACGCCAAAGAAGGCAAATTCGCCCTTCCGGCCGTGAACGTGACGGGAACTGATACGATCAACGCCGTCCTTGAAACAGCCAAAGCAGTCAACTCACCGGTGATCATCCAGTTTTCCAATGGCGGTGGCCAGTTCTACGCGGGCAAGGGCCTGAAGCTGGAAGGTCAGAAAGCTGCAGCGCTCGGCGCAATTTCGGGAGCCAAACACATTCATCTTCTGGCTGAACATTATGGGGTGCCGGTAGTCGTGCATACCGATCACGCGGCGAAGAAGCTTCTCCCCTGGATTGATCTGCTCATGGACGCCGGGGCCGAACACTACAAGTCTCACAAAAGACCACTCTTCTCCTCCCACATGCTGGATCTTTCGGAAGAGTCCCTGGCTGAAAACATCGAAATTTCGACCGGCTATTTCAAAAAAATGCATGCCTTTGAAACTGCCATTGAAATTGAACTCGGAGTCACGGGCGGTGAGGAAGACGGTGTGGACAATACGGACATCGACAACTCCAAGCTTTACAGCCAACCAGAAGACATCGCTTATGCCTACTCGCACCTGAGGGAAGTCGCCTCGAGTTTCACGGTGGCTGCATCTTTCGGCAACGTTCACGGCGTCTACAAGCCGGGGAATGTGAAGCTTTCTCCCATCATTTTGAAAAATTCTCAGGAATTCGTTCAGAAGAAATTCAACACCGGGCCCAAGCCCGTCAATTTCGTCTTTCATGGGGGTTCTGGTTCACTTCAGAGCGAAATTCGCGAAGGCATCGATTACGGCGTCATCAAGATGAATATCGATACCGACATGCAGTGGGCCTTCTGGGAAGGCATCAAGAACTTCTACGAAGAGAAGAAAGCCTACCTGCAGGGCCAGCTCGGAAATCCTGAAGG
The DNA here is from genome assembly GCA_014378465.1 of Oligoflexia bacterium. Taxonomy (GTDB): domain Bacteria; phylum Bdellovibrionota; class UBA1018; order UBA1018; family UBA1018; genus UBA1018. The sequence goes on along the minus strand of JACMNQ010000039.1, from coordinate 23,530 downwards.
CTCTGATTCTCCGAACAAGAAGTACTATGACCCTCGCGTCTGGCTGAGAAAGGGCGAAGAGAATTTCGTCAAACGCCTGAAAGTTGCGTTCGAAGACCTCAACAACATGAACCGCAATGCTTAGAACTGACCGCGCTTCTGGAAGAGTTCATGAGTGTATTGAGCCTGATTCAGAGAGTAGATGCTTGAGTCCATCTGAGTGGGGTACATCAGGCTGACGGGCATTCCCACCTTGTCGAGGGTTTTGTCGTGAACACGCTTGAGAACGCAGTGACCCAGTTCATGAAACACGACAGCTTCGCGGGTGGTTTCATTCATCGTTGACCAGGCGGTCTGGTCAATGGTGATGGTTGGGGTTTCGCCGTCTTTGATCTCGCAGACGCCGTCTTCCTGAGCAGCCTGGAGATCTCCGAAACGCATCTTGAGGTCAGTGACCTGAACCGGTGCGCCGACTTCCTGCGATTTTTGTTCGAAAGAAGCGACGTAGGGAGCGAACTCTCCTAAATCCTTTTCGGGCGCGCGACCGCACGCAACTGTGCCTACGAGTGACAAGATGACAATAATCAGATTTTTCATGTCCGCCTACATACGTTCTACAATTATGGACTTGTTCAGATCATCTCAGAAAAATGGCCGGCCGAAAATGTGTCAAATTTGCCCAAGTCTCCGTTCAAATGCAGGGTGACGCAAAGCTTCAGAATTTCAGGAGTGTCTGAATCGACATCCCCCGTTTTTCCCGCAAGAATCTGCTCGATTTCAGCAGAATTTGACTTGAAAAGCGGACCAGACAGCGGGAGGAACTGACGTTCTGCTGTCTTGATTCGGCCGGCTATAAAATCGAGGTAAACCGGCTCACGGCCGGAAGCGTGCCCTGAGGGTTCTCAGAAATCCTTGACGAGGCGGGCGAGCGGAACACCCAGCCCATGAGCAATGGACTGCAAAGTCGAGAACCGAGGATCTCTTTTCCCTCGCTCAATGTCAGACAGATTGCCCTTACTGATTTTCATCTCCGAAGCGAGGGCCTGAAGCGTGATGCCGCGTTTATGCCGTTCCTGGAGAATTCGAGCGGAGAGCTCAGCCAGACTTCCGACTGTTGATGGGCGTTTTTTTTTCATAGTCACGTCTCCAGTTGCGAACTCTGGGCCGAAACCGGTGACCGGCCTGACGAATTTCTGACACCTTTTCCCCTCCTTGAACACTTGATTTGGTCAAATGAATCAATGTTCATCATTGATTGCTGTCCGCAGTCGACCTGATCAGACTCAGATCACTTCTGCCGGCGCGGCCTGAAAAAAGGCGCTTCCCAGGGGACTGAATCTCCGGCGCACGCTTCATCGTCTTTCTGACTCAGAAGAATCTCCGCGAAGCCAAGTCCCGCTTCACGATCATAACGCAAGTCACCTGCCACGAGCACCCGACCCTGACCCTGGCTCAGTCCCTGAAGGAACGGGAGACGCGAGAACTTCAAAAAACTCCTGAACTCACAGGAATGCTGCCTGAGGAGATCAAAGACCTGGCGTTCCAGATGTGAATTTCCTTTCCAGGAAATTTCGGAAGTCGAGACGAGATCTGGCGGAGTCAGCTGCGCGGTCCCCCGTTTTTCAATCCCGGGATAGCAGTTTTCAGCGGAGAGAAGCGAAGGCAGAAGACTCACCACCCCGAGCCGCGTGACGTAGGCAAGGTCATCGTCTTCCTGAGTTCTGATCCACGCTCGCCAACAGAGCGGATTGCCAGGAGCGGGCGATACTGAAATCTCTTCGACGGGCACCTGAGGATTGAGCAGGGCAGAAGCGGCTTCGACTGTCTTCTGAGCCGTGATGGAAGCCACACTGAAGAGCAGGATGATCATGAAAAATGAGAAAAACGCCAGAAGTGTCGCCTCAAAGGATTTTCGCTTCCACTGGAGCAGGATGCTCGCGATGCACCAGAGACTTGCAGCAGTCGCAACACCGACTGACGTGAAAGGGCCCAACCAGAGCACGCTCACCATGGCCAACCCCAGCGTTGCCCAAAGGCCTCTTGCCCACCGGTTCTGAAGCTGCAGACAGGCGAAGGGAATCAGCGCGAGCCAGATGTAGGGATCGACGATGAAGAGCACATCTCCGTAAAACCAGCGATTGAAAAACGGAGAGAAGGCATGGATCCCGTAGTCGTTCAGGAAATCGAGAGACAGGTGCAGAAGTACGGCCGCAAAGCTTGCTGCTGCGAGCTTGCTTCGAAACCAGGACGGAGACTGCCCTTTTCTCCAGGTCCCGAAAAAAAACGAAACACCGAGCGCTGACAGCAGGGCAAGGGGAATCAAGGCAAGGAGAGTATGAGTGTAACCACGATGATGGAGCAGGTAATCAAACTTGCTGAGTTTACCGACTCGAGTGAGGACCAGATCGGCATCGGGCAGATTGCTTGCGATCACGGCTGTCCAGAAGAGGGTCAACCATTGACGCCTGGCTTGAATCGAATCACGGCCTGCATCGACCAAAATGCTGGGTTGAACCGCTTTGGCCAGCACGATGCCGACCAATGAGTGAGTGATGTTGTCCATACGAAGTGACCCTTCATACCAGACGACTCGTCAGATGGTCCAGGCGTTGCATCATTTTGTGTCATGGACGCGCTCGATTATCTCAAAATTGATCACAACCGTGTGAAAAACCTCCTCAGAAGCTACTCAGGAATGCAGGATCAGCTGAAAAAAAAGCAAACACTGAAGGAACTCCTTGCCGAGTTGAGCAATCATACCGAGATCGAGGAAACCCTCTTCTATCCCCATTTCGACGATCGGGTTGAAATGAAAGCGATACTTGAACACCTGCACCAGGACCATGCTGACTTCGAGGTACTTGCGGGCAAAGTCCAGTTCAACACCGATGATTCCTTGTTCGATGAGTTTGCATCCGAAATTGAACGTCATGTGCTCCGGGAGGAGATGGAACTTTTTCCGCTGATCCGCAGGATGATGAAGCGATCCGAACGGGAAGTGCTGGGACGACACCTCCAATGTCAGAAGACCGGAAACCTGAGGACTGCATGAAAAGGCGCATGGTGATCAGCTTTGCCGCGGTCCAACTCCTGAGTTCAACTTTCAGTCTGGGACAGGACCCAAAAAAGGTTTCCCCGGAAGTCGACCAGGTTCTGAGTGGACGTTCTCAAGTGGGACCCAACTCAAACGAGGATCGAGATCGGGAGATGCAGAAGCGGGAAACCTCGTGGTCACGGACCCATTCCATGTATGCTGCCGGAAGAACGTCCAATGCCCCTGGATCCAGCAATACGACTCCCGCTCAGGGCGGCAATACTTTTGGCACGCAGGGCAATCCACTGCCAGATGAAAAGAAGTAGCCGTGAATCGCTCATGACAACTGAGTCTATTTTTTGGATTTCACGGGCTTGCAGGTGATGATCGTCAGCTGCACCGCTTCGACCTCTACCGTGACCAGTGAATGGGTTTCGGCGGAGTCCTCAAGACAACTGAGGAGAAGGCCGGACTTGGGCGTGTTGTAATACGCGGCATGTTTTTGAAAGAGGATCCGGTACTGAGTTGCATCAGCATTCAGACTCAGCTGGCGAACTCGGTCCTTGAAATGAATGACCCTGACTTTCGAGCCCTTGTCTGGACGGGCGGCGCTGGCTACGGAAGCCGCGCCAGTGAAGGCCACGATTGTCGCTGCAAGGAAGACCGCTGAACGATACTCAATTTTTCCCATTCACTCGGCCCTCTTCATCTGCCGCAGGCGAAGGATCACCCGGCAAAGGGTCAGGATCAAGGGCCTTCAGGTAAATTCGGTCCGTTTCGAGCGCATCTCGAAGATTTGCTGCGTCAGACTGCCTCGAATACTTCCGGTTAGACACATTGTCGTCGGGCGCATAGACGGAACTCGCCGTGAAGCAGACCGAAGTTCTGAGATAGACACGGGTGTTCGAGGGCGCAGGGTAGATTGATTCCGTGATTTTGCCCGGGGTCTTGATCATTCCTTCCCACTCCTGAACCGTGAGGGCGTGCGTGGCCAGAGAAGGGTCAATCACTCTCTTTTCGATGACTCCCGACTCAGTTCTGACATTGACGACTGGAGCCACGTGAAAGCCCCAGTGAATATTTGAATTTTTCAGGGGAGTCAATTCTCCAAAGATCCAGATCTTCTCCGTTTTGACCCCCTGTTTCTCAAAGCGGTCCGCAATGACATGGGCTCGCGCGTAACAACCGTCCTGAATGTACTTGTAAGGAATGTCATCCATCGCTGCCGCCGTTTTGAAAAGTTCCTCTGCCTTGGCTGAAGTGATCGCGTTCTTCAGAGTGGGAAGTTCAGGCACCTTATACCTGTTTTGAAACTCCTTGAAATGACTGGCCGCCTCCTCCGTCAGAACTTTTCCATCCACCTGTCTGCAGGACTGGGGGCCAAGCAAGGCACGCGGGATCAGCCGCGAAGAAAAAATTCCGTTCATCCAGTCGATGACCTGGACCACGTCAAGCGTCGGCAGCGCAGCCGTTATTTTTTCCTGGGCCGCTTCTTCCTGCGTGAAGAGAGCTTCGATCCTCTCGTCTTTGCAATTCTTCTGATCTTTTCGGCGACTGAGTTCGCGATCCTCTTCCGTGTCGAATTTAAAACGCTCCTGAAGAGGGATTTTCAGTTCAAGTGTTTCGGCGTAGCTCCGACTGATGCTCACTGCGGGGCCCAGTTCTCCTGACCGACTCAAAGTGAGATGGACGGAGGCCCGGGCTGTCGGGTCGCTGCCATGATGGAGCAAGCCATCGTAGACTTTTTCTCCCATCCTGACTTCAGGACAGAAAAAAAGCTCACATGCAGCCCCGCCTGGGAGTGACGATTTTCCGCGAGTGCACTTGATCTGTTTTCCGTCCGAAAGTTCAATGATCAGATTTCTGGATTCTGAAAACTTGTGTAAAATCTCAAGAAGCCGGGAATCCACAAGAGTGGACCACGATGACCAGAGCTTCTCATAGTCCGGAGTGCCGGTCAGGCGCTTCTGGGGATAGGGGAGAGTCGACACCGGGCTCAGAGTGTGCGCGACATCCTGCAAGGCGGAGTACTTAACCTCCTGGGACTGGGGTTTTGGTGTGGAAGTTGTCTGTGCTCGCGCGTTCTCAAAAACGAGTGTGGGATTTTTCACCGAGCGAATTTCGGCAATGACCAGCTCTCCAGAGGGAGTCTTCTGAACGGCATCCCAGCTGTATCCGACATGGCTCAACAGAAGAGGATCATTTTTCGGACCGCAGATGAAGTACTCATGCTTGTCCAGAATGATGACTTCGTCGTGACTGAAGGTACACGAGTGGCGACCCCCGTTCTGCAATTGCACGGCAACCGAGGCATCGGCCTGGAGAGTGTGCGCGTAAAAAATCAGCAACCCACACACTACCGAACTGAGTCGAAGGGAACCGGAAAACACCATAGGTGCTCATCGGTCGAAAACTCGGCTTTCTGCAGCAAATCCAGTGTCAGAAGCATGACGGAAGCATTGACTTTCGAAGTGAAGGGGCCGAAAAACTCAGGATGAAACTTCACTCTCGCCTCGCGGTCGTGCTGGTCATCCTGAGCTCCTCATTTCTTTCGTCGTTTCGAGCTGAAGCTTGTGATTTCTGCATGTTGGGCCAGGGAGTAAGTCCCTATCTCACGGCTACGGGCAAAGGACTGACCCTGGGAATCAATTCTCAGGAACTCGACAAGATTTACAACAAATCGACCGCCATCGACTCCCTGGGCAAGAAGGAGTACTGGCTCCTCTATTCTCTGACTGGATTTTTTCCGGTCACGGACGATCTGACTGTGCTCATCACGCTGCCTTACTCCATCAAGACCAATATTGAATTTGAAAGTGCATCCAACTCCAATCCGGGCACGCTCACTTCCGGAATCGCGGATGCGACGCTCACCGGTCGCTACACCGTGCTGCGCGATCACACGCTTGAATCCACATTCATCGTGGGACTGCTGGGAGGCATCAAGCTGCCGACCGGCACGACGGGCAATCGCAATCGCACGGGAGAGCCCGTCGATCGTCGCGCCCTGCCGGGGACTGGATCCTGGGACTTTGATCTGGGCTTTTCCGCTTCCCTCGCGAAGGCATCCGGCTTTCAGCTCACTCTGGATTCGGTCTATCGAATTTCAACCACCGGAAAATGGAATGAACGCGATCATCGATACGGCAATACCTTGAACTATTCGACCAAAGGTTACTACCGAGTCGCGCAGACTCAGGGTGGTTCCAGCTTCATGCCTTTCTTCGGAGTCTCTGGCGAAACCACGGCGCGAGAAGTCGGACTGCAGACCGACACGGATTATTTTCCAGGCACGAAGAATCCGTCCACAGGTGGAACTGTGCTCTACGGAAATGTGGGACTCTATTCGATTCTAAGCCCCACCACTCTGGTGAACTTCGGATTTTCCAAGGCACTCTACCACCATATGCACTACGACGCGGACTTTGACGCGGATCCAGCCGAGAATTACAAACTGGACTTCTCAATTACTTATCTCTTCTGAAGCAGCTTTCGCAGCTCAGGCTCGGATACTGATGACCAGTCTTTCGCACCCATGGCCCTGTCCACGATCATGCCTTTCGCGTTGATGAAGTAAGTCATCGGGAGTCCCCACGCCCAGTAGGACTGGGCCTGCTCAGGGTGCGCTGCCATCCAGACCGGAAATTTAGCCCGCAGCTTGCTGGCGAACTTCAGGACTTCGATCTTCTTTTCAGGCTGATCCACTGACACCGCTACAAACTGGATTCCATCCTGAGTCCATTTCTGAGAAAGAGACACGAGCTGTGGCAATTCCTTTTCACACGACGCGCACCACGTAGCCCAGAAATGAAGAATCAAAGGCTTACCCGAAGTCAGTTGAGACAATAAAGTGTGCTTGCCATCAGGGCTGATGATCTCAAGCTCCGGCGCCTTCTGATGAAGTTCGTCCAGCTTGAGATCGCTGAGGCCTTTCGCCGACGACTCCCGAGGAAGTGCCATGAAGAAGAGTGCAACCACAGGGATCAGAAGTGAAAGGATCTCTCGCATCGATGGAAAGCTATTCGATTCGGACCACTTGAGGAACTGATTTTATGTTTGGAGAGGGAAAGCGAACGCTTTACCTTTTTAAATGGTGCTCACCGAGAGACTCGAACTCTCACACCTTGCGGCACACGGCCCTGAACCGTGCGTGTCTACCAATTCCACCAGGTGAGCGAAGGAATGGAAAATTTCTAACATCCTTCATTCGTGAAATGCAACCGATACGACACTTGTTCAGAGCTTAAACACTTTTATGCCCGGTCTTTGAGGCGGTAAGCACCGCAAAACGGGCTAAACACCAGAATTTTTTGGACTTTCACTATTGCATCGTACTGTGTCATTTTTGGCACGGACCATGAACTAAGGCTTCCCGGAATCTCTGCGCATTACGCGCTGGAGATGAAGAGGAGCTTTTATGAAACTTTTGAACCGAAAAATTTATGCCCTGGCTTCCGTAGGACTTTCCCTGGTGGGAATGGTGGCTTGCGGATCGAACAACTCGAGCGCGATCCCAGTCGTGCCTATCAACGGTGTTTACGGCGGAATTCCGACTGCCTCAACCACTTGCCCGGCTGGAACGACGGCAATGAATGGAAGCTGCGTGGCAGGTACCGACTTCAGCAGCGTCTGTTACAATTCGGGTGGATCCCTGGTTCAGGACGCTTCGAATCAGCAGCTCTGCAAGCATACGCTCGGTACTTCCGCTTCTTACTTGATCTTGAAACCCATATTTAGCTCCAGCCCCTATCTCTATTCCGGAGCTGCCTCGAACGTGGGCGAGTATCTGAATGGCATCAATATCAACCAGGGAGACACGGTAAGAGTTCTCTCCGCCAGTCTTTCGTCGATCAGCATCTCGGGCAACTCTGACCTGATGCTCGGCCTCAATGACCAGGTCATCGACGCTGAAGTCACCCAATCGATCTTCGCCCGCAACGCTGGCCAGCTCCGTATCGGCGTCAGCACTCCAAGTACGAAAGCCGGAATGCACATTCAAGTTGAAGTGTCCCGTTGCCAGACCGCGACCGCCGCATTTCAGTGCCCTTGATTCCTGAAACAATCGCCCAAACAATTGCCCAAAGGGTTGAACGAACAAAACATGGCGTTGGCGCTCATGACTCCAAGCGCTAACGCCATGTTTACATTCTGATAAAGCGACTAGGTTTGTACGAAGACCTCAGGTAAAGTCGAGGCTAAATGAGCCCTCGACGCAATCGCCCTAAACCATCCAAGAGTTCCAAACCTTCACGCCCCGCTCCCGGCAGCGTTGGACGCTTCAAATCGCAGGAGTCAGATCGCACGGAGATCTCCTCCAATCCGGATAAATTTGAAGGCGCACGCCCCGAGAAAAAATTCAAAGGTCGCGGACCTCAGAGTGGACCAGCGCAGAGCGCTCAACCTTTCACTTTCAAAGACCGCAGCGGCAAAGTTCATAACTTCGCCAAAGGTCGTGGCCCGCAGGCTGCTCAAACTCCAGACTCCGACGAGTTCAGATCGTATCCTTCCTCCAAAGCTCCGAAGAATCCTGCCGCTGCTGGAGCCGGGACCGGACCCTCGAAGATCATCAAGAACGCGCCTTCGGAAGACTTCACCGCACCCAAAGGCGGACCTCGCGGACCCAAAAAAGATTTCAAAGGCGGACGCCCGAGCAGTCCTGGCGGTACCGGCGGAAATGGACCTGAAGGTCGCAGAGGTGAACGCCCCGGATCCTCTGGCAGAGGCGGACGCCCCGGTGGCACAGGGAAACCTGATCACAAAGGACGCAATGACCGCGGTCGCTCTGCTGAATTCGAAGCCCGCAAGGCGCGCGACGAAGAAGGCAACAAGAGTCGCACGAGTTCCGGCTTCCAGAAGCTCAAGGCCCGAGTCGACAAGAACCGCAAAGGCTTCGCCTTTCTTTCCTTTGAGACCAAAGGAGTCGAAGACGCTTTCGTGAATCCAAGGGATGCCTCGAATCTTTTTCATGGTGACCGGGTCGAAGTATCCGTCAGCCCTCGCGGCGAGATCACGCACATTTCCGTCATCGAACACCGCTTTCGCGAAATCGTGGGTCGCTTCATGCCTCACCCTGCCGGCAAGGGCAAAGGCGGACTGATCGTCTACGAACGCAAGAAAGCCCGCGAAGAAATCTTTGTCGCTCATGTGCCACCCAAAATCGTCGAAGGCGACTGGGTCAGAGCCAAGCTCGAATTTCACGAAGCAGGTCGTTATCTCGTCACCGGTGAGATCACCAAGCACTATGGGCCGGAACTTCCGCCTTCCGCCGACATCGAAATGGTCGCTGCCGAGTTCAACCTCATTGAAGAGCACTCTGCCGCTGCCGTTCGCGAAGCTTCTCAGTTTCGACTGGGTGACCGCGAACTCAAGGATAGAAACCGCAAGGACCTCCGCGATGTCCCTTTCATCACGATCGATGGCGAAACGGCCCGTGACTTCGATGATGCCATCTATGTCGAAAAGACGAAGACTGGCTTTGTCCTTTGGGTCGCCATTGCCGACGTGAGTCATTACGTCACCGACGGAAGCGCACTCGACAAGGAAGCCAAGTCCCGCGCGACCAGCGTTTACTTTCCCGAACGCGCCTTTCACATGCTCCCACGCGCCCTTTCTGAGAACCTCTGCAGCTTGAGACCCAACGAGCCTCGCCTCGCGATGGTCGCCAAGATGGAAATGGATCTGACGGGCAAGCGCACCAAAATTCAGGTGATGGAAGCTCTGATTGAAAGTCGCCGCCGCGCGACTTACACCGAAATTCAGAAGGAATGGGAAACCAACCAGGGCAATACCGACTGGGAATACGCCCCCCACTTTCAGCTCTACCGCCTGCTCAGAAAGCTTCGCAACGACCGGGGCTCCATTGATTTCGACCTTCCGGAATCGGAAGTCGTCGTTGAACCGACCGGTGAGCCGGTCTCGATCACTCGTCGTGACCGCGTGGACGCTCATCGCCTGATCGAAGAGTTCATGATTGCGGCCAATGAGGCCGTCACAAGCTGGACCATGGAGCAGGGCTGGCCTTTCATTTACCGCGTCCATGATGAGCCAGCCGAACGCTCGCTGCTCAAATTTCAGGAACTCGTCTCTCACGCCGGCATCAATTTCAACGTTGAATCCCAGAACCTGAGTCAGGCGCTGAATGAACTCGTCAAGAAACTTGAAGGCCATCCGGCGCAGACACTGCTGAACACCGCACTCCTGCGCTCCATGAAACAGGCCGTCTACAGCGCTGAGCACGGGATCCATTTCGGTCTCGCCTCGGAAGGCTACACCCACTTCACGAGTCCGATCCGTCGTTACCCCGATCTGGTCGTTCACCGCATCCTCAGGATGATCCTGCAGAACCGTGTGAGCGAAACCCCGGGCGCACTCAAGAAAGCGGACAAGGACAAGCTCCAGGCCGAGCTCGAGGAGACGGCGGAGCACTGCAGTTACCGTGAGCGTATCGCTTCGGACGCCGAGCGCGAGTCGATCAAGCTCAAGCAGGTCCGCATCATGATCCCTCATGTGGGCTCGGACTTCGAAGGCAAAGTGGTCGGAATGACCGAGAACGGACTCTTCGTCCAGATCCCCGACCCTTACGTCGAAGGCATGGTCTCCAAGGATACGATGAATGATGACTCGTATGAGTTTCAGGAAGAGCGCATGATCTTCGTGGGCCGCCGTAAGAAGCGCACCTTCAAGATCGGCACTCCCGTGATGATCAAGGTCATCAAGGCAAGCATTGACCTCAGGCAGATTGATTTCGCGCTCGTGGACACTCCGAAGTCCAAGAAAACCAGTGATGATCTGTCCACCAACACTCGGCAGTTCAAAAAATGAAATGGATCCAGACAGGACGATCGATTGGCCAGGCCGTCAAGAATGTCGGTAGACTCCGGCAGATCCTGGCAGTCTTTGCCAAGCATGGCTTTGCCGACATTGTTCTGCGAATGAATCTCGGAAAGTTTCTTCCGAGCAGGCTTGCGGCGTTTGCCGCATCCCAGGCGGAATTCTCAACCCCGACTCGGCTTCGAAAGTCCTTTGAAGAACTCGGCCCAACCTTCGTGAAGTTCGGACAGCTCCTGTCCACTCGCTCTGACCTCGTGCCCGAGGAGTACATCGAAGAGTTCGTGAAGCTTCAGGACAATGTTCAACCTCTGCACTTTGACCTGGTCAAAAAAGTGGTGGAATCGGAACTCAACCAGACCCTCGAGCAGGCTTACGCTCACTTCAGCCCGACTCCTCTGGCGGCGGCAAGCATCGGTCAGGTTCATGAAGCCACACTTCACACGGGTGAAAAAGTCGTCGTCAAGGTTCAGCGCCCCGAGATCGAAAAGAGCATTGAAACGGACATTTCACTCCTGGCCTTTCTTGCAGGACTTCTCGAGAAGTACGTTCCTGAGTCCAGGATCTTCAGTCCAAAACTCATTGTGGACGAATTCTTCAAGACCCTTTACTACGAGCTCGACTTCGTCATCGAAGCCAACAATATCGCCAAAATGCGCGAGAACATGGCGCCGATTCCAGACATCGTTCTCCCCAAGGTCTACAAGAAACTGAGTGCTCACAAAGTGCTCACCCTTGAAAAGTTCGAAGGCATCCGAGTCAATGATATCAAAGCCATCGAAGCGGCCGGAATCAACCGCAAACAGATCGTCGAAACCGGGGCCCGCGCCTTTTTCAGGTCCGTGATGCTCGACGGCCTTTTTCACGGCGATCTTCATGGTGGCAATCTCTTCATCCTGCCGGGCAACAAGCTTGGAATGATTGACTTTGGAATCGTCGGCAGACTTTCTGAAAAGTCCCGAGGTCAGTTGGCCAACATGGTCGTCTCACTCGTCACCGAAGACTACGAAAACCTCTGTTATCAGTATGCAGAACTCGGAGCGACCGGTTCCTCGATTGATTTTGACGGCTTTCAGCGTGAAGTGAGAAACACTCTCTCCCCCTACATGGGTCTTGCTCTCGATGACGTCAACTCCGGCAAGGTGCTGATCGAAGCGACCAAGATCGCAACTCGCTACAATATCAAGGTTCCAGGCGATTGGATGCTCGTCTTCAAGGCGATCGTCACGATCGAAGGCATGGGCAGGACTCTGGACCCCGACTTCGATCTCATGGTGATGGGACGCGAGCTTGCCAAGGAACTGGTCAAGGAACAATACTCCACCGAGCGCCTGACCAAGGACTTCATGTGGATCGCGAAGGACGTGGCCGCGCTGCTCCAGGTGGCGCCAAGGCAGATCCGCTGGTTTCTTCGAAAGTTCGCGAGCAACGATTACGCCTTTGAGGTGAAATCACCTGACCTGCAGGATATACGAAGGCAACTGGACCACAACAGCCGTCGCATGAGCCTGAGTGTGCTGGGTGCAGGACTCTTCATCGCCAGCAGCATTGCGCTTCAGTCGACTTCTTTGCCTTATCAGATCTGGGATTACCCCGTGTTCGCCGTGATCTACTTCGGCGCCGGATGTTTCATCCTGCTCAATCTGATTCTCAGATCCTTCAGGTGAACTTTTTCAGTGGACCTGAATCCAATGCATGCGATCAAAGACTGCTTTCGACCGCCTTTTTCTTCGGTAAATTCAGGTTGCGCTTTCGGGATTTCAGGTCCTTTGCAGCAACCTGGTGCCTGAGGAAAATGAAGTCGCGTTCCTTCTGAGGAACCGGATAGCGTTCAAAACCAGTCCGAGTGCGTACCAGTGATAGCCATTTCGCTTCATTCTTCCAGAAGCGCTTGAGGTCGTTGAGTTGATCCTGAACTTCTTCGCGGTTTCTCAGTGCCGTGGAATGATCGAGAAGCCCGAGAACCAGATTTTCGAGTGCGGAGAGTGACTCGCCTTTGAAAAATCGCTCGAGGTCCAGAAGCCAATCTTCCCTGATCTGTCGAAAACCGAAGATATACGTGGGGTCTTTGGACTCGGTATAGATCCCGGCCTTGAGAATCGCTTTTCTGGGAATCTTGTGACCCACGTAGGGAAGGAGCTTCATCAGAGAGAAAAATGCACCGCCCGTGAGGTGCCGCGACCTGAAGGCACCATGAAAGCGGAAAGTCGGGTGGTTCTCGGGGCGGGTCGTATAACAGAAATAAGCGTTCCCATCCCGGACCTGAAGGCCAATGAGAGGGTACAGAAAGTAGAAGGCTCCCGCGACGTTCCATTTGGGTCGATGATCCTGAATCAAGCGAGTCTCGAGAAGGAGTGCGTCCAGTTCACTGGCACAGACCTCGTATTCAATGCGGTCCGCGTTCGTCACGACGGTTCGCATCTTCAGATGCTTTTTGATGCGCTTGGCATTTCGGTACTGGGAGAGCCGGCGGCGCAGGTTCTTGGCCTTGCCGACGTAAATGAGGTGATTATTGGCATCATAGACGCGATATACGCCCGGAAGCACGGGAAGCGCCGAGATGAATTCTTTTCCGAATTTTCGATCGAACTTCTTCACATCAATTTGACATTGGATCGGCCGGCCCTGCCATCACGTAGTGAATGAGAGATTCATCCTCAATGATGTCGCTCAGTTCAAAACCCTCTTCGCACGTGACTTCAATCCCCTCAACAACCCATTCATCCGACGTTGCAGGAACGACCTCACTCATCGTGTCGACCAGTACGCTGGGTGCCTGTGCGTCCATGATTTTGGATTTGAGGGTCTGTGCTGCTTGGGCGGCAGCCACAGCTTCCGCTTTCGCCTGATTCAGTTCAAGAGAGGCTTCTTCCTTCAGGACCTCGATCTGCTCCTTCGCCTGAATCTTTTCAGCCAACAGGCTTTCTTGCAAGCGATTTGCTCTGAGCCTCTCGCGCTCGAGCTCTGCCTTGAGAGCAAACGTCCGCTTTTCATGTTGAGATTCAAGCTGCGACAACTGTTCATCGCGTTGAGCCTGCAGGAAGGTGAGCTTTTCAGCCTGATGAGCGAGCTGCTCGGTCTTTTCAGCCACCTTCTGCTGCTCTGCTGACTGAAACAGGAGGTTCTGCTGATTGAGCTGCTCGACCTGGTTCTGATACGCCCGGAGCTTCAGAACAAGGTCTTCGGACTGTTCATTCTGCGAGTCAATGGTCCGCTTGAGGAGCGTGATCTCCTGTCGCAGACTCTCTTCCATCTTGATGAAGCGCTGCTTCTCGTGATTCAAGGCAGCACTCGTCTGCAGAAGTGTGGCTTCAAAGCTCTGCTGTGCTTCCATAAGGGATTTCTTCACCCCCTCAATGATCGCGCTGGTTTCTTCGCCCGCTCCCTTGAGTTGACGGCTCTCAGCCTGGGAAAGGTCCAGTGCTTCGCCGAGGGCGGCCGTTTCCAGAATGAACTTCTCCTGATCGGCTTGATAGCGCTTGCGCTCCGAATCGATGGATTTCTGAATTTCAGCCTGCATCGAGTGACGCGAAAGCTCTCTGAAACGCTCCCGGTCGAGAGCTGCGTCCTTCTCAAGCTCCGCCCGTAGTTTTTCTCTTTCCGTGGCAAGCTCCCACTTGAAGCGTTCTCTCATCGAGTTTTCCAGCTTCGCGATTTCTTCATCCGCATTGCGCTTGATCTGGCTCAAGGTCTGAAATTCCTTGCTCAGCTCATTGAACTTCGCTTCTGAACTGTGAATCCGGATCAGGGCGTTCTGAAGTTCACGCTGGTAGCTCTTGGAATGGCGATCCACCTGCTCATACTTTGACTTTTCGGCCATCAGGCTCTGCTGCATGGACTGATGAGAACGCTCCATCTCCTGAAGCTTGAGACGAATGGCCTGGTGATCCTGAACGAGTGCCTTCGCTTCCTTGTCACGTACGAGAACATCAGCCCACGCTGCCTTGTAATGCTGAAGTTCGGCCTTGGCTTTCTTCTCTTCCGTGTTGATTTCACGCAGTTTATGGAGAATTTTTTCCTGATGGTTCTTGTTCTCGTCAACGGATTCCTTGAGTTTGCGCTCCTGAATTTCGAGCTCGCGCACCCGAGTCTGCAGCTCTCTGACGACTCTTTCGTAAGTGGCGTGAGCATTCGCGTAGTCTTCGGAGACTTTTCGAGTCTTTCTCTTTTCGTGATTGAGGGCGTCTTCGAGGTGTCGCATTGATGCGAGGAAAGATTCCATCTTGCCCGTCATCTGCGCGCTGTAGGAGTGACTGTTGTCCTGAGAGGAGGAGTCAGCACCATTCTCTTTTTTCGGGTACAACAAGATATTTTCAGATGGATGCTGATTCACGCGGCCTGTCCTCTCCAATAAACCGATGGACTGATCTGAACTGATCATGGTCCCATGCTTGATTTTCGACTTTGGGGAGAGACCTGTCAAACCGGCAGGATTTGATCGGCAAAAATGACCGGTTCGGGGGTAAAGAGTCGGATTCGACTCATTTATTACCTTTCACTTTGATTTTCTTGGGCACGATCTGACTCTTTTTCCTGATGGGCTTTGGCTTTGGGATGCGTCCGATTCGTTCATCCTTCTTTTTGATGAGGCCGCAGAAAGCAAGAGCGGTTTCTTCGAATTCAGGTTCTGACTCTCTGAGCACTTGCCAGGCAGTGGGTGGACTCCCGAACAAAGTCAGATCCTTCAAAATGGGAAAGTTGTTCTTGATTTCCTGAATGAACTGATCCGGAATTCCCAGCCACACTCCCGTGTCTCGATCCGATTTCTCCTTTTTCCTGAGAATCATCAAAATCTTGTCCTCATGATAGACGGCGCAGGCGCCAAACATGGGTTTGATCCTCAGCTTCAAAGGCTCGAGGGCGTCCAGGACAAATTCGTACGGCGGGCTTTTCATCCTCTCAGTCTAGAGGACTGCACTCGAGTTGAGGAGACAATTGTGAGCATCACCCCAACTGGTGAGGAAGCCAAGAAAAAAAGTCCCGCAACAAGCCTGTTGCAGGACCTTTAAATCAACCATTCATGATTCAATCAGATCATGTCAAAGCGATCGTTCATCATGACCTTGGTCCAGGCAGTCACGAAGTCCTGCAGGAACTTTTCCTTTCCATTCTTCGAAGCGTAGACTTCTGAAACGGAACGCAGCTCAGAGAGGGAGCCGAAGATCAGGTCGACGGGAGAAGCCGTCCATTTGACCTGATTCGTCTTGCGATCGACACCTTCGTAAACTCCTTCAGTCTGAGGTGACTTTTGCCATTTCGTGGACATGCTGAGCAGGTTCACGAAGAAGTCATTGCTCAAGGTTCCAGGCTTGCTGGTGAAAACACCTTGCGTGGATTGTCCCGCATTGGCGCTCAGCACTCTCATGCCTCCAACCAGCACGGTCATTTCAGGAACCGTCAATCTCAACATATTGGCGCGATCAACGAGCATCTGAGTGGGTGACATCGTATTGCCTTCACCATAATAATTGCGGAAGCCATCGGCTTTTGGCTCCAGCGCGGCAAACGAATTCACATCCGTCTGCTCTTGTGAGGCGTCCATGCGACCTGGCGTGAAAGGGACCTTCACGTTGCTTCCAGCCGCCTTTGCAGCCTGCTCAACCCCGGCAGCTCCGCCGAGGACAATCAGATCCGCGAGCGAGACGTTTTTTCCACCGTGATTGAAGTCCTTCTGAATTTTTTCCAGGCGAGTGAGCACCTTTGTCAGTTCTTCCGGGTTGTTCACTGACCAGTCCTTCTGGGGAGCCAGACGGATGCGAGATCCGTTGGCACCGCCACGCTTGTCGGTACCACGAAATGAAGCGGCAGATCCCCAGGCAGTGCGTACAAGCTCGGGTACCGTCAAACCGGACTTCAAGATTTTACCCTTCAGGACCGCGATATCAGCCGGGCCAACCAGTTTGTGATTCACTTCAGGGATCGGATCCTGCCAGATGAGGTCTTCTTTGGGAACCTCCGCACCGAGATAGCGAACACGAGGGCCCATGTCCCGATGAGTCAACTTGAACCATGCCTTGGCAAAGGCAAGCTGAAACTCTTCCGGGTGATCATGAAAGCGCTTCGCGATTTTGGAATACTCCGGATCAACTTTGATCGCAATGTCCGTGGTGAACATGATGGGCGCATGTCTTTTGGTTTTGTCATGAGCATCCGGTACAAGATTCGCAGCTTGGCCATCCTTGGGGATCCACTGGGTGGCACCGGCTGGACTCTTGGTCTTCACCCAATCAAAGGCAAATAGATTGTCCAGATATTGAGAGGAGAATACGGTCGGAGTCGCAGACCAGGCGCCTTCAAGCCCGCTCGTGATGGTATCGACTCCTTTTCCGGTACCGCATTTGTTCTTCCAGCCAAAACCCTGCTGCTCAGTGCCCGCAGCTGCGGGTGCGGCCTCCAGACATTTGGCAGCGTCGCCATTGCCGTGGGCTTTGCCGAAGGTGTGTCCACCCGCGATCAAGGCCAAAGTCTCTTCATCATTCATCGCCATGCGACCAAAAGTTTCTCGGATGTCCTTGGCGGCGGCCATCGGATCGCCGTTACCATTGGGTCCTTCTGGATTCACGTAAATGAGACCCATCTGAACAGCAGCGAGTGGCTTGGCCAACTGTCTGTCGCCTTTATAGCGTTCGTCGGCGAGAAATTTGTGTTCAGGTCCCCAGTAAACCAAGTCGGCTTCCCAGTCGTCGGTTCGTCCGCCGCCGTAACCAAAGGTCTTGAAGCCCATCGACTCCAGAGCCACGTTGCCGGTAAGGACCATCAGATCGGCCCAGGAAATTTTACTTCCGTATTTTTCCTTGATCGGCCAAAGCAAGCGTCGCGCCTTATCGAGGTTGGCGTTATCGGGCCAGCTGTTCAGAGGCTCGAATCGCTGCTGACCGCCGCCGGCTCCACCGCGACCGTCCGCGATACGGTAAGTGCCCGCACTGTGCCAGGCCATGCGGATGAAGAACGGTCCATAGTGACCGTAATCTGCAGGCCACCAATCCTGAGAGGTCATCATCAGCTTCTTGATGTCCGCTTTCACGGCTTTCAAATCAAGCTTTTTGAATTCCGCGGCGTATTTGAAGTTTTTGCCCATGGGATTTGACTCCACGGCACGTTGACGAAGCGGCGAAAGATCCAGTCTCTCGGGAAACCAGAACTGATTTGAAATCGTTTGTCTGTCAGTGGCCCCTTTCGACACTTTCGCATCGGACTCTTCTGAAGTGACTACCTTGTTGGTGTCAGTTTTCGTGACGCTTTTCGAAGCGCAACCATTTTGTGAAGCTGTCAGCGCCAGCAGCGCGACTCCCAGTAATCCGATTTTTAACATTCTATCCCCTTCTTACGTTCAATTTGACGCTTAAATGATGATGTTGTTCATCATTCAAAAGCAGTTAAGCGCTCACGACCCCGCCTGACAGCGAAGATTGACGATAGCTCGTTGGGTCGGAGCAATATCGTGACATCAAATGGAGCCACTTTTCCACAGAATCTTCGCGCAATCTGAATAAAGCCGGACAAGATGTGGCAAGTTTCATTCAGAGAAAACAAGCGCTTTTATAAGGCGGAGTGGCTCAGTGGACGAATGATTCAGAAGTCTCGAAGAACGGCATCACGAGATCGAAATGGAGAGACCAGCTCAGGCGCTTGGGATTTACGAGCCGCCTCGGCGTTGGGCTCGCCCGCTTGAGGGCATTTGACCATTTCAAGTTGTCCTTGCCTGCAAGCGTCATATCTTCAGTATCTTTTCGAGCATGGGGTGTCTTCTTCCCTTGCGCCGGTACACCAGAAAATAGCTCTGCCTGATCTTTTTGAATTCGTGAGCGATATGGAGTTCGCCGGACTCCAGCTCACGACTCACGCCGATTTTTGGAATCGCAACGAGTGAGTCCGTTTCAAGAGCAAGCAATCGCAGAAATGCAATATCATCGATGAATCCCCGAATATATGGCGCCTTGAACTCGCGTGAGACGTACTCCAAAACCGCTGAAGTCATCGGACTGCTCTGAGCGGGAAGATAAAGACCTTTCGTCGAAAAATCAGGAATTCGGTGAGACATCGTCTTTTTGAATTTTCGCCTGCCGACGAGACAAACCGTCTCGCTCGCGATTTCAATCTGCGCAAGGGGCTCCGCCTCTGAAGCAGGAATGGCAATGTCAGAAAGAAGCGCGTCGATCTGGTAGTTCACCAGCCGATTGACCAGTACGAGCGGGTCACCCACTTCAAGTGACAACTCAACCGCGGGATCATCAATCACAGTGTTGAGAAGTCTGAATTGGAGGTTTTTCGACAAGGCGCCCGGTGCGCCGATGCGAAAGCTGGACTTCATTTTTCCTGACCTGAAATATTGAATCAGCTCATCACCTTGGCGAAAGATTTCTTCGGCCTGCGCAAGGGTCACCTGACCAGCTTCCGTCAATTTAAATCCGCGTGGTCCCCGGTCCATGAGTTTTTCGCCGAGGTGATCTTCAAGCTTTGATACCTGAAGGCTCACCGCTGACTGTGCGATTCGCAGCTTCAGCGCGGCCTTCGAAAAACCGCCCTCTCTGCAAACGGTCAAAAAGTAGAAAAGATGATGATAATTGAGCCATTCCATTACCGACCAATATCTATAATAGAGATGACTTTTGCAATATTTATATATTTCACAAGTCAGGTGGTTTTCTCGATACTCACCTCCAAGAAGGAGAAGCGGCATTGGCAACATTCGACATACTCAGAGCAAATTTACTCTCACCCATCGTACTGGCTTTCGCGCTTGGGGTTTTCGCAAAAGCCATTCGCAGTGAGCTGACCTTACCCAAGGATCTGTATTCTTCACTCTCCATCTACCTGCTCCTGGCTCTTGGGCTGAAGGGGGGGGTTGAACTCTCAGAGAGTTCAATCCACGTGATTGCCTGGCCCGCGGCCGCGACCATTTTACTGGGGTGTCTAACGCCGGTTTCGGCATACTTCCTCCTCCGCAGACTCGGTCGCTTCTCTTCGGTGGATGCCGCAGGCATGGCAGCGCACTACGGGTCAGTCTCAGCCGTCACATTCATCGCCGCGCAACAGTTTACCACCAATATGGGCTCATCGGCGGAAGGCTTCATGCCGACACTTCTGACGCTTCTTGAGAGCCCGGGCATTCACATCGCTCTCGCCATCGGCGCGCTGAAGCGTGCCAAGCATCAAACAAGTGCGACAGGACATCCGGCTAAAAGCAAATCAGTCATTCTTCATGAAATACTGACCGCAAGATCAATGATTCTGCTGGTAGGCGGGCTTCTCATAGGACTCCTGATGGGGCTGAAAGGATACGAACCCATCAAGCCTTTTTTCGAAACTGGCTTCAAGGGCGCTCTCGTTCTTTTCCTGCTTGAGATGGGTATAATCGCGGGAGCAAGGCTGAAAGACCTGAAAACTGTCGGTCCACGAATTGTCGCTTTCGGTATTCTTCTCCCCATTTTGCATGGGTCGATCGGGGTAATGCTGGGTCATTTCTCCGGACTCTCCGTCGGAGGCGCGTCGGTACTGGGCGCAATGGCTGCAAGTGCGTCGTATATCGCTGCCCCTCCCGCAGTGCGCATGACGCTTCCCGAAGCCAATCCGGCTTACTACTTGACGGCGAGTCTCGCAGTAACTTTCCCCTTCAATCTGATCGTGGGCATCCCGCTCTACTACAAGATAGCCATCTGGCTGAACAGCTGAAGGAGAAATCAAAATGCAAACCACCGAATTGAAACTCTTGACTGTCATCTGCGAACCCGTCCTCAGTTCCGAGTTGATAGAATTGGCAAAGTCGATGGGCGTTTCGGGATTCACGACGACCGCTGTTCAGGGCGAAGGTTCAGCACATCGCCACAGCGGTGAGGTCCCGGACGCAAAAATGAAGATCGAAGTGATTGCGGAAGCGGCCCTCGCACTGCAAGTCATGGATAGAATTGCAGAAGAGTATTTCAAAAACTACTCGCTCATCGCTTACTTGATTGATGCGCACGTCGTTCGCAAAACCAAATTTTAAACCTGGAAAGAAAACCATGAATACAAAACCGCGATTTCCATCTTTATCTCTGTCACTGCTGCTGATCATCTCAGGAGGTGCATCAACGAATCTTCATGCCAAGACCAATACACCTTCAGCTGTGAAGGTTGCCGCAACCCATCCAGTGACTTCGGCCGAGACGCTCAACTCTCTGAAAATGGGCAACGACCGATTTATCTCGGGCAAGGTCCGCACCGATGGTCAAAGCCCGACGGACATTCAAAAGCTTGCGTCTGGACAAGCCCCCCAGACGATCGTGCTGTCCTGCAGTGATAGCCGTGTACCCCCTGAATCCGTATTTGACCAAAAGCTGGGGGAGATGTTCACGGTACGCGCGGCAGGCGAAGCCTTGTCGAGTCAAGCCATCGGCAGCATTGAGTTCGCGGTAGCCAAACTGGGAAGTAAGCTGATTGTAGTCCTGGGCCATACGAGCTGTGGGGCAGTAAAAGCAGCGGTAGATACGCTCGACGGCAAGAGTGCCGGGAGCGAGAGTCTTGACCAGCTTGTGAACGATATCAAACCCAGACTTCGACCCATGGCGCCCGGAACAATCCGGAATCAGGATTTACAGGAAGAGTCTTTAGACAATGCGAAGGGAGTGGCTCGAGACCTGATGGCCAGGTCCAAAATTATTTCGACGGCAGTGAATGCTGGTAAAATCAAGATCGTCGTAGCCATTTATCACTTGAACGACGGTAAAGTGACTTTCGAGCAATGACTGGCTTCCGGAAAGCCCCATCCGGCGTGACCGAGTCGAGCTTTGTGAATGCGGGATCACCGACGGGTTCAGGATTGGACTCGATCGACGACAACCCAACGAAAAGTGTCCTGAGAGCCGAAGCGACTGAAACGATCGCAGTGGAGACTTTGCGCATAATTCTTGCGGATTGGCTGAGACTCCGCAACTCACGCAGCACATCGAAAAGCCAGTGGGCTTACTGTGGCTCACGGCCGCCGGACTGCTGATCGCGACGCCCATTGCGCTGTTGATGCGGGAGCAAGGATGGTGGCTGCACGGCACTTGTGCGGTAGTGGTCTCGCAAGTCGTGATTTTCACGTCGTGGAGCGATGCACGGTTCGGAATCATCGCGACCTTACCCGGGGATTGCAACTCACCGCCAAGGCACCACTCCTCACCGAAGCGGCGCAATCCGACAGCCGCGCAGGCAGATCCGCAGTGGGCCGAACGCACGATGGATGACCTTCACTGGAGAACAATGCAATTTTTACGACGAAACAACACGCCTCTTCCTCATGGACGCTTCAAGGGTCGGAATCCCGTTCCAGGCATTCCATCGATTCGTTGGTCCTTCCGCAGCGATGCGCGTGAAAATCGCGTCCACGGTCACCGTGATGGACGCTGACGGGCCAGTGATGGACGAAGCGGAGACCGTGACGCTATTCAACGAGAGGTGCGTGATGGCACCCGGCGCTTTTGTGGACCCGCGTATTCGATGGCAGGCAATCGACCCGACCCATGTCAGCGCATCGTTCGTGAATTTCAAGCACACCGCTCATGCGATCCTCACATTCGATGATCAAAGCCAGCTCACCGACTTTGTCACGGACGGGCGAGGGGCTCTGTCATGCGCCCGCTGGCCGATACTCGTATCTGCGTTTTGATCTCGATACCCTTGAGTACAACGTCGTCCCCTGCAATTCATGATGGTATCGCCGGCAACTTGCTCATGCGGGGAATCGAGTCCTGTTCGACCTCGACACTTGGTGGCTAGGGAAGTGAAATGGCGGAGAGAAAGAGATTCGAACTCTTGATACCCTTTTGGGGTATGCTCCCTTAGCAAGGGAGTGCCTTCGGCCACTCGGCCATCTCTCCGCACACTGTCAACTGACTCCAACAGTCATAGCAGACGGATTCTGGAAGTACCACCCTCTCCTGTGTCAGTTCGAGCTTAAATTTCATTTCAGGGGCCGCTCGTGTGCCTTCATCAGCTTTAAATGCTCAACTACTTCGCTTAGTCTTGCGTCATTTGGTTCGCTGAGAATTACTGAAAAACTCAGGCTTAGCGAATGAGCTGATAGATCACGATGAAATGCATCCCTGCCGCTATCACGGTGAACAGATGAAAAAGCTCGTGATACCCAAAAACAGCGGGGAAGAGTTTTGGCTTTTTCATCGCATAAAAAATCGCTCCACCGGTGTAGATCACACCTCCACCGGCGATGAGTGACAGATTTCTGAAGCCAAGGGAGTCTTTCATTTCAGGCAGGTAGGGAAAGGCGAGCCATCCCACCCCGACATAGAAGAGGGCAGTGAACCATTTGGGTGCCCGAACCCAGAAGACGGACTGCAGAATGCCAGTCAAAGCCGCTATCCAGATCACTCGCAGCAATTGATGCCCGTCCCGCGAAGGGAGCGCCAGCAGACAGACGGGAGTGAAGGTCCCCGCAATCAAAAGAAAAATCGCGGAGTGATCCAGTCGTTTCATCCGGGCCCGAGGGACAGGTTCCCAATGTGGACGATGATAGAGCGCACTGATCCCCAGCATCAGCAGAAGCCCGCATGAATAAACCACGCTCGAGATCAGTGAGGTTGAATTCGAGCTTTTCGCGATGAGAAGTGAGCAAGCCCCCAGTGAGACGAAAAAGGTTTCCTGATGAAGGTAACCGCGAAGAAGGGGCTTTTTCAAAGGCTTGCCCGGCAGTGCACGCTCATGATTGGAGGT
>JACMNQ010000038.1 GCA_014378465.1 Oligoflexia bacterium | reverse complement strand
GAGCTGGTGGAAGTCGCCACTTGGCCCGACCCATTTTCGGTTTTTGGGGAAGCGGAGGCTGATGAAGCCGTCGAAGCGGTCTCCGCAAATGCCGCACTCATGAGGCTGATGGAAACGATCAGGGTCGAGGCCGCCAAGGGCAGGATTCTCTTCAAGTTCATCATAAAGTTTCGCCTATTTTCAGGTATTTTGGACGTTTTCAAACAGTCGAAGTCGATTTGCGCCGCGTTGTACCCATTCAGACATTCATGGTCAAGATCCGAAGCCGGCCCCTTTTTAGCCGACCCGCTTGCCAGACCGGAAACTCGGTGCGAGGCTGATCCCAATGAGACAAACCTTCTTGATCGTGTTGGCCGGGCTTTGTGCAGTTAACCTCTCGAATCTTTGGGGATTTGCCCAGGCATTGGCGGCGGAGTCTCCGTCGGCTCTGATCGTGAAGTTCAAGGCATCTCAAGGCGCCAGGGGCCTGGATTCGAAGCTCTATCAGACCGCAAAACCGCTGGTCAAAGCGCTGAATCTCTACCTGGTCAAAGTGAAACCGGGCTCGAGCTTCAGCACGGGCGATGCCCTCACTTCCCTGAGACATGATCCTTCGGTCGTCTTCGCTCAGTTCGATCACAAAGTGAAACTGAGAAGCTTCCGCGATGAAACCACTCCCAATGACCCTGAGTTTGCCAAACAGTGGAACCTCTCCAGCCCGCAGACGCACGTGGACATCAGTGCAACTGAAGCCTGGAAACTTGGCAAAGGCGGCAAAGATGCCGCGGGCAATGACATCGTCGTGGCGATCGTCGACGGAGGCATGGACGTCAATCACCCTGACCTCGTTGAGAATCTCTGGGTCAATGCCAAGGAAATTCCGGGTAATGGCATTGATGACGACGGCAACGGTTTCATTGATGACATCCATGGTTGGAACTCCGGCACTGACACGGGTACCGTTCCATCGACCGCTCACGGCACGCACGTCGCAGGCATTGCAGGCGCTCGTGGCAACAACGGCAAAGGCGTCGTCGGCGTCAACTGGAACGTGAAGATCATGGCAGTGGCCGCTCCCGGCGAAATCACATCGACCGTCATCAAAGCTTACGGCTACGTGCTCGCTCAGAAAAAGCTCTGGCTCGAAACTCATGGAGCCAAGGGCGCAAACGTCGTCTCCACCAATTCGAGTTTCGGAATGGATGACGCCGACTGTACCAAAGGCGAATACCCCGCCTGGAACGACATGTATGAGTCCATGGGTAAAGTGGGAATTCTGGCGGCTGCAGCGACTGCCAACAACAACGTGAATGTCGATGTGACAGGCGACGTCCCCACCGGTTGCGCAAGCTCCTACATCGTGTCAGTCACCAACACGAACTCAAAAGACGAGAAGTATCCTCAGGCCGGCTACGGACTCAAGACCATCGCTCTCGGGGCCCCGGGCACGGCGATCTATTCCACGATTCCCGGTGGTTTCGGAACCATGACCGGAACTTCGATGGCCACTCCGCATCTGGCCGGAGCGATTGCATTCCTGCACAGTGTGGCCAGTGCTGACTTTCAGAAAGTGGCACAATCAGATCCGGCTCGCGCCGCGCTCATTCTGAAAGGCATTCTGCTTCGGACAGTGGACAAGCTTCCCTCTCTGGCTGGAATCACGATCAGCGGTGGCCGGCTGAATCTCGCGAAAGCCGGACAGGCGATCGCCGCTTACCACTGACCATGAGTCGAAGTGACCAGCGCAGGTAATTTCCAGATCCGTGTCCTGTGCTGGTCGCGATTCAGACTTTTCAGGAAGCTTTCTTTTCAGTTTTCTTTCCAGCATCCGCGACTTTTATTTTCAGGCCCTCAAAGGCCTGCTTGAGACTTTCTTCGGTTTCACCTGACTTTTTCGAGTCAGGATCCGGCATCTCAGCCCCGGAAGTATTGAGGACGTTCGCTTCGGCATCGGGCTTCTTGATGTTTTCCATAGGCTTGTAGACAGCAAAGAACGGGCCGCGCCTTTCTACCTCTCGTCATCGTTTGAGCCCAAACATTGCAACTTTCCTGAATTCGAACCTCCAAGATCCGAACAGGAGTGCCATATGAAGGCCGTAATATACAAAAGAGCGATGCAAGTGGCGGTCGAAGACGTTGCAGACCCAAAAATAGAAATGGAAACCGATGCCGTGATCCGGATCACGACTGCAGGTATCTGCGGAAGTGATCTGCACATGTATGAAGGAAGAACTACCGCCAAACCAGGCGTCGTGTTTGGTCATGAAAACATGGGCGTGGTGGAAGAAATCGGAAGTGCAGTCACATCCATCAAAAAGGGAGACCGGGTCGTCATTCCATTCAATGTCGCGTGTGGTTTCTGCTTTAACTGCGAACGCGGTCAGACCAGTGCCTGCCTGACCGTCAATCCTGATGGGCCGACTGGGGGCTACGGCTATGTCAATATGGGCCCTTTTCGAGGCGGACAGGCGGAGATGCTTCGTGTACCCTATGCCGATTTCAACTGTTTGAAGCTGCCGGGAACACCCGACGATGAATTTGAAGATGACTTCCTGCTTCTGTCCGACGTATTTCCCACCGCTTATCACGCCGCGGAACTCGCAAAAGTCAGCCCTGGAAGCACTGTGGCAGTTTTTGGCGCTGGTCCTGTGGGTCTGCTTGCCGCTTACAGTTCCCTCATTCGTGGTGCGAGCGAAGTGTATGTCGTGGATCAGATTCCTGAGCGCCTTGCACTTGTGAAAAAGATGGGAGCCATTCCGATCGATTTTTCCAAAGGTGATCCTGCGGACCAGATCATGAAGATTAGAAAGAACAATCCGCTCATTCAGGGAGCTTTGCGCCCGGGTGAGGAAAAAATGCCCGGAGTCATGTGCGGAATCGACGCCGTCGGTTACGAAGCCAACAGCGTGAAGTCGCCGGGCAAGGAAAATCCCGCCCAGATCATAGAGAGCCTCATCAAGGTGATCAATCCGACCGGTACTTTGGGTATTGTGGGAGTTTACTCGGCGGAAGATCCGCATGGAGTGAACCAGGACGCGAAGAAAGGAGTTCTCAAACTCCCGTGGGGAGAGCTCTTTGAAAAGGGAATTTCGCTTGGAACCGGCCAGTGTCCAGTGAAGCGATACAACATGTTCCTCCGGGATCTCATCATTGCCGGGCGCGCAAAACCCAGTTTCATCGTGAGTCATCGACTTTCGCTCGAAGAAGCTCCGATGGCCTATCAGAAGTTCGACGAGCGTACGGATGGATTTACCAAGGTTCTCCTGAAGCCCAACCAGAAAGCGGCTTGAGATCCGCGCTTTCCATATTTGATGGGGCGGCGGCTTCAATTCTGAAGGAGGTCTGCCCCATCCCCATGCTCTGCTCAGGCATCTGCAAGTCCTCCTCTTGCAGAGATACGAGGTATGGAACCAGCGCTTCGATCCGGCACTTTCACACTCTTCTCCATTCGTGGAGTGCCCCTGAAAATCCACTTCAGTCTGATCATCCTCCTTTTTTACGTCATTTTCATCGCTTCCGTGCAGTTTCGACAGGTCGCTGCGCAGGCTCGCATCGATCCCGAGCTGCTTCACCTGAGTGCACGGACTTGGGGCTTCTTTTTCGCTCTCGGGCTGTTCGCTTCGGTGGCAATCCATGAATACGGGCACGTCTTCGTCGCGCGCATGCAGGGAGTGAAAGTCAAAGGCATCACTTTGATGATGCTCGGCGGAGTTTCCGAAATGGAGAAAATGCCGGAGCGCAAGTACGCGGAGTTTGCCCTCGCCATCATCGGGCCACTGGTGAGTTTCGCATTGGCCGGCCTTCTCTTCTTCGTCAAGGTTCATACGACCTCTCCCGACCTCATCTTCTATTGCCACTGGCTCGGCAGCGCCAATCTGATGCTCGCGATCTTCAACGTTCTGCCGGCGTTTCCATTGGATGGAGGTCGGGCGCTTCGGTCCCTGCTCGCCGCACACTTCGGAAAAACGCGCGCCACTCAGCTCTCGACCGGGGTCAGCACTGCATTTGCATTCGCGCTGGGTCTCTGGGCGATGGCGAGCTTCAACCTGATTCTGGTGGTCATCGCGTTTTTCATCTATGCCGTCTCTCAGCGCGAATTGCTGCTCGTGAGGGTCCAGCAAAGCGCGGAAGGTATCCGAGTCAGGGATGCCTACACTGCAATGGACCCGGTGCACGAAGACAGTTTTCTGAGTGTTGCCGCAGAGCGGATGCTCCGGGAGAAACTGTCGTTGATCCCGGTGAAAACCCAGTCGGGCCAGGGAGCCCTTCTTTCGTTGGCACGGATCAGCCGCGAACCCGAGGAAAACTGGGGAAAACTTCGAGTGACTGAAATTCCAGGACCCAACTGCACGGTGCTGGGCCCTGAAGATGCGGTTTCTGACATCCTGCCGGATCTCCTCAATTCTCCCGTGCGCGCGCTGCCAGTCCATCAGGGAAACCGCGTTCTTGGGATTCTGCGCTATGCTGATCTGGAGCGAGTGATCCAGCTGAAGTCACACTTCACCTCTGGGGGTTCCAAAAAAGACGCGGCAGCCTGACGCCTCTCATTGGAAACTGGCCAAATCGCGCAGCAGGGCGCTCTTCTTCTCCTCTGGGCTGGACACTGTTAATTGAGCTCCTGAAGAACAATCTCAAATTTCACTGAGCACCGAAGTCCTGAACCCAGTAAGCGCTCCCGTCCCTGGCGAGTGCGTAACCGACGCCGAGATTTTTGAAGTTGCCACTGACGATATTGGCTCGGTGTCCTGAGCTGTTGATCCAGGCGGCCATGACGGCGGCTGGAGTCTGCTGACCTTCGGCGATGTTCTCGCCATAAGTCATCCAGCGGTATCCCACAGCCGTGATGCGAGAGCCCGGGTCGCTTCCGTCCTGGCCGGTATGGCTGAAAAAGCCAAGATTCGCCATCGATTCAGCATAGGCCTGGGCGGACTGCGTGAGTTTTGCATCGATCGTCAGCGCCGCGGCACCATTGGCGGCGCGGTACTCATTGGTCTGCGCGAAGACCTGTTCCGCAAAACTTGAATTCGTCGGGGCGCCGCCTCCGGGTGTCGGATTGCCAGGGGTGCTCGTGACCGGTGGAGTTCCTTTCACTGGAGAAGTCGAACCCGTTCCGTTGCCGGTACTCGACGTCACTCCCGTTGTTTCAGTTCCATCCGAGTTTGCGGTTCCGCACGCACTGAGCACTGTGGCGACCACAACCGCGGAAATCACACCATGAAGCACGGAACGCGAGCAAAGTCGGCAGATCAGTTGAGCGTAGGGCATCATGAGTTCTCCTCTTCAAACAGTTCAGAAAGTGGAAAGTGGAACTTGATCAATCGCCGCGTGGATCATTTTGATCGCAATGTCGTAATCGAGGCCATCCGAGTCCTTGCCGGCAGTGGCGCGCCAGCCCTGAGGAGCTTCGGGATGAGGCCCCGAAATCACGACCAGGCCTTTGCCGGAAAAGGTTTCAGAAATCGCGGCTTCACCCGTGTCGTAACGGGCGATGACTCCGTTCTTCCATTCGGGAGTCGAAGGGCCGCCCCACCAGACGAGACTTCGAGAAGTCCCATCAGGAAAAGAGGCTGGAACCATGGCGGCGGTGGGAGATTGACCACCGGGGAGAAACAGACTGAGGACATTGCCGGGGGCGATGGCGAAACCGTAGAATGCAGTTTTGTCTGCCATGGCTTCGGGCCCGACCGCAACCCAGGCGCCGGCGCAGAAACCGACATAGCCGACTCCATGGTCTCGTACCGCCTGACGAAGCCTGATGCGAGTGGCTGGGGAAACCCCATTGGCAATCGTACCGCCCGCGCCTCCGGGGACAATGATCGTTCCGTAAGAAATCAGCTGATCCAGACTCATGGCGTCCAATTGAGCCGAATTTGCGAGAGTGTAGCTCAGGCCCTGGGATTTGACGATCTGCTCAGTGCTTTGCCAGTCCGAGGTCGAAACCCCGGCCCCGTTGAAAAGCAGGACTGCCGTGGTGTAGTTGCGCGAACCGGTACTCGTGGGGGTACCGGTCGCCGGGGTGGAGGAAATGGGCGGATTCTGGGCTCCCGTCCTGCTTGTATCGGGCGGATTGCCGGAGCTGAGGTCGGCGGATGCGGTGCCACTGGGATCCACACTGTCGCAGGCGCATAAAATAGTTGCAGCACTGAGCGCCAATGAGATGACAAGTGTGGAAGAAAATGAAAAAGTGAATCGACTTGAGTTCATCTGGGCGCCCTCGTTTTTTGAGTGATACGGGGCGGCAGAGAAAAAAGTTTCGCCGAGCTGCAAGAATTTGGATTTTAGCAATGAAGAGAGAATGGATATGAAGGGCACGATTTTTCAAAAACCGCTGGAATTCAAACTCAACGTCGAAGGAGAATCCTGGCGTCAGGGAGATGGCGTTCAGGGAACGCTCCTCGTGAAGAACCACGGCTCGGAAGCGATCTCGCTGAAGGACATTCATATCCATCTGGCCCAGGGTCGACTTTCAAAAGTGCGCTCCAAGACCGAAGGTGCATTCAAGATCCAGGCATCAGCACCGATCTCCACACCCGATGACGCGGAGAAATTCCTGGCCGCAGGCGGAGAGCTGCAACTGCCCTGGACTTTTCAGACGGATCGCAATTGCGCGATCACCGACGTCTCCACCAGTCTTTACATTCTCTACGGGCAGGGCGATGCAGCCGATAAACTCGGCCAGATCCAGCTCACATTTCACCCCTACCCGATCATCCAGGAATTTCTGAAGACGCTGACCATCGATTTTCGTTTCGTCATCAAGTATCAGAAGTTCGTGAAGGAACGCCTCGAAATCAAACTCGAGCCGCCGACTGCGAAAGCCTTCAATTTTCTTGAATGCCTGTTTCTGTACTTCTACATCGAGGGCGACGTCATCAACGTGAGCTACGCCTTTCAGGTCAAGAAGCTGGATGCTTCAGCAGCCTCCGTGGACATCACGAAACAGAGCAAGACCTTTGATCAGTCCCTGGCCCCGCACGAGTACCTCATGCCGAGTGGCCGCGTGAATTACACTTTCTTTGAAGCCGCGATTCGTGAAGCGATGAAAGTCGTCGGAGCCTAGACCGGATCAATAACCCCGACCTGGACGGCGCGGTCAATCGAGAGTGAACTTCCCGCCGAAGCGACCATGATGCAGGCAATCGCGGTCCACTGGATCCAGGCGAGAGATTCATGCAGCAGAAGAAGTCCAAAGAACGCCGCGACGGCAGGCTCAAGACTCATCAGGATCCCGAAGGTTTTCGCCGGGATTTTTTTCAGGGCGTACATCTCCAGGCTGTAAGGCAGCGCACTGGAAAAAACGCCCACGGTCAGGGCCAGTGGAACCCTGTTCCAGTGCAGAAGTTGTGCACCCGACTGAACGACCGCAACCGGCAGCGTGACCAGAGCAGCGACGGCCATACCGAGTGCGGCCGCTCTTCCTTCATGCATGGAGTGAGAGGCCTTCTGCCCGAAGATGATGTAAAGTGCCCAGAAACCGCCAGCCGCGAGCGCCAGACCAGCACCGAGGGGATCAATCGCGACCGATGCCGGGCTGAGAGGCAGGATCAGCGCGACTCCGGCAGCGGCAAGGATGGCCCAGATGAAATCCTTCGGGCGCTTCGACGAAAGAATCGCGACTCCCAGCGGTCCCGTAAATTCGAGCGCGACCGCGACTCCGAGTGGGATTCTCGCGATCGACCAGTAAAAGAGCAGATTCATCAGCCCGAGGGACGCACCGTAGGGGAGTATGGCAAGGAGCGATACACGTGAAATTTTCTGACGCCACGGTCTCCAGATCACGAAGAGCAGAAGCGTGGCCACCGTCGTGCGAAGGCCCGTTGCGCCCGCCGCCCCCACCAGTGGAAACAGGCGCTTCGCGAAGGAGGCCCCCAGTTGAATTGAAACGATGGAGATCAGAAGTGCGCTCAAAGGGCGAGCCGAGGAACTGCTGGAAAAGCCTGCAGTGGAATCCTTGCCGCTCACTGAGCGACGATCATCATCGTGATCCGGCCGGTAGAGACCAGCTGATCCTTTTGATTGCTGATCGTGACATCCCAGATGTGCGTGCTGCGTCCGATGTGAACCGCGTGAGACGAAGCCGTGAGGCGGTCCCCGGGCTTCGCGGTACGAGTGTGATTGGCGGTCACCGTCAACCCGAGAGCGTTCTTTGCGGTATCTGGATTGATCAGGCAGCTGGATGAGACGCTGCCGATGAATTCGATGAGAACGAGGGACACTCCCCCGTTCATGATCCCGCCAGGACGCAGGTGTCTTTCATCCACCGTGAGTGAGCAACTCAGGGAGTTGGCAGCGACTTCGATGGGACCGATCCCGAAAGTTTCAGGAAGCTGGCCCTGATAGAAATGTTTCGCGAAATACTCACTCGTGATGTGAGGAGGAAAGCTGAAAGTTGCAGTCGGCGAGACCGGCATGTTGAGTACTCCTAGTGATTGACTGTACTCATATCAGGATATCGGGCCCCGGCGGTAGTGCCTTTGGGGGCAATTCGCGCGATCCTGGCAAGTTCCTCGGAAGTCAACCGGACTTCGACCGCCTGGATATTTTCCTCCAGGCGATACCGTTTCTTCGTCCCCGGGATCGGAATGATGTCATCCCCCTGTGCAATCACCCAGGCCAGCGCCAGTTGGGCGGCAGTCACTCCCTTTTCCCGCGCAAGTCCTTCGAGCAGATGCACCAGCTCCAGGTTTCGGTAAAAATTTTCTCCCTGAAAACGGGGCGAATGCCGGCGAAAATCATCGGCGGGCAGATCTTCCGGCCGTTTGAACTGACCCGTGAGAAAGCCGCGACCCAGAGGGCTGTAAGCCACGAAACCAATGCCGAGATCACGCGTGGTCTTGAGAATTTCGTCTTCGACGTCCCGAGTCCAGAGGGAGTATTCAGTCTGCAGTGCACTGATGGGATGAACGTGATGCGCTCTTCGGATCGTGGCCGGGGCCGCTTCGGAAAGTCCGAGATACCGAACCTTGCCTTCGCGTACGAGCTCAGCCATCGCTCCCACGGTATCTTCGATTGGAACCTTCGGATCAACCCGATGCTGATAATAGAGATCGATGGTCTCGACCTCGAGGCGGCGCAAGGACGCTTCGCAACATTGCCTGACGTATTCAGGGCGACCGTTGACTCCCAGAAATTCACCGTTTTCTCCACGCTGATTTCCGAACTTCGTCGCGAGGATCACTTTGTCGCGCCGTCCTTCGAGCGCTTTTCCCACAAGCAATTCATTTTTAAAGGGGCCATACATGTCAGCCGTATCCAGAAAATTGACTCCGCGATCGATGGCAAGATGAAGAGTCGCGATGGATTCGTCATCATTCTTCTGTCCGTAAAACTCGGACATCCCCATGCAACCGAGTCCGATCCGCGAAACTCTGAGGCCTTGGCTACCCAGTGCAATTTGTTTCATGATTTCCTCTCACTCCTTTCATTGCAGATTCTCTGCCTGCACGTGAGGCTGCTCGGCCGTTTGCATCGGGCAGGCAGGAACAAAGCTCCACAGAGGAAAAAACCGCTGCAGAACGCGACACTTCGGCTCCAAACCCCTTTAAAACTGCACAAATCTGTAGCATAACGCACAGTTGCAAATGCTGATTTTGGGGCGCAGACTGGAAAGGTAAGTCGAACTCAACCACCCAACACCACCGAGGTCACTATGAAAATCCAATCCCTGCTCTCCGCTCTCACTGTTCTTGCTCTCTCCCAAGGTTCCCTGGCCCTGGCTCAGGACGCAGTTCCTCCAGCTGCTTCAGCTCCATCGGCTCCCTCAGCTGAAGGCTCCTCACCTCAGGTGAAGCAGGACCGCGAGCAGATCAAAAAGGACAAAGCTGTCGTGAAAGCGGACAGACAGAAGCTCCATGAAGACCGCAAAGAAGCGCGCAAGGAAAGACATGCTGCTCGCAAGGCAAAGCGTGCCGCATCAGCCAAATAAGCGTCATCTGCAACGCAGTCGGTTTCATCGAAGATGCCCTGCTTCAGCCCCCTGAAGCAGGGCAT
>JACMNQ010000037.1 GCA_014378465.1 Oligoflexia bacterium | reverse complement strand
TACCGCTCCTCGCGGGTTAACCGATGGTATTTCATATTGTTTCTCTCCCTGATCTTCTTGCCGGTCGATCAGAGAGGATTATGGACCGTTGGTTAGCCCTTTTCAATTCTCTTGCTGGTGCAATAGACGCGATAATTCAAGTAGAGTATGTACAATAAATTGCTCCAGTACTGCTTTCATTTCAGGTATTTCGGCCGAACCTTGATCCCCTTCGGCCAAATCGGATATTTCAAAAAACAGTCATTCGTGAAGTAAGGCTTTCGGCTGCTCATGTTGAAGCTGATGAGCTCTCTCCCCAGCTCAGCACCGATTTTCATGACCGCCGGTTGCGCAGTGACTCCCATGAAAAACTTCACGCGTTCGCGGCTGAAGACTTTCACCGCTTCCTGGTAGCATAGACGTGAGAGGCCTCTTCCCTGATGCTCTCGCTTGAAGCCGATTCCTATCGATGCCGACTTATAGCCGAAGCCATGAGGGTTGGTCACATGTGCGCCGAAATGGCCCACAATCTTCCGATTCACGATCACAACAAACTCGAAGGGCCGCTTTCTTTTGCAGTCCTTGAGAAAGCCATCTCGTGCCATCTTGAGAAATTGAGGATGTGAGACGAACCAGCCGAACTGGGGATTGCGTCTGAATTCCGTTCGCATGAGGGACAGCAGCTCCCGGATGTCCTTCTTTTGAACTCGCCTCACAAAATACCCGCTCGGCCAAACGATGGAGGTCGGGCATTTCTTTATGGCCAGTTTTGTCCTTCCGATGAGTGACACGGCTTCAATCGAGATCCCGCACCTCTTCAGGTCCGGAAGCAGACTCCAGAGTCCAGCATCCATGAATCCGGCGAATTCGTGAGACTTAAGAAGTGTCCGGTGCTTCGCGAGCATAGTACGAGTCCAGGCCAACGCATCTGGATCTTCCCAGTCGCAGAGGATCTTGAACTGCCAGTGATTGCCCTTCAGTTTCAAAAAACTGTAGGCGATGCCGGGTTTGAGCATCACGAGCGCTCGCACACTCCCATTGGACCGGAAACTCTCAAAAACGCCCTGGGGATCTTCAGCACTCTTCAAGATCCCGGTGGCTTCCTTGCGACAGCTCGAGCAAAAAATTCGCGTCGTCGCCTCAGGCACCTGCCGCTTCATGCATTTTGCGCGCAGAGCGGCGATTTCATTCACGAGTTTGCGTTGGGAGCTCTTCAAAGCGTTCCGGTCAGTCCGATTTGAACGGAGGTCCACGTCTCTTCGAGTTTCGCGGCACCCGATTGTCCCTTGGCCGACGCAGCATTCACACCCAGGCGCGCGTCCCAGCATCTGCGTTCGTTCTGAATCAGGCGATGACTGACAGAGCCTCCCAGCTCGACGATCCCGGATTGAGCAAAAGTGTACGCGCTCGAGGCCCCGAGCGTGAAGACATGATCCACAAACGTGGATAGTTCTCCGGCGACTCGAAAGCCCTGAAATGCTGGCAGAAGATTTGAATTTGCGCCGGCATTTCGCCAGTTGCCTTCGTAACCCGTACTCAACTTGAGCATCGGAATTCCCATGGCGGTTGAATTTGCATGCAGAAGAACGTGGGCCTGCGCTTTTGCGTCGACGGCACTTCCCTGACGAGCGTCTGGCGTGATTGCATTCAGGGAATGAAATGCACTGGCTCCCACGCCCACTTCACCGATCGACCAGCGCAGAAGAGCGACTTCGCCCTGCACTCGCGCGCCAATCCATCCCGCTTTCGTACGTCGGCCGAAATTCTTCGCGCCTTCAACATCAAACCATTCCATGGAGACTGAGGGCCGGTACTGAGGACCAAAACTTCCGAGCCATCCCGCCTGGACCTTCGATGCGTAGGTCTGAAGGCGCCCTTGGGGAACTGAAGGAGAGTAAGGAGACGCCTGTGAAGTCGTAATCGGAATTTCGCCCGTTGAAGAATTCATGTCCTGCGCGATGCTCTGAGGGTTCTCCAGGACATAGTCTTCGACTGTCCTGAACGGCGAAAGGAGACTGTCTGAGAGAATCACCCGCTTCACGACTCTGTAACGAGGGGCTTCGGGAGCCATGACGACAATCCGGGTCTGAATCTCCGGGATCGCCGCTATGGGCGAAGCATGAGAGAGCTGAGGGGGTCTGACTGGAACCTCAGGAAGCTTCGTGTCCTGTCCTCTGACGACCACATAACCATTCCAGGCGGCGTTTTGCGAGAATTTGATTTCGAACTGACGTGCAGAGAATTTGTGATGCTCGACCAGATACTTTTTCACTTTGACGCCGGCGGATTCGGTCCCACCAAAGACTTCAATCACGACGGGATTGGAAAGACGACCTTGCCCGGAAGTTTTCACGGCAAGCCAGGCTTCCCACTGCACATCTTCAGGAGCCGACGTGATGGGATAAACTTCATCCACGCTGTCCAGCCAGGCAAGGGGAAAGACGCCGAAAGAGGGCAAATTTTCTTTCGAAGTGGAACCTTTCTTCTGCGCGACTTTTTTTGAAGCGTGGCTCGCCGGCGCCTCGACTGCCCCAGCCTGTTGAAGCCAGAGAGGTGAACCGACGAACAAGCCGCTCAATGCGCATAAAGTCAGGAGATTTCTTCGATTATCCATGACTCAAAGTGTATCAAGATTTGCTGCAAATGCTGAAGGATTTTGATAGCTTCAGGTCGGCTTCTTGACACCCGAAGGAACTGCAATCATGAACCTGTTTCGATCTGACAACGACTCCGTCAAAATCACGGCAATCATCCTTGCGATGGCGGCTTATTTCGGCTTAACGAATCTGAACTCTGCAAAATCTGCCGAGTCCTTTCCTGCGAAAGAGGAGACCTCGAAGACCATTCAGGCGGCAGCGCCCACCGACGTTGCGCCAAATACCATGAAACTCAGAGTGCCAAAACCGGTCAAAAAAGCGAAAGGTTCGAAAGATCCCAAGAAGCCCGCCGTACCTTTGCCGCCGATCCTCGCGGAGATTGAAGCGAAGTACGTCAAAGGCTCCACTTTGAGCGCGCGTTTCAATCAGGTCAATGAGATCGCTTCGACGAAACAGAAGAAAACCAGCGCAGGAGTTCTGCTGATCAAACATCCCAACCAGTTGCGGTGGGAAACTCTCACACCGGACAAAAATCTTCTCGTGAGCGATGGCAAGACCTTCTGGTTCTACACGCCTCCCTTTGAAGCCGGCGAACGAGGCCAGGTGATCGAGCGCCGAAGTTCAGAAGTGCAGTCAAGGCTCGCGAATCTTCTGCTCTCGGGATCATTTTCATCCACTCAGGACATGAAACTTGATCAGAAAAGCCCCACTGAATTCGTGCTCACTCCGAACAAAGGCACGGCCGGATCCGTCACTCTCGCTCAATTTCAGATCGACCTCGACAAGAAAGTCATTCAGAAAGTGTCACTCGAATACGAAGGCGGCAATCATTCTGAAATCACCCTGAGTGAAATTGAAATCGGCAAGGCTCTCGATCCCCGCTACTTCAGTTTCGTCACGCCTCCGGAAACAGATCGGGTTAAGCAGTGATTTCAGTCGTTACAATTATTCCCAGACATGAACTCCATATCCTTGAAAAAATTGGACTTCATGAACTCATATTTCGCGGGAAAGCGACTCTTCAACCGCTCTGGAGCGAAGCGGTAAGCGCAGGCCGTTTCGGCAAAATCTTCAGCCGGGTTGGCGCGTGCGTATTGAGAAATTTTCGGCGTGATTGAAACCATTTCGCCCCTTTTCACTTTCCAAGCCCCCAAAATGAGCCATTTCGCATTGAGCACCGAAAAGTCCCGATCATGCGCTCGTCGTTCCCACAGGTTATGTGCGAGTTCGTGAAAAACGATATATTCCTTTGAAAGAGTGGTTTCCTTGTCCCACCCCGAGAATAGGGTAATCAGTGCATTTGAATTCACTTCCGCATCAGAATCCGGATCCATATTGCCTGTCGCACCTTCGGGAGCATGGACAAATCTCATATTCCCTCCTGTTTCATTCGCGTTCGCATCGAGTGGGTAGAGCGCCTGCGGAAGATCACGAAGAGCCCGCAATGCTGTGTCGAAGTTTTCCTGGCTCCACCGGCTGGCTCCCCCATTGCGAATTTCTGAGGCATTCATTCCGTATTTCGCCAGTGCGTACAGAAATTTTGCCCCGAGCTCAGCACCCCAGATTTTGTCCACGGCGCAGCGAACCTTTCGGCACTCCGGATTGATCTGATACAGGCTTTGAACTTTACTGACGACTTCAGGACCTTGGGGTCCATAACCGGGATGAAACTTCAAAAGCTTCCTCAGGAACTCCATTGCCTCGTCTGATTCACCTTCGATTTGAATCCCTGCAACGGTCACGGTTTTTGAGGCTGGTGGAAAGTTCTGCCACCGTAGATCCAGGTAGCGGTTGATCTGGGATGAAGATTCCGGATTTTTTGAGCGGCATATCGCTGTGGCAACCTCAAGATCGCTGGCACTGTGCCAGCGCGGAGCTGCGATCTGTGGCAAGGGGACGAGCGAAGAAAGTTGGTCCAGTCCCTTGCAAGAAGCGGCAAACGAAGTCTCCAGCCCAACCGGATTGGCAAGAAGCAGCAGAAGTGAAAATGTCGAAATTTGGACGAAGCTCATTCAATCACTCATCGTCTTTTGAGTCGCAGACTTGAATGGATCGACGGAGCCCCGGTCGATCTACACCGGCCTGCACACGACTTGCCTCGCGTAGCACTTCAACTAGCTGAAATATTGAAGGATATTCGCGGTTGTTTTTAGCTGACTATTTCTATATACCATTGGCTGAAAATCACTTTAATCCACCGAGGAATTGATGCCTTCTTTTGACGTTTCAGCAGAAATGGACTGGCAAGAACTTGATAACGCCACCAACCAGGCGACCAAGGAATTGAGTCAACGCTATGATTTCAAAGGCGTGAAGACTGAGATCAAACTGGATCTCAAAGAAAAAACGATGACGATCTGGTGCCAGGAAGAAGCCAAGCTCGATGCCGTGAAGGACATTCTCTCCACGAAGCTGATCAAGCGCGGGATCTCCCTGCTGTCGTTTGACTACAAGGAACCTGAGTCCGCTTTCGGTGGCAGTGTTCGGCAGCTCGTCGTCGTCCAAGCCGGCGTCTCGAAAGAGAAGGGCAAGGAGATCATGGCCGTGCTCAAGGAGAGCAAGATCAAGGTTCAGAGCCAGATTCAGGACGAACAAGTGCGAGTGACCGGCAAGAACCGCGATGACCTGCAGGAAGCGATCGCACTTTTAAAAGAAAAGCGCGACTCCCTCAAAGTCCCGATGCAGTTTGGAAATTTCCGCGATTGATTCGTTCCAGTTTTCACAGCTTTACAGAGAAAGTGGCAGTTCATGAGTAGTACTGAAGTTCAGGCCCCCACCAGCACCCAGGCAAATCCTTTTTCCAAGGACTTCGTTGTAGCCGAGCACAGGTCGCCGGTTTATTTCGTGAGCCTGGGTTGTCCGAAGAATCTGGTCGATTCCCAGGTCATGCTCGGAATGCTCGAGAAGGGTCGTTACAGCATCACGGAAAAAGCCGAAGAAGCCGAAGTGATCATTGTCAACACCTGCTCTTTCATTCAGGCTTCCAAAGAAGAGTCGATCGAGACGATTCTTGAGATGGCCGAGCTCAAGGACTCCGCCAACTGCAAAGTGCTCGTGGCCTCTGGCTGCCTCCCGCAGCGCTACCACAAGGACCTCGAAACTCAGATGCCTGAAGTCGATCTCTTCATCGGCACGGGTCAGTACCACCGCATCACTGAGCTCCTCAACAAGCATGAAGAAGCGATGGAACTCGGCTCTCCGCTCCCGAAGCGTTCCTATATTGATCAGCCCGCTTTCATTCACACCGAGCACGATCACCGCGTTCACACCGGTCCCGCCTATTCGGCCTATCTGAAATTGTCCGAGGGCTGCAACCGCCGCTGCGCCTTCTGCATCATCCCGAAACTCAGAGGCAACGTCCGTTCCCGTACCGTCGCTTCTCTCGTCGTCGAAGCAAGCGAGATGGCCGCTCGCGGAGTGCGCGAACTCAATCTCGTCGCACAGGATCTCACTGAGTACGGCATGGAGTGGAAGTACAAGGAAAACCTCGAGATGCTTCTGCCCGAGCTGTGCAAGATCGACGGCATCGAATGGATCCGCCTGCACTACGTCTATCCCGACCAGTTCTCGGATGAACTCCTGGAGATCATCGCTCGTGAACCAAAGATCGTGAAGTATCTGGACATGCCGATTCAGCACACGAACGACCGTGTGCTCGCGAAAATGAATCGCCGCCTCACCAAGGCCAAGCTCTTTGACCTGATCCCGAAGCTGAGAGCCAAGATCCCCGGCATCGTGTTCAGAACCTCCATCATCGTCGGCTTTCCGACCGAGACTGACGAAGAATTCAAGGAACTCTGCACTGACCTCGAAGCTCTCGATCTCGATCACGTCGGCGTTTTCCGTTACTCGAACGAAGAAGGCACGAAAGCCGCTGAAATGGATGGCCAGATTCATCCAGGCACCAAGCGCAAGCGTGCCCGGATCCTTCTCGAAATCCTGCAGCGCCAGTCGCTGGCCAAAAAAGAGAAAATCATCGGTCAGACCGTCACTGTGCTCATCGAAGGCGTCAGCGAAGAAACCGATCTGCTCATCAAGGGCCGCATGGAAACTCAGGCTCAGGAAATTGATGGCAACGTGCTGATCAATGACCTGGCGGACCTCGGCGCTGACGCGGATTCACTTCAGGCCGGAGATCTGGTTGAAGTCGAAATCACGGAAGCCATGCCTCACGATGTCGTGGGTCGCGCGATGCGGATCATTTCTCGCGGAAAGCGACTGACCTTCGACGAAAAAGATCCTCGTTTCGGACTTCAGAGCCTCGCGGCCAAACGTCCGCTTGAGCGTCCCGCCA
This sequence comes from Oligoflexia bacterium, assembly GCA_014378465.1. Lineage (GTDB taxonomy): Bacteria > Bdellovibrionota > UBA1018 > UBA1018 > UBA1018 > UBA1018. Next base: position 44,537 of record JACMNQ010000037.1, on the reverse strand, counting down.
CTTCTCATCATGGAGAGGCCGCCCGTTCATGAGCGCACCTGAGTGGATCATCACGACTTCTGAGCTCAAGACGATTCTGGCTTTGAACCCTAAATCGGTCGTGCTGCTCGACGTGCGTGAACCCGAAGAATTTGAAGAGTCGCGCATTGAAGGCTGCACTCTCATCCCACTTGGAGAGATCTCTCTGCGCGCAGCGACTGAACTCGACAAGGCCGCTGACATCGTCATCTACTGTGCGCACGGTGTGAGAAGCATGCATGCCCTGATGGCCATGAAGATGCTGGGCTTTCAGAAACTCCGCTCACTTGAAGGCGGCATCTGCGCATTTCAGGATGGTGCTTGAACTCGGACCTTCATGCGCAGTTGACTCAGGCCGCGCTTTCAGCAGGTTTTCCGCTCTCGGGTGGAGTGGACCTGGATCGGGTGCTGGATACCGAACTCTTCAAGAGTGATGTCGCGCGCTACGATTCGTGGATTCAGGCCGGTTACGCCGGAAAAATGGAATACCTCGTGAGGGGTCGCGATCGTCGGGCTGACCCAAGACTTCTTTTCCCGGATGCACAGAGCATTTTCTGTGTCGCAGCCCCCTATCCCAAGACGCCGGGTGGACAGCCCGATCCTGTGCGAGGGCCCCGGTACGCGAGGTACCTGCACGGAAAAGACTATCACACGGAGATTGCATCACGACTTGAAGCCCTGATGACGGAGATCGCCGCACGGAACGCGAAGCTTGATTTGAAATTCAAGGTCTGCGTGGACACGAGCGCAGTACTCGAACGCACGTGGGCTGCACTTGCGGGACTCGGTTGGATCGGGAAAAACACACTGCTGATTCATCCTCAGCACGGCAGCTACCTCTTTCTCGCGTCCGTCCTCATCAATCAGAAGGTCGAACGCGGCGCCACTCCGCTTCCAAACTACTGCGGCAATTGCACTCGCTGTTTGAATGCGTGCCCGACTGAAGCCTTCCCAAGGGCGGGGGTACTGAACGCGAAGAGCTGCATCAGCTACCTCACTCTCGAAAAACGGGGAGATCTCGAAGTCACTGAAGACTTCAAACGCAAGATGGGGACCTGGGTCGCAGGTTGCGACGTCTGCCAGGAAGTCTGCCCCTTCAATACCAAGGCTTCGAAGCTGGTCAGCGATGAAAAGTTACCAGACGCAAGCGCGATTGAAAAAAATGACTGGCTCACGCTACTTCGCGAAACTTCTGAAGAGTATAAGCTGCGCGTGAAAGACTCTTCTCTCAGTCGCGTGAAGCCGAAGGACTTCAGCAGAAATCTTGCCGTCGCGCTACGGAACGCCGTGATGGCCAATTCATCGCAGTCCTGGTCTGCTGAAATCATTAAAGCGGTGACTTCCCGATACGAGGTTGAAGTGGATCCAGCGGCCCGGGCCGAATGGCTGGGGTGTATGAGGCACTTGAAGCGAATCACCGCCTGATCTCGTTCACAAAACCAAACCCAGGGTCAAAACTCGACTTCAATCTACCGGACGGGCTGGGAAAGTCGCGACCACGACACCCTCTGCATTTCGAGAGAGCTCAAAGAAGGTCTCTGATTTCACTTCACTCTCCAGCTCGTTGAGCTGAACGAGTCCAACAGAAAGTCCCACATTCGCGAGAGTCCTGGGGCTTTTCTCACTTCACGAATTCATTCATCCGAAGCCCGAACAGGGCGACGCCCGCCCGTTTGGCCAGTGGAGTTCGCAAGGTGACCATTCGCTGATTGCCCGGGAGTTGAATGAGCGCATCGTAAAGATCCGGATTTCCAGCGCCCGCGCGTATGATTTTTCGCCCTTCATCATCCCTTTCGAGATCCGGGCCGAACTGAGAATCATCGATTGAGGATCCCGCCACTTCAAACTGGAGGATCGCCACATCCTGGTCTCTGGACAGACTCTGCGCAAAGACTGAAAGATTGGGACCCAGGCACTGAAAGCTCATCGACGCCGTGGGATCGGTGGTGAAGATGCGGTCCGCATCCTGGTCCCACTTCCCCTGGAGCTGAATCTTCGACCCTCGGTCCTTTCCAAATTCAACGAAAGAGATCTCCTTCTTGAATCGTCGATCCGTCTTGAAGACGGAAAGCAGCGGCAGACCCGGGTCGCTGGTCCTCAGAAACTCATGCAGGAGAGCTTCCGTGTCTTTCATCCAGTCCGGTCCTTCGCTGTTGTGCACGAGCTTGCCATCATGAATCACGACGAACTTGGGATTGACCTGGCGACCGAAAGCCTGCGCAAGCAGTCCTTTGGCATCAAGCACGAACGGAAAGTCGATCGCGTTCTTTCGAGTGAAGGTTTCAAGGACCCTAGGTTGTGACTGAAACGCATAGCGCGGCTGAACCACCCAGATGAAGTGCACACCCAGATGCTCATAGCGACGCTTGAACTCATGCAGATAGAAGAGACCGGTCTCCCCTGTGGAATCGGTCATGTCTCCGAAGAAAATCATCCACATGCCCTGGATGATTGAGGGATTCAGAGGTTGCGCCTGCACCTTTTCACCGGAGCGAACGCCACAGAGCAGCGGAGTCGAACCGAACCAGAAGGGAGTGTACTCCTTTACGGCCGCGGCGATCGATTCTTCAAGAGTAGCTTCTTTTTCTTTGGGCTTCCAGACCATGTCTATCCCGACCTTTCGCAAAAGATGCGATCATGGCTCCAACAGCGACCACTCCTGCAGTGAAAAAAGCCCAGTGAAAAGCAGAGACCATGTCACCACTGTCCTGTTGCCGCCAGGCAAAGAGCTTGGTGGCGATGCCGGTACCGGTCACGAGTCCCAGATTTCTCACGGTCGCCAGCAGCGCTGAACCCACGCCCAACTTTTCCGTTGGCACCGCACTCATGATCGCATTGTTGTTCGGAGACTGAAAGAGCCCAGTGGCCATACCGATGGTGCAGAGCCCGAGAACGATGGCGATGTTGCTGATCTGGCCGCTGACTCCTGTTCCGAAAGCACCTGCAAGGAAGAACAGCCCAAGTGCGCCGACCAGGGTTCCCATCAGGCTCAGGGACCGACTTCCGATTCGGTCCGAGAGGTGGCCACTCACGGGAGCGACCACGAAAATGGTGAGCGGGATCGCAGTCATGAAGAGCCCCGCTTTCGCAGGCATGAAGTGCAGAATCTCCTCAAGAAAGAACGGCATGAGCACGGAGACCGATGAGTAGGCGACGAAAGTCAGGAAGCTCGCGAGATTGGCGGTCCAGAACGTTCTGATCCTGAGGAGAGAGAGATCAAGAAGGGGAGCCTGGACTTCAGATTCCACTTTGACGAAGAGGGCTCCGAGTCCGGCGACCACGACCAGAAGGAACAGGCGTGATACTTCGTAATTGTTGCTCCCTGAAATCGAGATCGAGGGAGGGTCGACCAGCATGATGAAGCCCAGAAGGAGAACCATCTGGAGCACGGCACCCACCCAGTCGAAAGGCGCTGTCACTCGGGTCTTGCGGTCCCAGAAGACGAAACGTCTGACGAACAGATAACCAATGATCCCGATCGGAAGGTTCACGAGAAAGATGCTGCGCCAGCCGAAGGCAGTGATGAGGAGACCGCCGATGCTTGGTCCTGACACCAATCCGGCGCTCACGACCATGGAGAGAGTTCCGAGGGCGCGGCCGCGTTCTCCAGCCGGAAAAGCGGCCGTGATGATTGCGGGTCCATTGGCCATCAGCATCGAAGCACCGATTCCCTGAATCGCTCGCGCGAGCAGAAGCCAGTCGAGGGCCGGGGCGAGTCCGCAGAGAAACGAGCCCAGAGTGAAAGTCAGGAAACCATAACTGAAAATCTTCTTGCGGCCGTACTGATCAGACAGACGTCCGAAAGGCAGGAGAAAACACGTGATGACAAGCAGGTAGACGATGACGACCCACTTCACTTGATAAAGGTCCGCCCCGAGTACTTTGGTCAGAGTGGGAAGTGCGATGTTGACGATGCTCGAATCGAGGGTGGCCATGAAGGTTCCGCAGGCCACGGTCGCAAGCACCCACCATTTTTGGGGCATCCATTGAATCTAACAAGAATGACAGTAACGTCAATGAGTTCTATTCAGCTCCCAGAGGAGCAGGCAACACTTGTGAACACTAATGCAAGGCACCATTGAATGGCGTTTGAGCTGCGAGCAAGGATGTGTTTAAAAGGGTCATGCACGATAAAAATCGAGCCAAAGAGCTCAGCCTGATTGCGAACCGTCTCAGAATTTCGATCCTTGAAATGATCACGAAGGCAAAGTCCGGGCACCCGGGCGGGAGCCTCTCGACGATCGATCTCATTACCGCTCTCTGGTTTCAGGAAATGCGAGGAGTCGAGTCGCCTCAGAAACTCTCTGAAGACCGGGATCGCTTCGTTCTCTCCAAGGGCCACGCGGTTCCCGCTCTATACGCGGTTCTCGCTGAAAAGGGATTCATCTCTCATGACGAGCTGGGTTCACTTCGCATGACGGGCAGTCGTCTCCAGGGCCATCCTGACCGTGTGCGTTTGCCCATCGTTGAAGCTTCAACCGGATCTCTCGGACAAGGCTTGTCGGTCGCACAAGGCATCGCGATGGGCCTCAAAGCTGACGGTAAAAAATCACTGGTTTACTGCATGGTCGGCGACGGCGAAATTCAGGAAGGTCAGATCTGGGAAGCGGCCATGTCCGCCCCGAAGTTCAAATTGTCCAACCTCTGTCTGATTCTGGACAACAATGGCGGCCAGATCGACGGACCGGTCAGTGAAGTCATGCCGATCGAACCGATCTTGGACAAGTGGACCGCCTTTGGCTGGCATGTCATCGAGATCGATGGGCATGACATGTCTCAGATCCTCCGCGCCTACGCACAGGTCCGCACTCTTCATGCTGAAGGAGGCACCAAGCCCGTTTTCATTCTGGCTCAGACCATCAAAGGTAAAGGCGTTTCATTCATGGAACGCAAGATTGAATGGCACGGCTCTGCCCCGAAAATTGATGAAACCGCTCGCGCGATTCAGGAACTTGAACTTCTCATCGCCAGCGTGGGAATCTAGGAGAATTTATGTCAAAAGCAACACGTCAGGCCTTTGGGGAATCGCTCGCCAGACTCGGTGAAACGCATCCGGAAATCGTCGTTCTCGACGCCGATCTGGCCAAGTCGACCAAATCTGAAATCTTCGCCAAGAAGTTTCCAGAACGCTTCTATGAAATGGGAATCCAGGAAGCCAACATGATCGGAGTCGCCGCTGGACTCTCCTTCACGGGAAAACTTCCTTTTCTCTGCAGCTTCGGCTGCTTTCTCACGGGTCGATACGACACGATTCGGTTGAGCGTCGCCTACTCACAGGCCAATGTTCGACTCATCGGCACGCATGCCGGTATCGGGATCGGTGACGACGGTCACAGTCAGATGGGCCTCGAAGACATTTCACTCATGAGAGCCCTCCCGACGATGGGCGTGTTTCAGCCAATGGATGCACGCGAAACTGAACTCATCATGGATTATCTGGTCAAGGACTGGAAGGGCCCCGCCTACTTGCGCCTGACTCGTCAGGCCCTCACGGATTATTATCCAGCAGGTGCCGCTTTCAAACCTGGCAAGATCATGGAGCTTCGCAAAGCCAATGCGGGCAAGAAACGTGTGATGTGCATTGCCTCCGGCGGCACCGTCGGTGAAGCGATGCAGGCTGCGGAACTTCTCGAAGCACAGGGCGTGTCACTTTCCGTCTGGAACGCCCACAGTCTGAAACCCTTTGATGATGCAGGCACCATTGCCGCAGCCCAAGGCGCTGAGCTCGTCGTCGCAGTCGAAGATCACTCCGTGATCGGCGGACTCGGAAGCTGTGTCGCAGAAGCATTGGCCCAGACCTCTCAGCACCCACGACTCCTCAAGCTCGGAGTTCAGGACACTTTCGGCGAGAGCGGCGATCCCGCTGAGCTTTACGAAAAGCACGGCATCTCCGCCAAACAGATCGCTGCTCGCACTTTAGCGGCACTTTCCGTCGGAAAATGAGAGCCTGGCGAATTGAAGCTCACGGTGGCTCAGAGGTTTTTAAAATCTCTGAGCTCCCCATTCCAATTCCCGGTCCTCTTGAAGTGCGAATCAAGGTCCAAGCCGTGGGACTCAATCATCTCGATGTCTGGGTTCGCAAAGGTGTACCGGGTCATCACTTTCCTCTCCCGCTCACTCCCGGAAGCGACATCGCGGGCATCATTGACACGTCTCCAGGTGCATTTGGTGCGGGTGCGGAGCAGGCTCTGAATGGCCCGTCGAACAGTTTGACCAAGGGTTTGAAAGCCGGCTCAGCAATCATCGTCAATCCGGGAACTTCGTGTGGGCACTGCAAGCACTGCCTTGGAGGTTTTGATCCACTCTGCCCTGAGTACGGAATTTTTGGCGAGACCCGAGACGGCGGTTGTGCCGACTACATCTGCGTGCCGGTGGCGAATATCATCGCCAGACCTTCCAACGTTTCAGCGGTCGAGGCCGCTGCACTCCAGATCCCTTTTCTCACGGCCTGGAGCATGCTCACCCGCAAGGCAAAGCTGCAGCCTGGAGAGAGCATCCTGATTCATGCGGGAGGGAGCGGCGTATCCGTCGCAGCCATTCAGATGGCAAAATTTCTCGGTGCACACGTCATCACCACGGTCGGGCACGAGTCAAAAGTCGCGAAAGCCAAAGCCCTGGGGGCTGATCATGTGATCGAATACCGAAAGACGCCGTTCAGAGCGGAACTGAAAAAGATTCTCGTCGTACTGAAAAAAAAGGGCGTTGAAGTCGTCATCGATCATGTGGGCGCGGATACTTTTTCTGAAAGCATCAAGAGCCTTGCGTGGGGCGGGCGCCTGGTCACCTGCGGGGCAACCAGCGGCAGCGATGTTCAGATCGATCTGAAGGCGATCTTCTTCAAGAACATTTCAATTCTGGGATCCACGATGGGCAGCAAGGCGGATCTCATTCAGGTCGTGGATCTTGTCTCTCAGGAAAAATTCAGAGCGGTGATCGACTCCGTCCATCCCATGAGCAAGTTGCCGGAAGCTCTTGCTCTCATCGAGTCTCGCAACATCTTCGGGAAAGTCGTCGTGACTTCTGAAGCGGAGTAAGGAAGCGCATGTTTATTTTCGGACACCTGGGCATCGGCAGCAAGATGGTGAGTCCTGTCACTCGCGGGCTGCCTCGTCGTTTCGTTCTCATCGGCGCGATCCTTCCTGACCTGATTGACAAGCCACTCTACTATGCGCTTTCGCTTGCGACCGTTAAATCAGGCTCGGAACTTGGTCTCATCAGTGGGACCCGGACCGTGGGACACACGGGCATCTTTCTCCTCCTTCTCACCTGTGCCGCCATCGCTCGCAGATCCCGGGTACTGGCCGCTCTTGTCCTGGGAGTGGCCTCCCATCTGATCCTCGATGGAGTCAGTGATCACTTCGCCAACATCAATGGGACTGCGATAGGTGCTTCCTCAGCGGCCATTGCACTCATCTTTCCGTTGCAGGGAGTCCGCTTCGCAGTGCTTCCGTTCAGCAATGTGGGAGAGCATCTCGGGTCCCTGAGACAGCCGTGGTTCTACATCACTGAGGCCGCCGGAGCCCTGATCCTTTTCTGGGATTACTGGAAGAGTGCGAACAAGAGGGAGATCACCGCGCGTTTCCAGGCACAGCGGACCGAAAGACGCCGCCTGAAGAACCACAGACGTCAGGCAATCAAAGCTGAGATGTCCAAGCGGCTCTAGGTCCAAGCTTACCGCGTGTACCCGATCATCTTCGCGAAGATCCAGAACGGCCCGATCAACAGATGCCGAGCATTGCCGTAGAACGAAGGAGACTTCTTTTCAAACCAGTAATGACCGATGTACTGAACGATCCAGCCCAGGACGAAGAACGTCCAAAGGGCAGGCACCGGGATCGCTCGGCCCAGATAATAGAGTCCGATCAGAAAAAGCCCGAAGGGCATCGCCAATTTCCAGTCCAGCGTCATGTAAAAGGCCAAGCTCAGCATGAGCACAATCACGCCAGCGTCCAGTCTGAAGACTGGGGACCCCGTCAGTCCACCCGCGATGACCAGAGTTGCGAACAGACCCAGAGTCGTCACCACGATCAGCGGGATCCCGATGAAGTGGCAGATCTTGTTGCCCCGGGTAAGGTGGTGGGACGAATAATCGCCGAAATAGTGAGCCAATCGTTCGGGCAAAGCGGAACTGGTGGCAGTGACCGTGTTCGCTTCCGACTGGATCTTGGAATTCGTCGCAGTGCTCATGACTCGAGTTTAACTGAACGACCAGGAAACGCAATCTGCGCCAAGTTATCCCCAACGCAGTGAATTGAAGGCGGTACGCGCCGGTCTGAAGGCGGCTTCTCAAGGAGACTTGTAAGGCCTTGCCTGGCATGGCACCATCTGAGCGTATGTCGACCCAACAGCATATCTACAAACCTGGCCAGTCGCTTTTCAATGATGGTGATGCTGCGCACACCCTGTTCCTGATCAAGCGAGGAACAGTCTCAATCCGCAAGGGTCGCCCCAACTCCTACGTCGAAGTTTCCAAAGTCTTCGCCAATGAAGTGGTGGGTGAACTCTCTTTTTTCGAGCGCTCTCCTCGAAGCGCCGCCGCAGTCGCCATCACGGAAGTTGAAGCCATCGAAATCGATTTTACCGCTCTTGATAAAGTTTACGAACAGGTCCCCGATTACTTCAAAACGATCATGGCTTCTGTCGCAGAGCGCCTCAAACGAGCCGATGATACGATCCGTCGGCTGCAGAAGCAGCTCGGCAGTGAAGAAGAAGAAGAAGCCAAGCCCGAGGTTGAAGAACCTGAAGACATTGCGGCAATCCTGGCTGCGACCACTGAGCCGGAGCTTCCCAAGCCTGATGGTGATTCGGGGAACTGAAACTCTCAGGTGAGCGTACACGGTGTACGCTCAGGTCAGACTCTCAATGATTTACCGGGCGAAGCAATCAGTTCACCTGATCTGGCCCCAGTTGACGAATCGCCTCGTAAACTGAGATCCCCACCGCATTCGACAGATTCAAGGATCTGACCCGAGCGTCGTACATCGGGATGCGAAAGGTCTCAGTCGGAAACTGATTGATGATCCAGTCTGGAAGCCCCATCGTTTCCTTGCCGAAGAAGATGTAGGTTCCGGCCACGAACTGGTGCTCAAAAAGCGTATGCCCGGCCTTCTTGGACAGAAAGATCTTCGGGGCATTTTTCGGAAGCTGCTTCATGAACTCTTCGATTCCGGGATGAACCTGCACCTTGAGATGCTCCCAGTAATCAAGACCCGCACGCTTGAGGCGCGAAGCCGTGATTTCAAAACCCAGAGGCTCAATCAGATGAAGTGTGGTCCCTGTCGCAAGACAAAGGCGTCCGATGGAACCCGTATTCTGCGGAATCTCTGGCTCCACCAGGACGACATGTAAATCATGAGGCATGGGACATCACTCCTGAACTCAAATTCAACGTCTCTGCTCTCAAGGTCTGAGAGTGTTCAGCATGCGTGGATAAGGGATGGTCTCACGTACGTGTTCAACACCGGTCATCCAGGCCACGGTTCTTTCGATCCCGAGACCAAAGCCGGAATGAGGGACAGAACCGAAGCGGCGCAGATCAAGGTACCACGAGTAATCGGCTTCGCTCAGACCATGCTCTGCAATGCGGCGCTTGAGGACTTCAGCGCTTTCTTCACGCTGACCGCCTCCGATGATTTCGCCGTAGCCATCTGGAGCGATCAAGTCGCAGCCGAGTGCGTACTTGCCGGTGCCTTCGACACCCGGTCCACCCACGGTATCGGACTGCTTGAAGTAAAATGCCTTGATCTGAGACGGCATGTGATGAACGAAGACGGGCTTGCCGAATTCCTCACCGAGAGCTGTTTCGTGAGGAGCTCCGAAATCTTCACCCCAGGGCAGAGGCAGGCCGCGCTTCTCAAGAATCTTGAGAGCTTCGTCGTAGGAAATCCGGGGAAAAGGTCCCTTGATGGATTCGAGCTTCGTGAGGTCACGCTCGAGAATCTTGAGTTCCGGCGCCTTGTTCTTCAGCACGCTTTGAACGATATGCTCGATGAAAGCTTCTCCAAGGTTCATGTTCTCTTCAAGGTCCGCAAAAGCGACTTCAGGTTCCACCATCCAGAATTCCGTCAGGTGCTTTCTGGTCTTGGATTTTTCCGCGCGGAAAGTCGGTCCACAGACGTAAATTTTTCCAAAGGCCATGGCACCCGTTTCGCCGTAAAGCTGACCCGACTGAGTCAGATAGGCTTTTTCGTCGAAGTAAGGGGTCGAAAACAGAGTTGATGTTCCTTCGCAGGAGCTCGGGGTCAGCACTGGGGCATCAAAACGGATGAAGCCGCGGTTGTCGAAAAATTCACCGATCGCACGAATGATTTCGGCACGCACCCGGAGAGCCGCCCACTGACGTTGACTGCGAATCCAGAGGTGGCGGTTTTCCATGAGGAACTCGACCCCATGTTCCTTGGGGGAGATCGGATAAGGTTCAGCCACTGAAACGATCTTCAGGGACTGAACACCCATTTCATAACCACTGGCGGAGCGAGGCTCTTTTCTGAGCTTGCCGGTGACTTCGACGGAAGACTCCTGCGTGAGGGTGTCGAATTCGGCGAAAGCTTCTTCACTGCACTCTCCTTTGAAGAGCACACCCTGCATGAGGCCGGTTCCGTCTCTCATCATGAGAAATTTGATCTTGCCCGAGCTTCTCCTGTTGTAGACCCAGCCCTTGATCGTGACTACCTGATCATCGAACTTGGAAGCATTCTCGATATAGAAACGTTCTGTCTTCATTTCTGCTGTCATGGTGTTGACCTCTTCAATCAAATATCAGTGAAAATCAAAAATCAGCCGCGAATTGAGCCAGTGTCCTGACGTAAGCGCCGCTCGCGCCCTTCTTCGGGTAATAAGCCAGATGGCCCATTCCATAAGCGGTGCCGGCAATGTCAAGATGCGCCCAGGCGACTCCTGGCTTGATGAACTGCTTGAGAAAGATCGCGCCGCGGATCGTGCCGCCGTATCCGTCGTTGGCTGAGTTCTTCATGTCGGCGTAATCCGATTTGAGATCATCGAAGTACTCGTCGAACAGAGGGAGTTCCCAGATTCTTTCAAAATTCATCTCGCCTGCACGCTGCAGATTCTGGATCAGGCTCTCGTCATTGCCGAGCACTGCACAGCAATGTTTGCCCAATGCCACGGTCACGGCCCCAGTGAGTGTGGCAGCATCGATGATCGCGTCTGGACTGAAGCCGTGCGCGTAGTCCAGAACGTCAGCCAGAACAAGGCGACCTTCAGCATCCGTATTGATGATCTCGACCGTCTTGCCCGCGCGCGAAACCAGAACATTTCCCGGCTGAATCGCCAGGCCATCGGGCATATTTTCAGTGAAAGCGAGAATGGCGACCACACGGTTCGGAACTTTCCATTTGGCGGCAAGCAGAATCGCACCCATGATCGTGGAGGCTCCCGTCATGTCATGCTTCATGTCCTCCATACGCATGGACGGCTTGATCGAAATCCCGCCGCTGTCGAAAGTCACCCCTTTCCCAACCAGGGCAATCGTCTTTGAAAGCGGGGCCCCTTTTGCAGATTTGGGAGTGTAATCCAGAACGACGATGCGACCTTCCCGCTCGGATCCTGCGCCCACTCCGAGGAAGAGTCCCATCTTTTCACGAGCGGCCGCTTTCTCATCCAGAATCGTGCACTTGATTCCGTGTTCGCGCGCGAGCCTGACGGCTTCGGCGGCGTAAAATTCAGGAGTGCCGATGTTGGAAGGTTCATTGGACCAGTCGCGAGCGACGTTGATCGCTTCAGCCATCGAGGTGACCTGGGTCAGCTCGTGGTCGAGTTCCTTCTTCACGTCCTTGTCCTGAGTCACGAAGATCAGTCTCTCAGGACCGAAGTAGTCATGAGCGGGAGATTTGGATTTCGTGCTGACCTTTCCTTTGCCTGCTTTGGACAGAACGGGCGCCTGAGTCTTCTTGTCGACCTTATAGGCGCTCATGAGCAAGCCTTCGGTGAACGCGCGAATCACGCGAACCAGGCCGGCAGGAGCATTCTCCGCTTTGAGACCTCGGGCTTCGAGCATGGAATCCACATCGATGGACACCGAGCGAGCTTTTTCGAAACTGAGTTTGGCCCAGGCGTGTGCCCCAGCGAGTCGAGCTTTCTCTTCGGTCAGCTCAGAGGCTTGGCCGAAACCGACCAACATCACATTCTCCGCTTTCCCCACCGCTCCGAAGCGCACGTACTGGATGGATCCGCTGCGGGCACTGAAGGCTTCCCCTTTTTTGAAGCGTTCGACAAGCGGCGCGTAGTGGCCTTGCGGAGCGATGATTTTTTTGCCAGCGTCCTGATAGATGACCAGGAGGTCAGTGTCAGGGGGGCTGGACAGGCCTGCTGCGGCGGTTCGAGTTTCTAAGCTGGGTAATTTCCACATGCGATGAGCCCTTTACAGGTAAAAATGGAACTTTCGATCATTTTTCATTAACATAGGGCCACACCATGTTGAAGCGGTATCACCACATCATCGGCGGGCTTTCCAGAATCGTTGACGCATGCGTCATCGGCGCGGTCTGGCTTGGCTCCTATTGGCTGCGCTTTTCTCTGCCCTTGATCGAAGTAACCAAAGGTTTTCCTCCGTTTCGGAAGTACGCGGCCCTTTCCCCACTCGTGATCGTTCTCTGGATGATGGTGTTTTCATCCATGCGGGTTTATCAGTCTCGCAGGATGCTGCGCCGAACCCATGAAGCCCATCTGATTCTCAAAGCCCACAGTGTCGCGATGCTTTTTTTCATCGCGCTCACCTACCTCTTCAGCGAATACAAATATTCACGCGGCGTGATGCTCTACTTCGGCATCTCAGGCGCGTTTTTTCTCATCGTGTTCCGCCTGACGCTTCGAAATGGACTGCGGTGGGTCCGTCGCAAAGGCTACAACCTGAGACACGTGATCGCGGTGGGCGAAGGCGGCTCGATTGAAACCCTGATCTACAGGATGCAGAGATTTCCAGAGCTCGGACTGTCGGTCATCGGAGCGGTCGTTCATGAGAAGTCGCAGCTCAAAACGGTTCAGGGCCGGCCCGTCATCGGAACTTTCGAACAGATCGGTGAGATCGTGCACCGCACCGGCGCCGACCAGGTGCTGATCGCACTCCCCCGCCATCAATCCGGTGAACTGGACCGCATCCTTTCAGCACTCAAGGATGAGATGGTCGACATTCAGCTTGTGCCTGACATTCATGAATACGTGACGCTTGGGTGCGAGGTCGAAGATTTCGACGGTCTCCCGATCGTGAACCTCAATGACTCGCCTCTTCATGGCTGGGGAGCCATCGCCAAACGATTCACTGATTTCGTATTCGCAACCGTCGCGCTCGTATTGCTGACCCCGATCATGGCGCTGATCGCGCTTGCGGTGAGACTCACTTCCGAAGGTCCGATCTTTTACCGTCAGGAGCGCATGGGCCTGGATGGACGCACTTTCAACATGTATAAATTTCGTTCCATGAAGAGTTCCGCCGAAGAAGAGAGCGGCGCAGTCTGGGCCAAACCCGGTGATGATCGCCGTACGGCCATCGGTGCCTTTCTCAGAGCATCGAGCCTGGACGAATTGCCTCAGTTCTGGAATGTGTTCTGCGGCGACATGTCGCTGGTCGGACCGAGGCCTGAACGCCCTGTCTTCGTCAGTCAGTTCAGAAAAGACATCCCTCATTACATGCTGAGACACAAGGTCAAGGCCGGGATCACGGGCTGGGCCCAGGTCAACGGCTGGAGGGGCAACACTTCCCTCGATGCCCGAATTGAATGCGATCTTTATTACATCAGAAACTGGTCCTATCTCCTGGACTGGAAAATTCTGTTTCTGACCCTCTGGAAAGGCTTCATCAACAAGAATGCCTACTGACACTTCCCTCACCCGCCGGCCGCCGCCGCCAAACAATCTTTCGCGCACGCTGGCGATGATCAAGCCGATGAGGATCGACATTTACATCCTGGGCGAGATCCTCGGACCTTTCATTGGCGGGGTGATCTTCTTTTCCTTCATCTTTCTGATGTTCCAGGCCCTGCGTCTTGCTGAATTTTTCATCATCCACGGCGTGGGCGGCCTGGTCCTTCTCAAGATGATCAGCCTGATGATCCTGTCCTTTCTTCCGATCGCCCTGCCCGTGGCTTTTCTGATCGGCATCCTCGTCGGATTCGGCAGACTTTCGGCGGACAGTGAACTGGTCGCGATGAAAGCGAACGGCTTCAGTGTCTGGCGGCTTGCCGCTCCAGTCACGCTTCTCGCTGTGGTCGTGGTTCTCCTGTCTCTTGGACTCAACATGAACTGGGTGCCCTGGGGTGACAAGACTTTCAAGAGCACGCTGATCCGGGTGAGCAACACGAAAGTCGTGAGTTCAATCAAGGAAGGCACTTTCACGTCAGGATTTTTTGACCTGCTTCTGTATGCAGACCGCGTGGACCCGGTCACTGATCGGCTGCAGCGAGTCTTCATTTACGATGAACGGGAGCCCAGGAATCCCCTCACCGTGGTTGCCAAAGAAGGCGAGATTCTATCGGTGGTCACCAAATCCGAACTGGGCACTTCGATCGTTCTCAAACTGTACAATGGCAACATTCATCGCAATGACATCGAGTCCAATACCTATCAAAAAATCGACTTCGAGGAGTATCGTCTTTTCCTGAAGATTGAGGAAGGTTCAGACAACGCCACGCTGAAGCCACGCATGTATCCCTACGACGAATTGAAGAAGTCGATCGCGAACGCTCCTCGAGATTCAGGAGCCTACCGTGAAATGACTGCCGAGCTCTGGCGCCGCTATACGGTAGCACTCAGTCCTCTCATCTTCGTCTTTCTCGGCATCGGGTACGGGACGGTGAGAACGCGCGCCGTGAGAGCGGGAGCCGCTCTGGTGGCGTTGGCCGTGATCGTGATCTACTGGTCCATCCAGGCTGGGGCAACCGTTGCTGTCCATAAAGGGATTCTCCCACCCGTCTTCGCAATGCAGCTTCCGAATCTTGCGATTCTACTCATCGCCATCAAGGGTTTTCGCTCCGCCACCTGGTGATTGCAAAAACTTCAACGAACCAAAACGAGTCGTTGACACAGATTTCCATAATTAAAATCAATGTTTCCCTGAATTGGCCAGAGCCTGGATCTCTGGATCGTCAAAAAAACGGCGCAAAAATGACATTTTCCTGACACGCTTTTCTTCTTGCGTTTGAAACTACGCTGTCCTCGGGCCTTTGGGGATAACTTTCATAAAAAACGTGCAAAAAGCTCGATATAAGGAAAAATATTTATAAATATCATGAGCTTACTGCTTGTGGATAAGTAGGCATAAGCGTGTGGATAACTTTTCCAGTCACAGACTTATCCCCAACGCACACGGTTATTGCGATGGGACAGAAGTGGGAAGTGGCGCTTCACTATTAAAAGTTTCTTCAAGCTTTTCAACAGCTTGCGGAGGGAAGGCAATGGACGCGTTAGAATTATGCGTTGTGACATTCTTGGAAGAATTCAGCACCTGGGTACCACTGCCGTTGTATTTGAAACTGATCGACGCCGGATCGGAGACTTGAAACTTGATGTCTTCCTGTCCGCGGAGCACCAAAATGCGGTCTTTTCGCAGGACAAACTTCATCAAGGGCTTGCCGTCGACACGGTACCTGACCCAGACATCTTCCAGGGCCTTGAAAACGACTTTGTGTTTGATCTGGGCAGGAGTGAAATTGGCGCCTGAATTGAGGGGATCAGGTTTGGTCAAAGCCGCAGGAGAAGCACTCGGTGCAGGGGTCGGAGTCGCGCTTGGTTTCGGAGTCGGCTGGGCGCTGGGTACCGCGCTCGGCGCAGGGGCAGGGGCAGGGGCAGGCAAGGCAACAACCGCGCTGGGAACTCCACTGGGCGAAGTCGAACTGATGACTGGCACGCCGGAAACGACCGGTACCGGAAGATCTGATGCGGTGGGATTGGCTTCACGCAGCTGATCCATGTGACCGTGGCGGTGATGCTTCATCGAAGGCTTGAAAACGAGCACGACGAGAGTTCCAAGAACGATGAACGTTCCCATGACCGCCCAGAGAATCGTGCGGCTCTGCTCACCGTCTCGCTTCTCAAACGCATAACCGCTGTGGCCTCCGTCCCGGGTGGGACGGTCCAGCGCACGAGAGTCAATGTAGCCTCCGAAACGAGTGAGAACTTCCTTGGGATCCAGATTGATGAAGCGAACGTAGGAAGTCACGAAACCGCGAATGAAGGGCTTGGCTGGAAGATCAACGTACTCATCAGCTTCAAGCGAATAAAGAAGGCGCACGCTGACTTTGGTGGCTGAAGCCACCTGTTCAATGGTGATTCCGCGTTTCTCACGCTCTTGCCTTAGAAATTCGCCTAAACTTGTCGTTTCGCCAGCCATGTCCCCTCAAGCGGCTTCTGAGAAGCCAGATTCATCCGCCACCCGGTCACGGGAGGTAGGTCAATCGATCCATCGCCTGCTCGGCGATCTTTGTATTCGGAAAATTGATTTTGATATCCAGAAATTTCTTTCTCGCCAGATCATACTGCTTATTGCGTTCGTAAGCGATCCCCAATGCGAGGTGAGCGTCGGCAAAGTTCGTGCAGAAATTCTGAGTCGCGCGATCATAGCTTCGCGTCGCTTCGGAAAATTTTCCCTGCTTCAGCTGGATGTGACCCAGGTAATAGTGAGCGATGCAGGCTCGGGCGGGAGCCTCGGCGACTGCCTGATTCAGGTATTTCTGAGACGGAACGAACTGACCGCGGCGGTAGAAGAGGATTCCGAGATTGCTGTGAGGCTTATAAGCATCGGCGTACGAAGGATCACTGGCCGCTTTGAGCAGGGGAGCTTCAGCGTCGTGATAGTTGCCCGAGTCCAGCAGCATTTTTCCGTAGGTATTGTTCATTTCAACGTCGTTGGGCGTGAGCCCGAGCGCGATCTTCATTTCCGCGAGAGCTGCCGGCAATTCGTTGCGACGGTAATAAGCGATCGCACGCAGGTGATAGATGCTCGGGAGATTCGCATCCAGCTCCTGAGCGACCTTGAGAAACTGAAAGGCGGTGGGAAGTTTGCTCTCATTGATCGCCGCATTGGCTGCTTCGACCTGAAGCATCGCTCGCTGGCGCGGACTCACTTCACGATCTGACGCGCCCATGGGGGCAGTGGTCGTGGCACAACCCGCTGCCAGCACGGGCAGAGACAGAAGCGCTGAAATGAGAAATGGGCGTTGAAAGGTGATCTTCATGATCAGATGAAACTCCTGTACTTATAGGGTAAGAGGTATCTGATCTCGTGTCAAACGTCGCCTAGAGTCAAGAAACCGGCGGATTCAACATGAGGAGTCTGAGGAAAAAAATCGAAGAGCGCGGTCTTGCGCAGGATCCACCCACGGGATTGAAATCTCGAGACATCCTTGGCCCACGAATCCGGATCGCAGCCCACCGCGATCAACCGATCAACCCCGAGCTTCTCCAGGGAGACTGCGATCTCTTCGAATGAATCTGAGAGCCCTTCTCGCGGCGGATCCAGGATGGCGAGGCGAGACGTTTTTTCAGAAGTCACCTTCGCGTTTTTCGAAGCCTGATTGGCTTGTTTCACGATCCACCGGGAGGCAGGAGAGCTGTAAAATCGAAAGTGCGAAGGCGTGCCCACAGGTGACTGAGCAGGAGAAGATACATCAACGCAGTGAATCATGCTCATGGAATCCTGAAACTGAAGCGAAAGGTTACCGGCCCCACCGAAAAGATCGTAGAGCTCGCTCCCATTCCAGGGCTCAAACGTTGATCGGATCCAGCCCTTGAGCTGTTCATTCTGCTCATCGTTCACTTGTCTGAAACCCGCTGCACCGTGGGCCGAATTCCAGGTGCGGCGAAGCTCGGCTGGGCCACCTGGAAAGGGAGCCGAGAGAACTTCGACCTCGACTTTGAAGGGTTCACTCCTGTCCAGAGACTGCGCCTGCCTGCGAGTTTCGCCCCAGCCCTGATTGATTTCGGGCCGAGAAATTTCACACCGTTCGGCCGCGATGAGATCGTGACTGCCGCGCGCGAAGAAGCCGAGCTCAGTCCGGCCACCCTGTGCATCTTCAACGAACTGGCCTCTCAACTGCACTCGGTTCCGGTATTCCCAGACTTTCTGGGCTGGATACTCTGAAATTTCGGAAAGCCGCACCTGCACTCGCGCGAGAGCCTGTTGAACTCCCGAAACTTTGGTTTTCCACTGAAGGGAATAGGGGACATGCTGCCACTGACAGCCGCCACATTTACCAAAGACTGCACAAGGAGGGTTCACGCGGTCTTTTGAAGATTTGACGACTTCCAACAATAGACCTTGAGCGAACCGCTTATGTGCGTCGATAATCTGAACACGGACTTCATCCCCCGGTAAACTGTACGGCACGAAAATGACACGCCCTGAGGTGTCACGAGCGACACCTGCACCTCCGCGAGAAAGGTCGGTAATATGGAGATTGAGGATGGCTTCACTCACCCCTCAGATATGGAGAGCTTGAATGAAAAAGTCAATAATAGATGACGCCCGGACTCAAACCACAAAGGACGCCCAGTCATCGGCTTTGGTGCCCACTGCTGCGCCTGAGAAGCCCAGTCTGTTTCAGGAGCTGCTTTTCAATGAAGGCGGAATCATTCTCCTCGTCGTCCTGCCCGCAGTCGTCGGCTTCTTTCTCTGGCGTGCGATGCCCCCGATCTGAGGCCATAAAAAATTGCTATCCCGGCTCTGACTCTGTTAACTTGCACGCAACCCAAAACAGCCTGCAACGTTCTCGAGAAGTCAAAAGAGCATGTCCAAAAATATCCGAAATTTCTGCATCATCGCGCATATCGATCACGGCAAATCCACGCTCGCGGATCGCCTCCTTGAAGTCACTGGCACCGTGACCGCCCGTCAGATGGAAGCGCAGTACCTCGACAGCATGGACATCGAAAAAGAGCGCGGCATCACGATCAAGGCCCAGAGCGCTCGCCTCAACTACAAAGCCAAAGATGGCCAGACCTACATTCTCAATCTGATCGATACTCCCGGTCATGTCGACTTCACATACGAAGTTTCCCGCTCCCTGGCCGCCTGTGAAGGCGCCATCCTGGTCGTCGACGCTTCTCAGGGCGTCGAAGCTCAGACTCTCGCCAACGTCTTCATGGCGCTCGACATCAATCTCGAAGTTTTCCCGGCCATCAACAAGATCGATCTGCCATCCGCGGACCCCGTTCGTGTGCTCAAGGAAATCGATGAGATGATCGGCATGGTCGATGTCGACCGCGCCGTCTACTGCAGCGCCAAGTCCGGCATTGGTATCGAAGACGTGCTCGAAGCCGCGGTCAAATACTTTCCCGCTCCCAAGGACTGTGACAATGATCCGCTTCGCGCTTTGATCTTTGACAGCTGGTACGATCCTTATCAGGGCGTCATCGCGCTTTGCCGCGTCTTCGAAGGCTCGATCAAGATCGGCACGAAGATCCGCCTCTTTCACGTCGGAAAAGAATACGAAGTTCAGCGCCTCGGCACTTTCACTCCCAAATTCACGGACGTGAAAGCCATCACCAGCGGAGAAGTGGGCGCCATCGTCTGCGGCATCAAGGACGTTCGCGACATGAAGGTCGGCGACACGATCATGGATGCCAACAATCTTGCGACCGGATCTCTCGGCGGCTTCAAGGAAGTGAAGCCCATGGTTTTCTGCGGCGTCTACCCGATTGATGCCGACGAATACAACGACCTCAAAGAAGCGCTTGAGAAACTGAAACTCAATGACGCCGCCATCAGCTGGGAGCCTGAAACCTCCACCGCTCTGGGCTTCGGCTTTCGTTGCGGATTTCTCGGGCTCCTCCACATGGACGTCGTCCAGGAACGCCTCGAGCGCGAGTACAATCTCAACCTGATCACGACCGCGCCTTCCGTCATCTACAAGATCACCAAAACCGACGGCGAGCATCTCATGATCGACAACCCGGCCAAGATGCCGGACCCCGTGAAAATCGAGCTCATCGAAGAGCCCTACATCAAGATCACCATCCACATGCCTGCCGAATTTGTCGGCAACGTCATGGCCATTCTCAATGAACGCCGCGGGATCCAGGTCAAGCTGGATTACATCACGAGCGACCGCGTGACTCTGATCTACGAGATGCCGCTCAATGAAATGGTCTTCGATTTCTATGACCGCCTGAAGAGCTCGACCAAAGGCTATGCATCCATGGATTACGAACTGACGGATTACCGTCCGGCGGATCTCGTGAAACTCGACATCCTCATCAACGGCGAATCCGTCGATGCGCTCTCTCTCATCATTCACCGCGAGAAGGCTGCGTACCGTGGCCGTGAGCTCGTCAAGAAGATGAAGGAACTCATCGACCGCCAGATGTTCGAAATCGCGATCCAGGCTGCCATCGGTGCCAAGATCGTGGCCCGCGAATCCATCTCAGCACTGCGCAAGAACGTCACTGCCAAGTGTTACGGCGGAGATATCTCGCGCAAACGCAAGCTCCTCGAAAAACAAAAAGAAGGCAAGAAACGCATGAAATCGATCGGTTCCGTGGAAATTCCGCAGGAAGCCTTTCTCGCCGTTCTCAAAGTTGACTGAACCCAGGGAAAAAGTGGCGCAAAAGGAATCCTCCTCAAAACTGATCCGAGACTACGGCCTGGCAGCTCTCCTTGCGGTCCTCATCGCACTTTTCATCCGCTTTTTCGTAATCGAAGCCTACCGCATCCCGAGTCAGGCCATGCGCCCGACTCTTGAAGCGGGCGACACCGTCTTTGTCGCAAAATCAACTTATGGACTTCGCACTCCCTGGTCCACAAAGCCGTTCAGCGCAGGTCGGATGCCCCATTACGGCGAAGTCGTGATCTTCTCCTTTCCAGATGAACCCAGGAAAGACTTCATCAAGCGAGTGGTTGGACTTCCGGGCGATACCGTCGAGCTGAAAAAGGGCAAACTGCTTCTCAATGGCAAACCCGTCACGATTGAAACTTCTTCCAAATCACTTTGCGGTGAAGAAAAAATTCCAACTCCTTCAGGCTCACCGCTCGTGCGCTACCCGGTCTGCTGGGAGCCCCCTCATCTGGAACTCACGAAACCGATGCTGATCGGAGAGAATCAGATTTTCGTCGTGGGCGACGCGCGTTCGGAATTTCCGGAATACAAACCGGCCAAGAACTGGGCTCTGGTTCCGCTGAGTTCGCTCAAGGGCAGGGCACTCTGGGTCTGGCTCTCCATTGATCCGCAGGGTGACAGAGCCCCGAGCAGCTGGTTTTCAAGAGTCCGCTTCGAAAGAATGTTCCGACCCATCAATTGAAAAGGAGATTCACATGGAACGATTGAGAAATCTTTTAAGTGCCTCAGAACTCTCCCGAGAGCAGATCCGCTTTCTCCTTTCCACCGCAGTCAAGATGGCGCCTCAAGTTCGGGACGGGGACACAATCCCGCTCCTCCAGGGCAAAACCATCGTGAATCTCTTCTTTGAAAACTCGACTCGCACTCGCACTTCCTTTGAGCTCGCCACAAGAAAACTGGGCGCGGGGACTTTGAACTTCGCGGCTTCGACTTCGAGCACTTCAAAGGGCGAAACTCTCATTGATACCGCCAAGAACATCGAAGCGATGCGTCCTCATGCGATCGTCGTGAGGCACGCTTCGGCCGGGAGCCCGCAGACTCTGGCAGGATCGATCGGCGTTCCGGTCATCAACGCGGGTGATGGCTTTCATGAACATCCGACCCAGGGACTGCTGGACGTCTTCACGATCGAAGAGAAGCTCGGCTCCGTCGAAGGCAAGCGAGTCGTCATTCTCGGAGACATCGCGCACAGCCGGGTCGCGAGATCCAACATTCACATCTTGAGAAAGCTCGGCGCTTCAGTCGCCGTCTGCGCCCCACCCACACTTTTGCCGCCTCATCCGGAGACTCTTGGAGTGGACTTCGCTTATCGGCCGGAGTCGCTTCTCGGAGATGCGGACGTCGTGATGGCGCTCCGGATTCAGCTCGAGCGACAGAACCGCATGCAGATCCCGTCGATCGCCGAATACTCCAAATTCTGGGGACTCAATCAGGAACGCGCGAAGCTTCTCAAAAAGGGTGCCATCATCCTTCACCCAGGACCGATCAACCGGGGAGTGGAGCTCGATCCTGAAGTGGCCGATGGCCCTCACTCCGTCATTCTTGATCAGGTTTTCAACGGCGTGATCATCCGCATGGCCGTGCTGGCCGCGATCTGCGCGCCGGACGCGCTTCAAAGCTGGCTTCAAAAAGGATCAAATTCATGAGCTCATTCAACATCCTCATCCGGGGCGGCAAAGTCATCGACCCTTCTCAGCGCATCAACGGAGATTTTGATGTTCTGATTCAGGACGGCAAGATCTTCGCGATCGACCAGCCTGGGAAGATTCCGGCCGCCGCCGCTCAGGAAATCATCGAAGCCAAAGGCGCGTGGATCCTGCCGGGCCTCATCGACATCCATGTGCACTTGAGAGAGCCAGGACTTGAGTACAAGGAGACCATCGAGACCGGAACCCGCGCCGCCGTTGCGGGAGGCTTCACGTCAGTCGCCTGCATGGCGAACACCCAGCCCGTGAATGACACGCCCTACGTCACGGCTTTCATCCGCGAAAAAGCGAAAGCCGTCGCTGCCTGCCGCGTGTTTCCCATCGGCGCCGTGACGAAGGGCCTGAGGGGCGAAGAGCTTGCCGAGATTGGTGCCATGGTCGCTGAAGGTGCAGTCGCCATCAGTGATGATGGCATGCCTGTGATGAACTCTTACCTGATGAGAAAAGCGATGGATTACGCCAAAGCGTTTGGTGTGCCGATCATCAGTCATGCCGAGGACAGCAACCTCGTCGGCAAAGGCGTCATGAATGAAGGCGCACTCTCCAACGAACTTGGACTCCGTGGAATTCCGGCCGCTGCCGAAGAGATTCTCGTCGCTCGTGAAATCGCGCTCTGTCGACTCACTCGCGCCCCCGTGCACATCGCTCACATTTCGACCGAAGTCGGACTTGAGCACGTTCGCCGCGCCAAAGATGCAGGACTTCCGGTCACGGCTGAAGCGAGCCCCCATCACTTGCGCATCACCGAGGAATCCGTGCGCGGCTACGATACGAATTTCAAGATGGCGCCTCCACTGCGGACCGAAGGCGACGTCGAAGCTCTTCAGAAAGCCGTGGGAGAAGGACTTGTGGATATCATCGCGACGGATCACGCCCCGCATGGGCTCACGGACAAAGCCGTCGAATTTGATCAGGCGTCCTGCGGCATCATTGGACTCCAGACCGCGGTGCCGCTGACTCTGGATCTGGTGCACAAAGGTATCGTTTCAGTCGACCGCTGGGTTGAAGCCCTGACCGTCAAACCGGCGAAACTTTTGAATCTGCCCTACGGGACGTTGAGAGTCGGGCAAGCCGCCGACGTGACGATTCTGGACCCTCTGGCAGAATGGGTTTTCAGCCATGATCAGATCCTCTCCAAAAGTCACAATTCCCCTTTTCTTGACTGGAAACTTCGGGGCAAAGTGTTAGCTACGATCGTGGCGGGCAAAGTGCTGCACAGGGCTGCAAAGGAGTAGGTTTCGATGAAAGAAATTCAAAAAGTCCCGGGTGTCCTGGTTCTTGAAGACCGGACCCATCCGGATGGAAAAGCCTTTCCAGGATTTCTCTTTGGCTCACCTCTCTCTTCCTCTCAGAATGACCTGCCGAAGGACCGCGGTTACGGCGAAGTGGTATTCAACACGTCAATGACCGGCTATCAGGAAATTCTCACGGATCCCTCCTACTACGGTCAGATTGTCTGCCTGACGGTTCCGCACGTCGGAAATACGGGCATCAACTTCGAAGACCCGGAGAGTGCCCAGCCCTGGTGCGCAGGTTTCGTCGTGCAGGAAAGTGCTGAGACTCCTTCGAACTGGCGCTCCGTTGGAAATCTGGATCAGTACCTCAGGACTCACGGAATCCCTGGCCTTTACGGAGTCGACACTCGCGCGCTCACTCGCCACCTGCGCTCCCTGGGGGTCGTGCGCGGACTCATCCTGCCTGCGGATCAAAGACATCTTGCACGTGGACGCCTCGCCGAGCTCCCCTCATTTGAAGGTCGAGATCTCATCGGTGAAGTCACGACTCAAAAGCCTTACTTCTGGCCTCCGAAGGACATGAAATCCACTGCAGCCGCGGGCGGGGTCGAGAATTTCACGATCCCTTCCGGTGGCAAACGCTACAAAGTCGTCACGATCGATTACGGCGTGAAATGGAATCTCCTGAAGAGTCTGCACCACTTCGGTTGCGACATCGAAGTTCTGCCTGCGACTTCCACTGCGGCAGAAGTGCTTTCCAGAAAACCTGACGGTGTCTTTCTTTCCAATGGTCCTGGCGATCCGGCCGCCGCACCTTATGCTGCCGAAGCCGTGCGCGGTCTCGTTGGCAAGGTGCCGCTCTTTGGAGTCTGCATGGGTCATCAGGTCCTTGCGCTTGCCATGGGTGCGAAGACCTACAAACTCAAGTTCGGTCACCGCGGCGGCAATCAGCCCGTCATCGAGCATGACACGAAGCGCGTCGAAATCAGCTCTCACAACCACGGCTATGCAGTCGACGACAGCTCGCTCCCCGCGAACATCGAAGTCACTCACATGAACCTCAACGACCGCACGGTTGAAGGACTCCGAGTGAAGGGTGCCCAGGCCTTCTCCGTGCAGTATCATCCGGAAGCCTGTCCGGGTCCTCATGATTCGATGGTTCTATTTGAACGTTTCATCGATTCCATGCGAGACTCTGTAAAAGGCGTCTAACTGCACTATGTATCAAAAATACCTCGATCCCATTGTCGAAGAGTTCACCACTGGCGAGTACTACCGCGAAGTCTACAACGCAAAGCAGGAGTATTTCGAAAAGGCCGGGATCGTTTACGAAGATGACTCCGAGTTCGAGCAGCGCATGTGCATCTTCATGGACTGGTATATTTTTGACCGTGACCTTCCGGGCGTCGATCTATCGCCCATCAAATACTACTTCAGAAAGAACAAGGAGCGCTTTTCCGACGAGGAGCTCAACATCTACCGCGACTTCTGCTCCACGATCCATTCGGTCTTCCGACTCAAGCGCCATACCTGGAACAAGAAGGGTCTGGTCTGCTACGACCTGTTTTCCAACAAGACCCACACGGTGACCGATGCCGAGATCAATCGCGGTTTTGCCCGGGGTGATCTCTTCGAAGCCCGAATCATTCCCTTCAAAGGCAGTCACGAGTTCTCCCGCGGCTTCTGTTTTCACCCGGTGGAGATGGAACGGTTCATTTTGAGTGAAATCAAGAAGGTCAGATTTCAGGACAAAGGTCGGCAGACGAAGCTCATTCTGCAACTGTCGGCCATGAAGCTCAAGCACCTGCGTTTTCAACACATCGATATCAGGCATATTTACACTTTTAATTCAAAATTCTGAGTGTGCTGAATTTTGCGACAGTGTTTCAAAACGCTACAACTATCTGAAATTACAAGATTTTTGTTGATCACTCCACGAAATGCGTCTAGTGTTGGGTGATGACGCTACATGAAAATGAAGCGACTGAAAACAACCCCTCTAATTAGGAGATTCTCATGAAAACCTTTATCCTTGCCCTCGTCGCTTGCTTCGCAATGTCTGCTGTTTCCTTCGCAAACGAAGCAAAGACCGAAAAGAAATCTGAAACCACCACCACCACCACCGAAACTGCTGCTCCAGCTGCTGCAGAAGCAAAGATGGACACCAAGACCGCTAAGCACACCAAGAAAGCAAAGAAGTCCAAGAAAGTTAAAGAAGAAAAAGCCGCTGCTCCAGCTGCAGACGCTCCAGCTGCTCACTAATCCTGAGTTCGCTTGATCTTTTGAAAAGGCCTCGGTCTCCTCACGGAAGCCGGGGCCTTTTTGCATTTGAAGCCCTCAAGAGATTTGCGCCGCATTCCCGATCTGAGTTAGACTTTCCTCAATGATTGCCCCCCGCAAAATCCTCGCGATCAAGCTTCGCTCGCTTGGCGACACGATCCTGATGACCGCGCCGCTTCTTGAGCTGAGGAAGACCTACCCAAACGCTGAGATTGATGTCGTTGTATCGCGACGCTGGGCTTCTCTCCTGGAAAATCATCCGGCAGTGGACCGCATCCTGACCTATGAGCGACACAAGGACATTTCATCCCGAACCAAAGCGCTCGCGCGCCTGGCGATCACTCTCCGAAAGAATCACTATGACTGGGTTTTGAACTTTCACGCGAGCCCTTCGAGCGCGACTCTTTCCTTTGCCACGGGAGCGAAGATGCGCTCCGTTCACTTTCATGGCCATCAGGACCGCAACCGCCACTCAACGGTCGTGGTTCCCGGCAAGGGAATGCTCAAGCCGATCATCGAGAGGGACATGGATACCGTGCGTGCGCTGGGCATCCATTCTCCGGTCGGAACGATGCCCCGAATCTTTCTGAAGGACGAGGAAATCCAACAGGCCAGAACTCAGCTGCAGAAGCACGGCTTCACGAAGCCTCTTCTTGCCATAGGCCTGGGAGCGAGTCGTCCGACCAAGAGCTGGCCCGTCGAAAAGTATGCAGCTGTGGCGCTTCAGTGGTGCCGAGAAACCCAGGGCTCCGCTCTCTGCCTGGTCAGTCAGGATGAGGATCCACTGGCTCAGGGATTTTTCAGAGCGCTGGATCAGCAAATCATCCAGCTACCCGCCATCAATGAGCGAGCGAAGCTGCGAGCGAGAATCGGTTGCGAAGTTGGGCTTCCGCTGCGTGAAATGAGTGCGATGATTGCCCAGGCCACCGTTTACCTCGGTAATGACTCCGGACCAAAACACATCGCCGTGGCGCTTGGCATACCCACGGTGACGGTCTTTGGTCCCGAAGATCCCTTCGAATGGCATCCGTATCCTCAGGCCACTCACCGCATCCTCCACATCGAAAATCTCCCCTGTCGAAAAGACGGACCGACCGACCTGCAAGGGGACATGAAACCCTGGTGTGGAGTCAACGTCTGTACCGAGGAGAAGCACCGTTGCATGCAGGACATCACCGAAGCGCAGGTCTATCAGGTCTGCCGCGAACTTCAGACGGGAATTCAAAAGTGAACCGCACCCTCTCCGTATCCGCAGTGATCATCACTTCAAACGAAGAAAAGCACATCGCTCGCTGCCTGAGATCCCTCACCTGGGCGGATGAGATCGTGATCGTCGACGCTGCAAGTGAAGACCGCACCGCCGAGATCTGCAAGGACCCTCAGGCCCCGTGGACGGGGAGGCTCCGCTTTCTGACTCGCGCCTGGACCGGCTTCAAGGATCAGCGCACTTTCGCGATGAATGAAGCGAAGAACAACTGGCTGCTGGTCGTGGATGCGGATGAGGAGTGCTCCCCTGAACTGGCTGCGAAGATCACCGAGCTCATGAGCGCTCCAGACGGGCCCTCCCACAAGGCTTACAAAGTGAAGCGAGTGGAGTATTTCCTGGGCAAGCCCATTCATTACGGAATCTGGAATCCAAGCTATCAGGACCGCTTCTTCAATCGCCAGGGCGTGAAGTACGTGAATGACATTCACGAGTATCCCATTTTTCCATCACCGCCTCAGTCCCTGCATGAACCCCTGCTGCACTCGCCGACCTTTGCACCCGAACGCTTCCTCGAGAAGATGAACAAGTACACTTCGATCGAAGCGCGAGACCGCGTGAAACAGGGACAGAGGACCAACTGGTTCCGCATGGTCTTCGCTTTCCCCGCCATGTTCCTGAAAAACTACTTCTATTACAGCGCTTACAAGGACGGCCGGCATGGCTTCGCGATCTCCATCCTCGAAGGCATCTCGCGCGCGGTTCGACACGTCAAGATCTGGCAGTATACTCAGGAGCTTGAAGCGCGTGAGAAGGCATTGAAACCGCGCTCGACTGGCGTGAAAGGATGATTTCCGGTTTCACCCTGGTTCGCAACGGCACGCAGTTTGGCTATCCATACCTCGAGTCCCTGCGCTCGTTGCTCCCCCTGGTGGACGAACTCGTCATCAATGTCGGCATGGGCGATGATGATACCTGGATCACACTCCAGAAGTTCGCCGAACACGAAGGTCAAGGCAAGGTCCGACTTTTTGAAAGCGAGTGGCCTCTGAATGATCCCGAAAAACGCCGGGGAGGACTGATTCTTTCCGAGCAGACCAATCTTGCGCTGGACCGATGCAAAGGGGATTGGTGCGTGTATCTGCAGGCGGATGAAATCCTGCATGAAGCGGATTATCCCGCTCTGCGGAGTGCATTCGCCACTTACGCCGACGATTCCGCGGTCGAAGGGCTTCTCTTTGATTACGTTCACTTTTACGGCTCCTTTGATGTCATCCAGCATTCGCGCAGTGCCTACAGGCGCGAAGTGCGAGTCGTGAAAAAGTCGTCGGGCGCCCGAAGCGTCGGCGACGCCCAGAGCTTCCGAAAGAACGACGGCAGCAAGCTCAAGGTCGTGCATGCCGGCGCAAGCATCCATCATTACGGCTGGGTCAGGCCTCCAGAAGTGATGAAGGAAAAAACCGTTTTCATGGATCAGCTCTATCATGGAAAAAAAGCGGAAACCGCCGGGCCCGTGATCCCTCAGTCCGGCGACAATTACCGCTACAAGAAGATCTGGGGACTCAGACCCTTTCGAGGAGTTCACCCTCAGGTCATGCAGAAACGAATTTCTGAAAAGAAATGGAACTGGAACCTGAAAGATTCGCCACTGGAGTGGAAGTGGTCCGACTCAAAGAAGGTCGTGCTCGACACTCTCGAAAGAATCACAGGTTACCGTTTTTTTGAATATCGGAGTTATCGACTGACGACGCCAGGGAAGCCAACCTCCGGTAGCTCACGATGAAGACACGCGCATCGCTTTTTCTGGCCACCTATGAAATGCCGAAGCACCTTGAGCTGGTGTTTGAAGCGCTGCTTCGGCAATCGCATCAGGAGTTCGAGGTCCTGGTTTGTGATGACGGTTCAGGTGAGGAGACCCGGCAAATCATTCAAAAGTACGCTGCTACCGCACCGTTCCCAATCAAACACTTTCGCCAGGAACATCAGGGCTTTCGCAAATGCCGCATCCTCAATGAGGCCCTTCGCCAGGCGCAGGGCGAAACGCTTGTTTTTCTGGATGGCGACTGCGTCCCGCACCGTCATTACCTGCTGGATCATGTTCGACAGCAGGAAACGGGTCTCTATCTCGCCGGACGCCGTGTGGAACTGGGAGAAGGGGTCAGTCAGAAGCTCACTCCAGAGAAAATACGTTCCGGTTATTTCGATTTCCCAACCCCGAGTCTGCTGCGCAGCTCCTTCTGGGGTGACACCGAAAACATTCAGCGCGCTTTCCGAATTTCAAATCCCTGGCTGAGAAGAAAACTCGGCATGGCACGCATAGATGACCTCAAGGGCTGCAATTATTCAGTGAGCAAGGCGGACCTTGTGGCCATCAATGGTTTTGATGAGGACTATGAAGGGTACGGCCGCGAAGATACGGACATCGAACTGAGACTCCAGAATCTGGGTCTCAGGATCAAATCCCTCAAAGGACTCGCACTTCAGTTTCACGTCTGGCATCCGAGGCGCGATTTCACTCCTGCCAATGAACACCTCCTTCAGGAAGTGATTGATACGAGCAAGATCCGCTGCAGAAACGGGCTCTTCAAAGAATAATACTGAGAATCGTACCAAAAATGGACCCGAGACCAGCTCAAAGACTCGGTCTGCCGACACCGTAGTAGCTGAAACCCTTCTCAGCCAAGGTTGCTGAGTTGTAAATGTTTCGACCATCAAAGATCAGTGGTTTCTTCAGCAGCGTCTTGATCCGTTCAAAATCCACGTGCTTGAATTCGTTCCACTCCGTGACGAGCAGAAGCGCGTCGCAGCCTTCAAGCGCTTCATAGGCCCCCTTGCTGTAAACGGTCTTGTCGCCCAGGTACTTCTTCGCATTTTCCATGGCGACTGGATCAAAAGCCTGAAGCTTGGCGCCGGCTGCCGCAAGTTCCGTGATGATCGTGATCGCAGGAGCATCACGCATGTCGTCAGTATTGGGTTTGAAAGCGAGACCCCACACGCCAAACGTCTTGCCTTGCAGGTTCTGTCCAAAGTGGGCTTTGATCTGATTGACCATGTGGCGCTTCTGGCGGGCATTGGCTGCTTCAGCCGCAGCGACGATCCCCATGGGAACCTGTTCCTTGCGAGCAGTCGACATGAGAGCCTGAACGTCTTTTGGAAAACACGATCCACCGTAACCGACGCCCGCATAGAGAAAATGGCGACCAATGCGCTCATCCGTACTCATGCCGCGGCGGACTTCTTCGATGTCGCCTCCGACTTTTTCACACAGTACGGCAAGCTCATTCATGAAACTGATGCGAGTGGCGAGAAACGAGTTGCACGCATACTTCGTGATTTCGGCTGAGACTGGATCCATCCAGATGACAGGGTTGCCCTGGCGAACGAAAGGGGAGTAGAGGTCTGCAAGTTGAGCGTAAACTTCCTGATTATCAGTTCCGACCACGACACGGTCAGGCTTCAGGAAATCATCCACCGCAGTTCCTTCTTTCAAAAACTCCGGATTGCTTGCGACGTTGTAGGAGTGCGAAGTGTGAGGGGCGATCCAGTCCGCCACCACTCGGTGAGAGCCGATTGGCACGGTCGATTTGTTCACGATGATCTTGTAGCCGTTCATGTGACGACCGATTTCTTCAGAGGCCGCCTTGAGGTAACTCAGATCGGGCTCGCCCGAAGGCAGGGGTGGGGTGCCCACGGCCAGAAAGATGATGTCACTCTGAGGGATCGCGTCCTTGTAGGAAGTCGTGAAAGTGAGGCGGCCTTCAGCGGCGCCGCGCTTGACGAGAGTCTCCAGGCCTGGCTCGAAGATCGGGATTTCGCCGCGCTTCAGGGCATCGGTTTTCTTCTGATCGATATCGACGCACACGACCGTATTACCGGTATCTGCAAAACATGCCCCAGCAACCAGCCCGACATAGCCTGTTCCAACGACTGCAATACGCATTGAAAATTCTCCTCAGTGAGGAGTTTCTCCCAAAAATTCAGCCTTTATGCTAGTTCAAAATGACCATGTCACGTCCACCGGTTTCCGTAACCATCATCACTTTGAACGAGGAAAAGAACATCGTGCGCGCCGTGAAAAGCGTGCTCTGGGCCGATGAAGTTCTCGTGGTTGACTCAGGCAGCACCGACCGAACCCTTGAGCTTGCACGGGCTCTGGGCGCCAAAGTGATGACGAATCCCTGGCCCGGCTACGGGAAGCAGAAAAACTTCGCGCAGGCTCAGGCGGCTCATGACTGGATCTTGAACATCGATGCCGACGAGGAGGTTTCACCTGAGCTGTCTCAGGAGATTCTTGCGGCTCTTGAAGGCGTTGACTCAAAAGCTTCAGAACGGGCAGAAGCCACGACTGCCCGCGGCTTCTACTTTCCGCGAAAGACGTATTATCTCGGCAAATGGATTGAACACGGAGGCTGGTATCCCAATTTCCTCACCCGTATGGCCAACCGGAAGTTCGCACGCTGGAGCGAGCCTGCCGTGCATGAAGCTCTTCTGGTCGACGGTCCCGTGAAGAAACTTTCCCTGCCCCTCCTTCACTACACCTTTTCAAACATTCAGGATCAGATCCTCACCAATCTGAAATACTCTCAGGAAGGTTATCAGGAGCTGCTCAAGAAGGGTCAGCGTCCGAGCCTGATCAGACTCCTCCTCAAGCCGG
This sequence comes from Oligoflexia bacterium, assembly GCA_014378465.1. GTDB lineage: Bacteria > Bdellovibrionota > UBA1018 > UBA1018 > UBA1018 > UBA1018. The sequence continues at coordinate 12,876 of JACMNQ010000037.1, read as the reverse complement.
CCGGAAAATTCATTGAGACTTATTTTATCAAAAAAGGTTTCATGGATGGGCTGGCAGGGTTTATCATTTCGATCAATGCAGCTCACAGCATGTTTCTCAAATATGCTTATCTCATCGAGGCGGACCTGAATCATGAACGTATTGATCATCGACAATAACATGGATGAAACCAGCTGGGGCTCCCCTGACCTCCGCCGGTATGCGACGGCACTTCAAGGCGCCACTGTGACCGTGAGACGCGGCCCCCATCAGGACCTGCCCTCGAACCTCAGAAAATTTGATCGCGTCATCGTTTCCGGTTCGAGAGCGTCGTGCATGGAGCTCAGTCCTTGGGCTGCCGATGTCGATATGCTGATTCGCGAAGCCATCACGACTGCCAAACCACTGCTCGGCGTCTGCTACGGACACCAGGCCCTCAACCGGGTGGTCGGCGGCGTGGACATCCTTCGCCGAGGGGAAACCGCGGAATTCGGTTGGACGAAAATCGAAAAAGTCGCTTCAGCTCCCCTCCTTGAGGGTTTGCCGAACACCTTTTACTCCTTCTCCGCGCACTTTGAAGAAGTGGGCTCCCTGCCCGCGGGAATGAAACACCTCGCTCGTTCTCTGGACTGTGAAGTTCAAGCCTGCCAGTACGAGAACCTGCCCATCTACGGAATTCAGTTTCATCCCGAACGGGACCTCGTTCAGGCCGCCATCACCTTCGCAGAGCGAAAGAAGACGGGCACTCCAAAGGTTCTCCTTCACTCGAAAGATGGACCGAAACTCTATGATCCAAAAATCGGCGAACTGATCTTCAGGAATTTTCTGAGTACATGAAAAAACTGGTCTCTCTCGCCCTGAAGATCCTCTTCGTCGCAGTGGTCTTCTATCTGCTCGGGAAGAAGGGCTTGATCTCCGTCGGAGCCTTCAGGCGCGCACTGGATCAACCTGGTCGCATCGTTCCAGCCGTGAGTGCGCTGGTGGTTTGCATGTTTCTGTCCGCCATTCGCTGGCAGTGGCTGCTTCAGGCGCAGAACATTCATTTGAGGTGGGTGAGGACTTTTCAACTCGTGTTCATCGGGCAGTTCTTCAACATCGCGCTTCCGGGCGCAGTCAGTGGAGACTTCGTCAAAGCATTCTACGTCTCCAACGAAATCCAGGGTCAGCGGGCCCGCGCCTTTGGAAGCATTCTCTTTGACCGCATCGTGGGGCTTTCAGCTCTGGTCCTGGTTTCGGCGGGAGCTCTGATCTCGCATCTGAGTTCATTTCTAGGGACGGCATTTTTCAGCGCGATTCAGGCTTTTGTGGGCACTGCAGCAGTCTGCGTCGTGATTTTCTACGGTTACCTCTTCTTCGTGCGCGAAGATCACGATCCCATTCTGAAAATTTTGAATCAGCTCCATGTGCGTTTTCCAAAAGTGGCCTCCCTCACCCGCATCTATGAGGGTACTCGTCATTACCATCATCACCGCGCGACGGTCTTCAAAGCACTTCTCATTTCGATCATGATTCACCTGAGTGTCGGCTTCGCCTGCATTCAGTTCGCTTACGCCATGGGCGAAACCCAGCTTGAGCCCCTTTCAATGCTGGTGATCATTCCTCTGGGACTTCTGGCGACCGCGATTCCAGTCCTCCCGGCTGGCGTGGGTACGGGGCATGCCGCTTTCGCCGGACTTTTTCATCTGCTGGGCTCTGCGCGCGGAGCTGATATCTTCAGCTTCTACGTTCTCGTCCAACTGTTTCTCGGGGCCGCAGGCGGACTGGTGTATCTGAGGTTCAAGACGGAAAAATTGCCGGCTCCCGATTTCAAGACCGCTTCCTCTTCAGCCTGATCGCTCGCAGGCAGGCATGAGCCTCGCACTGGGCTGCAGCCTATGCATGAACTGAGACCCTTTCAACGTGAAGCGCTGGCACTCCTGCAGAGGCGTGAGCCGGCACACGTGCTCTGCATCGCCGCCACTGGCTCTGGCAAGAGCCTGATTTATGAGAAGCTGGCTCTGAATCCCGACGAACGAGTTCTGCTGGTCTCGCCGCTCATCGCATTGGCCCGTCAGCAGGCGATGAAACTTGAAAGCCTGGGGCTCGAAGTTCACCTGAGTGCGGGAGGTAGCCGCACTCGCCTGGGTCCGACTACGCGAGTGTGGGTCTCAAGTCCGGAGAGTCTCCTTGTTGCTCGTAACGCTGAGAAGCTGGCTCAGTGGAGGCCCACTGTCCTGGTCGTGGATGAGTGCCACTGCCTGCATGAGTGGGGCGAGAAGTTCCGTCCGGCATTCAGTGAGCTGCCGAACCTCATCACGAAACTCAGACTCGAGAGAAGTCTCTGGCTGACGGCGACTCTGCCTCGGGTGGCGCGACAGGAACTTCTGGAGCGCCTTCGCGAACAAAGCTCGAGCGGTATTCACGAGATCGGACGCTTTGGACTCCCTGAGTGTCTGGACCTTCAGATCAGAAGAACTCCCTGGACCGAGCGCGCGCAGACGCTGGTGCACTGGGTTTCGCGCAGGCGCGGGGCCGGGATCATTTTTGTTTCCACACGCGAGAGCACTGAGCGAGTGCATCGTATTCTCGCTTCCATGAACAAACGATCGACGTTCTACCACGCAGGCATGAGCTACGAAGAACGAAGGGCGATTGAAAGTCAGGTCGAGCGCCAGGAAGTGGACGTCATCATCTCCACTTCCGCGTTTGGAATGGGGATGAACTATCCGCATCTGAACTGGGTTGTGCTCTGGCAGGCACCGGCTTCACTCCTCGCCTTCGCTCAAGCCATCGGACGCGTGAGTCGCGGCGGGCTCCAGGGACAGGCTTTGGCTTTATGGGACCGCGAAGATTTTGGACTTCATGAGTGGAGCGTTCAGGGATCGCCACGCAAAAAACAGGACCTTCTCGACACTTTCAGATTTTATCAGGCCCCCCGCCTCACCGCAGAGTCTGCGAAAAGCGCTCTGATTCGTTACTTCGAATGCGTTTAAATCGCAGCTCGCGTTCAAGTCCCATTCAGTTCGTTCCTGCGAACTAAATTTGCGCAGTGCGACGCATTTTGGTATTCTTAATAATAATTAACAATCTAATTCAAACTCAGTGGGCTGCCGATAGAGAATTTATGATGAGAATTTCCCAAGGATCTCAGATACTTATTCGAAGCGTTTCAGTCAGTCTCTTACTGACCTGCCTTTCATTGACCGCCACGAGCTGCGGAAAAGGCAAAGCGATTCCAGGAATTGAGAACTTCAAAACGTCGGTGATTTCACAGAATCTCTTCGTGAGTTTCGTCTCCACGCAGCTTCATTGGGATGCCGGAATCACAGTTCCGATCCCAGGACTGAAGAACTCCACCGTGTCCGTTGCCCCGGACCTCAATTCATCGGGAACGGTCTTTCAACTTTCAGTCGGACTCAAGACTCTGCTCGACGACATTTCCGTTCATCATGAACTGGGTGGTTTTCCCGACGGCAGAGCACTGCCGGATGTGGCCACCGGTATGCTCCCCCGCTGGGACACGGACATTCATGGCCTCAAGTTAAGCGTCTATCTTTCCGAAGACGCCTTCGGTCTGTTTGTTCCCTTGAAATTGATTTCTCCCAAAGGCGCGGTCCTGGACCTCATGGTCTCAGTCGCGATCACGGATGAGAAAGGCAACCTTCTCGGCAAAGCTTACGCCATTCCCGCCAGCTCGCTGAGTTCCTCTCAGCCGACCAGCGGCATTTTCGTTTTGATTCCGTTCATTCGAGGTCAGCTCACTGACGGAACGGCACTCAGTACCCTTTAGAGCAGTACCCAGTTTCCAGAAGTACCGACTCAGGCAGTACCCGCAAGATTTTTAAATTCAACAAGTTGTGCACTACACAAACAAGGAGAGAGATATGAAAATGAAACTGAATGAAATGGTCTGTGCTTTGGCGGTCGTCGCGACGCTGGTATCAGGTTGTGGCAAAGGATCAGCGAAGAACCCGACGATTCCAGGTGTGGATGGACCGCACGTGAATTTCATCAACGGCACACTGACTTTGTCAGCCGTGCTCCAGAACGTGACTTTTGATGCCGGCCTTCGCGCGCCGATCCCGAAACTCAAGAACAGCTATATCGAAATTGGTCCTGACTTTCAGAGCGCTGGCCTTCTGATCAGCATCGGGATCGACAAAGAAGACATGAAGACCCTCACTCACGATGTCATCCGTGAACTGGATCCAAAGACCCTCCCAGGCGGCAGACCCATCCCTGGCGTGGCAGCAGGCACCATGCCTTCTCTCGCGGTTGAAATCCCGAAGCTGAAGGATGTCGTTTTCTATGTGGGCCCGACCGTGATCGGAACTTTCGTGCACGTTCCTCTCAAGATGCCTGGCTACATGGGAACTTTCCGTTTCTATGATGCCGCAAACGTCCCGATCGGAAACGTTTCGATCGTAGGCGAAGATGACAAGGGCGAAAATTCGGGTTTCCTCGTTCTCGTGAACCTCAAGGGTCGGGTGGAACAGGTCACCGGCATGAAGTTCTGATTCAGACTTCTGACCAAAAATGAAAAGGCCACCGGGTTTCCCCGGTGGCCTTTTTCAGTTTCAAAAGTTCCAGCCGCTCAGCGACAGGCCATGACCTGATCTTCAGTCGGAAGCAGGTAGCAGGCGTCATCCGGAAGGACGAAGTTCGCGTCATTGAGAGCAGGATCCACTGTAGATGTTTCGATACCAGGGATCGCCTCCGAAGCAAGGCGAAGCGTATTCGGCGTGACCGCCGGCCCCGCGTTGGCTTTACCCAGTACAGCGATGACTTTGTAGAGAGCGGCGCGATCGGCTCGAACGATCCAGAAAGGGCGCTCCGCAAGCCACCAGACGAAGTGAGCATAGTCCCAGAACGTCGACGGTGCTTCACCGAAACGAACGATGTAGGTCAGAGCTCCTTCGAGCACGCTGTCCGGAATCTTGGTCACATCAATCTTGCCTTTGAGTTTTTCGGCGAGAATCCCGATCAGGGCACCCTTGAAGATGGGGAACGCCTGATCCAGAATTTCCCTCTTGTCGAGAACCTGATCCTTGATCGGTCCATCGAACCGCGCCATCAGAGTTTCGACGTAATGGGGAATGGCCGCATAACCGTCGATGTCGTAGGAACTGATCGGATCATTGTTGAGTCCGAGACGTCTTGCAGAAATTTCAATCGATTCCTGGACCAGATGTTGTTTATCAGCGCTCAAATTCCGGTAGGAGGAGATGAGTTCCGGAAAATCATCCCAGAAAGATTGGTAGTCCGCGAAGAAGTGCTCACGGAAGCAGTCCATGGAGATGGTCTCGAGTTTCAGCTTGTCATGACCGATCACCGGGCAGAGCTGCCAGATGCGGTTCTGAATTCTGGAGGAGAGTGAACTGGCGGAGAGAACAGTCGCCAGGTAATAGGTGGTCTCGTTGAGGTTCATGAATTCATCGCCATTGCTGGCGAACATGAAGAGATTCGCTTCCAGAAAGCGCTTGGCACCGGGGTCTTTCACGTCAGGGTGAAATTTTCCGATGGAGTACAGGATGGGTTGAAAGTCCGCGATGATTTCACGCAGGTCAGGCTTCGCGCCCACTCCACCGGCACCGGTCGCGTAAGTCTTCAGCAGGTGACGAGCCCCGATTTCGATCCAGGACATGCGAACCATGTGATTGCGAGTGCGATTGTCCTGAACACTGAGTTCATAGCGAATTTCAGCGCTGCCCTCTGGAAAGAGTCCCACATAATCACTGGCCAGGGATTTGAGACGGGCCACTTCCTGTTTTGCCACAGCATCGAGGGACCGGGCGTAGTTGTCTGCCGCCTCCAGAAATACGGTCGGAGCGACGGATTCTCGAAGTCCGGTGAAGATCCGGTCGACATGAGTCTCACTGCGAGTGCCCTCTTCAAAGAGAGCCAGCACGGTATCGAGTGCCTGTGCGTCCAAACCCTGATCGGAAGCACCACTCTTCATGAGCTTCTTGACCAGAGGTCTCAGAGACGCTTTCAGTTCAGGCTTGCGAATCGAAACTCCGCGACTCAGCGCGAGGTGTTCCGGTGGCAAGGTGTCAATCAATTGATCAATGACCGATAAAGGCATGACCCCGTTTCGAAGTCTCAGAGTTTCACTGGCGGCGACTCTCAGTTTTTTATAGATCTTGAGGAGAAGCTCGCCGCTCTCGTTGGCGTCTCCGAGTTCTGCAGTCTTCATCCAGTGTTGAACCAGGAGGGGGCCACCGTAGGCGGTCGCAGCGCGAATCAGGGCTGGCCATTCACGACCGGCGACACCGCTCAAATCCCCACCGGTGACAGCGGCTTTGGCACTCAGATAGAAATCCACGTGGGCGGGATCAAGGTCAGTGCCGTGAACTTTTCCAATCTCCTCCAGAAGGAGCACAAGCGCAGCCCTGCTGAAGAGTGCATTCTTTTCCGTGCTGAGGCCGGCGGCGATATTCATGCCCATGCGCTGGACCGCGTCGCTCAAGGCCAGGATCGTGTTCGAGTTGGGTGTGGCTCTGCGTGCAGCGAGATAGGGAATCAGATCGGTGGACTCTTTTTTGAATAATTTATGAAGGATATAGATCTGATCAACTTCGTCATGGGTGAGGACGTCCCTGTTGCCACCGATGAAGGACGATTTGACTTCAAAGATCGCGGACATCAACTCATCACTGATATCTGTGTTGGTGACGATGAAAGTCTTGATCAGGGCCTGAATATCTTTCTGGCTGTAACCTTGAGGATCATTGCCCTTGACGTACTTCCTGAAGAGGTCGATTGAGTTGACCATGCAGTCCAGAGTCCCGGTCCACTCTTTGACCGTGATTTCGCCGTCGACATACTTCGTGACCTGAGCGCCGATGCCGTTCAGGCAACCCGTGTCGGATTTCAATTTCATCAGCTTGCTCAAACTGTCCATTTCGCCCAGTCGGCCGCACCCTGCTCCGCCCACGAGCACGGCGATCAGTGAGCATCCCGCGAACAACGAAAACACACGACTTCGATTAGAAGACATACGAAACTCCGCCTCTCACGCGATCATTTCCCTGATACTTCCCGAGGTGACCTGTGCCTGTTGATGATGTGAAGAAATCTGTTCCGACGTTGATGAGCCAGGCTCCGGAGACGAGAGAGGCATCCAGCTTGGGGCGGAAGTTGAGATCAAAGGACATGAGATTGCTTTTCTCTTCGAGGTCCGCGATCCAGGCAGTGGAATAAGTGAGGTGGGTCATGCCACTCCACTCAGCTCCGAGACGGGCCGCCTTTTTGTATTCGAAGCGACCTTGCAGCGAAGAAGTGTCCACGGCCGCGTCCGTCTGCGCAGGCGTGGTCTCATTCAGGTAGAAAAGTGATCCATTGAGCTTGAAGCCGCCTCTGAAGTTGGCTTCGGCACCGGCGGAAACGATCAGAGTGGGGCCGATCGGTATGGTGACCCAGCTGCTTGGAATCTGCTTCTGAAGGGGAGTCTCTCCGGTCACCGAGCTCCAGAGCGAGAAGTCCCGGTTTTTGAAACCGGTCTCACCGGTCATCACATGATGGTAGAGAATCCGTGGGTGAACCGTCACCTCCACTTCGTTGCTCTGGAGAACGATGGAAGGCTCGATGGAGAGGTTGGGCTGAAGGATGGGAAGGATTCCATAATTGGCCTGGATCCAGCCGCCCTGCTTCTCACCATAGCGAACCTGCATGGCTCCGCCGGGATTGAGGAGCAGTTCACTCATCGCTGGATACTGGAGGTCATAATGGACGGGCAGGCTTCTGTTTTCAGTGATCTGCAGTTTTTGAAAAGGTTCGATGTAAAACGGACTGGCCGAAGTGATGCGTCCATCCTGCTGTTGAGTCGGAAAGCCGCGTTCCGGAATTGAAAGAGGGGATGCATAAGCCAGTACGCGCCACGACTGGGACTGATAGGTATAAAAAGCACCCGTCAGGCCGATCTGTTCAGGACGAAGAGGATCCCAGAGAAAGCGCGGGGACCAGAGTCCCATCTTCCACTGGTCATCGACGACGCTCCAGTCATACTGACGTCGTCCGAGCGTGAGCTGATGACGCGGCATCAGTTGCGTGCTGGTTGCAAGGTAGGCGTTCTTCGATTCTGCAGTGAAGGTCGACTTGTTGGTGACGTAACCGATCGCCTGAAGATCCGCATTTCCCTCAACGAAGCGGTTCTGGCCGCTGAACTCGGGCCCGAGCACAATGGTCTGAGTGGAGTTGCTTCGATCATCCGATCTTTTCAGAAAACCATCCGACTCAAGTCGCACGAACCCGGTCGTAGCCATCGCCTGGGAGCTGAAGGCGAGTGAAACCTCGGCACAGCCCAGTGAAAGTAACGCAATCCTTGCGCTCAGCGGGCGACTCATGCGCTGCTGAAACCTGTAGTAAGAAAACACCCGTTGATTTGACATTCCCCTCCGCGAGAACTCATTCAAATGAAAGAACGAGAACTCTTCCTTGGAAACACGGAGCCTCGAGTTTGGCATCTTGCTGAACCCTGTACTGAACTCCGTACAATCCAGTTTAACTCCGTTTCTCCGATCCACAAGCGGGTTATTTCCGCGACAGATCATTGACGCCGAAGCTTCAGTTTTTTCGACGTATTTTTGACGGCCTGAAGTCTGTCCGGAGCTGCTCAAGAAATGAAGAAGCGGTTTCAGATTTGCATCGCCTCACGGCCATGAGATCGCAAAAAAACCTGTATCCCGACTTCTTCCATGGCCTGTTTTATGGAGCGCTTGCAGTGGCGGTCTTCTACCTCTGGGTCATCTCGGGAACTCGTTTCGAGTGGTTCGCGGAGACCGCGAACATTCGGGTGCAGAGTCTGAGTCTGCCTCGTGCCGCCTGGGCACTGCTTCTGCCCATGGGGGTCCTGATCTCCTGGGGTGTACATGATCTGACCGGAAATCTGCTGAGTCAAAGAGGGGGTCAAAGAATGGGTCAGGGAACAGGCGGGACCCCCCGCTTCTGGATCCGCCCCCTCGTCAACCTCGGAGTGTCCACTCTGTTCTGGGCGATCTATCTCTGGAACGTCAATCCTCTGGTGTCCCTTTTTTCCTACTGGATGGCTTTTACACATCTGATCATCGGGCTGGGCAATCTCATTCCGGCCGCTCCGACAGACGCGGGCAAGGCCCTCCTTCCCGCCCTGTTGAAGAAATGGGGACCCGTTCGCGCCGAGCAGATCATGCATTCCCTCTCCCAGATGACTGCCTTCTGCCTGATTGCCGTGGGATTGATCGAGTTCAGTCCCTTGATCCTGCTTCTGGCCGTGATGACCTACGCGAAAAGCAGAACTGAACTGGCTGATGCCTTTCAGCAGCCGACGCCCGAGCGCACTCCAGCTTCCGTCGTGGACATCGGCATTCACCTTCCTTCGATCTCCGATCGCAGCTCGCTGCTCGAAGCTGCGGAACTCATGGTGGCCTCACAGTCTGAAGTTCTTCCAGTCCGGAGAACTCTCGGCCTGCCTGAAGGAAGCGTGCACCTGCCCGTCAAGATGATCGGACTCAGCGACATGCAGCAGGTCGCGCAGAGCGACTGGGCAACGACGCCCGTCCGGCAGGTCATGCATTCCGTTTCTCAGTTCGTGGCGTCCCATCAGCAGCTGGACCGGATTCTGCCCGCACTCCAGGCCGCCCCACATCAGTGCCTGCCCTGGCTGGATGATGAACAGATCATGGGAATCATCCGGTACTCGGATGTCCCGGCGACTGCAGGCCTCAAAGTGATTCATCCCGATGAGCGCAAGCGGCACGTGGCATAAGGCCGCATTACACAATGGTGCATAAGGGCATTGCTTAAGCCTTGGACCTGAGATTATGTTGGCGACGTGAAATTCTCTGAAATTGACACTTCCAAGATCCCTCTCCTCATCTTCGCTGACGGAGCCTGCTCAGGCAATCCTGGTCCAGGCGGCTGGGGAACCGTCGTCGTGTTTCCGCAAGGTGAAGTGAAGGAACTGGGTGGCGGCACGAGGCAGACCACCAACAATCAGATGGAACTCACGGCCGTGATCGAAGGCCTGCTCGAAGTCGCGAAGACTCCAGGCAAAGTCGAAGTCTATACTGACTCGGTCTATGTCATTCGGGGTATCACGCAGTGGATCTGGGGTTGGCGCTCGAGAGACTGGAAGACCGCTGATGGCAAGGACGTCGCCAACGTCCCGCTCTGGAAGGAACTTTCAGCAGTCGTCGCGCAGCGAGGTCAGGTTTACGGAAAAACTCAATCCATCTCCTGGCATTTCGTTCGCGGACATAGCGGTGTTCCAGGCAATGAGCGCTGCGACGTGATCGCCACCGGCTTTGCACGCGGACCCAGGCCGAACCTTTATCAGGGACCGCTGCTCCAATACTCGATCGCGATTCATGACATTCCTGAAGACACTTCACTGCCGGAACCCCGCGAGAAGTCAGCTCCGAAAGCGGCTGCATTCTCCTACCTCAGTCTGGTGAACGGAGTCCCCATGCGCCACAGCAGCTGGCCCCAATGTGAGGGGAGAGTCAAAGGTCGACCCGGTGCAAAGTTCAAAAAGTCCGCAAACACCGACGATGAAGCAGCCATTTTGAAGTCCTGGGGCTACGGTCCAGGAGACGTCAAGGAGCCCTGAAGGCCCCCTATGGGCCAATGCTGGGGTGTTTTTAGCATAGGCAACCCGAGCGCTTTGGTGTTATGGTTCGGCTTCAAAAGTAGAAGTATCCGATCAAAAACTGCGGGCTCAGAGTCCGCGACAGAGGTTAACTCAAGCATGTCTCGTGACGATTTAGCGCAAATTGATGGTGTCGTAACCGATGTTCTGGCCAATGGAAATTTCACCGTCGAAATCCCGAGCGGTCAAACCCTGATGGCCAAGCTCTCAGGAAGAATGCGGAAATTTCACATCCGCGTGATTCTCGGCGACCGAGTCACTGTTGGCGTTTCACCTTACGATCCCACTCACGGTCTGATCCTGCATCGCCACAAGCTCGGCGCTCCCACCGGCGATGCCGGCGGTGGATACAGAAAATAATCAGTCCGTTTCGAGCGTTCTACGCCGCTTTCTTGATCTGACTGAGTTCTTTCAGATCAGGAAGCGCACACTGGGTCAGATCTTCAAACTCACCTGAGGTCAGGCCATCGGCTTTGGCGTTCTTCTGCAGATTTGAAAGCAGAGTGACGAGCTTCGAATGATCCACCAGCTTCCCACCGTTGTGCTCACATCGACGATAAGCGTCTTGGATATCTTCGATGTATTTTTTTTCAAGGGTGTCTTTGAAAGTCTCTTTATTCATAGGTTAATTATCGACTGATTTAGTCAGGAAATAAACCATCTTAACAGTGTTTTTTGAGAATCTGAGGACACGAGCCCGGCTTGGGTCCAATCTTGGGAAAAGAACGACACACCTGGGGTCTCTTTTCATAGACGGTGCAGAGGCGATCCTTGGCGCCAAGAAAGATGCAGTCGCGTCCGCCCCGTTGTTCAAGAATGAAGAGCTGATTTTTTGCACTGAAACTCTGAATCACGCCTTCAGCATGGAGGCGTCGTGAAACTTTCTTGAGTGAGCTTGCCGCTTCGTCTTCCGTGATGATCTCGAGACGGATCAGATCAAAGGCGCTCACTTCGACCGGAAGCGTGCAACAGCCAGCCCAGCAGCCTTCGCACATGCCTTTCGTGTACTTTGGCCAGGTGGATGGACGATACACATCAACTTTTACTTCAGGGCCGTTTCCCATGCAGTCACTCTAGCAGTTCTGACGCTTGACAGCCACGTCTGAAAATTACAAAAGACACTCATGTCGACTCACAAGTTTGATCCCAATGCTGCTTCTCTGAACGATTCTGGCGTCTTTGGTCTTCCTTTCACTCAGGAACAGGCCAGCCTCGTTTTTCTCCCGATTCCCTGGGAAGCGACGACTTCTTACGGCGGCGGAACTTCTGATGGCCCGGCGGCGATCCTCGAAGCAAGCCGGCAGGTGGATCTCTATGATCTCGATGTCGAACGCCCATACGAAGCGGGCCTTTACATGATGAAAGAATCCGCTGAGGTCCGGTCGTGGAATGAAGAAGGCAAAGCCGAAGCCCAGAAAATCATCGCCGCTTCAGGGGTCATTGACGGCAATCCCGCCCTTCAGAAATCTCTCAAACGAGTCAACGAGCTCAGCGAAAAATTGAACTCTTACGTCTATGCTGAAACGAAGAAGCTTCTCGCCCAGGGCAAGATCGTCGGCATCGTGGGCGGAGATCATTCAGTACCCCTCGGCGCTTTTCAGGCGATGGCGGAGAAACATCCTTCCTTCGGCGTTCTGCATTTTGACGCTCACTCCGACACCCGGAACGCTTACGAAGGCTTTGAATTCTCGCACGCTTCAATCATGAACAACGCTTTGAAATTGATCCCTCAGCTGACGAAACTCACGCAGGTCGGGATCCGCGACTTCTGTGAAGAAGAGGTGAACTACTGCAAGTCTCTCGGCGAAAGAGTGAAAATTTTCTTTGACGCTCATCTGGCCAGGCGAAAGTTTGAAGGGGAGTCCTGGAAGAAGATCACCACTGACATCATTTCCACCCTTCCCAAGGAAGTCTGGATCTCCTTTGACATCGATGGACTCGATCCGAAATTCTGCCCGCATACGGGAACCCCCGTCCCCGGCGGACTGGACTTTCAGGAAGCAGCCTACATCTTTTCGCAAGTCGTGGCTTCGGGCCGCAAGATCATCGGTTTCGATCTCAATGAAGTCTCCCCCAATCTCGACAACGAGAATGACGAGTGGGATGCAAACGTCGGTGCGCGTCTCCTGTACAAACTTGCGGCCTGGACTCTTGCGAGTCAGGGCAAAGCGAAACTCAATCAGGTCTGATCAGACGTCAGACCCGGTCAGATCCAATGCTGGCAATTCAGCTTCATATACCCGAAGATTTTGTTGCACATACTCTACTTAGATTATCAGAGCCATTGCAAC
>JACMNQ010000036.1 GCA_014378465.1 Oligoflexia bacterium | reverse complement strand
TCCCCCCCGGGAAGAGGCGCGCGAAGCGATCAGGCGCTGCAAAATCGCAGGTATCGAGGTCAAGATGATCACCGGAGACCATCTGGAGACTGCGGTCGCAATCGCGCGGCAGCTTGATCTCCCAGGCGAAGGAATCACGGGCCACGAGCTCGCGTCACTTACGGACAGCGAACTCAGTCAGAGAATCGCAGGCATTTCTGTCTTTGCGCGAGTCGCGCCCGAGCACAAGCTGCGGCTCGTGCGCGCCCTGAAGTTCAATGGGGCCGTGGTAGCGATGACCGGGGACGGTGTGAACGACGCTCCCGCCCTTAAAGCCGCGGATATCGGAATCGCCATGGGATCCGGAAGCGAAGTTGCCAAAGAGGCAGCAAACATGATTCTGACCGATGACAACTTTGCGACGATTGTTGAGGCCGTTCATGAAGGGCGCACGATTTATGACAACATCGTCAAGTTCGTGCGCTTCCAGCTTTCTACCAGCATCGGCGCCCTGATCACGATCTTTCTGGCCCCGATTCTCGGCTTGCCCTCTCCCTTACGGCCCATTCAGGTGCTCTGGATCGCGATCATCATGGATGGGCCACCAGCGATCGCGCTGGGCCTCGATCCAATCAATCCGGAGGCAATGACAAGACCGCCGAGGCCGCTCGATGAACAGATTCTATCCTGGGCACGACTGCGCTCCCTGTTCCTCCATGGCTGCATCATGGCTGCGGGAACGCTCCTGCTTCTGCGCACGGAGCTCATGAACGGTGGCACCGAGAAAGCCACTACCCTTGCCTTCACCACTTTCGTCTTGTTCCAGTTCTTCAACGCTTTCAATGCCCGCTCCGAGGGACGGTCTGCATTGGGTCATCAGTTCTTCACGAACTACAGGCTTTGGACCGCTTTGGCCGTGATCGCTACCCTTCAAGGAGCTGTGGTTCACTGGGAGCCGTTGCAAACCTTCTTTGGGACGGTGGCCTTGAGTTTTCGAGAATGGGCTCTCGCCATCATGACGGCGTCAAGTCTTCTGATCCTCGAGGAGATTCGGAAGTTCCTGTTCATGAAGCACGAAGTGATCCTGCGATAAGACACGGCAAGAGCCCTTGTGCCCACCTACGCCCCTGCTCCTGAGCATCTTCCGCATGCTTTTGAGAACGCGTTCGACCCGACGGCTATCGCGCTCGACGCTGGACGTAGAACGCACCTGCCAGAGCAATGATGATGGCGGCAACCGCGAGGATACTTAACCCGTCGTACTTCGATAGATCCAGCAGAATGACTTTGCGGGCTATGGCAATCAAAGCCACTTCAAGAACAATTTCCACGTGTACGACATTGTCCTTCAGATAACCCTTAACGGTCTCAAGCAGTTCTATTCCGATCAGGACCAAAAGGAAAACTCCAAAAATTTCGTGAAGCTCATCCAATCCAAGCAAAATGATGGGCGGCGTGATGATGTCTTTGACAATGATCCACCCGAGCTCGAGGGTTGAAAGCGCCACCACTCCCATCATCATGATGATCAGTGATACAACCACCACGCGCTCAAACTTCCCGATCGCTCGGTCCAGAACCGTCTTTTTATTCGCGCTTTCCATTGAGAGTGGCCCAGAATCTCCATGCATCGGAAGACAACCCTGCATGAAAGGGTCCACGAAATAAAGCGAGCGAGCAGCGACTGTGAAGATCAAGCGCCGTGAACCCGCTCAAAAGCGGGTTCGGTAACTTGCAACTACGTTGGTGAACTGAATTTCAGTTTCATAAGAGTAAGGTAATCCAAAAGCACCGGTGCCACTTCTGGAGATCGTTTCCTTGAAGCTGTGAAGCAAAGCGAGGTCAATGGCGGACTTCCTCGCGTCTGCCTCACCCCATTCAAAACTTCCTCCCACTGTGGCCGTGCGAGTGAGGATGGCCGGATAACCGACCACATTGAAGAAGTCGAGATTCGATTGATAGACCGAGTGGCCCTGAATATCGGTCACACCGGTCGCGACTCTCGCCGTTTCCGAGCGGTAGACCGGCGTTGAGAGATTGAACCCGCATCGCGCGGAAAAACGCCCCAGCGTTCGCTCCAGAGCAAGTGCAGCCACCCACTGGTTCTTCCATCCAAACTCTTTGAAGGCCTTTGCATTCGCCCACTCCACCCGCTTCAGGTCCAGAAAAAAGATCCAATCCTCAAGCCCCCGGTAAGCATAGCCGATGTTCCACTGGGAAGGCGACTCCAGCTCCAAAGTGTCCAGATCGGGATTTGAGAAGGGTCCGTACGCGTCGAGATCCGCGAATTCCTTCAACCGAAACTTCGATTTTGACTTCCAACCCAAACCCACTGAGTGCGTCCCGAACTCACGTGAGGCTCCAAGCGAGATGCCGAAACCCAGCGCCGTTTTCAAGGGTCGATCGGACTGAGACGGAGACCCGATCTTCTGGGATGAGTTCGTGGAGTAGCGAGCAAGGCCCAACATCGGGGCTGCCCCCAGATTTCCGAAGCTCGTCGCGTAGGAGATCGCCACCGGAACCTTCGCCACGGAGAGTTCCGGCTTCAGCTCGAGCAACTCAGTGCGCCCTCGGTGGTCTGAGGCGAGTCCTGCCTCAGCTACCATTCCGGTCCCGATGGAGAGCCGCTCAGAAAAGGCGTGCACGACCCCGAGTGTTGGAATCAGAACAAATTTTTTGTCGCTCGCGAGACTCTGTCCGGTCCCTCCGAAGGGAACTGCTTGACTGTTTTTGGAACTGACGTCCAAAAAAAGTCCCGACACTGAAACTTCAAGTTCCGTTTCATTTTCCGAGGCAATATGGATCAGCGACGGATTTCCAAGAAAAGAATCACTCGGGGAACTCTGGACTGCAGTGGTCGCACCGGCTCGCGCCTGACCTCGCGCCGAAGAAGCCAGCAGATTGATTCCGTCCGTCGCGAAAGTCACATTGGGCCAGAGGACTAAAACCAACGCACTGAAGATCATGAATGCAGACCCAGTGACGAAGAAAAAGCGCGGAAAAATCATGTCTACCAGCTCCGTTTTGAAGTTTATTGACTATTAAACTACGAATGTCAGTGCTGTCAATCGTCAGCGAACACTCCCTCCATTCGAAGGTAGACAAAACCTCAGTCAAGAAGCCGCGTGCCGCTCGTGAGACCGGTTAAACTTTTCTATGGCAAGTTTGAATACGGACCGCAGTATTTTTTGACGGCGGTGATTCCGAATTGAGTGCAGGCAAAATTCAGGATGTAAAATTCCACAGTATAAATTTACTGATTGCCCAAACCTTCTACAAAGTTCGCATTTTCAGATTTCTTTCGCTCTGTATGACATCTGTATCGATACGCTTTGCGGCAGTTTAAAAAAGAGTGTTCATCCATTGACGGGAGAAAGTGAAAGCTCTACTGCTCAACTGACTTCAATAGAGAAGTCTTGAACCGAAAACAGGAGACTCCATGTCAAATACTACCCATGATATCGTCGATACCGCAGTGGCAGCCGGATCTTTCAAAACTCTCGTGGCAGCTGTCAAGGCTGCAGGACTCGTGGATACGCTCAAGGGCGCAGGCCCATTTACCGTCTTCGCACCAAGCGATGCTGCGTTCGCAAAGCTCCCAGCAGGTACCGTTGAGAATTTGATCAAGCCAGAAAACAAGGCAAAACTCGCTTCGATCCTCAAGTTCCACGTGACCTCCGGCAAAGTGTTGTCATCAGACGTGATTGGCAAGACTGCAAACCCGGCTTCAGTTCAGGGCGAAGCCCTGCATGTTGACGGAACTCACGGCGTGAAAGTGAACGGAGCCACCGTGACCACAGCCGACATTCACTGCACCAACGGCGTCATCCACGTCATTGATACCGTGATCATGCCCAAGATGTAATTGAGGCGGAACTGAGGATTCATTTTCCTCACCCCGGTTTAAGCACATGGCTCAGAGGTTGACTCCGCTCAACACCTGAGCCATTGCTTTATTCAAGATCGGGAAGGGTGATGACACTGATGCGCGTAAACTTTCAAAGGCTTGAACTTCAGTCGTTTCCTTTCCTCCCCGCCGTGCTCATCAGCGCAGTCTTCACAGGATTGGCGCAGTGGGCTCTTCCCCTCCTGGGACTTCTCAGCATCGGCATGGCTCACGGGGCCGTTGATCACGAGTGGGATCCACAGGCCAAATCGTCACCTGTGAAATTCTACGCCAATTATCTTCTGCAAATCGCACTGTTTCTGCTCCTGTGGCACTGGACCCCTTTCGCAGCTCTCCTGGTCTTCATGGCGCTATCGGCGGAACACTTCGGAGAATGTGAATTTATTCATGAAGACAGAAGAACGCTCCGCTCAGCACGCCTGCTTCGGTGCGCGGCCTGGATTTGGGGGCTCTG
This sequence comes from Oligoflexia bacterium, assembly GCA_014378465.1. Classification (GTDB taxonomy): domain Bacteria; phylum Bdellovibrionota; class UBA1018; order UBA1018; family UBA1018; genus UBA1018. The sequence goes on along the minus strand of JACMNQ010000036.1, from coordinate 247,187 downwards.
TGCCTCACTCTTCTCACCGCTATTTCACTGGAGCGAGACACTGGTCATTCTAGAAAAAATGGGCTTTCCGAGCGGACTCTCCATTGATTCTCCTCGACTGTGGGCTGCCACTCTGGGTACTTGCGGGCTGATTGCCGCAGGCCTCCAGAGCAAGAACCGCCCGAAAGCAGTCGTGAGAACTCTGATTCTTCTGCTGGCGCTGGCGAGACTGCCGCTTCTGCCGGGCTTTCTGTGCTTCTTTGTCTTCTGGCACGCTTGGGACTCCGTCACTCATCAGATGCAGGCGAAAGGCTGGAGCATCAGGCAGTACCTGAAAAAAAGCATCCCTTTCACAGTCCTGGCCTGGTTGGGGGTGGCTCTGCTGGCTTCTGTGACCCTAGCCAGGGGCGAGCGTGATTCACTCTGGTCGATCCTCTTTGTTTCGCTGGGTGCCCTCACTCTTTCACATGCCCAGGTGATGAAGCGGTTCTACCGAACAAGAAAAAGCCCGACTCGTCCAGTGGACGAGTCGGGCCTCTGAATTTCAATCCAGTATCGGGGGACCCTTCAGTGAGCAGAGCCCGCCGGAAGTGAACCATCCGCTTCAGACTTGGCGCGGGCAATCCAGTAAATCATGACACCGTAGAAGGCTTTGGCCAAAACGTCAGAGATCGCGTAACCGACCTGAATGCCCACGACCGAGGACTGTGGCGGGATCCCAAACATCGGCAGCATGTACGTGATTGGGTAAAAACCCCATGTCGCAATGAGGAGAAGGCGGATATTTCTCAGAAGCACTCGCACTTGGGGTGTCTGCGCATCCATGGCCTTGCCCAGCTTGCCCCAGAGAATGTACAGAATGTAGACGAAGGGAACCGTACTCAGCGCTCCCCAGATCGCCCGTGTGGTCATGTCTGAGGCGATCTCTCCCGGGTATCCCAGGGCGATCATCAGGAATGCCGCAATCGCGAGCTTTCCGAAAAGACCCTCGCGGTCGCTCTTGGCGAGGGCGAGCACTGCGACCAATTCAATCAAAAGGAGAGGCACGGTGAGCAGCCAATCGACATAACGATAGGCATCATTGAATACCGCTCCCGTAGCCTTGTAAATCCCGCCGTCTGCAAGAGCGTAAGCATGGGTCCAGCTGTCAAAGATTCGAAAGTAATGATAGCCGGCAATTGCGACCACTACGGCCGAGATCAAAAGGGCAGGTCGATATTTTTCACCCACCTGACTCCTTGCACCCAGAAAGAAAATGAACGCGCCGAACATGGACGCAATCGTGAATGAGAGGACATTGTAAACAGTGAAGTATTGGCCAGAACTCAATTCAAGCATGATTGGTTTCCCTTTAGTGAAAGATTTGTATAACCACAGAGCTGTCTGATTGTCGTTAACACAGCTCAACTTAAAAAGTCCCGGATAAATCCGAAAAAGCCCCGAAGTTAGTCCTTTCATTGACAGACCAGGAAGGAAGCCAGAAACAGGCCAATCGCAGGACATCTTTTGAAAAACAAATTTCAGTCAAAAGTGGTAGTGCAGGATCATGACCAATCGCTCCGGAAAACTGTTTGACGCAATCTACTCCCATCTGCTCTCCGAAAAAATCAAAGACCGCAGTGAAAAGATCATTCTGGTGGTCGCGATGGTCAGCTTCGTGCTTCATCTGGGTCTGATCATGCTCGTTGAATGGGGGATTGTTCAACTTGCGCACCCGTCAAGACTCCTGAGCAATCCGATTTCGGCGATTTACACGCCCTTCTCATTCATCCTGATCTACGAAGTTTATCTGCTGGTCTACCACCTCCCCCAGTCCACCAGCACTTACATCGCAAAGCAGTACGAGATTCTCACCTTGATCGTGATCAGAAAAGTATTCAAGGATCTCTCTGGATTGGTGTTCACGCAGGACTGGTTCAAAGTGAGTTCTGACGTTCAGTTCACTTACGATCTGGTAGCCACTCTGGTGCTCTTTCTTCTGATTTTGACCTTCTATCGACTGAATCAACGCGAAATCGTCAAAGAAATGAAAAGCGATGCTTCCCCAACTCTTCCTTCACTGGTGACTCAAAAGTTCATTCGCCAGAAACAGGTCATCGCAGCCTGCCTGATGCCTCTGTTTTTTGGTCTGGCACTTTACAGCCTGATCAGTTGGGCAAATGAAACTTTCTTTGCATTGGCCCCGGTGGTCGGGTCTGTCAAGGATATCAACAAGATCTTCTTCGATGAATTTTTCACGGTGCTCATTCTGGTCGATGTCCTGCTTCTGCTCTTCTCGCTTTTTCATACGGATAAATTCAGCAAGATCATGAGAAATTCAGGATTCATCATATCCACGATCCTGATCAAACTGTCCTTCGGAGTCGCAGGCGTGGTCAGTACTCTGGTCCTGGTCCTGGCAGTGGCGTTTGGCGTCGCCATTCTCGCCATCCATAATCAATTTGAAAAACTGACAGTACCCAAAAATACTTGAACTCACTCGGGTGTATCCACATCCCACTCACGGCAGCGCCCTCCCCTTCCAGCGAGCTCGCTTCAATCGGTGGTCCAGAACGGAGAGAAAAAGAAGTCGCACGACTGCCAGTGAGCCCAAGGCATGACCCAAAAACCATTGCCCAAGAAAATGCCCAAGCCCCAGCCCAAAGGCTCGAGCTGCGGCAGCCCTCCAGATCCCGACCGCTGCAAGAGAGATCAGGGCCAATTCGATCTTTCCGAGCGCCAACAGGAAGAAAGGACTCCATCCTGCGGAAAGGATCAGGACTCCCAGGCTTGCGCTTGCCAACAGACTCTGACCGGTCAGAAGGTAAAGATTCTTCCCAAAACCTTGCCGCAGTTGTTCGGAGTCCCGGTACATTCGCACCTCCAGCTCTGAAGCGCCCAGAAATACCTGCAGGACCCCTCCACTCCGCACTGCAAGTCGAGCCATCTGCATATCTTCGAGCCAGCTTGCTTTGACGGCGGCATGACCCCCGATCCGCTCATAAGTCTTCCGAGAAAAAGCGATCCACTGACCGTTCCCAAGCGCTTGGGATTCAAAGCCGAACCTTGAGGCCAAAGCCAAGGGCAGACTTCCCAAAATGGAAAGGTGCATGACCCAAGGGATGACCAGAAACTCAGACAGCGATCCCATGCGCTGTCCCGGAAGCGCAGTGAGGGCCGAAAGTTTTCCAGACTTGAACTGGCGGAGCGTATCGCGCAGAGCCTCAGGTCCTGGCTTGACGTCAGCATCCATGAAGAGCAGATGAGTTTTCGTTGCCTGAAGTGAAAGCTGGTGGCAAGCCCAGTTCTTCCCGGTCCAGCCCGCGGGCAAAGGTTTTCCTGGGATCACTTTGAAGCCGGCCCTTCTGATCGCCTCATCACTTGAGTCCGTTGAGCCATCATCCAGAAAGACGATCTCGCACTGACTCTCCAAAAAGTCCATCCGGTCAAAAGCTCTCCTCAGTGCCGGCAGAGTTTCCAGAAGATTTGCCTTTTCGTTTCGCACCGGGATCAAAACACTCAAGGTTGCAGAGTGCTGCAACTCACCCCCGGCTTTTGAACTCAAGCGTGGAGCCGTAAGCAGGTTGAACAGACTCATCAAGGCCGGAGCCGTCGTGATCAGGACCAACGCTCCACTCAACCCATTCACAAAGGCTGCCAATCGCTTGAGACCCTTTCGCCGCAGAGATGGCGATCGCAAAGGACCGAGTCAATCAAAGCTTCGGTCATTCCTTCGAGCTCCTTGAAAGACAGAGCCCGATCCATCGGCTTGCCCATGCGGACGAAAAGCTGAGGACGCAGTGAAGTCGTGGGTTCCCAGTGAAAGGCGACCGGAATGACCACCGCTCCCTCCTGCGCCAGATGCTGACGCATGAGAACCTCGATGCCCCTTTCAAATCCAAGAGGACGCCGAGTGCTCGGCCAGATCCTGCCTTGCGGAAAGTAAGCGATCGAGAGCGGCGCCTTTGCAGTTTGAGAAGAACGCGTCAACAATCGAAAGGTTGATCGAATGGTCATGGGTTTTTGCGCGTCCATCGGAATGGTTCCGACGGCCTGAAGCCAGCGGTTCTCGCGCCACCCGGGTGCAGCCATGACTGCGTAGAAGCGGTGACCCGGTAAAAACTTGAAGCTGAGAAGCTGAAGAATCAATCCGTCCCAGCCGCTGACGTGATTGGCGACCCACAAGACAGGGCGTCTGGAAAATGTTTCAAAATCAGGCAGTTCACGGTGAACCCAAACCTGGTCAACCTGAAGCCAGCGATAGAAGCGGGTCCAAAACAAAAATACGCGTAGAAAGACCGCATGAATCTTGGGGAGCTCAGTCATTTCAAGGCGTCAGCTCTTTGCGAAGGACACATTCAGCTCCCTGCGAAGCGCGAGGTAGATTGCAAACCCCAGCGCAGCTGCCACTCCGCTCGTGATGGCAACCGGCAACCAGAGACCTGCCGCCACACACATCCCGACTGGGAGAACAAGATTGGCGAGATAAAAAGAGACAAGAAATTTCGACGAAACTTTTGAGAGCCAGACCCGAGAAAACTTCGACTCCAGCACGCTGATCAACACCAGCCCCGTCACAAACCAACCCAAAAGATTACGTGCCGGAATTCCATAGTAGGCGCCGGGGTTTTCCCACCGCCAGAAGGGGGACAGATGACTCATGGCCGGATCCAAAGTGATATCCCAGGACAAGAGTAAAAGAGATCCGACAACCACCCGAAGCCAGGCGAATGACTGTTCACCGACCGCCAACTGCGCCAGGCGATAGGAAGGGACTGCCATGAAAAACCAGCTCAGGGGGATCAGCCAAGGCACACGTCCAAGAATTGCCGGCCCCAGAAACTCAGTGTACTCATACCGCCCAAACGGGATCCCATAAGTCGTGCCGAGAAGTTCACTTGCAGCACTGAGTGAAAAGAGGACTGCGAACGAAACCCACCAACGCCAGCGGGATACACTTGACAGTGCGACTGCAAGCGAAGCAAACGCGACGAGAATCTGAAGACGCGCAAACAGCGGATAGCTGACTGCGAAAATCGAGACACTCCAGGGCCAACGTGACAGGAGTTCGGGATGGAGCCCAAAAGTTGCAAACCCAAAAATCGAGACTGCATTGATCACAATCAAAAAGGTCAGAAGAATGTTTTCGGGACGACTCCGCATGGTTCATCGGATAGCATAGAATGTGCCCCCCCCTTAGAAGGAATTTTGGCGGAATGCTGAAGCGGCGCATTTTTTTAGACAAAACTGGCTTCAACAGGGATATCATTTGCTCATGCACTCAAAAAGGAGCGGAGTCTGGATTGCACTGGGCATCATCGGAGCATGGCTTTTCTGCTTCATACGCGGTGTTTTTGGCCCCCACCCGAGCAGTCGTCCCATCGAATCCGTTTTCCTCGTCATCGCTTCAGCTTTTCTTTTCACGGGGCTTTTCATCACTGCTCACGACGCGATGCATGGCACACTTGATCCTTCCAACCGCAAACTGAACAACGCGATTGGAACTGTGGCAGTCCTTTTCTACGCGCTATTTCCTTTTTCGAAGTTGAAAACAGAACACTTCCTTCACCACCGCGCACCCGCCTCGCAGCGGGACCCGGATTTTCATTCTGGCCAACCCGGCTTCTGGCACTGGTATTGGAACTTCGTCACCCACTATGTTTCATTTGCTCAGTTTGCAGTCATCGTTTTAGCTGCCCAGATCCCGATCCATGGCTGGGGTGTTTCTCCTGTCAACGTTTACGCGTTCTGGGTACTCCCCTCTTTTGCAAGCACGCTTCAGCTTTTTTACTTCGGGACTTACCTTCCGCACCGAGAGAAAGGCGGCTATGCAGATGAGAACAAAGCACGAAGTTTGAGATTCTCAAAAACGATATCGTTTCTCACCTGTTATCATTTCAGTGGCTACCATCTTGAGCACCACCGCTATCCCCATGTCCCCTGGTGGGGTCTTCCACGAACGCGTGACAGATGATTTTTCCATTCATCGCTATTGGACTGACGGGAATGGAGATCTTTTCCTACCTTGTGCATCGATACGTGTTTCACGGCCTTCTCTGGTTCATTCACCGCTCTCATCACCTGCCACGCAAAGGAAGACTGGAACTGAATGACAGCTTCAGCCTGTTTTTCGGATCCCTTGCCTGTCTCGGAATCTTCGTGGGTTCACGCCAGGGACTTCAATCGCCGGTTCTGGGAATCTCCATGGGAGTGGCCCTCTATGGAATGCTCTATTTTCTTTTTCACGACATGATGACTCACAGGAGATTCAGCCCCTTTGAACCTTTGCTGAAGATCCTGGGGCAGCTCCGACAATCCCACCGAAAGCACCACCAAAGCTCATCAAAAAAGGGGCAGGAGCCCTATGGATTTCTTCTCTTCCGGAAACCGCGGCTTGATATGCACCTGCCCGCGACTCCATTTTCAGCATCAAGACGGGTGCGAGATCAAACCGACCAGAATGTAAAAATTGAGGATCGACAGGAGAAGAGCAGGCAGGAGAGCGTAAAATGAGTCACGAATGATGACCCTGACCACCACCCCCAGGAACATCAGTAACGCCAAGCCACACGCGGAGACCAAGGCGACCCACGGAATCCTTTCATCGATCACCAATCCTGCGCTCCCCAGAAGCTGCAGGACCCCCACGAGCATCCGGAACCGACTCAGCCCGTAGCGTTGAAATTCAAGCACCATCCTCTTCGAAAGCAAACAGCTGATCCCAAAAAAGAGAAAGGCCAGGCTCGAAAAGTACTGAGCAATCTGCAAATAAGACAGCATGCATTCACTCAAGCATAAAATATGTAGGGTCAGAAGTGAAATCAGGCTACGAACAGGACCGAGGTGACCATGACCATCGTGACCGTGACTCTACAGATCATCATTTCTCTCGGCCTGATCAATGTCTGGCTGCTTCGTTATCACAAGGCAACATCGTTTCGAGGAGGCCAGGCGAAGTCGATGAAAGAGGAATTCGTCGCTTACGGACTCCCTGCAAACTTCACCTATGTCATCGGCTTCCTGAAGCTGGCGGCGGCGATTCTCCTGATTGCCGGGATCTGGTATCCGGTGGTCGTTCCCAAAGTCGCTCTCCTGGTCAGTATTCTGATGATCGGAGCCATTTTGATGCATCTGAAAATCAAGGATCCGCTGATCAAGGATCTGCCTGCCATCGGCGTTTTGATCCTCAGCACCGCTCTTCTGCTTTTGACGAGAGACTTGCTGACGAGCTACTGATGGCCCCGCCGGCGAGTCCCCTCACTCATCGCAAGTTCATTTCTGCTTTTTAGTGCTCCCGTCCGTTCGTTGCATGCTTGACTTGAAGACGCCCACGTCAAAATTTCGGGCTTCTCGATCTTTCAGTTTTCCGTTTTCATGCACTCGTTTTCTCCAGGCCCGGAAACGAGCGGGGGCAAGAGACCGCCTCATGACTTCAATGGTCTCGCTCTCCTTCAAGCCAAATTGAGTGAGAATGGCATCAAAGGGGGTACGATCCTCCCAGGCCATCCGAATGATCCGGTCCTGATCTTCTTCGCTCAAAACCTGAGGCGCGGCCTCCCCACTTGATTTCTCGCCCTTGCAACGTTTGCTGCAGTACTTCACTTCATCCCAGACCTTTTCCCACTTTTTTCTCCAGGTGAAAGGTCGGCTGCAGGAAAGACAGATTTTTTTGGGAAGATTTTCTTTTTTTACAGATGTCCGTTGATCAGCGCTTCTCACGAGATTTTACCATTCCATTTCATTTGATACAGGGATCCAGGGTCATACATTTCGGCCTGCCGCCTGGGATTGAACTCCCGAGCGCGAGGGTCCGTACCTCTCCCTGATAAATACAACCAATTTCCCCAGTTGAGATCCGGATCATAGTCGATGAGCTGCTCTTCTAAATAAGCGGCGCCCCAGGTCCAGGGGAGCTGCAGCCGGTGGATCAGGTAACTCGCCACATTCTGGCGCCCCCGGTTTGACATTCGTCCGGTGAGGTTCAATTCACGCATGTTCGCATTGATGAAGGGGTCTTCTGTCAAGCCCGCGCACCAATTCCTGAAAACTTCAGGATCAGCGCGTCCTCTTCTGAGAGGAGTTGTCAGCAGTCCCGTTTCCTTGAAAATGAGTTTGCCATGCTTGCGAGACAGAAATTTGAAATAATCTCGCCAGAGCAGTTCAAAAATCACCCAGTAAGTGGATTCATTCGCCGAGTGCATCCTTTCGTATTTTTTCAGCTCGTCATGGACTGAACGCGCGGACAGACAACCCTGGTTGAGAAAAGGCGAGAAGCGAGTCGAATCATCGTCTTTGAGCATCCCGTTCCGTGTCTCTTTGTAGGTCCTGACGGCCTCGGATTTCCAGAAGTAGTGATCGAGCCTGTTCCACGCAGCCTCCTCTCCGCTGGACTGCGATTTTTCAGGACTCACGGGCAAAACCACCGCTCTTGCTGAATCCGCAACAATCGGGCGAGGCCAGAGAAGAGGAGCAGGTTGGGGTGCCCGGATCCGCAGGCTATATTCAACTTTCTTTCTGAAATCGGTGAAAATGAAGGGCATTTTCGACAGAGAAAAAGGCAGGTCGGACTCAGCGATGAGCGTCCCTTGATCCAAGGCGACCACGCGTATCTTCTTCAAACCACACCAATCGAGGACCTGTCTTTCTTCTTCGATTTCTTCGCAAGCGAACTCGCGTGTGTAATAGACGCATTCAATCTCATGTTCTTCCACCCACCGTGGCAGTTCGTCCCGAAAACTCAATTTCCCCAGATTTAAAAATTGCCCGTGCAAGGCGACGCTCCTGGAGAAAGCGTCAACGCACTCGTCGGTAAACGTTTTCCGGTGGAGACCTGAACGTGAATAACTCGAAGATGGACACCAGACGATCATCCCTTCAGCGCTGCTTTCGCAAAACTGAATCAAGCTGAGATTGTCTACCAACCTGAGATCAGTTCGGACCCAATACAAGCTTCGCATCGCCACCCCCGAGGTTGAAATATCATGAGCTGACATGGGCAGCTATGGCTGGGGCAGCTCCAGAGTGGGAATGCCATGAACTTTTCTTGAACGTGACCCGTCAATGTTCTGTCTAACGCCATGAAGTATTCAAACAGCGCCTCGCGGGCCAATTGAGCGGCTTCTGAGATCCTTCAAGAATTTTCTGCTGAAAGGCGCGCTCGATCGTTGGCCGAATGGGCCGGTAGGAACATTTGGACATTGACTGCCCGAGTGCGCTGGAGGAGTGTGGCGCGATGCTCAATGACAATAATCAATTGATGGCTTTGGGCCTTTTCATCTGTGCGATCTGCGCGACCGGCATCTTGCTCGTGCTGCGTGAGGTTTCGAAGGTCATGAACCCGAAGAAGGGCCAATGATGAAGATACAAACGAGGAGAAAGTGATGTTCAAAGCCTGGGAGTCTTGTTTTCTGGTGGGGGCATTTCTGTCATTCCTGTTGTCCAACGCCTTCTGGTTCAACGTCTTTCCCACTGCGAATCCGCATGAGACGGGAATCTTCGTCGGGCTCTGGGTGTGCAGCATCATTTCGACGCTGACTTTTTTCAAAGTTTTCATTCACCAGGCTGGAAAATAGAATCTCACGCCGCTTTGCGGGCGACCACGCTTCACCCTCGTTTGTTTTTGTACGTAACGGAGCCAGCGAGCTCGATTGCTCCCGGTCTGGACGCACCCCCCCCCCGCAATTCGTCACGAGCTGAAGTCAATGAGAAGCCCGCTGTTCGCGTGAGGGGTGAACATCGCCACGACCGTTTGGATCAATATTCATTTTCAAACCTTGGGGAATGAATTTTGCTCCTTTGAATTCATCTATGCACATCCACGCGGATCGGATTACTCGCCTGCTCCTGACCCTGGCCACTTCAGCATCGGTGTTGCTTGTCATGCATTGGATGAAAAATCATGAGTCTGCTCCTGTCGGTCGCTCAATCCGCGAGAAGACTGAAAATTCACCGAAGGAGACTGTTCCTCAAACCCTGATCTCAAGTCACGGTGACGCCGTTGATGAGGCTTCTTGGGAGTCATTTCCAGCCAGCGATGCTCCGGGATGGCGATTGTAGCAACATGACGAAAACTTACAAAGTCGGCGATCACGTGTCCTGGAATTCAGAGGCGGGCCGCGTTCGAGGGAGGATCACGAGGAAACTCACGAGCAGCCTCAGAGTCAAAGGCTACGTTCGACACGCAAGTCGAGAAACCCCCTACTCTATGATCAAAAGCGACAAAACGGATCACGTCGCCGTTCATCAAGGTTCGGTCCTTCGGAAACTTGTGCCAAAAAAATAGTCGCCACTTCATGCCGCTTTCTTGATTGCCGCTTTTGGATAGCTTGATTTGCGGCATTCACTTCCATCGAAACTGAGTGCGCGTTGGATCAGAATCAGTGGTGGCCTCGGAAGGACCCCCTTCTGCAATTTGACTCCGCACTGCTGGGAGACTTTAGGCTTCGATACCCCTGTGCGGGATGCTAGTGCTTTCTCATCAACCCCAGAATCATCCGGAGAAGGCCATGCAGAATTCCACAAGTCATCCCAAGATGCTCGAACTCATGAAACGCGATAGAAAACTTCAGGCCATCGCCGGTCAGCGTGAACTCACGCAGGCTGAAAAAGACGAATGGGAAGAGCTCGTCAGACAGATCACCGCGCTTCAAGAAGAACTCCAAGACCAGTTGCAGGACGCGGGCGAAAGCTGATCACTTTTCACAGCTGGGAGTTCATTGCCGGAGGCGGTAGTGCCGGAATGTCCCGCCATTCCGGGGCGACGTCACGCTGATGTGCGTGGTGGGCACTCTAAAATCCATTGACGCCAAAGCCCTGCGTTTCATCTGGAAGTCATTTTGAGCCAGTCGAGAATGACTCCAGTTTCATTGATCACGCTGCTTTCAGTCTTTTGATCCACGAAGAAAATCGTCCCAGGGAGTGCGAACACCACAGAACGATTCCTTCAGAGCGCTTCAGGAACCGCGACACGGGAGCGCTCGCGAAATTTTCGAACGAGCATGGGAACAATCATCATGACCGCGAGAATGATCACCGTGGTCCAGGTTCCGTCGCCCAGGATGTTATTGAGAAAAAGTGTCGAGACCATGAGGAGAGAGAAGTACATCATGTCCCCGGTGATCGCCAGCATCCAACCCGTGAGGAAACCATGCCCGGATGCCGCCGCGATCGCTCGTCCCGTCATCGGATCCACACCAAACGCCACAAGAATGAGCGCGAGCGGTCCCATGCTGCTGCCATAGTGGGCAGTGGATTTTTTCGTCGACGCCCTGAGCGCCTGCAGAAAACGGCCGAATCCCGGGGAGCGTTTTCCAATCCGGACCGCAAGCAACATGATGGGCTCAAACAGAAAAGCGAGGATCACATCCGAAATGAAATAAAGCACCGTCATCACTTGCCAACTGAGGTTGCGGCTTTTAGCCAGCAAAACACCACCGGGAATGCCTCCTCCGATGGGAATCAGAAAAAGCAGGAGAACTTCCCAGGCGCTTTTGAATGAACTGACGGTACTGACGGGTTCTGTCATGACGGCCTGATCATCCGAGAGAAAGCAGTCCGATGGCAAGACCAAAGTGAAACAGGGCAAGCGGCCTCGCCCTTTTCATCCATCTCGCGGTTCAGCGTCAGTAGTTCCGCGAATACACCCGCAAGCGATTGATCCCGCCATCTGGATGAACCACCGCGCGAAGGAGCGTGAACTTCTCAGGACTTGAAATCACGAACTCAATCGCATTGCCGGCGTAGGCTTTCACCGGGGTGCGCGAAACCAGAGGCTTCCACACTTCGGAACCGTCGGCAGCCCTCGTGCCGCCTTCGAGACTCAGCTCCAGCGGATTGTTGTTCACGAAAAAACTGAAGTCCACTTCTATTCTTGAAATCACGGACGGCCTGAGAAACTCCACCACGACATCTTCAAAGTGCCCGGAAATCCGGCTCCTGGCCGACTCCATCCCATCAAACATGTGAATCGGAGGATAAGGCGAGATGATCTGCGTGGCGGGACTGTAGTGCTCATTGGAGGCTCGAACGATCTTCCCTCCAAAGGCACTGCAGGCGACATCCATTTCGCTTCCCGCCGGAACCGACTGCCAGTTCTTCTCGATCTCTTCAGGACCCGCTTCGTAGTGCGGAGCGAGAGGTTTCAAGGAGTGCGGAATCTTTTCAGCAAACGCGACGCTTTTTGCCTCCGCATGTGGCTGAAAACACGCCTGCTCAGCTACCGGAAGACTCTCGTCAAAGAGACCCAGCCTGGAAAGGCCGCCGTCCGGAAACATGGAAACGCGAACAAATCGAAAAACGGTATCAGTCTTTTCACTGCGCACTTCCGTCAAAGAATGTCCTTCGAGCGCAGTTTGCGGAACCAGGACTGACCAGTGTGCCTGATCAGCTCCGCCCGAGGGCGCATCCAGGGATTCAGACGCTTCAACTTTCACGGACTGGGGATGGTTGCCCAGATGAAACTGCGTGGAGAAGGAAACGTACTGAATCTTTGAAGGTTGCCTGAGTTCAAAGACCAGCACATCCCGGTCCAGCGGATTGTGACGAACACTTTCCCAGCTGTCCATGATCTTGCCCTGGCGACCAAAAAGTTCCGGGTCGAAGACCGGGAGATGATCAGACAGAAGATTTTCGACGCGAGCAAAGCGCTCATTCGTGACTTCGAGAACTCTTGCGCCCACCGCGCGATTGAATTTCGCTCTTGGATCGAGTTGACCCTGAATCACGATCTCTTCCGCCCGGTCCCTTTCGAAAGCGGAGAAAATGAGCTCTTTATAGCCCGTATTGACGATTTCCTCGGCTGCAACCTGCGAAGCCAGAAACGTTTTCTGGAAGCGCTCAGGATCAATGCCTTCCATCTGAAACGTTTTCAGGATCGCCTGCGCGGCTTCCGCGATGAACAGCACGCCGTTGAGTTCCCCACTGCAGAGCAGGACAAAGCCCATGCCCGCATCGGGACCTTTGAAGCAATGAACGTAAAGGCAGCGGTAACCCTCATTGGCGCCCTGATGAAGAGCCAGGCGATTCTTTCCCGCTTCGGCGATGAAAAGCCCCAGGCCGCGCGTCACTCCCATGAATTTACGGCAGCCCTGATCCCCCTGGGTCGGTCCGTGAAACATCTGAACGGCAGTGTAATGAGAAAGCGGCGCACGCGAGCGCAGTTCGCTGTAGGCGACAGTCATCCGGTTCAGAAAAACTGCCACGTCCTCCGAAGTCGACATCGCGCCCGCTGCAAAGGCGGGGAACATCAATCGAGAGTCCTGCGTCATTTCTCCCGCGACCGAGTAGCCAGCCGCGTAGTCACGTCCGGGTTGCGAGGCTTGCTCGAATGTGAAGTGGGACAGTCCCAGCTCCTGAAAGAACGGCGCGGTCACTTCCTGGATGCGACGGTTTTCGAGACTTTCAATCAAATGCTCGAGGACGAGAAAGCCTCCTCCCGAGTATTGAAAGACCGTGCCGGGTGCGTGCAGCACTCCAACCGGATCATAGCCATGAGACTTGCCATCAAGGAGGAGCTCGCCCACTCTCGGCATCTTCTTCGAAGCAGGAACACCTTTCACATAGTGCATGTTCAGGGCGCCGTGACTCATGAGATGAAGAAGCGTCACCTGTTCCGCCCACTCGGGGTGCTTCAGGTCCAGGGACTGGAGACGAAACGGCGTCGAAGTCTTTGCCAGAAGTGCATTGACCGAAGTCGAAGGTGAAATTTTGGCCTTCTTGAAGTACTCAATCGCAAAGCAGACTGCGAAGGTCTTGCTGAGCGAGGCAATTTGAAAAAGCGTCGTTTCCTGAACGGGAGTTTCACCGCGAATCGCTTCACCCAGACCGAAGGTCTGCAGTGAAGACTGCCCCACCGCCTCCGGGGCGGCTGCGCTCGCCGGCACAGGCGTGCTCAAAGTCACGGTCGCTCCAACGATCTGGTGCTTCTTGCGCAACTCCTCCAGCGTATCAGCAAGATCCACTGTTCCAGGAGCCGTCAGTCGCTTCGATGTGATTTCCCAAAGGGCGCTTCGCGCACGGTCGAGTTCTTGCGCGGGCGTGTTTAAAAACCGAGACTTGAGAGCGCTCAGGATATCCGAAGCTGACTTTCCCTGCGCCGAAATCAGAAATTTCATGCCAAAGCGCGATCGGTATTCTTCTCCGAGAGTCAGGAGCTCCAGGCGAACCGCTTCACTTTCCTGCAGGACGAGAGCCTGCTCATGTGATGCGAGCGCATCCAGGGTCTTTCGACTCTCGCCGATATCACCATGAAATCCTGCCGCTTCGTTGACCTGCTCCACTGTGAATTCACGAATGATCTTTTCGGCCAGCTTGCGACCCGGGACTGCATTCTTCGCCATCGCCTGGGCGAAGGAACGACTCCCACAGATGGCAAAATACTTCACGAACCGCTCGACGTAGGGCGAAGTCTGATATTTTTCCGGTTCCAGAGCGCGGATCGCCTTCCAGGGATCCGGCGCATTGCGGATCGAATCCACGGTGAAGGGCAGCAGAAGTTCGGTCGCGAATTCCGGTGGCGTGGGCCGAGTCATGAGTTCAATCATGAGATTCAGCGCGATGGGATACCACCTGGCCGTCTTCTCCGTCCATTTGACCTGCACGATCTTCTTCGAATCCGAGAGGTCCTTCTGAATGAAGTGATACTCCTCGTGTGCGATCTTCAGGAATTCTTCGACACTGAATCGTCCATGGTGCAGCTCATGCCAGACTTCCCAGCGCGATCGCTCGGCAGTCGCCAGATCATCCATCACGCGAACCGCTACGCCGTCAAGCTGGGCAGGCAACGCCACACACCCATTTCCGGTCAACCAGTCGGCAAGGTACTGCAGGGACTGAAAGATGTTGTAGCGAATTTCATTCGGATGATTGTTCGCGATCCAACTGGACTCCTTCATGTCCGCAACCAGAAGGGCTCGTGCGTAAAGCGGGTCAGCACGGTCCAGCCCGATGAGGTCAGGTCCCGAAATGAAGTTCAGGATGTCGCCGTGGTACTTCCCGTCAAGCAAGGCGGTGACGAGCGTGGTGAGTTTCGAGCCGTCTCCGGCAAGGTTGAGCTTCCAGGCCTGCACGAGCGCCATGCCGATCCGGACGAAATCCGGATGCGCGACCCAGAAGCCCGTCAGATCACGCTTGAGCTGCGTGATGACGTCCTTGATGAAGCCACGGATCGTGACTTGAAATGAATCTCCCTTGATATCAGTTCCCATCGGAAGGATGCCGTACATTCCTCCCACCTTGATGCCGCCCCGTGATCCGACCACTTCGGCCAGGAGATCATGAGAAGCCTTGATGTATTTGATGACGATGTCGGGATCCGCTTTGACCGGGATCCGGTAATTCGCGTCTTCCTTGAAAAGCCGTGCGGTAGACGCCAGATAATCATGCCAGCCGAGTGAGGCTCCCACGAAATAGGGATGAAGTTCATCCATGATCTCGTTGACTCTGAAAATCGCGCGCGGGTTCTCGAGCACGACCATGAGACGGATGGTGCCGAGCCGGTATTCCGGATGCAGTTTCTGGATCAGCGTCTCGGCCGACTCCATCATCAGGCGGATATAGCGGGCTTCTTCTTCATTCTCGAGCTTGGGCACATAAAAAACGAGCGCTCGCGGATTGCTCCAGTTCCTGAACAAGTGGAGCGCAAAGTCATAGAGGTGCAGCGGCAGCGGCTGATCCTGGTACAGAAAAAACAGGCAAGGGAGAGCCAGGCCCGGAAAGCGTTTGATCGGAAGAGCGAGACGCGAGGCCTCCAGCCCGTAAGCTTTTCCTGACTTCGCGTCCGTGAACGACAGCGTGCCGTCAAAGCAGCCCGCCAGATTTTCGCCGGCAGCGACGAGATCTCTTCGCAAGGGAGTTTTGGAATCTTCGTCGTCGGCGCCCCACATCGGAGAAAACTGGGGAGAAAACTGAGTCGATTCGCCTGAGAGCAACTCGGCCACGATGGCAGGTTCATCCTTGAGTTTGCGATGAAACGCATTCATCGCATTGATCGAAAGCTTGGCATCGTCCGGAGGACCAAACAGCGTGACGTGGGGCCCCTCAAGGTAGTCAGGGATGGGAGCCACGGGCGCTCCCCCGCCGGGTCTGCAGTAGAAGTCAGTGACGGGTCCCACGACCTTGCGGCCTCGACCATCCACCTGGCCGATGACCGTCTCATAGCGAGGATTCAGGAAATCAGTCTTGAGGAGCCGATTCAGTTCGCAAGATGCGTGAGTTCTCTCATCAATGAACTTACGATCGATGATCCTCTGCTCAAGAAGGCGATTCAGTTCCACCTGGACAAGGTCGTGAAGCTGACAGAGAAAAGCCAGAGCGGCTGGGGTCTCCAGTTCACTCGCTCCAGAGCCCTTGCCGTTGTCACCGACCTGACGGAGGCCCGGTACGCCCGCAACCTCGCGGCTCTCCGCTTTGAGATGATTCAGAAGAGCTTGAGAAACATAGTCTTTGTAATAACGGATTTCCAAAACTCAGCTCCCTCGGTAGGTTGAATAGCCGTACGGATTCAGAAGCAGCGGCACATGATACTTGCGCTGCGTGTTTTCAACCCGGAAGACCACGGATACGGTTGGAAAGAAGGCTTCTTTCTTCTGGTGCACGAAATAAGGCTGAACTTCGAAATGGATCCGGTAGGTTCCCGCAGCGCCGGAATCCGCAAACACGAAGCGACCATCGGCGTTCGTGACGCCCGAACTGACTTCGGTCCAGGCTGAACTGTTCAGTGAAGAAACGGGTGCGGCGGCCCCACTTTGAATTTCAAGTCGGACTGCGACTCCCTCGGCAGGACTGCCAGCACTCGTATCCAGAATATGCGTGCTGATCATGGTCTCACTGCCCCTGCTTCTTGAAGGTGAATCGCAACTCCACGATTCCTGCGCCCTGGATGTCCACCACCTGGGTCTGTTTGCCAAAAACTTCATGCCAGGCCTCGAAAGTGTACTTTCCCGGCGGCAAGGCGGGAATGACGAATTCGCCATTCGCATCACTCACGCCGAAATAAGGGTGATCCATCACGGCAATGTAGGCGCCCATCCACGGATGCACGTTGCAGCGGCTCTGCATGAAAAGCTCGGGCTGAGCGAAGATCTTGGTGATGCGGTCATTCTTCTTCGGGGTGATTTCGTTGAACTCGGGGTTATTTTTGGAAATCATTCTCACGTTGTGGATCGTCGAATCACTGTTCAGAAATTCGACTTTCTGCCCCACTCGAGCTGCCACGACCCGAGGGACATAGAGGCAACCCCGCTGATCCAGCACAACTGTCTCACTCGGGATATCCGTGAAGGTTTTGCCTTCAAACCCTTTCGTGACACGCACGAGGACGTTCTTGATCATTCCATCCTTGATCTGAATCTGATTGGAATACGAATCGCCGCCGTCCGGATTCTTGCAATCCGGTGGCATCTGCAGTTTTTCGGGGGCAGGTGCGTCTCCTTCGAAGCGGACGCTTCCATGAATTCCACTGGACGCTTTTCCCGGAGGACCCGGAGGAGAAGCTGCCGCGGGGAGGACGGAAGTCGAGCCGATGGCTGCAACGGGTAATACAGCGTCGTGCGAGTACGCCGCAACCACGCCGTTGCCTGGACGCGTGAAAAGAATCACGCCCAGAATCAGAGAAATCCCCACTGCGGCGAATCTCCAGGCCCGCGTGGGCTTCTTCACTCGTACGACGAAAAATTCACGGATGGCCGCGCCGGCGGCACTGATCACGAGCAGAATCACCCAGTTCAGGGGATGACCGTAAGTCGCCGGAAAATGATTGCTGATCATGAGGAAGATCACGGGAAGCGTGAAGTAGGTGTTGTGAGTGGAGCGATTCTTGGCATTCTTGCCCCACTCCTGATTGACGGGCTCCCCTTTTTTGGAAGCTTCCACCATCTTGATCTGACGGGGAATGATCCGGAGAAAGACGTTTGCGGTCATCCAGCTGCCCAGCATCGCACCGATGTGGATGTAAGCCGCGCGACCGCTCAGCGTGTGACAGAGAAAATAGGACATGCCGGCCAGCCAGGCAAGCGTGAGAAAATGACCGATCCACGGAGTCCTGCGAGTGAGCTCGCGCTCCCAGACGAAATCATAAAAGAGCCAGGAAATCAGAATGGACCCGATGCCGATGCCCGCGGCCTGCCAGAAATTGATTCCGGATACCGTGGAGTCGAGCAGGAAGGTTCCGCCCCCCGTATAGAAAATGAGTGCCAGGAGAAAAGCGCCACTCATCCAGGTCCAATAAGATTCCCATTTGAACCAGTGCAGGTATTCGGGAACTTTCGTCGGACCCATCAGCAGTTTCTCGACGTGGTAGAAACCGCCGCCATGCACCATCCAGAGCTCGCCGACATGACCGGGCTTCTGAGAAGCTCCGTTGAATTCGAGAGTTCGATCCAGCCACATGAAGAAGATCGAAGTGCCGATCCACGCCACCGCCACGGTGATATGCAGCCAACGTCCGAGCAGGAGGATCCAGTCTAAAATGTCTTGATTCACCCGATTTTGATTAGCCTAGATGCTTGTGGAATTACAGGAGAAAGAATTGGCATTTTCACTCTGATAAGATAATCAAAAACATGCGCAAAACTGTCCTCTTTTATCTTAACGGAAAGCGTCAAGAAGTTGGGCCCGAGCACGCTGGACTGATGCTCTCCGATTACCTCCGCTATGAACGGGGTCTTGTGGGAACCAAAGTCGTGTGTGCCGAAGGAGATTGCGGAGCTTGTTCCGTTCTGAGACTCCGCCCGATGGCCTCCTCAAAAAATCTCCCGCAGGCCGCGCGAAACATTTACCTGCCCATCAATTCCTGCATCACCACCGTCGCCCAGATGGACGGCTCAAGCCTCGTGACGGTCGAAGCTTTAGCGAGCCAAACCGCTGGCCTCACGCCTGTTCAACAGGCGATGGTCAGTTCGCACGGGAGTCAGTGCGGCTTCTGCACCCCAGGCTTCGTCATGGCTCTCACTGGCCTCGTCGAAAAGAAACTCTGTGACGGTGTGAAAAAGGGGGCTCGCTGTACCCCACGTGAAGCGAAGAACTGCCTCACCGGCAATCTCTGTCGCTGCACGGGATACCAACCGATCATCGATGCCGCAGTCGCGATTGATCTCTCGAAATGCGCATCCGTCAAAGATCAGTTCTATTCTCTCGCTCAGGAACGTGAACTCAAGAAGGTGCTGAAAGATCCCGTGAAATTTCAGAATGAACATTTCTCCTTCTTCGCGCCCACGACTTTGAAAGACGCAGCCGCCTTTCTCAGGCGTCAGCCGGACGCGCGACTCATCGGCGCCGCCACGGATCTGGGAGTGGTTCACAACAAGGGCAAAATTCGCCTTTCCAAGCTTCTCAGCCTTCACCTGATCCCTGAACTTTACGACGTCAAGAAGCTCAGTCCCACGCGGATGACTGTGGGCTCGCGAGTGACCCTCTCGGAACTTCGGCATTTTCTGAAGGACAAAATCCCTGAATTCGCGAAATTTCTTGACCTCTTCGCTTCGCCGCAGATCAAGAACCTCGCCACCCTCAGCGGCAATGTCAGCAATGGTTCGCCGATCGCGGATACCCCTCCCTTCCTGCTGATCGCCCAGGCCACGATCATCGTGGCGGGACCCCGGGGCAAGCGCTCGATCCCCATTGAGAAGTTCTACCTCGGTTACCGTAAAACCGCTCTCAAGCCGGGTGAGTTCATCAGTGCGATTGAGTTTGACCTACCGAAGAAAACCGAAAGTCTGGCTCTTTACAAGGTTTCACAGCGCAAGGACCTCGACATCTCCGGCGTGAACGCGGCGTTTCGAATCACCTGGTCCGATGCGAAGAAAACGAAGATCAGGGAAGTCCGAATCGCGTTGGGCGGAGTCGGCCCCACGACACTGCGACTGCCGAGAACAGAGGCCGCGTTGAAGGGCCTGACTTTGAAATCAGATCCGAATTCCATGCGACTCAATGAAGTTGTCGAAATTCTTCACTCCGAAATGCAGCCCCTTTCTGATCTGCGTGGCACCTCGGCCTTCCGCCGAGTCCTGGTGGAAAATCTCTTTCTGAAATTCTTTCGCGAGCAGGGAGTGCTGCAATGAGCACTCTTCCTCACGATTCCGCTCACAATCATGTCCGAGGTCTGAGTGAATTCATCGATGATCGCCCAGCGCTGCGGGGTGAAGTTTTCGTCGAAGTGCTGTTCAGCAGACAGGCCCATGCCCGCATCCGGGACATCGAGCTGGGTCGGGCGCTGAAGCACCCGGGAGTGCTCGGGATCTATACGGCAAAGGACTTTCACCATAATCTCTGGGGCACCATCTTCAAGGATCAACCCCTGCTCGCGGATCAGGAAGTCAATTTCGTCGGCGAAGCGATCGCGCTCATCGCGGCTGAAACGCGCGATTCCGCGCGCGTGGCCCGCTCCCTCATCCGAGTGGCTTACGAAGCGCTCCCCGCCATTTTGAGCATCGATCAGGCCAAGGCGGCCCAGTCGTTCATCGCGGGCTCGCGCAAGATCGAACGCGGCAACGTCGAAACCGCGCTGAAATCCGCTCCCCATCAGCTCCAGGGCAACATCATCATCCGCGGAGCCGATCACTTCTACCTCGAGAGTCAGGCGGCGATCGCCTATCCAAAGGAAGATGGACAGATCGAAGTTCATTCTTCTTCTCAGCACCCGACTGAAACTCAACATGTGGTCGCTCACGGTCTGGGACTCCCTTACCGGGACGTCGTCTGCATCGTGAAACGCATGGGCGGCGGTTTTGGGGGCAAAGAGTCCCAGGCCGCACCGATTGCGGCCTATGCGGCCCTCGTCGCGCAGAAACTCAACCGTCCGGCTCGACTCATCCTGACCAAGGATGATGACATGATCATGACGGGCAAACGCAATCCGTTTGAAAATCAGTACCGCGTCGGCTTCGACGACGAGGGAAAGATTGTCGCACTCGACGTCGAGCTTTTCTCAGATGGCGGCGCTTACGCCGATCTTTCGACTTCGATCATGGAACGCGCGATGCTTCACAGTGACAATGCGTATTTCATCCCGCACATGCGAGTGGTCGGACAGGTCTGTCGCACCCACTACCATCCGCATACGGCATTTCGCGGCTTCGGGGGACCGAAAGGAGTCGCGACCATCGAGCGCATCATCGAAGAAATCGCGCACGCCCTGGGGAAAGACCCGCTCGAGATCCGAAAGCTCAACTGCTACACGGCGATCGGCGGCCGCGACATCACTCACTACGGTCAGAAGGTCGAAAACAACTGCCTCCCTGAGCTTTTCGAGAGGCTTGAAACGAGTTCTCAGTACAAAGCTCGCCGCGCGCGCATTCAGAAGCAGAATGCCAAAGCGCTGAGCGGTTCATCTCGCCTCCTGCGCGGAATTTCGCTGACGGCCGTCAAGTTCGGGATTTCCTTCACTACCCGGTTTTTGAACCAGGCCAATGCACTGGTCATCATTCACCGCGATGGGAGTGTTCAGGTTTCCACGGGCGCCACCGAGATGGGCCAGGGAGTGAATGCGCGAATTTCAGAGCTGGTCGCCCAGGAACTCGGGATTTCGCGCGATGAAGTGCGCATGATGGCGACTGCCACGGACAAAAATGCGAACACTTCTCCGACGGCGGCGTCGAGCGGTACGGATCTCAATGGCGCGGCTGCCGTGCTGGCCGTTCGCAAGATCAAGGCTCGCCTGAGCGAGCTGGCGATCCAGGTTCTCAAGATTCCGGAGAGTCGCTGGGCACGCCACACCGCTGGACTCGGGACCGAACCTGAGATCGAAGTTTCGATCGAAGGCTTTGAAAAGGACAAGGTGAATGACCCCAATGCCGACGCGATCTGGGAAACAGGCATTGCCAGTTACCACGGCGTCACCTTCAAGGACGGCATGGTCCTCTGCCCGAATCTCGATGACCCTTCGAACCCGAAGCAGGTCAGTTTCGCGGCGCTCGTCAACGAAGCGTACCACCACCGGATCTCCCTTTCGGACTACGCCCACTACCGGATTCCGGGTCTTTCGTTCAACAAGCTCACGGGTCGCGGCGACGCGTTCATGTACTTCACGCAAGGCGCCGCGACCTCCGAAGTTTCAGTGGATCTCGACACCGGCGAAGTCAAAGTGCTCAGCGTGGACATTCTCATGGATCTTGGCCGCCCGGTCAACGAAGCGCTGGATCTCGGGCAGGTCACCGGTGCTTTCATTCAGGGCATGGGCTGGGTCACGACAGAGAAGCTTCATTACAACAAGGACGGGGCTCTTCTCGCTTATTCACCGAGCACGTACAAGATTCCGAGCATTCAGGACACTCCTCGCGATTTCAAGATCGAGCTCCTCGCCAACGATCGCAATTTCGCGAATCTCAGGGGAACGAAAGCCGTGGGGGAACCTCCCCTGCTGCTCTCTCTCAGCGTCTGGACCGCGATTCATGATGCCCTCAAGGGCTTGCCTGAGTACAAGGAACATTACCCGCGCATGGAACTCCCGGCCACGCAGGAGGAAGTTCTTCGCGCACTCATGCCGGAAAAATTCGCTCGCCTGGCACCTTCTGGGAAATCATCCGCGCCATGAAAGACTTCTGGTCCATAGCCTCCGCGCTCGACGAAAGCGCAGTGCCCTTCGTCGTCATCACGATGATCGCTTCACGGGGTCATGCGCCTCAGGATCCGGGAGCGAAGGCGATCGTCACCGAAAACGGACTCCGCTGGGGCACGGTCGGAGGCGGCAAAGTCGAAGCCCGAGTGATCGAGGACTCGAAGAAACTGCTGAGTGAACTTCCGAATCGCGGAGTTGAACGCCCCCCCGCTTTCGCGGTCACGTGGAATCTTCAGACAGACATCGGCATGACCTGCGGGGGCGAAGTCACTTATGTCTTTGAAGTGCACCACCGCGAGAGCTGGAACATCGTCGTATTCGGCGCAGGACACGTGGCCCAGGCAGTCTCGCGCACTTTGAGCACACTCGACTGCAGCGTGACCGTGATTGATCCGCGGCCCGAATGGATCGAAAAACTTCCGCAGTCGGGCGCAGCGATCAGAATCAAAGCGCTCTGTCTTCCTGAACCCGCTCAATACGTCGAAAAGCTCGACCCTCGCACTTTCGTCGTGGTCATGACTCAAGGTCATGGTTCAGACATGCCGATTCTCACTGCAATTCTGAAGAAATTTCCAGACCCGATTTACCTGGGCTCGATCGGCAGCGACGTGAAAGCGATCAAGATCCGGGCAGACCTGAAAGCTGCGGGAATTCCAGAAGCGAGCATCAGTCAACTGCGTTGTCCCATCGGCCTCCCTCTTGGAAGCAACGATCCCTCCGAGATCGCCATCAGTGTGGCAGCCGAACTCCTCCAGGTCCGAGATCAGCGTAAAAAAAAGCAATCCCCCCACGAAGCGCCGTCCAAGACTTGAGTTGCCCCCTCTACTCAACCAACCGCCCCTTGACAATGATAATGCTATGCGTTATCTCGTTCACAAAGGGGCTCTCATGACTCGATTTCAACTTTCGGCTGGTGTTCGAATCCTCGGCATTTTCACAGTGTCGCTCACAGTCGCGAATCCTCTTTTCGCAGGCCAGAACTCTCCTCTTGAAGTTTACCGGGTTCGTCCCCAGACAGTTGGAGTGGGGAGTGCGGTCATCAAACTCATTCGTCCTCAAGGCACTCCTCTGCTTTACGATGTGGCCCTCGATGCCACTCAAGTGGAGACCACTTTTCCGGAAGTGATGGAACCACGCCTTGTCCGTCCCGATGTGAGCAAGCTCAGTCGGCTCTTTCGGTCGTCACAAGGTCTCATCAAGAGTCTGAAGCACTCACTCCGTCGGGTGAAAGAGGAAACCGGAATCGTGGATGCCGCCGGACTCGCTGACCTCTTCAGGGAATCCTCATCCCACACCTACACCATCACCGGTCACACTCTCACTTTTGCCAACACGGGCCCCGCTCCAGGAGTGGATTTTCTTTCGAAGCATGTGCTCATCTCCGAGGATCTGCATGACGTGCGCTTCGCAGGCCAGATGTGGAAGCAGGGTGACCTTCTGTGCGTGAATGGAAATTCCGGAACCTACGTGAAAAAAAGAGGAGCCTCCGGTCTGAATAAGGCGCCAAAGCTGCAAACCGTCGTCGCTTTCCTCACGCCCCTCTTCTCGCCTGCCTTGAAAGTCACGGAATGCCGTGCGATCGCCCCGTCCTTCGGTTCTTCTGAATCCCTTGACCAGGCACAGAAAGCCGAAATCGCGGTTCAAAAAGCCCAGCAGTATCTCGAATCGGAAGCGGAGCTCTCCTCGGTGCTTTCATCAGAGATCCAGGCCGAACTGAAGACGGCGATGGAAACCACAACCCTTGCCGCCGCCCTTGCCTTCGCTGCGTCCGAGAATGCGCACCTGACTCATCGCGAACGACTTGCGGACCCGGACGCTTACCTGGAACTCGATCGACTCGCTGCCGACGCCGCCGATGCCGCCAAGGAAGCCCGAAAGAAAATTGAAAAACTTCTGCCGGGAACTGAAGAGTGAACTGAAGAGTGAACTGAAGAGTGAACTGAAGAGTGAACGAAGCTCACTTCTTTCCCGAATTGCCTGCGGCCGGGGACTCTGAGATTTTTCCGGCAAGACTTCGAATCGCTCTGCGACTTTCTTCGCTCAGGCCATCGAAGAAGGATTCGGGATCGTCCTTTCCGGCAGCGGTCAACCGCTTCATCTTCTCTGCATCTCCATCTGAAGTGCGAGCGATATCCTCAAGAACTTTACCCGACACCCGGTACATCTCGTCCTGATTGGCGGCATTGCCCGAAATCGATTCAACCTGTCGCCCGACTTCCTTCCCCTCGGCACTGCGGCCCAGTTCCTGGCTTCGCAGCACGGAATCTTGAAGAAGGTGCTGAGTCTTTGTGAGCGCTTCCTGAGAAGCACCGTCCAGTTCTTCAGCGTGGAGCGGTCCGGGAGCAGCCATCAAGACCGCGGCAACCGCTGCAAAACGAAGAACATTCAGAACCGAGTAGGTGCTCATCATTCCATTCTACGCTCTTGCCGCAGTCACTCAAGGTGTCGATTTTGACACGGCAAAAGCAACTTCACGCCGCGAAAGTCGGTGCGACCGAGCCTCGAGATCCGTATTCTTCCCTGCAGCAGAGAAATTGCGCATGAAGGTGTCGAGGGCACCTAATGTGCTGGTCCAGAAGAGCGGGTATGGCGGGGCTGATATTTACCTCGATCATGATGAAAATGACGACACTACCGTCAGGTATCTCCGCAAGAAATCTGCGGCGCGACTTCAGAGGCGGTATCTGGACGATATCTACAGCCTGATGGATGGAGTGCGCCTGGGCTGGGGAAAAGCCGTGCTCCCGAGGCACCTCGTGGCGCAAGAGCCCGAACTCGAAGTGATCAATCCAGACCGAACTCTTGAAATCCCGGTGGTTCTTCATCATTACGAACAGCCCTTCTACTCCAGGTTGCACCAGGGCGTTCTCGATGCTCTGGTGAGGAACTGCCCGCGTTTCCTTTTGTAGATAATTGCATCCACACGCATGAACCGAGACAAAATTTGATCTACGGCACCCTCATGTTCACACCCAAGCCGTTCACGGCCTCGTTGACAGAACGTGTTGATTGACCCCAGTGCTTTTGTTACTCCCCCTTCAATGATCATCGTTTCGCAGGCCAGCACCGAACGAGAACGAAAAAGACTGCATGATTTTTTCATGCAGCTGCCCACTCCCACCTGCGTCCTGATCGGCAGCGAACATCGTTTCCTGATGGCAAATCCCGCTTACGAAAAATTCTTCAGTCGAAGCGTGGTCGGTAAACGCGCCCGGGAGGTTTTCACCCCGGAAGAACTCGGTCATTACCTTCCGTTGCTTGATCAGGTTCACGAAACCGGAACTCCTTACGTGGGCCGGGAGCTTCCGGTGAAGCGGGTGGATGAGTTCGGAAAAATCCATGAACTCTGGGTGGATCTGGGTCTTTATCCATATCAAGACGATGACGAACAGATCCAAGGCGTGCAGGTTCTCATCTACGACGTGACTCAGCAGGTGACCGATCGACGACGACTCCATGAGAGCGAGGAAAGATTTCGCCAGGTCTCGGAGAACCTCACCGATCATGTGGTTCACGTCATGGACTTGGATCCTTCTCAGATCTCCTATGTCAGTCCATCTTATGAAAGGATCTGGAAGCGATCCATTGAATCAGTCTATTCGGATCCCCAATCTTTCCTCGAGCGAGTCCACCCTGAAGATCGTGACCGCCTCCTCGAAGCGATGAGTTTTCAGAACAGAGGCAAGTCGTCTCAGGTTGAATACCGTCTTCTTTTTGAAGATGGTTCCATTCGCTGGATTCAGGACAATTCGTTTCCGGTCATGAACTCCGAGGGACGGGCTTTTAGGGCGACCGGAATTGCACAGGATATCACGGAAAGAAAATTTTCTGAAGCGAGACTGAAAGAGAGCGGAGCGAAACTGCTGACGATCACGAACGCGATTCCGCAGATGGTCTGGTCAACTCTCCCGGATGGGTACCACGATTTCTACAATGATCGTTGGTATGCATTCACTGGCGTGCCGCCCGGGTCCACAGACGGCGAAGGTTGGAATCAGATGTTTCATCCCAACGACCGGGATCGTGCCTGGAAAGCCTGGAGGCACAGCCTGAGCACGGGAGACCCTTACGAGATTGAATACCGCCTGCGGCACCATTCCGGAAACCACCGATGGACTCTGGGCCGCGCACTTCCCGTGCGGGAGGACTCCGGCCAGATCATTCGCTGGATGGGCACTTGCACGGACATTCAGGAGATCCGCGAAACCGGCGAAGAACTCACGGCGGCAGTGCAGGATTTGAAAGTGGAGCGTGAAATGCGCGAGAAATTCGTCGCGGCCCTGACCCACGACATGCGCACACCCCTGACCTCCGCAAAACTAGCCGGCCAATTGATCCTGAAGATCAACGGAGTTCCTTCTGCCGTGAAGAGCCTTGCCGAGCCGATCAGATGATCCGCGATCTTCTGGATGCCAACCGGATCAAGGCCGGTGAAGGTATTCCGCTCGCGATCCAACCCTGCCAGCTCGACAAGGTCGTGCAATCCACTCTCACGGACCTGACGCGCTTTCACGGTCCCCGCTTTGAACTGCGGAATCAGTCAGGAACAGTGCAAGGCTTCTGGGACTGCGCGGGGCTCACGCGCGTGATCGAAAATCTGGCCGTAAATGCTGTGAAGTACGGCCATACGAACACTTCGATCATCCTTCGACTGGAACAGGATGCGCAGGGCGCGGAACTTTCCGTTCACAATCACGGCCCGGCGATCCCCCCTGAAGATCTGAAAACTCTGTTTGATCCCTACCGACGCACGGTTTCGGCAATGAACGGCGGCCAGAAAGGCTGGGGCATCGGACTCACCCTCGTGAAAGGAATCACGGATGCCCACCGAGGAACCGTTCACGTCGAGAGCAGTTTGGAAAACGGCACAACTTTCCGGGTCAGACTGCCCCGGGATTCGAGGAGCTGAATCATGAACGCAAGCACTGTAGACTTCTCAAAAAACTTCAAGAAGGTCTTGATCGTGGAAGACGACACCGGCATTCGGGAGAGTCTCCGTCATTATCTGAATTACCTTGGGCTGGCCAACCTGACCGCGATGGATGGAGTCGAAGCCATCAAAATACTGAAGGCGGAAAAGATTGACGTGATCCTGACTGACTTTCAGATGCCGAGACTCAATGGGATTGAGCTGCTTCACTGGTGTCGCAGTCAGAACCTGCACATTCCCGTGATTTTCATTTCAGCGAACTCCCATCTCGTTCCCCAGGAACAGATCGCCTTGAGCGAGGATTGCTGCGCAACTCTGATGGGCAAACCGATCGATCTGGACATTCTGGAACAGGCACTCACCTCAGCGGTTGAGCACACTCATCACAGGAACTGCATCCACTCGGGTCGGTCCAATCCCTGAGGACCCTTCCCCTCAGACGAGATAGCCCTTGAGAAGCAGCTTCAGCTCCGAGGCCAGACGGGCCCGGCTCCATCTGGCAGAGGGATCGGTCCTTCAAGGCAGACAGATGCTCATTGTCCATGGGCGCACTCTGAGACAATTTGTCTCACCCGCGTGACAGAAAAAAGCTGTTTTTCAAGAACGGACGTTTCAGCGCGCGCTCTTGATGCTGGTCCACACCTTGCTCAGGCCAAGGTGTGGACCAAACGTCCGAAGAGGAAAGTGACTGGCAGTAATACTCAAACCCATGACTGTCAGGATACCCCGGTGCCCTGGACGACCACCGTGAGCATCGGAATTCTCCACGAAGGAGAGTATCCCGTTTCCGTTCAGGCACCGAACGGAGAATACTTCCGGTTCAGTTCACTCCAGGTGAAGAGAAGCTCCGGCGTTTCCGCTGAAGACTCCACCTCTACCTACATCAACGGCGCCCTGGTTGATGAGGACGCGCCTTCGAGTTCTGCAGTGCTGAATGTTTCCGGCACTTACAGCGTCACCTGCATGTTCCCCGAGTCGGTCGAAGTCATTTACGCGAAAGATGACGAGATCAGTGTTTTGCCGATCAAGGCGATGAAGAAACAGGACCGTCTGATCTCTATTCGGTCGGCCAACGGTCAGTCCGTCAGTCGCATCATGTGAACCGCCTGAGTTCCACCGCACTGCTGCGCCTTTGCCCCTGGACCAGGGAGGGTCCCGAGGCGGCTCGGTCAACCGAACTACTCTTCGTGGGATTCATGTCCTGCCAACTCTTCTCCCAAATGTTCTTCTTTCAACTCTTCTTCTTTCAACTCTTCTTCGGGCGACGAATCTTTCGGAATCAGGCCGTAGTCGTTCTGTTTGCGATAGAGTGTCCGGCGGTTGATGCCCAGAATCTGGGCCGCTTTGTCCTTTCGGCCGGCCGTCTTTTCCATGATGAGCCTGATATAGCGCTCTTCGATCTGCGCGATGGTCGGAAAGTCTCCCGCCGCGTTGATGAAGAAACTCTCCGCATTCTGAGCTTCCGGCGTGGGAATGTCCGTTTCGTCAATCAAGCTTGCATCACAGAGCACCACCGCCCGTTCGATGACGTTCTCCAGTTCCCGAACATTGCCTTCCCACTTCATTCCCATGAGCTTCAGCATGGCCCGCTTGGTGAAGCCCTTGACTCTCAGATTGTTCGCGGCGGAATATTTCTTCAGGAAATGTTCGGCCAGAAGCGGAATGTCTTCACTCCTCTGACGAAGTGGCGGCACCACGATCGGGATCACGCTCAGGCGGTAGAAAAGATCCTCTCGAAACACGCCTTCACGAATCGCGACTTTCAGATCCTTGTGCGTGGCCGCGATGATTCTGACATCGACATCCCGAGCGATGTTTTCTCCGACGGCGCGGACTTTTCTTTCCTGAATCACACGCAGGAGTTTGGACTGCAACGCGACGTTCATGTCTCCGATCTCGTCCAGAAACAGAGTGCCGCCTTCGGCTTCTTCAAACAGGCCTCGCTTGCGCTGAATCGCTCCGGTGAAGGAACCTTTCGCGTGACCAAAGAGTTCGGACTCGAGCAGACTCTCCGGTATGGCCGTGCAGTTGATGGCGACAAATGATTTTCGTGCGCGAGGTCCGCTGTCATGAATCGCGCGGGCCACCATCTCCTTGCCGGTGCCACTCTCACCCATGACGAGGATATTGGCGGTTGCCGGAGCGACGCGGCTCACGAGTTCAAAGACGGCTTTCATGCCTGGGCTCTTGCCGATCACGTTGCCGAGGCCCCAGGAGCGTTTGACTTCCTGTCTGAGTGCCGTGTTGTCGCGCTGAAGTTTACGGTTTTCGAGCGCTCGCTGAACGTTTACCGACATCTCGGCCAGTTTGAACGGCTTGACGACGTAATGAAAAGCGCCACGCTGCATCGCTTCGATCGCCGTTTCAATGCTCCCGAATGCGGTGATCAGAATGATCGGGATTTCCGGTCTCACCGTCTGGAGCTGTTTCGTGAATTCCAGGCCGTCCATCACCGGCATCTTGATGTCCGAAATGATCAGGTCCAGATCACCCGCCGCACTCTCAGCGGCAAGACTCCCTCCGACTCCGAGTGCTGCCAGCGCATCCGTGGCCAGAGAAAAACTGGTCACCAGATAACCTTCATTGCCGAGGTAGTCCTCAAGCAGGGAACGCATCTCGCTGTCATCATCGACCACGACCACTCTACCGGTTGGATCCTTATGCTCTTTGATCAAAAGTCATACTCCCTGGCCCCTCAAACGGAACCCGTGATGCCTGCGGGCGCAACTCGCGCCTTGGGCAGTAAAATCTGAAAGACGGTGCCGCTGCCTTCTTCACTGTGGGCCTGGATGGATCCGCCCCAGGTCTCGACGATGCGGTAACAGGTCGCGAGCCCGAGGCCGGTCCCGACTCCGATGTCCTTGGTGGTGAAGAAAGGCTTGAAGAGGTTGCGCATGTTTTCCGAGGAAATTCCGCAGCCCGTATCTTCAATTCGCAGGGCCCACTGCTCCCCCTGGTCCCGGGCGGACACACGAATGAAATGGCCACTCGTCCGACCCTGCTTCGTCGCGGTACCG
Source organism: Oligoflexia bacterium (assembly GCA_014378465.1). GTDB lineage: Bacteria > Bdellovibrionota > UBA1018 > UBA1018 > UBA1018 > UBA1018. The sequence goes on along the minus strand of JACMNQ010000036.1, from coordinate 216,733 downwards.
ATCGCATGAACTGAATTGACCAGAAGATTCAGAAGCACCTGGTGAAGTGGGCCCGCTTCCGCGTTCACTTTGAGCACGGAGTCGGTGGGAACTTCGTTTCTGATCTCGATCTGGCCTTTTTTCAGTTCGTGGCCCATGACTTCGATCACTTCAGAAACAATCAGATTGAGGTGGATCTCATCCGCACTTCGGATCTGCTCGCCGCGCGCGAGATTCAGGAGCGACCGGATCAGTTTGGAAACCCGGTCGATCTGCGAGATGATCACATCGACGTTCTTCTGGATCTTGGGATCATTCCGGGTCTGGATCCCGAGGTACTCAGCTCGACCGCGGATCACTCCAAGGGGGGTGCCGATCTCGTGCGCGAGGCTTGATGCAAGCAGCCCGACTGATGCGAGACGATCCTGCATGAGGATCTGCGCTTCGAGCTCCTTTCGACTGGAGATATCCCAGATGGTGATGAGCCTGACCGACTCACCCTGATAGACATAGGGCTTGCTCCGGACTTCGACACAGACGGTCGTCCCGTCTTTGCGTCTGCCTTCGGTTTCCAGGGAACGTTCCGGATCCCCGTTGTCAAAGTAGCGCAGAATCGAAGTACCGAGCATTTCAGATCGAGTGCAGTCGAAAATCTTGGCCGCAGCTTCATTCACATCCCGGATGTTTCCGTCCAGATCATGAACCACGATTCCTTCGAAAGTCGCGTCAAAAAGGCTTCGAAGCGTTTCTTCACTTTTTCTGAGAGTCTCGAGCGTCTCCGTGCGCTGAACGGCGTCGTGCGCGGCAATGGTCGCGAATTCCTGAAGCTGAAGATTCTTGATCTCCAGTCGATCAGCATAGATTCTCAGCTGCTGTTCAGCGGCTTTTCTCTGCGTGATATCGTACCGGATGGCCACGTACTGATAAGGGGAGCCCTTCGCGTCCAGAAAGGGGACGATCGTGGTATTGACCCAGTAGTGCGTTCCGTCCTTCGCGCGATTCTTGATTTCGCCTTCCCAGATCTGACCTCCGGAAATGGTCTTCCACATCACTTCAAAAAACTTCAGATCGTGATGGCCTGAACTGATCAGTCGATGGTTTTCACCGATGAGTTCTTCCCGTGCGTACTTGGAGATTTCGCAAAACTTGTCATTGACGTGAATGATCCGGCCCGCGCGGTCCGTCGCCGCCAGAATGGCCGATTGATCCAGTGCAAAGCGAACGTGTTCGAGTTCACGTGTGGTCGATTCGAGCGTGGGAGGCTGGTGTGCTCCGGATTCTGAAAGCCCCTTTTTAACCATCTGGCTCATGGATTTACCTGAAATTCCGGGGCACTACTACAGCTAAACACCCCTGGGTGGGCTCTGACTCTCATTTGGCGATACCCATTCCACCGTGATGGCAGCTCGCTTCCTGCGGCTCTCCCGCCGCTCCTCCAGGTGATCTGGCACTCGAAAGAGCAGGCATCATTTTCATCCCGATGCTGGCGAGTCCGACCGTGATCAGGATGACTGCAGAGAGCCTTGGGGCACTCTGCCGAATGGGGGCGAAAATCCGGTTGATGAGGACTCCTGCAAAACCCAGTGCGGGCAACGTCCCGAGCCAGAACAGGAACAGATAGGTTGCGCCAAGAATCGGCGACTGCGTGGCCACGGCACCCAGGACGAAAGTATGAAGCCAGCCGCAAGGCAGCAGCGCGGAGAGGAATCCCGTCGCTGCAGGTCCTCTTCCGAGGAATCTCGAAATCGGATTGAAGAGTCTGGAGGACATTCGAAAGACGTGCGGGGGTTTGCCACTCCACGTCCGAACTCCCAGCAGAATGAACATCAGAGCCATCGAGAGAGTCGCGATCCAGGGAATCAGCGCGAAATGGGATGGCTGGAGTACCTTCTGACCCACGAATCCCGCGAGCGCACCGAGGACGCAGTAGCCGGTCAGTCTCGCGAGATGGTAGGAAGCGGTCGCTCGAGGAGTTTTCGCGACCATGGATACCAGCCCGCCGCACATGGCAACGCAATGACCGCTACCGAGCAGGCTTGCGCCAAGCACGGCAAGCGGAATGACTTTGGCCGAAGCTGAAAAAATTTCAAAATAAGGTTCAAAGAAAGGGGCCGACAAGGATGACCTCCTGGTGAAGCGTGTGAGTTTTTTCAGGAAAGACCAGCGGATCAGACCGAATCTGAATGAAAATTCTGGAATGTCCGGAAGAGAGCAGACTTTTTGGAAAGCGCACGAAGAGATCAGCGCGCTCAGACTCCCCTGCGGGAAGGGAGGGCAGATGATTGGATACGACAAGACGCACTCCCTTCGCCTCGAGCTCTGAAGTCACGGCAAAAGAAAGGGACTGTTGAAAAAAGGTCTGATTTCTCAAGTCCATCTTGAAGTGATTGATCACTTCCGCTTCTCCATTCAGACCGGACACGACCTGGTAAGGAGCATCCACCGCTCGGATCAAAGTGAGTTCGACGGGCACGCGCTTCAGCACCGTCAAAGTCAGGCCGGCGACACAGGCCAGCAGAAGCCCCAGAGAGAGAAGCGGTCTGGGACGCATGGGCCACGCATTCCTTCGGCCCGCCCCGGCGACAGCTCTCACGCCGGACTTCACGTCCGCTTCCGTTCCCTCGGTGGTGGCCTGGGTTCCGTAACGAATGAGCCCCAGAGGTTTGTCCATTCGCGCCATCACGTCATCGCAGGCGCCCATGCAGGCGGTGCAGGCAATGCACTCGAGTTGCACCCCCCTGCGAATATCGATGCCCGTCGGACAGACCTGCACACAGCGGTAGCAGTTGACGCAGTCTCCGGCATTCTCGCTCGACTGAGCCAGTCCTCTTCGAGGTTCGCCTCGCTTCAGATCATAAGCCACGACCTGTGATTCGTCATCCATGAGAACCGACTGAAATCTTCCGTACGGACAGAGCAGCGTGCAGAACTGTTCCCTGAACCAGCCGAAGTCAAAGAGAAGGGCCGCAGTGACGCCGGCCATGACCAGAAACGACGCGGGATTCTCAAGAGGCGCACGGCGAATCATCAGTGCCAGAGTGTCCGTGCCCACGAAGTAAGCCAGAAAGCTGTGACTGATGACGAGCGCGCACAGCGTGAACGCAAACCACTTCTCGGACTTTTTCAGGACCTTTTGAAAGGACCAGGGCGACAGATCCAGTTTTTTTCTCGTGAGAGAATCTCCTTCGATCCATTCTTCGATCTTCCGGAACACGCGGTCCACGAAAACGGTCTGAGGACAGGCCCAGCCGCACCACACTCTTCCCCAGATCGCCGTGACCAGTCCCAGCAGAATCAGAAGTCCGCCAAAAACGAAGACGAGCAGCGGAGCATCGTGCGCCCAGAAAGTGAGCCCGAGAATCGCGAACCGGCGCCTGGGAACGTCCAGAAGAATCGCCTGGTGTCCACCGATCCTGAGCCAGGGCATGGCCAGGAAAATCACGATCAGAATGAGGCCGAGCTGTGACCTCAGCTTCCGATAATACCCCTTCACGCTGACAGGATAGAGGTAGATGCGGTTGCCCTTCCGGTCGGCGGTCGCGATGCGGTCCAGGGGAAGTTCCTTCATTGTTCGACCAGGTCTCCCTGAGGTGCCTTTGCACCGGCGGGATGGGTTCCGCGAAGTGATTTGACATAAGCGACGACCGAGTGGATTTCGTTCTGCTTCAGGATCGTCCCCCACGGAGGCATGCCTTTGTCCAGAACTCCGACCGTCACCATCTTCACGAGGTTCGTCATCTTTCCACCGTGAATCCAGTGGTCATCCGTCAGATTCGGACCGATGCCCCCTTCGCCATGCGCTCCATGACAGGAGATACACTTGGACTGATAGATCGCCTGCCCCGCGAGTTTTCGCGTCGAATCCTTGAGCACCAGTTTCAGTTCATCTTCAGTGACGGACTTCAGGCCCGCGGGCTTCGAGAGCTGCGCGATTTCCTGCTCGCCCCTGTCGATCTCCCACTCTCTGACGAGCGTGGGTCCATCGCCCATGACGTAATAGGAGAAATAGCCGAGAGAAAAAACGATGGTGATGTAAAAGAGATTGATCCACCACCTGGGCAACGCATTATCGAGTTCGTCGATTCCGTCATAGGTATGCCCGGCCAGATGATGGGGCTGCGACTCGAGCGAGTCCTGAGTTGATTTCTTCCGGTTTGGATCGTTATCGTCGGATTTTGACATGTTCAGCGACCTCCAGGGTTCAATGTTTCAAGATCTCGAAGCGGCAGTTCCTGAAGCTTGCCGTAGAAGGTTCCGCTCCCTCGGCGAAACACCCAGCCCAGTGCAGCCACGAACACGGTGAGAAAAAGCAGGAGTCCCACGCAGGTCAACCCCTGGAGGTGATACGAAGCCAACACTCTTTGAATCATTGGATCAGCCCCTTCTTGAAATCCTGTCCCATGCGCTGGAGGTAGGCGATGAGCGCGATGATTTCCTTTTCCTCGGTTCCCTTCGGAGCCCCCTGAGCGACCAGTTGATCGGCGATGAGTTTCGCCTCTTCCCTCGCCTGCTGTTCGGCGAACCTGACTTCGACTTCCGTGTACGGAACTCCCAGTGACTTCATGACTTTCAGTTTTTTCTGAATGATCGCGAAATCGGTCTTGTCCCGGTACATCCACGGGTACGCCGGCATGATGGAGCCCGGGCTCACTTCGCGCGGATCCATCATGTGACGGTAATGCCAGAGGTCAGGGTACTTTCCACCGACTCGTGCCAGATCCGGACCCGTTCGTTTGGAGCCCCACTGAAAAGGACGATCGTACATCGACTCCTGAGCTCGTGAATACTCCCCATAGCGGAGGGTTTCGGATGGAATCGGACGAATCATCTGGGAGTGACAGAGGTAACAGCCCTCGCGAACATAGAGGTCGCGTCCATGAAGCTGGAGCCCCGTGTAAGGCTTCAGAAGCGGATTGGCTTCAACATAGTCAGCAGCGAGAAAAGTGGGCACGATTTCGATCATCGTTCCTACACCCACCGCGACCAGAGTGAGCACTGAGAACACCACGGGCAGACCCTCGAGCATCCGGTGCGGAGTCTTGCCCAGATTTTCGATCGTGTTTCGAGTCAGGCGTGGCGCGGAGACCACATCATCCTTCAGGTCAGCGGGCGCCGACCGAACCGTTTTGTAGATGTTGTAGAGCATGATCACGAAACCGACGAGGTAGAGTCCGCCCCCGATCGCGCGCACATAGTAGAGAGGGACGATCTTCAGCACGGTTTCAAGAAAATCCGGATAGACCAGTCGACCCGTACCGTCCACTGCGCGCCACATGAGACCCTGCGTGATGCCGGCCACCCACATCGAGATGATGTAGACGAGCGTTCCCAGAAACCCGGTCCAGAAATGCACATTCGCGAGTCGAACACTGTAGAGCTCGGTCTTCCAGAGGCGCGGCACCATCCAGTAGACCATCGCGAAAATGATGAAGCCGTTCCAACCCAGAGTGCCGCCGTGGACGTGAGCGATGATCCAGTCCGTGTAATGCGCGATTCCGCTCACGGATTTGATCGAGAGCAGGGGCCCTTCAAAAGTCGCCATCCCGTAAAAAGTGAGACCTGCCACGAAAAATTTCAGAATCGGCTCGGTTCGCACGCGGTGCCATGCTCCACGAAGCGTGAGCAGACCATTGATCATCCCGCCCCAGCTCGGAGCCCAGAGCATGATGCTGAAAACCATGCCGAGCGTTTGCGCCCAATCAGGCAAAGCCGTGTAGAGCAGATGATGAGGTCCGGCCCAGATGTAGATGAAGACCAGCGACCAGAAATGGATGATCGAAAGACGGTAGCTGTAAACCGGCTTTTCAGCCGCCTTGGGCAGAAAATAGTACATCAGTCCCAGAAACGGGGTCGTGAGCACGAAGGCGACCGCGTTGTGGCCATACCACCACTGGACGAGCGCATCTTGTACGCCGGCATAGATGGGATAACTTTTCCACAGCGAGACGGGAACCTGGATCGTGTTGATGATGTGAAGGAGCGCGACGGTGATGACGGTCGCGATGTAAAACCAGATGGCGACATAGATGTGCCGCTCGCGCCGCTTGAAGATGGTCTGAAAGAAATTGACCGCGAAGACCACCCAGATGACCGTGATCGCGATGCTGATCGGCCACTCGAGTTCCGCGTATTCCTTTCCGATCGTGAAGCCGAGCGGCAGCGTGATGGCAGCCGAGACGATGATGGCCTGCCAGCCCCAGAAATGGATCTTGCTCAGGAGATCGGAATACATGCGAGTCTTGAGGAGCCGCTGCATGGAATAATAGATGCCCGCGAAGATCCCGTTGCCGGCAAACGCGAAAACGGCTGCGTTCGTGTGCAGGGGCCGCATTCTGCCGAAAGTCAGCCAGGAGATCCCGAAATTCAGTCGCCAATCCGCAAGCTGCGAAGCGATGAAGACTCCGAGGAGAAGGGCCACGAAGCCCCAGACCAGAGTCGCGAGGATGAACTGCCTCACGATCCGGTCGTCGTAGGAGAAGCGCTCCATCACTCCCGAGGCAGGTGTTTCGACGGCGGTTGAAGAACCTGATTGCTCAGCTGACATGGATGCTTCCTTTTTCAAGTTGATTTTCAGAGGTGATCTTTTCGTCGTCGATCAGAATTCGATACGCAGGGGTTTCAAGGTCTTCATACTGGCCATCGGCGCTCATCCTGATGAAGAGTGCGAGAAAGCCAAAGCCCAGAAACAGCGCAATGGGGAGAAGAACGTAAATGATGCTCATGAGTTCAACTCCGCAAAGGCCGATCTCATCTTCCGCGTCCCGGCCATGGAGGCGAGAAAGACCGTCAGTGCGCTGATCGGCATCAACACTGCCGCAAACAGAGGATCGATCTTGCCGGCGAGAGCCGCGGCGCCGGCAAGCCCGTTGTAGAGGATCGAGAAGGCGAAATTTCGGCGAATCACCCGAAGAGTTTCCCGTGAAATCACCATCAGTGCCGCGATCGACTGGACGCCCGGCGTCTTCAGGTGAATATCGGCGGCACGCAGGCTGATCTCGACACCACTGTGAACGGCCACACTCACATGGGCGCCCGCGAGCGCAAGTGCATCGTTCGCGCCGTCGCCGACCATGAGCGCGCGAGGATGCTGCCGGATCACCCGGTTCTTTTCCTCGGGTCCCATCTGACTCAGACAACGCTTTCTGCAGATTCCGAGTGCACGAGCCACGCTTCTCACGGATGCGGCGTGATCACCCGACAGGATCCAGAGTTCGAGACCGAGCGTTCTCAATCGGGCCAGGGCCGCCGCTGATTCTGGACGAAGCTCGTCTCCGAATCTCACTTCGCCGACGACTTTCCCGTTTCGTTGGATGAGCACCTCAAAGCCCTGCCTCGGTGCACTCTTTGTCCTGGAACTGTCCTCAGTCGAACGTCCCACCTGATACTGGTCACCGCCCACGCTTCCCTGCACTCCTTTGCCGAGCGTCTCACGGAAGTCCGTCACGTGCGGAACCTGGGTAGTGATCCCTTCGGCTCGCAAGGATTGACAGAGTGCACGGGCAATGGGGTGGGCGGACTGCGACTCCAATGCGAGCACGGCCGCCTTGATTTCCACCTGATCGGTCGTTCCTTCGCTTGCTGCCGACTGGGCGAAACGCCATTTCATGACCGTCGGTATCCCGCGGGTCAAGGTACCCGTCTTGTCAAGAAACACGGAATCGACCTGAGTCAGCCTCTCCAGGACATCCGGGCCTTTGACGACGATGCCGGCGCGAGCCAGCCGCCCCAGAGTCAGACTCAGAACCAGCGGGGTGGCGAGCGCGAAGGTGCAGGGACAAGTGACGATCGCGATCGCCAGCGCACGACTCACTCCTTCGTGCCAGCTCCCTCCACCCTGGGTGAAGCCGAGAAAGAGAAACGTCAGAGCCGAAAGGATCAGGACCGCAACCACGAAGATCTTCGACACCCGGTCCGTGAAAAGCGTGATCGGAGCGCGGGTTTCAAGGATCTGTTCCATCGACTGAAGAATTCTTCCCAGTCGAGTCTTTGATCCGGACTGGGTCACTTCGATCTCCAGCGGAGCTTCAAGATTCATCGTGCCGGCGAAGACGATCTGACCTTTCGTCATGCGTACGGGCAGAGACTCCCCGGAGAGCAGGGCGCAGTTGAGGGAGCTCGTTCCCATGAGGACTCTTCCGTCCACCGGTATGCATTCTCCCGCCAGGATCTTCAGTCGGTCGCCCGGGCGGATCTGATCGATTGGAACGGAGTCAAATTCACCCTTGACGGGACTGTACCGGCGCGCACGCTGCGGAGTCAGAAAGGAAAGCAGATTCGAGGACTGCATCGCTGACTGCTGGATCCTGCGGATCAGGTAACGGGTCGAGAGCAGAAGAAAAACGAGTGACGCCAGAGAATCAAAATAGACTTCGTCATGGCCCGTCGCCAGATTGATCACGCTGACGGCCGACCCCAGCAGGATACCGAAGACCACGGGGATATCGATGGACGCCGTCCGCGCCGTGAGTGCCGACCAGGCACTTCGGTAAAAGGGAACCGCACTGAAGAGAAGGACCGGCAGGTAGAGAAGGAAACTGATCCAGCGAAAGCGTTCTGCCAGCAGTCCTGAGGCACCCCCGTACAGAGAAACTGCCAGCAACATGATGTTCCCGGCGCATGCCCCGGCCGTACCCAGACGGATCAGCAGCAGACGGTTCTCCTTCTTGAGAAGATCCGTCTTCTCTCCCCTCTTCACGGGATGAACACGGTACCCCATCTTCTGGAGTTGGTCGGCGACTGCGGCAAATGAGCCTTTCGAAGTGATCGTGACGGTGGCGATCGAAGTGCCGAGATTGAGCCGCGCCAACTGCACCTGGTCCACCAGTTCCGGCAGCTTCTCAGTCAACCACACGCACGCCGCGCAGTGAACCCCCTCGAGGTAAAATTCCATCGAGCGAACTCCCGACGAGTCACCTTCGGGATTCCAGGCGTAGAGGGTGAGAAAATCAGGATCATCCAGATGCGCTTGACCGTCGGAATTCTCAGGCCCTGCCAGACCCTTTCGCAACGCGCGCCCAGTGGATTTCAGCTCATAGTATCTTCCGAGCCCCTGATTCTGAATCCAGTGATAGACCGTCTCGCATCCGTTGCAGCAGAAGGGAGCGGCCCGCGTTTGTGCCAAAGCGTGGACCGTCAGAGGATTGCCACAGTGAATGCACAGGAGTGCCCGGGATGAATGCGCGTGGTGTGGTTTCAAGGAAGTGAGCATCGCGTGCTGTGAATAGCACGCGATATACCATGAAAAGTCGCCATGATTTCGAGGACCTGCAAATCCACGTGAGACAATTTGTCACACGGTTTCGCCATTTAGTCCCAGATCGTCCTGCGGGATTCTGACTCAGGCGGGTGAGGTCATTCCCACTTTGAAAAATCTCCGGGCCATGGCGGCCACCAGAGAATCGGTGGCTTTTTCAAGGCTCTCACAACCCACCACGCGCTTCGCAAGAAGCGGGTGCTGTTCGGCCAGATGATTCTGAAAGTGATGTTTCGCGACTCCGGGCCCCAGAATCAGGATCTTCGCTGCACCCTGCAGCTCCGAAGCCAGAGTGGAATGAAAATTCCGCCGCTGCTGAGAGTGCCCGCTCTCACTTGAAATTTCCGAGCCGTTTTCGGCCTTGAAGATCCGGTGTTCCATCTTGGTCTGGGAGAACTGATACAACAAGGCTTCATGACGATCGATCCAGACTACAAATGCGGGCATAAAAAATTTTCTCCAACTCGGAAGTCGCTGCAACGCCCGAGCCACGCCCAAAAAGACGCAAAGCCGTGGGACAAAACGAACGGTCGGCGGGAACTTTTGTCCCAAAGCGAAAAGTTCCCGATTCCAGCGGCGACCCTGCTCAGCACTGAACTGCGTGAATAGTCCTGCAAGATCGCTCTTCTCGCCCGCCGCTTCGTGATGGAGCGGCGTGGCTCGAATCCTGCTCTCTACTGGGCGCACCCACAAAATCACTCAGGAGAAACCATGAAACAGCTTCCGAAAGTCGACAAGTACATGTCCGCGATGCCTCATACGGTGGAGCGAACCACATCCATCCGCAAAGCTCTGGAGCTGATGAGAGAGTTCGACATTCGTCACCTCCCCGTTCAGGAAAATGGCATGTTGGTCGGCGTGCTCACGGATCGGGACATCAAGCTCGCCTGCGGCTTTGAGAATTCCGCTGAACTCACGGTCAACGGAGTGATGACTTTGAACCCCTACACCGCGACTCCTCAGACTCCACTCGATCATGTCGTGCTCGAGATGGCTGAACATAAATACGGCTGCGCCGTCATTCAGCAGGAGAACGGAAAAATCGTGGGAATCTTCACGGCGACGGACGGACTTCGCGTGCTGGGTGAAATGATGCATGAGCATTACCGCTCCAACACCGCCTGAAAGTCCGGGACACACGCCATATGAAGGAGATGAACCAGATGAAAGCGATGACGAAGCCGAAGAAGATGCCGAAATTGAGACTTGCACCCCGACTCGGACTTTTCGTCCTGTTCAGCTGCCTCCTCGCGCCGCTGTCGCAGCTAGGGTCCCTTCGACCTGCCGCCGCCGAAGAATCGATTCCGTCATCTCTGCTCAAGAAATCTCCTCCCTGGCAGCGATCGATGCAGGAACTCTATGTGACTCTCGTGGATATCATGACCGACGTGACCAGCGAAAAGCGTTTCAATCATCCGTCCAGCAAGGCGAGAATTGACCGGAACGCGAAGAAGCTGGCCACCCTCGCGCACGACATCAATGAGAAGAAGATGACTGCGCCTGATTCAGACCCCACCTTGAAGCTGGTCTCCGGACTTTTCAAGGATCAGGCGGATCAGGCGTATTCAGCTTTGAAAGCCGGCCAGCGGCCTTACGCACGCAGCATCCTCTCGAACATCTCGAGCTACTGCATCGCCTGTCACACTCGAAACGGATCGGGTCCAAGCTTCAAAAATCTTCCGCTGATTCCCAGTTCAACGGATCTCACCCCCTTTGAAATGGGAGCTTTTTACGCGGCCACTCGGCAGAACGATCAGGCGCTTGCGACCTATCGGAAACTGATCGGTGACCCGAACTCCCTGTCCCGCGCCACCTTTGAATGGGAACGCTCCCTGAAATCAGCCCTGGCGATCACGGTACGAGTCAAGAACGACCCGGAACTCACCCTGTCTCTCGTGAACCAGGTGCTGGGCTCAAAAAACGCGCCGTACTTCATTCTGCAGGACGCTCTTCAGTGGAAAAAATCCGTGGAGAATTGGAAGAGCGAGCTCCCTCACCACGCCACCAGCGAAGAAGGACTTTTCGCCGAAGCCCGCAAGCTGTTCGCGGGGGCGCATGAAATGCAGAAATATCCGGCTGATCATTCAGCGGACATCGACTACCTGAGAGCTTCGGCCGTTCTTCATGAGCTCCTGCAGAAGTATCCCCTCGGATCCCACGTCAACGAAGCGCTTCTCCTTCTGGGAGCTTCGTACGAAGTTCTGGACCCGGTTCATCTCTACAACCTGCACGAAATCTACTACCAGACCTGCGTCAAGCGCGCCCCTCACACTCCCGTGGCGGAAACCTGTTACAAGCGGTACGAGGAAAGTGTGTATCTGGGTTACACCGGAAGCGCTGGAACTTCGATTCCTCACTCAGTTCAGGAACAACTGAAAGCTCTCCGCGAGCTGGCAGTTTCTCCGGTGCAAGTCGAGCCGGGATTGAAGTGAGCAACTTCGCGAGTCCTGAGCGTTGATTTTCACACCCTTTGCACCTTTCGCAAGTTCCTTTGCCAGTACAGAGGTGTCGCCTGACTTCGCGGCCTGATAGGAGGCGAAGTCTTCATTTTTCCGTGGAAGATACTGCGCGGGCTCGTCCGCGTGTGCGGAGCTGGACAGCAGACCGAGGCCGATACCTCAAATCATTGGCTTTTACCCTGCATTGATTGAATCGGCGCGAGCGAATTTTGAATCAAATTTCCTGATCTCAAATGAATCCATATCGAGGCGACTTCATTTTCAGTGGGTCATTGCAGGGTCTCAGGATATGAAGAGGTATGAAGATCGCCCTTTTTGACACTCATCGTTTTGAAAGACCCATTTTCGAGTCCCTCGAAGCTCGCTTTGGACAAGAGTTGACGTTTCTTGAACCCAAATTGAATGAGGAGACGGCGAAGCTTGCGGCCGGCTTCCCGGCAGTCTGCGCTTTCGTCAATGACCGGCTGAATGCCGCCGTGCTGAGTGAGTTGCATGCCGGTGGAGTGAAACTCATCGCGCTTCGTTCCGCGGGATACAACCATGTCGATCTGCCCGTGGCATCGGCCCTCGGCATCACCGTGGTGAGAGTTCCCGCCTACTCACCCTATGCGGTCGCGGAACACGCGGTCGCACTCATGATGGCCATCAATCGAAAGCTCTGCCGCGCTTCCGCACGCATTCATGATCTGAATTTTTCACTCGAAGGCCTGGTGGGCTTTGACATGCACGGAAAGACCGTAGGCATCATCGGAACTGGCAAAATCGGTTCGGTCATGGCCTCGATTCTCAAAGGTTTCGGCTGTGAGATTCTCGCCTATGATCCTTTTCCTGATTCGACCCTCGTCGCACGCCTCGGCGTGCGGTATGTTTCTCTGGAAGAACTCTACCGAAACTCTGACATCATCACACTCCACCTGCCGCTCTCCCCAACCACCCAGCACCTGATCGATGCCAACGCGTTTTCGCAGATGAAAAAGACCGCCATGCTCATCAATACCGGACGCGGTGGCCTGATTGACACTCAGGCCCTGATCAACGCGCTCAAGTGCCAGGAACTTGGCTCGGCCGGACTCGATGTGTACGAAGAAGAAGAGACGATCTTTTCACGAGACCTTTCAGAATCCGTACTCAAAGACGATGTTCTCGCTCGCCTCATGACTTTTCCGAATGTACTGATCACCGCGCACCAGGCTTTTCTCACTCACGAAGCGCTCCACAACATCGCGGAGACCACGCTTGAAAACGTGAGGAATTTTGAGCAGGGCCAGGACCTCAAAAATGAAGTCCACGCAAGGGGAGCGATCGGCTAAAGATAACGCATAACATTAGCCTGCTGCTCCGAGTCATTTTGACTTCGTCACCCGTCGTGGTAGTGCTTCCGTGGGTGACTTTTATGACTGATTCCGCTTCTGACCTGCTGCTGCTCAGATCTGACCAAATCATGAGAGTCTGGGAGGTTCGCGCGAACGAAGAAGTTCTCGCAGCACTTCGTCTCGAGTCGTTGGCGCTGCGCGATTCTCTCCCCGAGCTTCTCATGCAGATCGTCGACGCCCTCTCCACCACGATTGACCGCACCGAAATTCAAATCCGCTGGGATCGCTCTGAAAGCCTGAGGATCGGGCGAAAACATGGTCGCGAACGCGCGGTGAATCTTGACTACACGATGGATCAGATGATTTTTGAGTATCACATTCTGCGACAGGTGATCTGTGACGTGATGGAAGAAACGCGACCCCTCAAAGCCATTGAACGCGAAGTCATCGTCTGCGCCATTGAGCAGGCAGTGAACGATGCAGCCACGCAGTTCAGTGATACCCTGCGCGAACTCCAGGAGAAACTCGCCTCCGCCCTCACCCATGACATGAGAGGGCCTGTCACCTCCGCCAAGATCAACGCTCAGATGATCCTTCGACGCCCGGACGACCAGGAGCTGAGTCGCAAAGCGGCAACCAGGATCTCCGCGGGGATGGACCGTCTGGACGCGATGATTCGCGACCTCCTCGACGCAAGTCTCATCCGCGCCGGAAATCATGCTTCACTGATCTTCGAAGAATACGATCTCGCCGCAATGACCCGTGAAATCGCAGAAGACTTCAATATCACTTACGGAGACCGCTTCGTCGTGGTGGCGGATTCACCCACCCCTGTCTTCTGGAGCAAGACGGCGGTTCACCGCGTGGTTGAGAACCTGGCCACCAATGCTGCCAAGTATGGTGCCCCGGACACCCCGATCACTCTCACGATTGAACAGACTCCTTCTCAGGTCATGCTGTCGGTTCACAACCAGGGCAATCCCATTCCTCGGGAAGAACAGGCTTCCCTGTTTCAGGCATTCAGCCGTGCCGAATCCGCAAAAGGGCAACCGGGTTGGGGCCTGGGCCTGACCGTGGTCAAAGGACTGACTGAAGCCCATCACGGAAAAGTCAGTCTTGAAAGCACTGAAGAAAAAGGCACGATCTTCACGGTTGAATTGCCGCGGGACGCCCGTCCGAGCGGATGAATGCGATTGGCCCGTGAGCTCTTGAAGCGCGAGAATGAGGCGAGTACGCAGCGCAACTTCAAAAGTTTCGATGGCTCAAGAAAATTGCAGCAGGAAGGATTGAAGAATCACGTTGGCCGCTCGCTCGAAATGCGCACGGGATTTTGGACCGTGATAGGGCTGGATTGACCCTGTCCGCCAAGGGTAGCTTGGTCTCAGGTACTTGACCATGACAACCCCCGCCTCTGAAGTCCTCAAGAGTGAATGCAAGACGATCATGGAGCGCTGGGAAAAGCGCGCCCGCGAGGAAGTGGCTTCCACCTATGGAATCGCTTCACTGTCCATGCGCGATTCGCTCCCGAAACACCTCGATCAGCTGGCCAAGGCGCTGGCCAAGGCGGGAAAAGAGAGCACAACGGAAATTGCGAACACCACACTTCACAAGGAACATGTGGGCAAAGAGCATGGGAGTGATCGCGCCAACACCACAGGGTACTCCATTGAGGAAGTCATTTTTGAATACCGAATTCTGAGACAGGTCATCATTCAGACCCTCGAGGAGAAAGTGTCTTTATCAGCCAAGGAACGTGAGATCATCACCGATTTGATCGAGCAGGCCGTCAATGATGCTGCCGTGGAGTTCTCCAGCATCCTGCGAGACACGAGGGAGCAGTTCACGGCAACCCTGACCCATGACCTGAGAGGCCCGATCAGCGCAGCGCAAACCAGCGCCGAGTTGATTCGAAGGCAGCCAGGGAGTTCGGACGCATGTCTTAAAAATGCAGAACGCATCATTGAGAGCATGAAGCGAATGGACTCCATGATTCAGAACTTGCTGGATGCCGGACGCATCCAGGCAGGTCAAGGTCTCCCGGTTGACATCAGCTACTGCCGTCCCGCGGAGATCGCACTTCACGTCATCGAAGAAATGACGGAAGTTTACGGAAAACGATTTGAACTCCTGGGCTCTTCGAATCTGCATACCTGGTGGAGTTCCGATCTGGTTCGTCGTGCACTGGAGAATCTGGTCAGCAATGCCGTGAAATATGGAGATGTCCAGGCGTGCATCACGGTAACAGTCATCGATACTGATCGTCACGTCAAAATGACCGTGCATAACGAAGGAAATGTGATTCTCAAGGACGAGATGGCAACTCTTTTTCAGAAGTACCGGCGCTCGAAATCCGCCGAAACCAGTTCCATCCAAGGCTGGGGACTGGGGCTGACTCTGGTCTCAGGCGCGGCACAGGCGCACGGTGGAACAATCGAAGTGGAAAGTTCTCAAAAAAAGGGGACGATTTTCACACTGACTTTGCCGAAAGATTGCCGACTTGCGACCATTTCCCGGGGCTCCTGACAACTTCGGTGAAGAGGACAAGATGAGCGAAAAAGCCGTCTCGACTGCGGGAATGATCACGGTAAGACCGATTCAATTCGGCTCGGATGAACACGCGCTTGAAGTGGAGCTGCGCACCAAAGTCCTGCGTACACCGCTCGGACTCACCTTCAGCGAAGAGGAACTCGCACGCGAATCGAGCGACTTTCATTTCGGGGCCTTTTGTCCTGAGCTCATCGGCTGTCTGATCCTGACACCAAAGACCAGATCCATTTTGAAGATGCGCCAGGTCGCGGTCGATTTCGCATCACAGGGCCTTGGAGCGGGAAAACTCCTCGTCGCATTCTCGGAAGTTTTCGCCCGCGGAGAGGGCTTCACTGAGATGGAACTCAGTGCGCGGATGAATGCCGTCCCTTTTTATCTGGGGCTGGGCTACGTCGCTTCAGGTGAAGACTTCATGGAAGTGGGCATCCCCCACCGGAAACTGACGAAGCGGATCTGATCGGACTTTTCATTGAGCTTCTTGTCCATCCGGGTTTCCACCTTCTGCGCGGCTTTTTTCACGCCTTTGGCGCCGCCTCTGACGATCTTCTTTGACCTCATTTGAGCACGGAGCCGTCGGGAACTGAAGTGCCCTCGTGAGCCTGTCCGCCTGAACCTTCTTCACCCGAATTTTCTTCCGCTTCTGGAGATTGCTTGGACTCGGCCACCGCTGAGGCCAGCAGGGATTTTACGGACTGGCAGATCAATCTTCTGACCTGCTCCCCCGCTTCGGGCGTCAGGTTCTGGCCGCCCTCAAGGGACTGACTCAGCAGGGAGTTGAAGGAGCGAGTCGCGTGTTGAATCTTCATGACTTCCGGAGAATGAAGACTCTCAGAGATCTTGATCTCCCCTTCATACGGCTTGAGGATTTCCGGATTCTGCGAAAGCTGGGTTCTCGGAGTCGTGAGTTCGGAAGCGGCGACGACGGCTTCGAGCCACTCCACTTCACCCGGCGTGAGGATCCATTCGTGAATGGCGGCCTTGCGCTCGGGGTGCAGCGCTGAGCGAATCGTCTCAAACGCCAGAAGTCGTTCTTTGGCCACTTTGGAAGTGATGGTCATCTGGGAAGCCTGCTTCGTGGCCTGCTGCTTGAGGCAGTCAAACAAGCGGTCCAGGTCAAAATCATCCGGATCCTGGTAATGTTCGAGGCGGTAGTGCGCGCGCAAGGCTTCTTTCATCGGGTCAGGCGTGAGCCCCAGAGCGTCCAGTTCCGTCACCCTTGCGAACAGATCAAGCAACCTCACCGTGAGGGCCTCAACTTCATTTTCACTCACTTCGACGTTTTTGTAGCGAAGCGTGAGGGCCGTTCCCAGATCCGGGTCCCACAGCACGCCGAACATCTTTCTCACGAGCGCAACCTGGTTGGCTTCCGTGCGCCTGGCGAAGAATTCGGGAATCCTCATCAGAGGCTCATCCAGGTTGATGGGGTCGTAGCCTCGATCCTTGAGCGCGTGAAAACACCACACCACCATCTTCTGTTTCGGGCGCGAATTGAAGAGGGGAATGTTGACGGCTTCGACCATCTCTTTGCCGATGGCCTTCAGTTCGTCGTCGGTCAGTTCTTTGCGGATGAAATTCATGCCCTCTCAGGATAACCCGAATTGACGATTTCGACCTATTTTTCAAAATGACTTCCATCGTCAATCCGGAGGTCTGCTAGCCTTGAGGCATGGTCACTCCTTTGGCACCCCAGCCAACCCCCTCCGTCGAAGCTCTCTTCACGCCTTCCCTCGGGAACACCACCGACAGGGGCGTGTACTGCAACCGCACGATCAATATGCGCTCTCTCAAAGCGGTCGGCTACGACATGGACTACACGCTCATTCACTACCGTGAAGTGGAGTTCGAACGAAAGGCCTACGACTACACCAAGAAAGTGTTTCGGGCCCAGGGCTGGCCGGTGGATCATCTCGAGTTTGACCCCACCCTGGTCTGCCGAGGGCTGGTCATCGATACGGAGAACGGCAATCTCGTGAAAGCCAATCGCTTTGGTTTCATCAAGAAGGCCTATCACGGCACACAGCCGATCGAACATGAGGAGCAGCGAAAACTCTACTCGCGCACCATCGTCAATCTCGCTGCGAAGCGCTGGGTCTTTCTCAACACGTTCTTTTCGCTCTCTGAAGGTTGCATGTACGCGCAGCTCGTGGACCTGCTGGATGAACGCAAGATTCCTGAAGTGCTCGGTTACGCCGGTCTCTATGCGCGCGTTCGCAACACGCTGGACACCACGCACATGGAGGGCCAGCTCAAAGCCGAGATCATGGCTCATCCGGAACGCTATGTCGTGCTGGATGAGGAAACTCCCCTCACCCTCCTCGATCAGCATCATTCCGGCAAGAAGCTCCTGCTGATCACGAACTCCGAATGGTTCTACACGCGCTTCATGATGTCCTACGCCTTTGATCGCTACCTGCCTGCGGGCAAGACCTGGCGAGATCTCTTTGATCTGGTCATCGTGGGCGCCCGAAAGCCCAGTTTCTTCACGCAGAGTTCTCCCTTCTTTGAAGTGGTCAATCCGGACAATCCGGGAGAGGGGCTTTTGAAACCCAGCACGACCGGACTCAAGGACAAGACCGTGTTTCTCGGCGGAAGCGCCGAACAGGTGGAGAAGTACCTCGGTATTTCCGGTGATGAGATCCTCTACGTGGGAGATCACATGTTCGGCGACGTGCATGTCAGCAAGGATGTCCTCCGGTGGAGAACCGCACTCATCATCCGCGAGCTCGAAGATGAACTTCACTCGGTGCGCGCTTTTCAGGTTCAGGAAAAGCAGCTGCAGAAACTCATGCAGAAGAAGGAGAACCTGGAACAGACTTCCTGCCAGATCCGGCTGAATCTCCTTCGCAAAAAAGCCATTTATGGACCGGAAATTTCACAGTCCGCTGAAGAACTGCAGAAGTCCTACGACGGAGTCCGGGCGGCCCTGGACATGCTCGACCGGACGATCAGCCCGCTCGCCCAGCTGAATTCAGAACTCTACAATCCACGCTGGGGACTTCTCATGCGAACCGGAAATGACAAGAGCTACCTTGCCTTTCAGCTCGAACGGTACGCGGACATCTATACTTCGCGGGTTTCCAATCTGCTCGGCGTCAGCCCTTACTCCTACCTGCGCTCTCCTCGTGGCACTCTACCGCACGACCTTTGAGGGGGATCCATCCCTCATCCGGAAGCTGTGCCGTCCCGCTCGGCTTCACCCTGCTGTGATTGGCGGTCGGCCAGCAGCTCGAGGTACAGAGTTTCAACATGGGTGCGTGCCCAGGGATTTCTGCGAAGAAACGTCAGACTCGATTTGAGGCTGGGCTCATGGGTGAAGCACCTGATCTCGATACGACGTCCCATTTCTTCCCAGCCGTGGTGTTCCACAAGTTCCTTGAGAATCGTTTCAAGCGTCATCCCGTGCAGGGGGTCTTTTACTTTGGCCATTCCCTCGATTAGCTCGTGGCGTCTCGCTCAGTCAACGATCTTCAGAATGTCGACATTCAGAAGGGGCAGAACCGGCACTTTCTCGAACACGGGATCAAATCTGAATGAGAATTGTCCCAGGCGAAAGAGCACGATCTCGCCAATCACGGCTCCGGTGAAGTTTCCCGCATAACGACTGTGCACGAGAGGGGCGTTCAGAAGCAGGTGATTCGTGTCCTGAGTCACGTTACCGCCATCCACGAGATCCGCGATCAGGTGCGCATCATCCAGAACCGCCTGGTGTTTCTCTCGGTTGGTGCCGGGGCCACGGGTGAACGCATACGGGAGAAGCCAGGTGCGATCTCCACCGAGGTTGAGGCGTTCGGCGACACTGGTGTTGTCAAAGCCCAGCATGATCGCCTTGGAACTGGTGATCTGCAGGTTGTGAGTGCTGGTGGAGCTTCCATTCAAGAGGATCTTGCCCTGGATGAAAACGGAACCTGCGACGTAAAGACGGCATCCCGCAGCATCCGTCTGGATGTTCGGTGCATTCAGAAAAAGCGTTCCTTTGATGACGACATCGCCATAACAATTCAGAGGACCTGCTTCATTGCGAAGGTAGAGTTTCGAACCGGTACCCGCGCTCTTCAAAACCATGGGACTGCCCGGGAGCGAGTTGGAGACCTGCACGAAGCCGGAAGCTGAAGCGGCAAGACTCGGCGCCAGTGAAAGGATGTCGGCATCAGCGGGTGCTCCGATGTAGATCGACTTTTTCTCAATCACTTCGAGTGCGGAACCGGTCGGGTTCACACCGACAGTCATGGCAGGTTCGTTGCGCCTGTTACCGTCGAGGTCGGCGATCACCGGCATCTGCAGAAACTGCGCGAGACTCAAGGACGATGACAGCCCTTGAGGATCCACGGTCCGGGCCTGCTTCGCGAGTTCGGGAAGTTTCAGGTCCACTTGCGGGACGATGAGCGATCCGGTGATCTGCGCGGTCTGCCAGGAGGTGAGTCCGTGATTGAAGTACATGGACCCGTTCGCGTTGCCGCCACCCCCCGGCTCCATGAAAAAGGAGTCACCGTAGCCGAAGTCCGTGATCATGTTGGACTGAACATTGGCATGACAGCTCAGACAGCTCGCGCCTCGGACGGCCAACGCGGGCTGAAGAGTCCGAAATACTTTCGTCGTGTTGTCACTCGGTGCAGTCGTCGTGTTCGCGATCGGGGCACTCATCGCAAGACTGATCTTCGGGGCCGTCACGAAAGCATATTTGGATACGGAGCAACCGCTCGTCACGGCTAGAACCATGAGCAAGGGAACAGTGCTGGCATGCGGGCGAAAATTTCTGATTGCAGTTTTCATGTGAAAGACCCCTGCTGAGATCATCCAATTAAAACGCGGCTATCGTAATGTGTGCGTTTGGACCTTCCCCGGAAACGCCGCTTTCAGGCTTGATGCTTAAACTTTCCGAACATTTCCAGGCAGTTTCCGAACAAAGTCTTCACAATGCGTGTCGCGAGAGGGGCCAGCGGGAATCAACGATTCGTGCAGTAGTTGGAGGCCTGAGTCTCGATCTTGCCCAGGATCTGGCGCAGAGGACCTTGGTTGGAAGGCAATCGGTAGTTTCTCGGGCACGCGGCAAAGGCAGGAAACCAGAAGTGCATGTCAGTGACCTTCAGGAGGCCCTGAGCAGCCGCTTTGACACCCTGGGAGTTCAGGCGTCCAGCCTTGGCTTCAGCGACGGCGATTTCGATCGGGAGAAAGTACTGCAGCTCACAGCCGCGAGGTTCACGGTCACCCATGAGGCGATGGATGTAAACGGCGGCGACGCGATCAGGAAAATCCTTCGCAAAGTCACAGAACACGTCCGCATCCGACTCGGTGTCATCCCCGACCAGAATGAATTTGCCCTGAAGATTCTTCGCGAGATCGCGAAGGTTGCGTGACTTGAAAGCGTAGATGTCTTCGAAAACGAACTTGCCACGAAGAATCAGGTCCCCCGGCGGAAAACCGGCACCGCCGAAGAGATCTCCTGCGAGCTTGGACCTGAGCAGGGTGGGAGATCCGGACAGGTAGAGAGTTCGACTGACCGGCATCGCGCGGTAGAGGTCGGCCATCCCCGCGAAAAAGTCGTGGCCGAAGAGGCCGTTTCGAGTCGCATCAGTGGAGTCTCGCACGTGGGTGATTTTCGCGGTGTCATCGATGTCAGAGATCAGAATCGTCGGTTCGGCTGCGACTCCCACTTGAGAGGACAGGGCCAGAATCAGGAAGAGTCCAGGGAGCAGATCAAATTTCATAGCGCTCAGACATACATTTCAGGGACATCGAAGTCAACCTGACCCACCCATGCCCCCCCCAGGATCCCCGGGGCAAGATGCTTCTCACGCTCACCCTGGCGCTTCTTGCGCAACCCCCGCTCAGCGGACTGATTTCACTTCCTGGCCGGATACTTGTCAGCCTCGACCGGGGCCATGCCACCACAACCACGGTGCTTCGAGCGCATCAACTTCCGGTAGGGTGCGAATCCAACCATTTTGAAAGCTTTGTCCGATTCCATCGGAGAGTCGTAGGAGTCCAGATCCATGCCATTCAGGTTGGTCTGAACGGGATAAGTATTCCAGTTCGTGCACCAGACCCCGTCCGCCTGCCTGAGGGACTGTGAGTAGGAGCTCTGAGGATTTTCGAGACTGTAGAGGAGTCGGTCCTGGGAGTCTGACATGCCGATATTCTTCGCCACGCCTCTGCCGAACGGGGAACAGTCCCCCTGACGAGTGATGTACGTCACTTTCTGGCAACCCATGTTTCTCAGAACAAGAGTCGGAGAAAGGTCCGTCCAGCCCGCGGCCGAGACCCAGCCGGTACTGCCCATTGGCTTGAAGGGTGCGAGTCCAGGTTCCGCGGCCGAATAGGTCAAAGCGGTGTGCCAGTCCGGAGCCGCCATCATCAGGCGTTTGCTGGTCTTGAGATCCGTGAAGCCTTCTGGATTCATCGCGACTTTCTCCAGATCCGATTCCTGACCCCAGTAGCCGAACCGGAGCTGATCAAAGACCTTGAACTGATACTCGTCAAATCCCACGTTGGAACGGTAACGTTTCAGGCCTTCACGCCACTTCGCGGCTTCCGGCTTCTCGAGAATTCCCGTGGCCACCAGAATGTGAGCGTATTTTCCCACTTTGTCATTGAGTCGGGAATTCGGGATTTTTCCCCCGGCGGCGAGCAGTTTCGCGCGGTAATCATGGATCAGGTCAAACGCTTCCTGGCCGCACTTCGGTTCCTTCGTTTTCAGGTCTCTCCAGGAAAGATCCATCGAGCCCGGAGCGCAGGTGTCGAGAAAGTGCTTCACCCCGGCGTGATCATACAGGCCGGAGCCGCCGCGGCCCGCGTAAAAATTTCCCACGCGACCGAAACGTTCCGCGAGAACGGAGAAGGAAATGAGACCGGGTCTGAAGAAGATCTTCTTGTCTTCGGCCTTGAACTGACCAAACGTCGCAATTGCGGCCTGAACTTCCTTGACCTGATAAAGCTTCAGCTGAGGTCCAGTGACCTGCTTGAGCATCTTGAGGATGTCGGGATTGATGAGTCCCGTGATTTCGGAGTCTTCGAGAAGAGTGGTGAGACGCCTGGCCACGTCATAGGCATCGCCGGGAGTCTTGAGCTTGTTCGCCAGACCCTTGGCCTTGAAGTCCTTCTGCAACTTTCCGACTGCGCCCGCGAGGTCAAAGACCGCCTTGGCGTCTTCGGAATTCCTGACGACATCAAAATAGGCCCAGAGGGTTTTGAGCAGAAGCGAAGCGCGAAGTGCGGTGTCCTGCTTCGTGCACTTCGGACAATCCCAGAGCGCCGGATTCTGTATGATGCTCTCGTAAATGAAAATGCTGACGCTGCCGGAGCTGCCCCCAGCCAGACCGTCGTAGAGGCCATAGTGTTCCACGAGATGCGCGAGAGAATTGAAGTGAGCCATGATCAACTCCCCGTTGCCGCGAATCGCGACACAGGACCGAGGAGGATCCTTTCGAAAGGAACTGGGGGCTGAAAGTGAGGAACCGCTTGCGAAGTCGGCCTTCGACTCGGCGGGATTCAGCTCGAAGGAGTTGGCGTCAGGTTCCGCCGCGACGCCATCGCCTTCAGCTGACGCCAGCTGACGTTTGGAAGTCTGATCCATTGCCGCATGAAGTCCGGACTCAGGGGGAGCAGCGGTCATCGCGCATCCCAAAGTCATGCTGAGGAGCACGCTCACAGCGGAAAGACTCATCCACTTCCAAGATTTTTGGGAAGCCTGTTTTGAGACTTTGTGAGAATTGAGTTCAGTCGTGTTCGTGATCGTCATGCCTTGATTTCACCCCCTTCCTGATGATAGCTGAGTCAAAAAATCAATCGAGCGAAAATTTCCGTCAGGATTCTGACTGCGCCTTTGACGGCAAAATCTGCTCATGGCAGTATGCCGGGATGGAATCGATACAAGTCTCCCCGAGCCTCGGAAAGAAAGAAGCCTACGAAGCCCTGCTCCCTCAGATCTTCGCCCTCCTCGAAGGTGAAAGTGATCTCATCGCGAACCTCGCGAACATCGCGGCAGCTTTGAAGCAGGGCATGGGATTTTTCTGGGTGGGATTCTATCTGGTGAAGACGCCGCTTTTCGCCAAATCCAAGAGTCCCACTCCCTCGCAGGGCGAACTGGTTCTGGGGCCCTTCCAAGGACCGGTCGCTTGCACGCGCATCCCTCACGGCAAGGGTGTCTGTGGGCAGGCCTGGGCCCAGGAAAAGGTGCTGATCGTCCCTGATGTCGATCAGTTTCCCGGACACATTGCCTGCAGCAGCGCTTCTAAAAGCGAGATCGTGCTCCCCTTCTACCTTCAGCCTGACTTCGAGGGCGAAACCCGGAAGGTCATGGGCGTCCTGGATGCAGACAGTGATCGCCTCGCCGCCTTCGATGCGATCGATGAACTCTACCTGACTCGCATTCTCGCTCGACTCTGCAAGTGAACTGCTCGAGCGCTCTGTGGGGTCAACGCCCCTCTCGGAATGCTCGCCGGAAACAATGCAACTGAGTTCGCGGCGCTGGTCCGTATCATCACGCGCTGCTGATTCATGAAGCGTGCATTACGGTGATAAAAATCCAGATGCATGAGGAGCGCCAGGGGTCAGCTTCGAAGCTCATTTCAAAGCAGGCTGATTTCTCTCCAGCCGTGAGAGCACCAGGTAGATCGCCGGCACGACGAACAGAGTCAGAATCGTCGAAACGATCGTTCCGCCGATGATCGCCAGTCCCATCGGCAGACGAGCTTCTGAACCCATACCGCCGCCGAAAACCAGAGGAGTGGCCGCAGCCACTGTCGCCACCGAAGTCATGATGATCGGACGAAGTCGAACCGGACAGGCATTCAGGAGTGACTCCACCACCCGTTTGCGATCCGCCTTTCCATTCGTCTTTTCATTCGTCTGGCCGTTCTTGTGACGATCCTGATTCGTGAACTCGACGAGAAGAATCGAATTCTTCTTCGCGATTCCCATGAGCACGATCAAGCCGATGAACGAAAAGAGATTGAGCGATTGTCCCATCGCCCAGAGAGCCAGAAGGGCGCCAGTCACGCTGAAGGGCAACGCCATCAGGACTGCCACGGGATGAATGAATGAATTGAACTGCACGGCGAGAATCAGATACGCCACCAGGATTCCGATCAGGAGGGCTCCATAAAGACTGGCGAAGGCTTCACTGAATCCAGCGGAGGCACCTTCGAGCGCAAAAGTGTAGCCTGGCGGAAGAATCTCCCTGGCTATCGTCTGGGCCCTGGCCAACACGACGGTCTGGGATTTCCCTGGCGCGAGATTGCCATAGACGGAAATCGCGCGTTGACGATTGATGCGGGAAATCGACTGAAGCGTCTTCTCCTCATGGATCTTCACGATCTCCGACAGCGGCAGGACATTGCCGGAATTGTTTCGAACGAGGATCCGGTTGACATCAGCTTCCGACTGCACGAATTCATCGGGTAGCTTGAAGCGAATGTCGTAGCGTCGGCCATTGGCCGTGTAGCGCCCCTGTTTGAGTCCCCCGACTGCGGCCGAGAGCGTTTCGCCCACGGCGTCGACACTCACCCCACGAGCCGCCATCGCCTTGCGATCGGGTCGAATGATCAGCTCTGGAATTCCGGTGCGGTAATCCGTATCCAGATCCACTGCAATGCCTTCCTCTTCAAGACGCTTGATCAACAACTGGGACCTTTCGTTCAGGACATTCAGATCAGGCCCCCGGAGATTGATCGCGAGCGGATTGGGCCGCCCCGATGAGAGGTTTCGAGAGGAGATGTCACGCATGCTGACGCGCAAGTTCTTCACTTTCTTGAACTTTCCGCGCATCACTGTCATGATTTCCATGTGCGTGAGCTTGCGCTTCTCCTTCGGGATGAGGCGCGCGGGGATGGTGAACTGATTGACCTGCGTCCCCTGGCTTCCGCCACCGCCCGAACCGACGGAGACGATGAAGCTTTCGACTTCTGGAATCGATCTGACGATCGCTTCGAGTTCCTTTGAAGCCTCATTGGTGGTTTCAAGCGATGCGCCCGGCGGTGTCTGAGCACTGATCAGAATCAAGTCCTGATCCTGTGGAGGCACGAACTCCTGGCGGAGTCTGCTGACGAGAAGCAGGGACACGGCAAACAGGACCAGGGACGAGAGAACCACCGTCCCCTTCCACCGAAGGCTGACAGCCAGCATCCGGCGGTAGCCCGCCGCGATTCCTTCAAACTTGTGGTCAAGAAAAGCTTCAAATTTTCCGACTTTCGGCTCAGAGCTCAGAAAAGCGGCGGCACGCATCGGAGTGATCGTGACCGCTTCCAGAAGCGAAAGCAGCACTGCCGCTGAAATGGTGACTCCGAACTGAAAGAAGAATTTTCCGATCACGCCGTCCATGAAGACGACTGGAAGAAAGATCGCGATCACGGCCATCGTGGCGGCGGCGGCAGCCGGGAGAACTTCCTTGGATCCTTCAGAAGCCGCTCGCACGGAGCCCTTGCCCATGCGGTAATGCCTGACAATGTTTTCCAGAAGCATGATGGCATCATCAACGACGATCGAAATGGACAGTGTCAAAGCCAGCAGCGTGAAAAGGTTGAGCGTGAAACCTGAAAACTTCAGGATGATGAACGTGCCGACGATCGAAGTCGGAATCGAGAAGAGAATGTTGATGGCAGCCGGCAGACTGCCCAGAAAGAGAAAACAGATCAGAATCGTGATCAGGGCGGCAACCCAGAGTTTTTCCAGCGTCAGGTCCACCGTGGATTTCGTGGACCGGGTGAAGTCAACGTTGACCCGGTAGCCATAGCCCTGCGGGAACTTCGTCTTCAGCTCTTCAAGTTTATTCTGAACCGTCCGCGCGACGTCCACCTCATTGGTCCCACGCTGTTTTTTCACCGTCACCGCGATGGCCTGCTGGCCTTCGTAGCGAGCGACCCGCCTGATGTCGGTCAGGCCGTCTTCAACGCGCGCGACATCCTTGATGCGGATCTCAGCATTGTGAACGGACTCCCCACCCCGTTTCAAGATGAGAATATCGCCCACTTCGCCCACCTCGGACGCTTCTCCGAGCCAGCGCGCCCGCAGTTCTCTCTTGCCTTCGGTGAACTGACCCGCCGCACTCTCGAGGTGCTGAGTGCGCAGAGCCTGGACGACGTCACTGATCGTGAGATCGTACTGCGCGAGCTTTTTTGGTTCGAACCAGACGCGCAGATTGCGCTCACTGAAGCCGGCGATGCTGATTTCACCCACTCCCGGGAGAAAGCGCAACTGATCGAGCAGACTGAGATCCGTCCAGTTCAGCATCTCACGCACATCCTTGCCGCCGTAGACCGTGAAGATCAGAATCGGATCCTCTTCCGGATTCTGCTTCTTGATGATCGCGGGTTCAACACCAGGAGGCAGTTTGTACTGACTGATCGCGGACTGAACTTCCTGGAGCGCGACGTCGATGTTGCGATTGATGTCGAACTCAAGCGTGATGCGTCCGGCGCCCTGACTGGCGTTGGCGCGCATTTCCTTGATCCCTTCGATCGCGAGGAGGCGCTGCTCCAGTGGATCGATGATATCGGCTTCGACCACTTCCGGGGCCGCACCCTCGTAGTTCACCGAAACGTTGAGAATGGGAAAGTCGACGTCAGGCATCTGACTGATTCCCATCTTGTTGAGACTGATGGCGCCAAAGAGAATCAGCGCGAACATGAGAACCCAGGCAAACACTGGCCGACGAATCGATAGATCAATGAGATTCACGGACCCAAGCGTAACAAGGGGGCGGTCGGAGGTCGAGTTCTCCTCGCGGCCCGGGCCATTAATTATTTTTAATCGATCGGACGGGAAAGCTGTTTTCGCTTGAGTCCGGCCACGAAAAGCAAAAGGGGCACGAAAACCCCGAAAGGCGCGGCGCGTTTGAGATACATGGACCAGGCCCACCATCGAAGCGATGTTCAAGAGCCGCCCACTTTTCAGGCATTTGAAGATCGGTTTGAAGCTCCCAGGGCCGTGCAGAGCGCGGTGAAATGGTCCGCTGATTTCGCCATGGCGTCCCGGCACTCGCTGCTGATTTCCATGAAGTTCATGAAGCCGTGGATCATGGACGGAAGGCGAAGAAGATCCGTTCGCACACCCGCTCTCCCGAGAGCTTCAGCAAAAGCTTCGCCCTCATCGCGCAGAGGATCAAAGCCCGCGGTCACGACGACTGCCGGGGGCTGGCCCGACAGACTTTTCGCGATGAGAGGAAACAGTCTGAAGTCTGGCACCTTCGCCTCCGGAGCATAGAGCTCTTTGAAATACTCAATGTCCGCTCGAGTGAGAAAAAAACCTTCAGCAAAGTGATCCATCGAAGCGTAATGACGAGTCCGGTCCGTCACCGGATAGAAAAGAAGCTGCGCCAGAGGCAGCTTTTGCGCTTCGGCAGCGGCGAGCTGACAGACGACTGCGGCCAGATTCGCTCCGGCGCTGTCACCGCCGATGGAGATTCGTTCCGGATCAACTCCCAGTTTCATCGCGTTCTTCTCCGCCCACACCCAGGAAGTAAAGGCATCTTCGAGCGCCGCCGGAAACGGGAACTCCGGAGCGAGTCGATAATCCACCGAGAGAATCTGCATTCCCATTCTCTGACAGAGGTAGCGGCAGGGAGCATCGTGCGTCTCCAGATCACAGAGAGCGAAGCCTCCTCCGTGAAAGAAAACCAGCAGTGGCACGGGTCCACTTCCAGCCGCGGCTGCGGGTGAATAATGCCGAGCCGTGATCAAGCCATGGGCGGCAGGAATCTGCAAATCACTGACAGCACCCACCGCAATCGGTCTGGCGGCATGAACTTGAGAATCCCGGAGCAAGCCCCGACGCGCCTGTTCCAGAGAAATTTCGGACAACGGCTTCCTCTTTCTCCGGGCGCGCATCGCAAGCATGAGCTGCAGCTGGGGAGAAAGCGTGTTATTCTCATGCACGACGGCTTTGCGCCCCGAAAGCAGGATCTGAACGGGGCCCGGAAGATTCATGAGCAAGCGGACGGCAAGGCGCTCCACCCCATCTCGCAGACTCAGTCTGACACTTTCATTCCTGTTCTCCCTTTTCATTTCATTTTTCATTGAATTTTCCCTGTGGCAGTTCGTATTTCACTTCCCTGAAAGGTCTCACGCGTTTTCTAAAAGCGTGAATGGACCGGGGCCAAAGAGCCGAATTGCGGTCTCTGCGGTCCATTGGCAGCGACCAGAACGCGGGCGTTCCAGACTCCCTCCGTGGTCCTGACTTTCCAGAGCTGCTCGGCCTCATCACACTCGCAACCGGGACAAGTATTGTCACGCCAGACCCCACCCACTTCGCTCGCGCGTTCGAATATCCTGAAATTTTCGCGACCGCTCCTCTTCAACTGGATCGCCATGCCGCGTCCCGAGAAACCTGATCCGATGATCGCCACGTCCAGTGCTTCACTCACGAGCGGTTCTCGCCACCTGTTCCTGAACCAGCTCCCTGAGATGAGAGGTGTCAAAAGGCTTTTCCAGATGCCGGATTTCAGGCTTTCTCAGAAACGCATGAGTTTCCTCAGTGAAGCTGCCACCCGTCACATAGAGGATCCGGGAGAGATGCTCGGGAGAAATCTCGGACACTTTCTGGTAGAACTGGATGCCATTGAGAGTCGGCATCATGAGATCGCAGAGAATGCAGTCGAACTTCTGACCTTTCGCCAGAAGATCCAGAGCATCCTGCGCATCCGTCAGTGCGACCGCTTCATGATCCTCAGAGATGAAGAATTTCGTCATTTCAAGCAGTGCGGCATCGTCGTCAATGATCAGCACTTTTCCACGTGCCCGTGTCGCCGAAGCGGAGGTGACTGCCGACGAGCCAAGCGACCCGGCACCCGGGACTGGGACCGCCGTTTTCACCGACTTTTCCTGAAAAAGCGGGAGAAAGACCTTGAAACAGGTGCCTTTGCCGACTTCGCTTTCAAATTCGATCTGGCCGCTGAAACCTTCTATGATGGAATGGCAGATGGAGAGGCCCAGTCCCGTCCCCACTCCCACAGGCTTGGTCGTGAAGAAAGGCTCAAAGATCCTCTTCTTCGTTTCATCGCTCATGCCGACACCGGTGTCCTGAACTTCCACCAGCGCGAAACTTCTGAATTCCTTCTGGACCACTGAAGTTCGTACCGAGATCTCATGGATCGCCGCATTTCCAGGCCGGATGGATTGAGAGGCATTGACCAGAAGATTGAGAAAGACCTGCCCCAACCTTGCCTCGCTCGCGAGAACGGGAGGAAGATCCTGAATTTCCGTCGTGAGTCGGGCACGCAGTTCGATTTCCTTTCGCGCCATGCTGACGACGGATTGAAGTACGGCCGGGAGATTGACCTGTACTCTCGCATTCTCATCGGAATCCCGGGAAAACGCTTTCAGATCTTTCACGATCAGTCGAATGCGGTTGAGCCCCTTTTCCATGTCAGCGATGTGCTGCGCATTCTCCGTCAAAAGGGCTGGACCGAAATTCTTCTTCAGCGCTTCGAGATTGAGCAGGACATAACCGAGTGGATTGTTGATCTCGTGGCCGACACCAGCCGCCAGAACCCCGAGCGCCATCATGCGGTCACTCAGCATGAGATGAGCCTGAAGCTTCTTGCGATCGCTCAGATCGCGAACCGTCACCGCGATCGCGGGCTGTCCTTCCCAGGTCACGGTCAGGGCCACCGCTTCCCCGTGAAAAGTTTCTGAATCCTTCCGGAGAAAGTCCATCTCACGCGGGGGATTGACCCCCGTTCTGCCGGTCATCAACGAAGTCATGCGTTCCTGCTCCAATTTGCGCGAATCCGGATGAACGATGTCAAGGACCTGCATGCCAATGAGATCCCTTGGATCATCATACCGGAGGTACGATGCCATGCGAGGGTTCACGTAGCTGATGGTGCCACTCTTGTGAATGAAGATTCCATCCGGAGCATGCTCGATGACCGCTCGGAAATCCGCGCGGCTTTGAACGGCTCCGGCCTCCTGTTCATTCAACTGCTTCTGCTGATGGGCCAGTTCGGAAAGCAGTTCAGCCGGAGCGAAGAAGCGACTGAAGGAAAAACGCAAACGTGACCAGAACGTGAATTGTTGCGGGAGCGTGATGAGATACTCCGCGCTCTGGCCAGTGATCGTCATTTGAACCTGAGCTTCAGGCAATCCGAAGACTTTCGTGGATGGGACAGCCAGGGAGCGTTCGAAGATCTGGAAGACGGAACGATTGGCACGCAGAGATTCCGGAACCGTCAGCACGACCCGAAGTCTTCCGTCAGGCAATTCCTGGTAGGTCGAATTGAAAATGGGGAAATTGGCCGGCCCAAACCAGTTGCATCCCAACCAGTAACAGAAGCGGACGGACAAGGTGGATCTCCAGAAGGTCTGGACTGCCGGCATCGTTGGGGCGTCATGAGACGCCTCCCCTACCCGACCCCAGTCGATCGGAGCGAGCTTTGAACGTTCGATGCGGGTGATCCAGGTCACGAAACCGTCCCAGGACATCCACCCACGAACAGCCGGCTCAGGAGGCAGCAGTTCTTCGACCGGCACATCGTTGAGAGCGCTCAGAGCTTCGGCCAGGATCCGGACTGCACGGAAGGAGACATCTCTCATGATGCTGCGACTCTAGTTGAGCTCGACGCAGGAAGCAAGTAGCACTCAGGGGTGAAATTCAACACATTCCTGCGGTTTCTGAAGTGAAATATGCGAGGACTCGGGGGTTGACCAGAGCGACTGACTTCGGTCAACTCAACCAGTTCAATGGACAGTCTCAGATCCCTCTCTTCGCCGTGACAAGCACGGACGCCGCGTATTCGGAAAGTCTACCTCTGATTGATTCAGGCACTCCGTCGAACTCCAGAATCGTGAAAAAGGGTGCCGACGGACATTGTGGTTCATCCTTCCTGGATTCATCGAAGCTTCCGAACGCCGTTCATTCCTGGCTGGATGCCAGACTCGCGGGGGGGTTGCACTCCTCACACTCATCAGGGACCCCCGAACATCGGGTTTCAGCAGCAGGACACCTTTCCCAAATGGATCGACTGGATCCAGGATGAAAAATGAAGGCCCGTCAAAACCTTGACTGAGATGCCCGAATTGAGCTTATCCTCTGCCTCAGCTTCGCTCAGTCAATTGGGTTGAATTCGACTTTCTTTCTCTCCCGTTATGAGTACCCTATTGTGAAAGACCCGGGTTGGATTCTCCCACTCGGCAGCTTCTCAAAGGAACTTATGACTCAAAACTCCACTGTTTCCCGCATCTCGATCAAAGCTTCCCTGACTGCCCTCATTCCCCTGTTCTTCGCCTTTGGCTGCGGCACCGATGAAGCATCATCCAACAATCCACGCAATCCCTTTGGTGAAGGTCCCGCTGGCATCAGCCTTTCAGCGAACGGGGCTTCCGTCGTCGCAGGCGATCTCGGCTCGGCAGGCAATTACACGGTCCTCGCGAAGGCCGCCATTTCGAATGTGACGGGATCCGCGATCACGGGTAACATCGGTTTGAGTCCGGCCGCTTCGACTTACATCACCGGTTTTCCACTCTCCGCTGATGCGACCAACGTCTTTTCGACTTCGAGTTCCGTCGTCGGCGGCGGAAAAGTCTATGCTGCCACTTACGCGGTACCGACTCCCACTCTTCTCACGAGCGCCATCGGCTCCATGGAAACTGCCTACACCACCGCTGCCGGACGCAGTCCCCCGGACTACAATGAGCTGGCCACTGGAAATCTCGGGGGTCTTACCTTGAAGCCCGGACTTTACACCTGGACCAACACGGTCAATATTCCCACCGACTTCACGATCTCCGGCGGAGCCAATGACGTCTGGATCTTTCAGATCGCCGGTGATGTCACCATGGCCGCGGCGAAAAACGTGATTCTTTCAGGAGGCGCTCAGGCCAAGAACATCTACTGGCAGGTCGCCGGGCAAGTCACCATCGGTGCGAACTCCCATTTTGAAGGTATCATCCTCTGCAAGACGGCAGTCCATCTGCTGACTCTGGCGTCGATGAACGGCAGGATTCTCGCGCAGACCGCGGTCACTCTCGACAACAATGCCGTGACCCAGCCGTAAATCACTCCGTCTTTTCGTTTTTCTGAAAGAGGCCGTCGCGTTCGCGCGACGGCCTCTTTCTTTTCTTTCAGGGCGAATTTCAGGACAGGATCAAGGACTTGGCCACAACTTCAGGCCGTGAGAAAATGACACAGGCCAGGCGGTCAAGTTTTTGACTCTTTCTGCCGAAGAATGACTGATGTCAAATCGATTCACAGTATTTGGAATGACCATTCTGGTTTTGACCTCGGCCTGCGCAACCACTCGAGACGCGCCTGAAGAAAGGGCTCCGGCTTCGACTTCGAAAGATCCCTCGTGGCTTCGCTCCCCTGAACTCAGTCACCTGCAGCTCAGTGCGCCTCTGCAGAAGATTTTCAAAGAGAAGAAGAACTCGGATGAAGCTCCTGCCGAAGCGCCAGGCGTCCTGAGTTACTTCGATTCGACGGTAACGGGCGGAAAACGGCGCATCCCCGTGAAAGTGAAAGTGCGAGGTCACACGAACTTCATGGAAGGCGAATGCACTTTTCCGAAACTGACCCTGAAATTCAAAGCGGCTGATGTCGTGCACACGCCTTTCGAGGGTCTCGAAAAAATCAAATTGGGAACTCACTGCGGAGACCAGCCCCTCACGGCTGAACCGGCAAAGCTGTTCACTCCGAAAAATCGGATCCTGAACCAGTTGGGAATCGTTCGCGAAGCTTTCGCTTACGAGCTGCTTCGCACTTTCGGCGTAATCACCCTCTCCAGTCGATTGATCGACATGAGTTATCAGGACACTTCCGGCGCTGGAGCGAGCAGATCCATCACCCGCAAGGCGATGTTGCTGGATGATGAAGAGGAACTTGCGAAACGACTGAACGCCAGAGCGTTGAAGTACACGGAATCCACTCCGGACGGTCCCGCCGATCCCAAGCTCCCGGTTTTCAGAAACGCGCAGGAAGAAGGGCTCTTGGCGAGCCAGGTGGCGGAAGTTCTGCTGTCAGAAGCGCTGCTCGGAAACCATGACTTCTTCCTGGTGACTTCCAGAAATGACCACACCGGTGACGGCGGGCCAGGACTCTACAATGCCCAGGTGCTGGAGAACGTGAGCAACCACCACAAGACCGTCATCCCCTATGACTTTGACATCGCGAGCTCCATCAACGGACGGAACGCCATCTCGGCCGCGCTGGATTCCTACGACCTCGGGATCTTCAGAAACATGACGCCGGTTCAGTACTTCATTCTGCTGCGAGTCCAGACTGCGCGCGCCCTCCTTTCCAAAGCCGCGACCTCCCAGGCGCGCGCGAAATTCACCTCTGCCCGGGAAAAAGCCTACAGCGCTCTGAATGCTTTTCCGCTCGACGCGACCGGAAGAGTGAACTTCAAAGCGCACCTCGATTATTTCTTCGAAGCGATCGGAAACTCCTACGAATTGCCGGTCATCCTGGAGTCGAAGGGTGTTCTCGCCTACCACGACGCAGGACAGAAGGAACTCTGCGGAAGACTCCCCAGAGGTACCGTGATTCAGAAAATTCAGGAAAGGGACCTGATGGTCCAGGTGCACATTCTCAGCCCACTTCCCAGTGCTGAGGACGACGCCTGCGAAATGAAAGGCCCCTTCTGGATCTCGAGGACTTCAACCGCTGGAGTCCGGTGACGTCCGACGCTTTCACCGAATCTCTGAGGATCGCTTTTTCAAAGATTTTTTCAAAGATGACCACCGAAATGTTCTGATACGCTCTTCTGAGCACGCGGTACTGCCGACGTCGGCATCTGGATCATAGGGATTTCGTGTCTGGCCCGATTCACGCGCAGCCTGGCAACCTGTCAAAACTATCGATAGTGCGAAACATCCCAGACGGTTTTTTGCGAATAGCTTCAGAGGCGCCCTGCCGGGCGCACAATTAAAAAAGGGCCCCCGTTTCCGGGAGCCCTTCACAAGTCTGAAGTGACTTGAAGTGAATTGAAACTCAGTTGCACATGGAGTTCTTCAGTGCCACGCAGTCATTGTAAGTGTCGCTGCCACTTCCGTTGTACTGGGCGTATTTGAAGAACGATTTGTCATAGGTGTACTGCGAATTGTTCGGAAAGGTCATGCGAACTTTCAACTGAACACCTTCATTGAAGGAATCGTCATGGCAACTGCAAGTGAGAATCGCGGGAGATTCAGCATTTCTGCCGTTGACTCCAGTGGGACCCTGAGGACCCTGAGGACCTGGATTTCCAACGGGACCCGGAGCGCCGGTGGCTCCCGTATCTCCCTTGGCTCCTTGAACTCCACGAGCACCATCAGCACCTTGCGGACCCTGTGCTCCTTGCGGACCCTGAGGACCGATCGGGCCTTGGAGTCCCTTCGGACCGGTTGCCGGACCGGAAGGCCCCTGAGGTCCCTGGCCACCCGGTGCACCTCTCGGACCCGTATCCCCTTTCACCACTGGACCCTGAGGACCTTGCGGACCCCCATTGCCCGTGGCGCCCTGCGGACCTTGCGGTCCCGGATCACCGGCGAATGCCGTGAGGTTGCTCATGCTGCTTTCGATCTGATGCAACTGAGTCTCGATGCCAGTGAGATCCCGGTCGATCTTTTTCTTTTTTCCAGCTGCAGATGCGGGATTGGCGATTGCCATCATTCCGCAACTGAGAGTGAAAACCAAAACTGTGCGACTTAATTTTTTCATGTGTTCTCTCTCTCGTTCTTATAAGCAGTAGTAAATGAGACCGGTTTGGCAGGCTGCACGGGCGAAATTGACTCCACCCAGTTCGCTTGCGACAAAATAGGTCATGTTCATCTGGGTCTGATTTCCATTTGAAGTGATGAAATTCTTCACCATCTTGAAATCATCGACGTCCCTGATGCAGGAGCAGAAAGTCGTGGGAGGAGTCAAAGCGCTGAAGCCTGCGTCTCCGGTCACGCCCACTGGACCCGTGGCGCCGGGCAGACCTTGCGGTCCAGCCGCGCCATTGCCTCCCGTGGTTCCCTTGAAGCCCACATCACCCGTTGGACCCTGATCGCCCTGCGAACCGGTTGAACCCATCGGGCCCATCTGCCCCATGTCTCCCGTCGGTCCGCGCGGACCACCGGCAGCCCCGACATCTCCCATGGCTCCCTGAGGACCCGTGGGACCCACATTTCCCGTGGATCCTTTCTGTCCTGCAGGACCCGCAACTCCGGCAGGACCCTGAGGTCCCTGGAGTCCGACGGGTCCGGTGTCACCCCGTGGGCCTTTGGCTTTTCCGCCGCCGGCTTTCACGCGAGCGTCGATCGAGTCGACTTTGGTACCCAGTTCGTTGGTCTTGGTCTGGAGTTCAGCTTTGCTCAAGGCATGTGCTGAAGTGGCGGAAACCGCCATCACCAGAATGGAGGCGCCGATGCTCGCTGCTTTGCCGAACACTTTGAAATTCGACTTTGAGTGGTCTGTATGATTTTTAAACATGATTATTCCTGTCCCTGCGGTGGGGTGTTGCCAGTTTCCGTGATGCCAGGCTTCGCGCTGTTGCTGCGGTAGTAGGTACCCGCGCCGCAACCTTCCATATCCTTCTGACAGTCCCGACGAGCTTCGAGAGTCGTGTTGTAATAGTAAGGATCATAAGTTCTGATGCTCGTCGAAGTGGCGACGCCAGCGGAATTCACGTTCACGAGGTCGAGTTCGAAATTGTAGATGGTTCGGAGACAGGTGCAGAAGCGAATCGGATTCGAAACACCTGCGCCGTTTTGACCGTGGTTTCCCTTCGAACCCTGAGGACCCGTGAGTCCGCGTGCTCCCTGAAGACCGGTGGGACCCGGGTCGCCCGTCTGACCGACACCGCCCTGCGGGCCTTTTACAGAATTGAGAGTTCCCTTGATGCCGACAGGTCCCGCTGGCCCGGTTGGGCCCACGTCACCTTTAGGCCCGGCAGTTCCCGTATAAGGAGCATCCGCTCCCTTCGGTCCTTGAGGACCAGGCAGACCTTGCGGTCCAGTGTCCCCTTGGGGGCCAACGGAACCGATCGGACCTTGAGCGCCCTGAGGTCCCGCAAGACCGACAGCTCCCACGGAGCCGGTGGCGCCCTTCGGTCCACTGCTTGGAGAATTGAGCTTGGCTTCGTCCGTGTTCGCTTCAGTCGTGAGTCGATTGAGCTTGTCGGTCAACTGCGAAGTCGAGACGGCGAATGCGGAAGGCTGGGCCAACAGAGAGACGGTGGAGATCGAAAGCGCCAGCACGACCGCTTTTGAAATTGAATTTCGTTTCAGCATGGTTTGATCCTTTTCAATTATTTCTGTACGGTGGTTGCGGGCGCGATGTTGTTGAGCTGGCGCCATTTCGCACGAAGTTCAGGATCACTGATCTTCGCTTCCTCAATCGGAGCGGCGAGAGCCACGCCCGAATTGGAGGCCACGACCTGAGTCACCGGGAGTTCTCCCGGTTTCGCGTACTGCACGAAATCCAGAATTTCCTGGATCAGCTTCTGATCGCCGGGACCGGTCTTGCCGAGCTTCAGCAGAGTGTTTCGATAAGCCTGGTAGAGAGTCGCCTTGTCGTGCTGAGCGACCACGTCCTGTGCGCTGCCTTTGGCAGTCAGCTTCGCATCGCGAGGACCGCCTTCCACTGCGGAGGCAGGTGAACGAAAGGTGTTGTACTTCGTGACTTCAGCGCGCTGGACTGGAGCCTGCACTTTGCGAATGTCACTCTTGAGCGGTGGGATGAGATGAAATTTTCCCGTATCCACGGTCGTATCTTCGTAAGCTTCTTCGTACGCTTTTTCCTGAACTGCAGCACTCTTCCTGTACACACCCACTGCGACGGCACACATCACAGTAAATGCGCCCAGCCCCACCCAGACATTCTTCTTCTTCATTGTAGTCCTCTGTTTGATTTGATCATCATATCGCGCACAGCTTCAGTGTCGGCGAAATTGAACGATCCTCAAAGAGGCATTACTTGCCGGCATTCGAAACGGAATAGTGTTCGAAAGTTGACATTCGTCTCTGCGAACATCTCAGTGTGCGGCGATCTGCGGAGCAAGGAGTTCCTCACAGGGAGTGATACTCACCTTCTGACTCTCAGTCAGAAACGAGCGCATCTGAAACTGATCCAGCAGCCGGTTCAGCACTTTCAGGTTCCTGGGCGAAGGGGCCTGACGATAACTCTCGAGCATGGAGTTTTTCGCGATCCTGAGGATTTCGCTGACTGCTTCGTCGTTTGGATAGCCCACAGACGCGAACGCCGGCTTTTTCAGAAGAGCTTCGAGAGCCCTGCCCTTCGCTGCAAGATCGGAAATCGCGAGGACTTGGTCCACATCCTTCTGCATCGGAGTCCGTTTGCCGGTGAACTTCTCGGCGAGTAGCTGAGCGACCCAGACATCCGTCTTGGGCCAGAGGTAGGAGGACTCGCCTCCTATGTTCATTTCGATGATCTGCATCCCGCCGTCCTTCGTAGTGACGACGTCCATTCCAAAGCTCATTTTCCGCATTTCAGCCGGCAAAGCATTCACGACCTTCTGGGCGAAGGTTTCAATGTTCTTCAGCGCTTCCGGTTCGATCTGATGATGATAATCCCAGCGGTACTGAGTTCCGCCGGACAGGATCTTTCCCTGAACGGAGTGCACGCGGTATTCGTCCGGGAAGGATTTCAGTTTTCCGTCTTCGAGCATCCTGAATGAATTGACAGGGATCTTTGCCTGCACGATCACCTTGTGCGGGCGACTGAAGATGTCATCAAACACCATGCCCGAATAGCCTGGCAGAGTGCGAAGCTGTGTGTGGACCTGCTCGTCGTTCATGCCCTGGGCATACAGCTCGGCTTTCTTCGCCTTGATGTTGCGCTCAAAGAGCGCGTAAGCCTCGGCGCCATCCGTCTTCTCCGTTGGCAGTCCGCCATTGGATTCGAGTCCATCCACCGCTTTCAGAAAATATCCCATTGGATACCGTTCCTTGAGCTTCAGAGCGAAATCCCTCAGAAAGGTCTGGCGCTCAACCGTACCGGCTTTTGAACCCAATTGGGCTTTGAATTCTTCGAGCAGTGCCTGAACATTCTCCGTACGTGGGTAGGCCCAGGGAGCATTCTGCAGGAGAATCTTCGACTCCTCCCACTTTTCATCCTCGACGAGTTGCATGATCTCATCGGGATCAACGGCGGGATTCAGGTCTCCAAAATAGAATTTCTTGTCCCGATTCTTGGCGTGCCAGACTGCACCGGGAACATGAGTCGGAGCTTTCGCGTCTCCGGTGTAGAGAACCGGCGCGCCGTAAATGTAAGCGTCAATTTTCTGTTGCTCAAGATTCGGGCGATCCCCTTTGACGACTCGGTGAAACGGCATGCCTCCGGCAGCCCAGGCCTGCGAAAGCGCAAGCAGGAGCGAGACGGCGAGAAGTGAATGACGATGAAACAGTTTCATGATGTGGGTCCCTGTAGAACTCATCGGTCCCGCTCCAGAAAAAATGAAAATTCATAAATGAAATCTGACCGGCTCTCACGCGCCGGTGGATCGCCGTGCAGAAAGCCTGATAACGCGTGGCCGCGCAGCTGAACAGCCATTTAAATGACCGTACGCGCGAAATAATCCATTCAAGCTGTTTATTTAAGTGGTGAGATGGCCGTGTGCTAATTTGCCGAACACATGAAAAAAAATACACCTGCGAACCTGGCGTCCGGCTTCTGCACTTTTCAGTCTCGCGTCTTTTTCACTTTCGTTTCCCCTGTGCTCCTCTGCCTGACTCTCTCGGCCTGCGGAACGGATCAGCCCTCCGTCGCTGAAACTCTTCCGAACACGATGGTCAAAAAAGACGTGCTCGTGACTGACTTGACCGCGGACGCTCCAACGTCGCCCGCTGCGGCCCCGGCAGCAACCCCCGCACAGCCTGCGCCTACAACTGCGGCCCCGGCAGCTCCCGCCCGTGTGCACTCCACTCCCCGCGCCGCATCCGCGTCAGCTCCCCGCGCCGCCTCTGCACCTCCAACTCGCACCTCAGAAGATTCATTCCGCCTTTCGAACACCGGCATGCTCCTCGGCCTGACCGAACAGAACGCCTACCTGGAGATTCAGAACCGCTGGGTCGGCAGCACGATACCGGCCTGCAACTTCTTTCTGATCACGGCACTTTGCGAAGCGGGCTACTGCGAAACTGAAAAGCCTTTTTACCTCGCCGCGGAATTTGACCTCTACTTCATTCAACAGGGCTGGAAACAAGTCAGCCTCTCCGGGCTGAAGAGGCTGTTCATCGAACACGCGAAGTTCGACGCCGTCTTTCAGAAGCCGGGTCCGGCCAAGGGGCGCTCCGGTCACGTGATGGTCGCGGCTGGCTATGACTCTGCCACTGACCAGATCATCATCGCGCAGGGCAATCTCGGCGTGGCCACCAACGAGATCGAAAAAGTCGGCGATGATTTTCTGCTCAACTGGGACGGCGGCTTCACCGTCTTCGTGAAGCAGTAGTTCACGCGTTCAAGTGAATCAGCGGTAACCCTGCGCCTGCATTTCAAAGAGGCGGGCGTAGGTTCCCCCCAGCCGAACAAGTTCCTCATGAGAACCGAGCTCCAGGATTCCTCCGTCCTTCAGGACCGCGATCCGGTCCGCCATCCGGACCGTGCTGAAGCGATGAGAAACCAGCAGAGCGATCTTGCCTTCGGTGAGTTCACGAAAGCGGTGAAAGATCTCATACTCCTTTTCAGCATCGAGTGCCGAAGTCGGTTCATCGAGCACGAGGATCGACGCATTTCTCATGAAGGCCCGGCTGAGCGCGACTTTCTGCCATTGACCGCCCGAAAGTTCCTGCCCGCCCTTGAACCAGGATCCGAGCACCGTCTCCCAGCCCTGCTTGAGATCCGGAAGCAGATCATCGGCTCCTCCCCGCTCCGCGGCTTTCACGATCTTTTCGTGATCCGACAGCTCATCGATTGAACCAAAACCGATATTTTCCTCAAGACTCAGCTGATACTTCACGAAGTCCTGAAAGATCACGCCCGTCGCCTTGCGAAGCGATGTGAGGTCGTACTCGCGCAGATCGCGGCCCGCCAGGAGTACCGCGCCGCCCGTCGGCTCGTACAGTCGCGTGAGAAGTTTGATCAAAGTCGTCTTGCCCGCACCATTCTCACCCACCAGCGCGAGCTTCTCGCGCGCATGAATCACGAGGTTCACGTCCTTGAGAGCCCAGACTCCAGTCGAAGCATACTGGTAGGAGACATTTCTGAATTCAATTTCAAAGTCCCCGGAAGGAACTTCAAGCATGCCGGCCGCGACTTTGACTCCCGCGTGCGGCGATGCAACCTGATTGGGCAGCGCCAGAAAACTGAAAAGGTTGTCCATGAAGAGCCCATTTTCGTAGAGTTTGTTGACGTGATCAAAAAGTCCCTGAATGGAGCCCTGACTCTGGCGAAAGAGGTTGAGGTACAGAGTCATGCTCCCCAGAGTGAGCAGTCCCTGGGCGGTGATGCCGATGATCCAGGCATAGGAACCATAATAAGTGAGAAGCGACAGAAGCGACCAACCCAGGCTTGCAACGGACCGCTTTCTCGCGAGAGCTTCGTCCTCCCGAAAGGTCTTCCAGAAGATCGCGTCGTTTCTGCCCTGAAGCGTTTTTCCGAGACCGAAAAGCTTCACTTCCTTGGCGGCACTGTCGAGCGTGAGAGTCTGCTCCAGGTACTGCATCATTCTCGATTCGGGCGCTCTCCAGGACTGGAGCCTGAAATTGAGTTTGCTGAACTTTCCCTGAACGATGAAAGCTGGAAGGGTCGCGAAGAAGAGAATGAAGGCGATCCAGGGACTGAACGACGCCAGAAGAATCAGAAAGGAAATGAGCGTGACCACGCTCTGCACGAGCAGCAGTGAGCGGTCCACGATGGCCATGGCCCTGAATTCAGATTGCCGGCGAGCGTTCTGCATCTTGTCGTAGAAATCAGCATCTTCGAAATAGGTCAGGTCGAGATCAAGAGCTTTCTTCACGATCCTTGAGTTGATCGAGTGCCCAAGCTTGTGGTCCATCACTTCTTCGAAGAAGGAGCGAAACTGATTGATCGCGGAACTGAAGAAAAGCAGCCCGAATTCAGCGACGAGGAACGGTAGGGCCGCGAAAACGCCTTCTCTGAAGGTGACCTTGTGCTGCATGGATTGAACGACGGAATCGACGATGAGTTTTCCAACCCAGGCCTGGGCCACGGGGAGAAGTCCGCTCGCCAGGGTGATGAGGGACAGGTGGACTGTCGTGCGTGAATCCGCCTCCCAGACGAGCCCGAAGGCGCGTCGAATGTTGAGAACTGAACTGCTCCAGCTCGGCAGCCACTCGGACCTGAATTTTTTCCGCAGTTCGCGGATCGGATCAAGCGCCACGGATCTCGCCCCCACTCTGTTTTTTCAACCACTTCTTATAACGCCGGGAAGCTCGCAGCGTGACGAGACCAGGGACGAGGAGCGCGACGAGAAAAGCGAGTCCGGCTTCGTGCCTGAGCTGCGGGCCGGGCTCTCCGATGCATGAAACGGAGGGATCTGACAGGAGAGCGTAACCCTGAAGCCGGTCCCCCACTTTCACTTGAACCTCTGCCCCTGCTCCTTCGCCTGCTCCGATCCCTGCGTCTTCACCCTCGTACGACACCTGGTCCACGACGTAGGAGTAGTGCAGAGTCTGTCGGCGATCCGAATCGACCGCGCGAATGATCAGAGAGGTGGGCACGCCGTCTCGCATGAGCCTGAAGAGCTTCCAGAGGTTCAGGCTGCCTATGATCGCGAAGAGTC
Organism: Oligoflexia bacterium; assembly: GCA_014378465.1. GTDB lineage: Bacteria > Bdellovibrionota > UBA1018 > UBA1018 > UBA1018 > UBA1018. The sequence continues at coordinate 174,532 of JACMNQ010000036.1, read as the reverse complement.
CCAGAAAGCCGAAGAACCAGATCTTCAGAAGTCGCTTTCGATGGTCTTTTTCGGTCATCGGAGTAGGGAGAAAGGCAGTTGGATTCACAGGCGTGAGACCTTAACTGCATCCCTCTCTGGATTCAATGCTGCAATGGCATGGAGGGCCCATCAGGTTTTCGGCGCGTTCAGTTCCTTGAATTCGATCTGATGAACAAAGGGATCGCGTTCATTGAGAGGAGTCTGGCCCGTGCCATAGGCACACACGCAAGTGAGTTGGCGATCCCGAATCAGGCAGGCCAATGACTCCAGCCGCAGTCCGATGAGATTGATCTGAAAGCCCGGGATTGAGGATAATTTGCCTGGACTCGTGTTCAGTTTGCATTCCTGTGAATTACGGGCGTCAGGTGGCTCAACCTATTAAAAAAGAGGCTCTGAGCCAAAGTTTTCTCTCCAAGTAAGCGATATCGCTGGATAACCAAACTGATACGAATAGGCATTTGCGTCATGAGTTCGATACTTGACCCGCTGACGCCCGGAACTTTGTGCCGACTGACTCGCTCCAGGTCACATGGTAAAGTCACGAGATGAAGTTGATTCAAAATACTCTCCTCGTTTCGCTCATTTCATCCTTGTCCGTTCTCCTGATTCCGAGTGCCCAGGCCGCGGGTCCTTCGATGGTGACCACGACGGTCGTTCCGATCATCGGTTTCGAGCGAACCCAGAAGCTCGTTCCCACTCCCCACGCGACGACTCGACTCATCTACGGTGTACGGGTCACGGCCGGTGTGAGACTCCTTTCTCTCGAAAGTGAGTACACTCATGGCATGGACAGCGAAGCCTTCCCACTTCAGAACCTCACCACCCGAGACACCGCCGACCGAGTGAAGCTCGGTATCCGTTCGACGTTCGCGATGAGCAGTTTTCTCTCCACCTTTCTTCGGGCCGGGGGTCAGGCCACTCGCAACGTTCATGAAGAGACCAACTCTGGCGTTTCAACGAAGACCACGGACAAGATCAAATACAGCCCGTACGCGGGCACGGGTCTCGACATCCGGCTCTTCCACAACTTTTCACTGACCGCGGGTCTGACGGTCGTCTTCAATCAATTTCCGGACCTGAAAAAAAACGACTACCAGACCACTGCCGGTTTCACGATTCGGTTTCCCTGAGAAGTCCCTGTGTCCAAACAGTCCGCTTCCTTTGTAATATAAATTCATCAATATCATATACTTGGATCAAATTTTTAAATTGCTAATAAAACTAAACAGTATTATTGTTTATTAACGCAATGCATCATGAATTTGAACAAGGAGAGTCTCGATGACTAAAAGCAATGGAAGCAAAAACACTTCGGCACTGATCTCAACTCGCTCCCTCGTACTGGCAGCTCTGGCCGCCACTTCCGCGGTGGGCTGCAACGCGGTTTCAGATTCGAGTGAGAGCATCCTTCTGGGCTTGGGCTCAGAAGAAAGCGGAGCTCCTCGATGCCTTTCTCATTCTGCCGGAATCATCGGACTGTCCGATACCGCGATCTCGATGAACGGCAACGCCCAGGTGAAAGGCGCAATCGTTCTTCTCGGACATTCAACCTTGTCCGCTCATGGCAATGTGAAAGTGGGTGACTCCGTCTATTCTCCTTCCAGAGACGCCATTCATTTCACGGGTCATGCTTCAGCAGGCAAGATCGTTGAACAGGACCTGAGTTCTCTCGAGCCCGTCCTGCTTCACGTCATTGATCAGATGGAAGCGATGAAGCCGACCCAGATTTTGAATTCCATTCATTCGTCTCAGACCTTGGCCGGCAAAGGGGGCATCAACGTCATCCGGATTGACGGAGATATCGCACTCTCAGGACAGGACCAGCTGACGATTTCCGGCAGCAAGACGGATCTCTTCATCGTGAACGTTTCGGGAGATCTCAGTCTCTCCGGAAAAGCGGGCATGGTTCTCCAGGGTGATGCTCAATCCCAGAACGTGGTATTTCACCTCAGTCGCTCGGGCGCTCAGATCAAAGTCTCCGGGAACGGCAATCTCTTTGGCACCCTGATCGCCACGCGCGGGAGCGCCCACCTTTCAGGCAACGGAACACTCAAAGGCTCCATCATCGCCTGGGACTCGATCGATCTTTCCGGAAATCCAGCAGCCTTTGACGCCAGTCCCTTCTGCCCTTTCTGGTTGCCTGCAACGGCACCGGCGCCCACTCCATCCCCTTCCTGCCAGCCGACCGCACAGCCTTCAGGACAGCCTTCAGGACAGCCTTCAGGACAGCCCTCGGGTGAGCCGACTTCGCAACCTTCATCACCCCCTTCGGGCCAACCCAGTGCCACTCCTTCAGCTACGCCCACTTCAACTGTGACGCCAGATCCTGCACCCACGGGAGAACCGACTCCTGCCCCCTCACCGACGGGACAGTTGCCCGTGATGCAGCTCTGATTCATTCTCCGTAGTTTTGAATTTCCATACCCACACCCGAAAATCCCATCTGCGCGCAGATGGGATTTTTCATTACCCCCACTCGTGACCCGACTCGGGTTCACGAACCGAGGCACGATACTCGATTCTTGCAAGTTCTCCAGTCAGGAGAATTCACTCATGACGCCCCAGGAAAACCGATCGATCATCAAGAACTTCTTTGACCAGGTTCTGAACGGCAGTGCGCCCTTCTACCTCGATGGATTCATCTCCAGTCATTACGTGCAGCATCCATCGGAGCCAGGACAAGAAGAAGGCAGAGAGGCGGTCCGCGCGAGGTTGACGAAGCTGCACGACGCTTTCACGGACCTTCACTTCTTTCTCGACGAAATGATCGCGGAAGGCGACCGCGTCCTCGCGCGTTGGCACCTGGAGGGGCGGCACACGGGAGATTTTCTAGGCGTTCCCGCCACGGACCGGAAAGTTCACTGCACCGGCATGGACGAGTACCGTGTCAAGGATCGAAAGATCACCGAGCACTGGCATGAGCTGGATCTGTTTGGGCTCTTTCAGCAGCTCTCCAGTCCGGAGCAGACTCTGAAGGCTGGATGAAGCTTTTCTTCAGGCAGCCGAAGCGGCCACAACCTTCCTTTTGAGAGTTTCGGCATTTTCAGCCTTCTCAAGCTGCGCCACCGGCTGAACCAGATCCGAAGGATGCTGAAAGCTCTCGGCAATCGCGCCGTCAAACGCTTTTCTGAAAGCTTCCGGAATCGTGGCCAGAAGAAGTTCCCCTTCCTTCAGGAACTGAAAGATCTCGCCGTAATTCTTCGTTTCATACGGACCCACTCGTTTCTGGATGTGCCAGGGGCGAAGAGCGGCCGGACTCGCGAGTCCCATCGCTTCGATCATGTGACTGACACTGCTGACCGTCTCGTGGTGAAAGTTCGCGATGCGAGCGCGTTTGTCTCTGACGACGAGGCCGGCGACCAGACCAGGATCCTGCGTGGCCACGCCGGTCGGACAGTGATTCGTATTGCAGCGAAGCGCCTGAATGCAGCCGAGTGCCAGCATCATCCCGCGCGCGGAGTAAAGTGCGTCCGCTCCCAGCGCGAGGCGCTGAATCACACCAAAGCCACTCGTGACTTTGCCGGAATTCAGAATCTTGATCCGGTCCCGGAGACCAAAACCCGTGAGAGCGTTGTGCACGAAAACCAGGCCATCGATGCCGGGAGTTCCAACGTGATTTGAAAACTCCAGCGGCGCGGCGCCGGTGCCACCTTCTCCGCCATCGACGGAGATGAAATCAGGCGTGATCCCGGTCTTGATCATCGCTTTGCAGATCGCGATGAATTCACGGCGTTTGCCCAGACACAGTTTGAAACCGACAGGCTTGCCTCCGCTCAAGGTGCGAAGCTTCTGCACGAATTCCAGAAGCCCGATCGGGGTCGAAAATTCACTGTGAGCGGGGGGTGACAGGACATCAAAGCCCATCGGCACGCCTCGGATCTTCGAGATTTCGAGAGTCACTTTTTTCGCGGGCAGAATCCCCCCGTGAGATGGCTTCGCGCCCTGGGAAAGTTTGATCTCGATCATCTTGATTCGTGCATCCGCCGCATTTTCCTGAAAAAGTTCCGCATTGAAACTGCCGTCGCGATTGCGGCAGCTGAAATAGCCCGTACCGATCTGCCAGATGAGGTCTCCCCCATTTTCCAGATGATAGGGACTCAGGCCGCCCTCACCCGTGTTGTGGGCGAAACCGCCGTCTTTTGCGCCTCCGTTCAAGGCGAGAATCGCGTTTTTGCTGAGAGCGCCGTAACTCATCGCGGAAATATTGAAGATGCTCGCGCTGTAGGGCTGCCTGCAGTCCGGGCCACCGATGGAGATTCGAAGCTGACTGGGATCAATGTGCGTTGGGGCAAGTGAATGGTTGATCCACTCGTAGCCGACCGCGTACACATCCTGTTGCGTTCCGAACGGAAGAGTGTCGATCTCCTTTTTCGCGCGCTGGTAGACCAGGGAGCGTTGCTCACGACTGAACGGAACTCCGTCCGAATTGGACTCGACGAAGTACTGATTGATTTCCGGCCGGATGGTTTCAAACCAGTAGCGAAATCTCCCGAGGACCGGAAAGTTGCGCCGGATGGCTTTGCCCTTCTGGAAATAATCCTGAAAGCCCGCGAAAAGGATGGGCCCGACGATCACGAAGGCCCAGAGCACCCTGTGATGCCAGACGGAGAGAGCCAGCAGTCCCGAGGTCAGCCCGAAGGATACGATCAGAAAGAGTTTGCGCATAAGTGTCCTTGATGCTTTTTCGGAAGAACTGAAGCATTCATGGAGTTAAATCATCGCCACTTCGCCTGAACGGGCTGGACAAGTCTTCGCCAGGGTCTCGCGAACGTCAGAGTCCTGACGAAAGCCCGAAGCCCCACGTGATCCCGATCCCGACGCAGAGGAGCAGTCCGATGAGCAGATGCAGCTGTGCAGTCTGAAAGCGGATCAGGCGAATGGAAGGATCCAGTGGCCCCGAAGCCCTGGAAACGGTCCTGAGGATCCGCAGCGCGGGAAAAATTCCCAGCATCGTGACCAGCGGGACGACCCAGGAAATCCGCGCCAGATCCCAGACGACAACAAAAAGCGCCAGGTAATTGATGACCAGAAACTGCTTGGAACGGGTGAAGCCAAGCTTCCCGGCCAGAGTGCGGGCTCCCCGGTCCCGGTCCACTTCGAGATCATTCAGATTGTTCGCATGCAGAATGGCCACAGCTCCCAGTCCCAGCACTGCACCCAGAATCAGATCGCCGCGTGAGAAGCCTCCCCAGCTTGCGACCGCAAAACCTGCGGTGATTGCCGGGCCGCAGAGAACCCAGACGACGAGGTCTCCGAGCGCCCGATATTTGAAGTGAAAGGGCCATCCAGAATACCCCATCACGCCGAGAACCGCGAGCGCTCCCACCCCCAGGATCAGCGCTGGATTTGCAATCAGAGCCGGAAGCCCCAGCAGAACGCCGAGTGCAAGAGTGCCATAACCAAAGCGGTTGAGGCTGCGAGCCGCAATCCAGCCCTTCTGGATCACGCCACTCCCCCCGACACTGCCCGGGAGATCGATCAGGCGAAGGTGATCCTGAACGTCATTGAGCACATTGACCGCGATCTGCAGACAGATCACTCCGAGCAGGGCGCAGACTGCCGTGACGACATGAATGCTTCTTCCCTGAGCCAGCGCAAGCAGCAGGACTGCCAGGCAAGGAGTGAAGGTCGCAGTCAGACTGATCGCCCGGATCGAGATCAACCAGCTCCGGATGAAACCCGGATGCGGAAGCTCATCCGACTGAATCAGCTTGAAGCGGATTCTTCTGCCCGCGATCAATTCATCAGCGATCACGCGGTAAGTGTCTCCACTCTCGACACAGCTCCCGCTCCAGAGGAGATTTTGCGCTTCGACACTGCTTTTTTCCAGAATGCGTTCTCTCATGGTTCCCTTTCAGACTTTTCTATTTTCGAGTTTTCGGAGCAGTTCGAGCAACTCCGTGAAAGCTTCCGGCTCGAATTCCTTTTTGATCGAAAACAGCGCCGATCTCGCCTCTTCCAGAAAGGCACTGGAGTCCGCACGGCAAGTGTCCTCGACCCGTTTCATGACCCATTCAGGAAGGAGCAGATCGGCTTCGACCACACTCTGACGCGCGAAAGGTCCGCGCAGCTTTTCCTTGAATTCTGGAAAGAGCTCAAAGATCAGGAGAGTCGCCTGATTGATCAGGCCTTCCTTGAGATCCTTGCCAAAATCTTTCCCGCTTCGATCGGAAAAATCCAGGGCATCATCCACCAGCTGAAAGGCCAGACCGGCATTTTTACCGAAAGCGTCCAGAGCCCCGACCACCTCGGGTGCCGCATTTCGCAGCCGGGCGGGAGCGGCCGCCGACCAGGCGATCAAAGCACCGGTCTTGAGCTCGGCGATCGTGCGAAGCACTTTGCGGTCCACTTCAAGTTTCCAGCGCACATCGTACTGCAACCACTCACCCGTCACGAGACTCTCGACTGTTTCGGACATCGAGCGGAGAACCTCGAGATTCCCAAGCTCGGAGAGTTCACGAATCACCCGACTGAGGAGCAGGTCCCCCGTGAGTACCGCCTTCGTATTGCCGAGCTTCGCACTGAGGGTCGGCCGGCCCCTTCGAACGCTGGCTTCATCGATCACGTCATCATGGGAAAGGGTGGCAGCGTGCACCCATTCCGCCGCACGAGCGCAGATGAGAGCCTCTTTTTCACGGACTTCCGGTGAAACCCCCGGCCTTTCGCCCAGGCCGCGTGCCACGCAGAGCAACAGTTCGGGCCGAACTCGTTTCCCGCCTCGGAGCAGGATCTGCGTTACCCCTTCGTTGGCGATGGGCAAGTAGGCGTTGGGCTCCCAAGCGGTCAGGAAATCGTACGGCATTATAGTTTAATACATCTTAAACTTTAAAAGATCAAGAAGTTGAGGTATGACCATGAGCAATGAAAGCAAGCCCCGCACACAGACCACCTGCCCTGCCCCCGGAAGCTCTCGAATTCATCGATAGCGTGGGGGATTTCATCCAGTACTGGGGGTTCCGCAAGATTCAGGGGAGACTCTGGGCTTTTCTCCACCTCAGTCCCGAAGCCCTTTCGGCGGTCGAAATCTCCAGGACCCTCGGAGTATCCAAATCCCTGGTCAGCCTTGCCCTGCCGGAGCTCCTCACCCGTGGCGTGATCCGTGAAGTTTCGCGCGGCCATGGGCGGACCATTTACTACGAGACCTCCCCCGACCTCATGAAAGTCATCACGGGCGTGCTGCGCGGTCGTGAAAGGAAACTTCTGGAGCGTTCGTCGGCTGCGATCACGAAACTCGTCGCGCTTTCTGAAAAGAAGCCCACACCTTCAATCAATCTGACGAAAGCGCATGAAGTCAGCCAATTCATCTCCGGTGCTCAGGCGATTCTTGAAGGCCTGATTGGACCATGAACGATCTGCGAAGCCAGTTGAGCTTCGGCTTTGAACAGACCTTCACCACTCCCGACTGGTGGATGGATCCCGGATTCGTCGCTAACTCGAACACTCCGCTGAAGCTTGAGAAAATGAAGGCGCTCGCGGAAAATCTCGCCACGATCTCGGGCGGCTCCTTCATTGAAAGCGCGGACGTCCACAGTCACCTCCAATATGAAACTTTCGATGGCCAGGGTCACCCCTCATTCGTCGTGACTATGGATCCCGGCAGCATTGAAGTGAAGACGCAGCCTCTTTTAATTTCCGAAATCGAAGCACGGTTGAACCCCCTTTTCGAAGCCGCTGAAAGAAGTGGCCTCGTACCTTACCGAAACTGGTGGTACGGGATCAGAACGGGTACCGAAGGGGGCTGTCACATCAATCTGGCAGGGCTCTCGCCCGCAACGAATCCACTTGTGCTGCAGCCTGAACTGGTGATCGCTTACATCACGACCCTTCACAATCATCCGTGCCTCACCTATCCCTTCATGGGCGTGGACGTGGGTCCTGGTGGCAATTGCATGCGAATGGATGAGCATGCCCTTGACCCGCACGCCCACCACGCGCCGGGAAAACTGAATTCTCTCGAGAAACTTTCTGAACTGATCGCGCGCTGCAATTCACCCAGCGCTGCAGAAGGCTCCCTGCGAAGCGCCCTTTCAGCTGAAGCCATTCAGACGCACTTTGCCGGCAGCAAGCTCGCCGAAGACAAACACAGCGCGCCGTCTCTTTACAAATACCGTGCTCCTCTTTTTTTCATCGAGGACCGGGCAGTCGAAGCTTTGAGAAGCGCGCACGAGGTTTTTCTGCTCTGTGAGCTTCGAATCCGCATTCTGGAAAGTCTGCAGCGGGATCTGCAGAAAGGCGCGCCGCTTCCCACTCTCCAAACTTTCAGTCCCGGGCTGCACGAAGATCAGCTGGCCTCTCTCCCTCTCTGGAGGCAGTTCCAGAACTTCTGCAGAACTCTGCAAGTGGATCCGGTCCAGTACCTCACTTTCTTTGACAGGCAATTTCCAAGACTCACGTTCACCGCGGCTCCGGAAATTCGACCACCGAAATTTCTGGAACTGCGTGAAGGGAGACGGCCCCGAGTGATCCGCGATATTCAGATGCGAGGAGATCTGATCATCAGCAAAACGATCGACACGAGCTTTGCTCGGCTCGAAATCCTCTGGCCCGCGGAACTGGGCGCCGAATGCCTCGTCAATCGGCAACTCCTCAAAGCGGGGACGCAGGAGCGCGACGCAACTCAAATGCGCCACCTCGTGATCGACTTCCAGAAATCCGGACGGAACCTGGAGTTCGTACTCTTCCATCCTGAGCGAAAAGAGGTCATCGAGGCAGCCGCTTTTTCACCCTCGAGCATGATGTTCGTGGCTGCGGAGAAACTTGTCCTCTGCGAAGGAATGAGTGAACTCGCGCCGTCACGTCCCGGAAGTTCTCACTTCGTACTTCTGACGTAGCCTTTGAGACTTTCTTCAGGTAGTCCAGGTGCATGATCAGCACCCCGGAGCCTTCCCTCGAAAAGAGCCGCTTTGGCCTTCTTCAGTTCCTCTTCCTCACCTATGTGATCGGTTTCATCTTTTATCACGCGGGCCCTCTCTGCCTGCTGGTCGTGACATCCTTCTTTCTGTTCGCACTCATGGATCCCTGGGTGGCCTACTTCAAACGCCGCAACCTTCACCCCGCCCTGCCTTCCCTCATCGGCGCGATCATCGCGATTCTCATTCTCGCCGCTTTCACGGGACTCTTCTATTCAGTGGCATCCAATCTGCTCAAACAGGTGCAGTCCTATCAGGCCGTCATTCTGAATCACCTCAAGGAACTCCAGAACCACTTTCAGTTTCTGATGATTGACCCGACCACACCGACTGAGAAGGTTCAGGGAGCGAGCGAAGTCACCAATGCCGCTTCCGATTCAGCCGCATCCCATTCGGTTCTTTCAGCCATTTCTTTTTCTCACATGGTCAGTGGTGCAGGCTCCGTCCTCTCCTTCCTGACCATGTCACTCCTCATTCCCCTTCTGACCTGGTTCATGATTCTGGAGAAAAAGACTCTGTCCCTCTTTTTTTCGAGCCTGTACGGCTCCGAAGACCAGACCCGCAAGGTCTGGAAGGAGATCACTCGTCTTTCTCAGGCTTTTTTCGTGGGAAATCTGATTCTGGCCGTGATTTCCTCGGCCATCTTCCTCGTGCTGTTTCTCGCTTTCAAACTGCACGGCGCCTTCAGTCTGGCGATCGTTTCCGGAGTGCTGAACGAGATTCCGTTCGTGGGCTCCATCCTCTGCGCGGTTTTTCCGGCTCTTCAGGCGCTTTCTCAGGGACTCGGAGCCGGCGTTGCCCTGTCCCTCCTTCTGCTCAGCATCGTCATCCACTTCACGGTGGCCAACGTCGTGACTCCGAAACTTCTCGGCTCACGCGTCAATCTGAATGCCACCTATTCCACCATCGCTCTGATCGGCTGGGGCTACCTCTGGGGTACGCTGGGCCTGATCTTCGCCATTCCTCTCACGGGTCTGCTCAAGATTCTCTTTGAATACAGTTCAATTCCCACCCTCCAGGCTTTGGCGCTGTCCATGAGCAGCGATCCTGAAGCGCTCGCAAACACTCGACTCGATCAGATGGTGGGACTCGATCGGCTTCTGCGCAACCAACGGCCCAGCAAGAAACCTTCCACCTGATTCAAGGAGACTTTTCATCATGTATTCCATTCTCATCACCTGGTTCGTCGCCGCTCTCTCACTGCTCGGAACCGCGTACTTTCTGCCTGGCTTCAAAGTGGCGGGATTCAAATCCGCGCTGATCACCGCGGTCGTGATCGGCCTTGCCAACATCCTCGTGCGCCCGATCCTGCTGTTTCTCACTCTGCCCCTGAACATCCTGACCTTGGGCCTGTTCACGATCGTGGTCAACGCGATGATCCTGAAGCTCTGTGCCGCGCTCACTCCGGGCTTTGAAATCAAAAGCTGGCTGACCGCGATTCTGGCCTCCATCCTCATCGCTCTTCTGAGCAATGGCATGTACTGGCTGCTCTCAGCGACCTGAGTCGGACTCTGGACAGATTTCGAGCACTCCGTCAAAGACGGTTCGAGTGCGATCTTCCTGGATGATTCTGAAGGCAGCCTGAGTCCTGCGCTTTTTCCAGATCTCGACGGGGCTGAAATCCATAAGTCCGCTCTGGATTTCCTCGTCGATGTCGAGGGTAGGCTGCATGTATGAATTCAAACCGACACTGATGCTCCAGGAGAGGGACTGCACGGCTTCGCGGGCATCCCTCTGATAACCAAAAGTCGCCTTCTTGTATTGACTGATCCAGTTTCCGACCGGATTGAAACAGACAGGCACCGGGTAGTACTCCAGGGTGGCGGCATTGTAGTCGAGTTTCCACTGAAGGCGGTCATGTTGCGTTGCCCAGACTCCGAGCAGAGCTTTGAGCTGAACCTGGGACTGCTGCTCCATCCTGGCCAGAGCTCCGTTGGCTTCCTGCATCACATCCACCGAATCGGCACTTTCGGAAACTGAAGTCTGACAACCTGCGGGAAACGGACGCGCGGAGTTTTTTCCCGGGACGCGAATGCAGGCTGCATTGCTGGCGAAAACGATGGGGCGACGAGTGCCCTTGAGAATCAGTTTTTCAAGGGGGGCCATCTTCTGATTTGAAGGGGCCGAGTGCAGGATTCCCCGAACTTTACCCACGTCATCGAGAAGCGGAGAACCGCGAGTGTTCGCTTCGAGAGAACAATCCCTCAGACTGACCTGCGGTGAAGTGTCCTGCGTGTACTCAGGCAAGGCCATCGATCCCTGGAGAGCACGGCACTGAACCGTCTGAATCTGCCCCTGGTAGGACTGATTCGAAGGGGTCTGGATCCGAAGACTGCGATAACTTTCATCCGGATGAAAACCTTCGTCCGAAAGTTCGAGGATTTCCGCTCGGACCGGATGAGCCAGCCGCAAAAAAGCGAAGGAGACGGAGGTTTCCACCCGGTCACCGGGAGCGGGAGCGGAGACGGAAACAATCTGCGAACAGTCCACCTGACCCGAGGGATTGGCGGGGGTTTTCATGAAAAAAGTCTGAACTATTCCACGGCAGGAGGTTCCCGCCACGCGCAGGCTTCTGGGAAGACACTCCGCGCTCGTCGCCAGGAGATCCTCGGCGACCAGAAAGCCGGTGCAGGTCTGAAGTGCGGCCTGGGGACGATCCCCGGCCGGCGCGAGGATCATGGCGATCGAACTGCTGCAGGTTCCACGAGGACAACTGACGCGAATTTTGTCAAGGGGCGCCTCTGAGGGTTCGCCACCGGGAGTGTCGCCCAGGAGTTGTTCTCCACGGGCCTGAGGTTTCGCCACATACTTGCCACAGCCCCAGGTGAGTCCGAGTGCGACCGCGAGGGTCGCCAGGAGCAGAAATCCGCTGGGGAGGCTCGAGGTGGCGCCGGGACGGGTGCCCGGCTTTTTCAGGATGGAACGACTCCGCATGGTACTGGCCCTTCAGCAAGACTGATACCCGAGCCGACCTCTTGGATCTTCGAATGGCCGGACAGATTGACTCCAATGAATCTCACGACCTACATCCATGTTGCCTGACCGTGATGCCGGTCCATGTCGATGCACGGGAAAAAACTGTCCAAGGGTCAGACAGTCGTCAACCGAATGGGTGTCGAATCGAGCACTCCCTGATCAACCCGTGAACTCAAAATCTTGCAAGTTCAGGGGCCGGATTTTCGTTCTGCCCCTGAATTTGCAAGATTTGAATTCAGTTCATTTGACGGTCAGCACACCCTTCATGAGAGCGGCATGACCTGGAAAAGTGCAGATGAACGGGTAATCGCCGGGCTGCTCAGGAGCCGTGAATTCGACGGTCTGGCTTTCACCCGGATTGGCGAGTTTCGTGGCTGCGATGATATTGGGCGAAGCCGGAGTCCAGTTCTTTTCCGCTCCGGCCGCGATTCCCGCGTTGGCAACTTCAGCATCCGTTCCCGGTTTGACGAGAACAAAATTGTGCTGCATCCCGGAACTCTTGCCCGCATTGTTCTTGAAAGTCACTTTGACCTTCTGTTTCGGTTTGGCAGTGAGCTTGACTTGGTCAAAAGCGAGCGTGTCGCCTTTGGTTCCCAGTTTGATCTGCTTCACGGCATCGGCGGCCTGGACCTGCGGAGCCGAGAGAGTGATGCCACCCACGGCAAGGGTTGCAAGAGCAAGTGCGGAAAGGGACGAGAGAGCGAGAGAAAAGCGAATTTCTTTTTTGAAAAACGTCATGAGGCCTCCAGAGAAATTGATGTGATCGAGAACCCCATCCTAACTCTGATTACGCGTGCATCGCAAGCACCGTCGGAGTTATGCTTCAGCCATGGCTGCTCTCATTCTCTATGACGGGGTGTGTGGACTCTGCAACAAAAGCGTCGCGTTCATCCTGAAGCGGGATCGGCAGGCCCATTTCAACTTTGCATCACTTCAGTCTCAGTTTGGACGTGATGCACTGATCTCGCAGAAACTGCCTCTTGAACTTTCGGAAAGCCCGGAATCCCTGATCGTCATCGAAGATGGGCGCGCCCATTTCAAGTCTGATGCGGCCCTCAGGATCGCAAGTCATCTTTCAGGCGCCTGGCCTCTTCTCCGCTGCTTCAGGCTCTTCCCCATCGCCCTTCGTGACTTCGTGTATGGAGTGATCGCGAAAAACCGTTACAAGTGGTTCGGAAAGCTGGATGCCTGTCCCCTGCCGTCTCCGGAATGGCGAGCCCGCTTCAGAGATCAGTGAGCGCTCCTGGTCAATTCCCTCTTCGGCAGCTTGATCGTTCCGATGCCAGGAATGTTGATGCTTCGATCTGCACCTGATTCGGCCACCTGTCCAGGAGCCAGACACTGTGCGGGATTCTTCTCTTCGTACTTGCCGGGTCCGACACTCGCGGATTTTCCCTCTGCACTTGAATTCTTGCCGACGACTTTCCCACCCTTGAACAGGACGCAGTAGTCATTGCCCCAGTACCAGCTGGCATAATCGGTCTTGTCCACCGCTTCGAAACGAGACGGCCCCGTCTTCATGGCTTTCGTCACTTCCTGAGTCGTCATTTCCGGCATGACTTTTTCAAATTCGTCGCTGAGGGATGCGGACGAGCAACCCGATCCCGACAGGGCCACGAGCAGAAGCGGGATGCAGAGTGAAGCGAGAACGGAGAAGTCGTATTTGAGTTTCATGAGTTATTCCGATGATTGAAATTAAAAATGCCCTCGATGTTTCAACACACCGAAGGCAACAGAAAGGTCGATCAGGCGACGCGACGTGGATAATTCTTGTCGGTTGAACGAGCAAGAACACCACGCTTCGAAACGACGCGACTGTAGATCACGAGAAGGATGACCGCTCCAATCGTCGACATGATGAATCCGGCGCCATCTTCTGGACCATACCAGTTGAATGCACGACCCAACCAGCCCGCAGCCACGGAACCCACCACGCCCAACAGGCAGGTCATGGGGATGCTCATATTGTCGCGACCGGGCATGATGGCTCGAGCGATCAGACCGACGATGAAACCGAAGACGATAAATCCAATGAGGTGAAACATGTTCGGATGTCCTTTCTTAAATTTTTATAAACACACCGGTGTAGTGATGATTCTTCATTGCAGGCGAAAGGCCAACGTCGGCCGGATTTTGTACTGACGAGCGACATTTCCGCAGTCAGGGCACTGAAACCGGCTTACTTCTGGACAGCGTCAAAAAGTTGGAAATGTGTCCGTGGCGACATAAATTCATGAAATCACGGCTTTATGCGCGGCATTAAACTTGAATTCACCCGACACAGGGGCCGGACAACTTTGACAGGGAATCTGGGGAATCATCATGCAAAAAAATTTCGTTTTGAGACTTGATCTGAGCCAGCAATCGGTCAGCATTCTGCTTCTGGGCATCACCAGTTGCGCTCTTTGCAGTTGCGACACCAGAACTTTCTTTCAAAAGGTGCCCGGTTCTGACACCGAAGTATCTTCCTCAAGCGATATCACTGCGGCCGCAAATCAGGATGGCAGCTCCGGCGGGATGCCCGTGGATCCGACCAGAGTCGTCTGCGATCCATTCGGAGGTGACAAGACTTCCGGCAACAGCAGGAATGGACTGCTGGGTAAACTGTTCTATCTGGCGACGCCGGGTGACCGCTGCGCCCGCGTCGCCACTTGTCAGTCAAAAGGCACCAGTCCTGACCTCGACCTGTACTTCAGTCAGTTGAATGTTCCGACTCGCGCCTTCGACCAGGGATTTTCCAACCAGGAAGGCAGCACTCTCACCAACGCCAGGGGAGAAGTGCTGATTGAATGGTTTTCGCTTCACTTCGACAGCGTGATCAGACTCAAGGCCGGAGATCATCCCGGCAAATATCAGTTTGCACTCGCCGCCGATGATGGAGCGATCATGCAGGTGGGTGAACCCGGTCTTGCGACCCACTCCCCTTCGAGTTCAGCCGCAGGTTCGTCAAACGTCTTCAAGACCCTCATTGACAATGACGGAACACACGCCACCAGATTCAAGTGTGCTACTCAGTCCGTTCGACTCGAGTCCGGAACAGAATTGCCGATCAAAGTCGACTATTACCAGGGCCCGCGCTACCACATCGCTCTCGTTCTTCTCTGGAGAGAAATTCCCGAGAACGTCAACGAACTGGTTCATCCTGAAGTGCTCAGAGATGCCGCCTGTGATCAGGGCGTCGATTCCGCGCACGGTTGGAAAGTCGTCGACCCCGACAACTTTCAGCTGCCGAAAAAGGCCGGGGTCAATCCCTGCGTCGACGTGCAGGCCCCGTGATCGTCAGGCTTTCGTGAGCCAGCGCTCCAGCGCGAGCCTCAGGGTCTCCTTCTTGACGGGTTTTGAAATGTAATCATCCATTCCTGCCGTCAGGCAGCGTTCCTTGTCTTCCTGCATGGCATTCGCCGTCAATGCGATGATGGGAGTGCGCTGGCCGGACTCCTGCGCCCGGATCTTTCGTGTCGCTTCGAAACCGTCCATCTCAGGCATCTGGCAATCCATGAGGACGAGGTCGTAGGAAGTCTGGAGCATCGCTTCGATGGCTTCACGCCCGTTGGCGACCGCGTGCGCTGAGTAACCGAGATTCTTCAGCAGCGTCAGGGCCAGAAGCTGAT
Organism: Oligoflexia bacterium; assembly: GCA_014378465.1. Taxonomy (GTDB): domain Bacteria; phylum Bdellovibrionota; class UBA1018; order UBA1018; family UBA1018; genus UBA1018. The sequence goes on along the minus strand of JACMNQ010000036.1, from coordinate 159,015 downwards.
TGATCTGATTGTCTTCCGCGATGAGAACGCGGAAATGGGACCGATCTCCGGCTGAACCCGGGTCACCTGAATCGGCCAGAAGCTTTTCGGGGGAGATCGCGGGGACAGTCGCCCTGCCCATGGTCTCCGCGATCTTGTCGTACAGTTCGGATTGTTTGATGGGCTTGGTGAGGTAGGCGGAAAAACCGGCATGCAAGGCTCCTTCGGACTGGGAGATCCGGTCATAGGCGGTGACCAGGATCATGCGAATGCCTTTGAATCGCGGATCTGCCTGAATCGCGGCCGCAAGCTCGAAACCATTCATTTCGGGCATGCGCTTGTCAATGAGAACCAGATCAAACGGTCGAAGCGCATTGTGCTCGACCTGCAGGAGCGCCAGGGCATCGGCACCACTCTTCACCTGCGTCGATTTCATGCCCCACCGTCCGAGGTACTTTTCTGCGATCTCCCCAGCAGGATAGTCATCATCGACGATCAGCACTCTCAGATCCTGGAGCAGCACGGGATTGATGCGTTTGGGTTCTTCAGTCTGCAGCGAACGCGAGAGTTTGCAGCTGAACCAGAAGGTGGACCCCTTCCCTTCCTCACTCTCGATGCCGATCTCGCCCCCCATGAGTTCGGCCAGCTGTTTACTGATGGAAAGACCCAGGCCGGTCCCCCCATATTTTCTCGCGGTCGAATCATCCGCCTGCGTGAACGGCTGAAAGAGGCGCGCACTTGCGACGGATGAAAGTCCGATACCGCTGTCCTGCACGCTGAAACGAACCTGAACGGAATCGGCGGAATGATGGGCTTCGCCACCCGAAATTTCCGAGTCCGCCTCGGCCCGAATGACGATGGAGCCGCGTTCGGTGAATTTCACCGCGTTGCTCACCAGATTCAGCAGGATCTGTCCGATTCTTCCTGGATCTCCCTTGAGATAGACGGGAAGTCGCGGATCAACGAAACTCATCAGCGAGAGGCTTTTGTCCTTGGCTTTTGGACTGAGCAGATCCGCCTGTCCTTCCACCAATGAAACGAGATTGAAGTCGATGACCTCAAGATCGAGCTTTCCAGCTTCAATCTTCGAAAAGTCGAGAATGTCATTGATGATCGTGAGCAGCGAATTTCCGGAATCCTGCACGATCTTCGCGTACCTTCGCTGCTGCTCCCCCAGCTCTGACTCCAGCAGCAGATCGGTCATGCCGATGATTCCGTTCAAAGGCGTCCTGATCTCATGACTCATGTTCGCGAGAAACTGGGATTTCAGGCGGGCGGTTTCGACCGCACCTTTTTCCCGGATCATGAGTTGAGCGCGTTCCGCTTCAAGCTTGATCTGCTCAGTCACGTCCTGACAGACCACCACGGCGCCCTGAATAATCCCTTCTCCGTTCCGGATCGGAGCGGAACTCAGACGAATCGTGCCCCGGGTTCCATCACCCCTTTCAATCTCAGTGACTTCGGAGGGAATCGTCACCCCCGTCATGAGCGATCTCGCCAGTGGCCAGTCCGTGGGCGCATAGGGCGTCCCATCCATGTGAAAGCCCTTCCACTGAGCGTACTCATCCACGCTTCCCGACGGAAGCAGTGGGTGTCGCCAGACATCCTGCATCTTGTTGTTGGCGAAGACAAGTGCGCCTGTGGCATCCGCGATGATCACCGCAGCGGGCATCTGCTGAAGAACCGTTTCGAAACGGGAGCGCTCAAACTCCAACTGTTGCGTTCTTTCCAGAACCCGAGACTCCAGCCCGGCATTGAGTTCATCATTCGCTCTTTCGGCGGCCAGTCGCTTCGTCCGGTCTCGCAGAAAATAATAGGCGCTCAGGCAGACCAGCAGCATCGCCAGGGTGTCTCCGAGAGTGACGATCCAGAGCGTTCTGTGATTGACCTGGTCGGCGTAAGCGGCCCGCTCCTGCAGGATTGCCTGTTCACGCACCTTCAGCGAATTCAGGATCTTCCGTATTTCGTCCATGGCCTTCTTGCCTGAATCGTTCTGGACGATCGCAAGCGCTGCTTTGAAGCCCTGATATTTTCGCAGTGCGATCGTCTCAGCCAGCTCCCCCAGTTTTTCATCGATCAGGATGCGGAGCCTGGCGGCGTCGCCAATCAGCTCCCGATGATCGTCCAGCGACACCTTCAAAGCCTCGTACTGACCCTTGATTCGGCCCACTGCCTCGGTATGAGGGACAAGGTATTCCGGCTTGCCGGTGAGCAGGTAACCCCGTTGTCCGGTTTCGGCATCGCGCAGACTCGAGAAAAGGAATTCGATCTCGAGAATGTTCTGTTTCGCCCTGCCGCGATCATCCGTCGCTTTTGCCACCTGCCGGGTACCCGTGTAGGAGGCAAAACCGATGATCAGAAACAGCACCATGGCCAGACAGAACCCGAGCATGAGTTTTCGACCGTCCCGGGTGCGCATCATGTCCTTGATATTCATCCTTCAAGGGTAACGAAGGAGTCGTGCGTTTCACAGGCCAAACTCCGAAGAATTCCTGACAATCCGGTCTTCAGCCGCAGGTGAAGAAAACTTCATGTTTTCAGGAGCATCGAAGCAAACCGGATTCAGCGAAGGAGAGGCTTCCCGATCTCCAAGGAAAGCGGTTGACGCACTACGCTATATTCAGTATGAACGGTTTCATGAAAAACCTCGCTCTCCTTTCATTCGTCGGCATGGCGCTCGTAGTTTCCGCTTCATCCCCTTCTTTCGCTTCCTCTCTCGATTCCGCACCCCTGACCTCAAAGCAGGTCTTGGCCCTGGCCCAGAAGATCAAGACTGGCTATCAGGCAATGACTGTCTCTTCGACTGATTATGTCGGCCAACTTGTTGACGGCTCATGCAAACTGGTATCTTTCGCTGAACTTGCCTGCGCTTTCAAATATGAAACTGCACAGCTCACGAACGTGCTCACCGTCCACGTTTCCTACCTCGACGGAATCGCCGGCGAAAAACTCTACAGCCTTGAAATGACCACTGCGGAACGCCTCACTCGATAACCTTCATCATGAGTCACGAAAGGCCGTTCTCATCGACACTCCTGCTTGCAGCGGGAGTGCTCACCGCTTTTGCCTGCCAGCAGGCCTCCGCATCCTGTGCGAAGCCGTGGATCTTCTTTGACGTGGGCGACACTCTGGTCAACGCGAGTCCGGACCCGAAGAATCTCGGCCACATGAAAGACGAACGCTACGTCAAAGGGGCGCTTCCGTACCTCAGTCAGCTGAAGAAAAAAGGCTATACTCTCGGACTCATTTCCAATATTCCGCCGACCTGGGGCGATGAGGGAGAATTTCATCAGGTGCCCGACAAGAGAACTCGGCAGCTTCTCTTCGCTCAGAAAAGTTTCCAGCAGGACTGGAAAAAGGGCGAACCTGAATTTGACTGGTCTTTCTTCGGAAAAATCAAGGGTTCAGGGAATCACCGCATCTTCGAAGGCAGAATCTTTTTCCCCAACCACATCAGCGAAAGAAAGCCGCTTACCTGTTCCGAGTGCATCCTGAATCGCGGCCTCGAATCGGCAAAAGCGGCAGGTTGCCAGGCGATCTACATCGGCGAAAGCCAGGCCGAGATGAATGCCGCCGAGAAGGCCGGCTTCGTGCCTTTCTGGTACCGAGCCGACAGTCAGAACGCGAAGTTTCTGCCGCTGAACCGGATCAAGGATTACGTCGCTCACTATCACGCCGGCGACTGGAAGGAATCCGCGCCGCAGCTCAAGGCCGAGCCGCTCCGGAAATGAGCTCATGGGACCGGAGCGAGGACCTCGTTCATTCCCTTTCTCCAGCAAGATTCGGGAGCAAATGACAAAGGTGGGAATTGTGGTTAGACTTCCAACCATGGACACTGAAACGAAGCCGCGCGCCGCTCTTCTGGCATCACTGCCATTCGTGAAGCTTCTCACGCTCAGCCTGACGGCGGCAGTCGTGCTCAGCCTCACGGCCCCGGCTGCAGAGGCTGTCCAGGTGGTCCAGCCCAGCCTCACGATCGATTGCAGCTTCACGGGCTACGCAGGCGATCTGTGTGAGCAGACCAGCCGCGCCTGGGCGACTCGCAAGAACGTCAATCTCAAGATCGAGCGGAAGAAACTGACGAGCACCGAGAAACTCAGGAAATACTCAAAGCTCCTCGGCGCAGGATCGCCTGAGCTGGACGTCTTTGGGGTCGATATCACCTGGCCCGCCGTCTTTCACAAGCACCTGCTGGAACTGAAAAATTATTTTCCTGAAGCCGCCACCCGCTACATCCCCCTCTACATTCAGAACAACACCGTGAACGGCCGCCTTCTCGCCATCCCGTTCAACGTTTCTGTCGGGATGATGTACTACCGCACGGATCTCCTGAAAAAGTACGGACGCACTCCGCCGGAAACCTGGGAAGAACTTGCGGACACCGCCGCCTTCATCCAGGAAAAAGAACGAGCTGCCGGAAACAGGGAGCTTTGGGGTTACGTCTTCCAGGCGAAAGCGTATGAAGGCCTCACCTGCAATTTTCTCGAATGGGTGGGAAGCTACCAGGGCTATCCTTTCATTGACGACCATGGCAAAGTTCGAATCAACACTTCGAATGTCCAGACCGCGCTTCAGACCGCCCTGTCCTGGATGGGAAAAATCACTCCACCTGAAGTGCTGAATTTCGCCGAACGGGACTCCCACGAGTTTTACCGCCAGGGCAAAGCGGTTTTTCTCAGGGCCTGGCCTTCGGCCTGGGCGGAAATTTCCATGGTTCCGACCGGAGTGCTCCTCATCCCCAAGGGCACTTCGCGAGGAACCCACTCCAGCACACTGGGTGGCTGGTCTCTGGCCATCTCGAAGTACTCCCGGCATCCGCAGCTTGCGGCAGACCTGCTTCAGACTCTGACAGGTCTCGAAGCTCAGACTCAGCTCGCACTCACGGGCGGCGGCAGTCCCAGTCTGTCGATCCTTTACGATCGACCCGAAATTCTCAAAGCGGCCCCTCATCACCCGCTCATGATGTCCCTTCTGCGGAACGCACTCCTGAGACCTTCGAAGATCACGCGCGCGGACTATCCCGAAGTGAGCCAGGAAATCTGGACCGAAGTGCACAAAGTGCTGGCCCGTGAACAGACTCCTCTCGTCGCGATTTCCAAGATGCATGAGAAGCTTGAAGAGAGATCAACGCGCTGGAAAAAATGATTGAAATCCGGCCCAGTTGACACTCAAAGTCACTCATCATATAAACAGGTCATGAAATTTTCGATCTTTTTGAAAACCGCGTTCACGTTCACGTCCCTGCTCGCCGGTTCAGCCCTCGCCGATCAGCAACTCAAGCTTCAGGAGATCCACGGTGGCGGCGCAGCCGATCTTCTCAACAACACCACTTATTCACCTGATCATCCCGCAACCGTCACGAAAAGTGGTTTGCGAATTTCCGCCTCCTGCACGGACTCCTCCGGACTGGTGCTGCGTGAAAAGGACCCGGGCTACGAGGCTTGCCTTTCGCAGGCCCAGAGCGCACGGGCCCAGAAGATCAACGGAGTCCGCGCAATCGGGACCCAGCCCGCCGCAGGGGCCCAGCTTCAGTTCGGCAACTGAAAAGTCCGGCTCACTCTCTTGAACCAGTCCTTCCATCAGGGTACCGCGGGGGAACTGCTGGTCGAAGACGCAGACGCGGTGACCAAGCCAGGATCGGTCGATGTCACCGGATGCCATCAAAAAATCAGACCCGCAATTGACGTCGGGTACCGCGACTCGCCGGCTCCGGACGTGCCTGCGTGTTCTTCAGTTCCTTCGGTTCACCCGCATGAGCAGGGGCACTCACTTCAGGATTTCCGATCACTCGAGCGGCCAGTTTCATGGAACAGGCCTCCGAAGCACAATAACATTGACTGGTAGGCAGGCATTTGAAGACTTTGCCACACCCACATGCGCAGACGCGCGCTTCAAGATTCATAGGAAGGCGTGATTGCAGTAACCATACCCAAATCAGGATGCACCGTCTCGGAACCGCTCCAGAATGAAAAAATCTGAACGGAGACCGAAGTTCAGCCTGCCTTGCGCTTCTGACGATCGATTTCAATGTCCTCACTGCGCACGTCTCCAGCCAGAGTTTCCTGCTCGATGCGGGTCTCCTTTCGCAGATGAACTTCCTCCTTCATGACCGGAACGTTGATCGTCTTGTGCTCCGTATGCACCACTTTTCTGAGCTCCACTTCACCGGTCTGGCGCAAAGTTTTCTGAGCTCGAATATCCTTCCGGGGATCATGGAGACCATCTCGATTGTCCATGAGGTTACCGGTTGCTCCGATCCCGAAAATACCGGGGCGCGTGATGCCCACCGCTCCCAGATCCTGACTGTACAGACCCTGGTACTGATCATTATATTGATCAATGTCGTTCCAGCCGGCATAGCTTTCATTCTTCCAATCACCCAGCTCGGTCGTCTGCCGTCCGAGAATCAGCTGATCGTCGTCTGCACTGGAGATGTCGTCATAGCGAGCGGTGAAATCTTTCGGAAAGAAGAAGCCTTTTTCGACCGTGAAACTGTCTGAGTCCAGGGCAACGATCTTCCCGAGCTTTTCTCCGTCCTGGGTGATGACGGTCATTCCTTCGTGCACATTGGAAAACTTATTCATGAAGTCATTTTTGTTCAGCATGGCGAGCGAGCCTCCTGTTGGCTATGTCCTGTTTAAAACAGATGGGATCCGGTTTGACTCCTTGGTTTTGCAACCCTCGGTCCAGCCGAGCACCAGGAACGCGCGACGTCGCGATGTGAACGTAGACTCAATGAGCCCGTACGACTTTTGACCAACCCTCGCCCATCGAATTCTTGTGCGAATTTCTGGAAAAGTCTTATAACCAAGGCATGATCACCTACCCCCTCGACTTTCCGGTGGAAGCTTCAACGACTGCCGGCACTGCCACGACCTGGACGACTCGCACTCCCTCTCTGGCATCTTTCGTCCCTTGCGCGATTCCGGGAGAGTTCGGGGGTCCCGGCGGAGGTTATTCTCCAGAAGATTTTTTCGCGATGGCGGCAGCCAATTGTTTCTGCGCCACTTTCAAGGTGATCGCCGAAAAATCCAAAGTCAGTTTTGAGAAACTGGCCATCGCGGGCAGTCTCACGGTGGACCGCGATCCCCAGGGGCGTCCCTGGATGAAGGCCATGCGAATCGAAGTCACCGTGCATCCGGGCTCAACCGAGCCTGAAAGAATCATGCGGATCCTCGAGAAGACTTCTCAATCCTGCCTCGTGATTCACTCTCTGAAGACTGATGTGACCTTTGATTTCAAGATCGCCTGAAAAGCGAACGCAGTTGGGTGTCTCAGGATATTGGCCGGCACTCAGGGGTCGAGTGGATTTTTTCGAAGTGGACGCATTGTCCCCAATTTCGCGAGCAGCCAACGTGGTCAGCATTGGTCACGCCTTTCTGCGTGAAGACCGGATGAGTGAACTCCAGGAGATCTGCGATGCCAGGCGGGCGGCCGCGTGCATCCTCAAGTTGCCTCCGAGCTATTGGCTTTGGGAGAATGCTGAAACCCGGTTGCAACGCTTTCAGCTGGACTGGCAAAAGAAGCAGCCTTGCCCGCTGACAATCGACTCAGGCCGGGAGGAGCCGTCTGCTTCAGTGCGAAAGGACTTCAACTGGGTGGCTGATCCGTTCTGGGTTCCGACGCGACAGTACAGCCGTTCGAAGGTTTGGCGCATTCATGGGTGGCATGAGGTCAGGTGGGTACGGCGCTATTCCGAAAGCCAATTGCTCAAACTTGCCACTGCCATTCGGAAATGGAAACCCGAGTTCGTGATTCTGGTCCACTCACAGCGCGTGCCTCAGATTGAGGAACTGCAGGCACTCCTTCACCACTCGTGAAGTCGAGTGCCTCCGGGGGGGCGCCTGATGGATCGACCTCGAACTCAGTGCAAAGACCAGTGTTGTCAGAATCAGCGCGTGAGCGACCAGGGACAGTTGCCGAAGCGAGTGTTTCAGGAAATCGGAAGGCACTCTGTGACGAATACTCCCGGAGCGGTGCCAAGTCCACGTCGTTTCCCTCGCGAATCATGCCTGAAAATGAACGGGTTCGTTGACCTCCAAAAGACTGAAAACGCTGCACGAATTCAATAGTTGACCATTTTGATCGGTAATGATAGGCTCCAATCCGGATCCGGTAGAAGAGTGACCGTTGTTGCACTCGAAGCAGTGGCAGGGAGATTTCACATGAAGACGTTTCTATTCCTCATCAGTACCCTGGGCCTCAGCGCATTGGGCCTCGCGGGCGCCACCTACGCTGCCGCACCCGCTGCCCATCCGATCGAAGTGGCCCTCACGTTTGATGATCTCCCGGTGCACGGAAAACTGCCGCCCCACATGAATCGTTTTGATGTCATGGAGAAGATTCTGACGACGCTGAAGAAGAATGATCAGCACGACGTCTTCGGCTTCATCAATGCTTCGACGATCGCGGGCATTTCGGACCGCGAAGAAGCGCTCCGCCTCTGGGCCAAGGAACAGCGGTTGGCCAATCACACCTTCAGCCATCCGGATCTCGCGGGGACGACTTCGACGAAATACCTGGCCGACATGCTGTTGAACGAGCCATTTCTCAAGAAGTTCTCCCTGCCCGGGCAGGATTGGAAGTGGTTTCGTTATCCGTTTCTCGGCGAAGGCGACTCTCTTGCGAAGCGAAACTTCGTTCGCAAGGGCCTCAAGGACAATGGCTACCGCATCGCTGAAGTCACGACTGATTTTTCGGACTGGAGCTGGAATTCTCCTTACAGCCGGTGCATGGCCCAGGGAGATTCAGACGGAGTCGCTGAACTGAAAGAAAGCTACCTGCATGCGGCTGTCAGCCGACTGCACTACGCCGACCAGATGTCTCAGCTGGTGTTCGGCAGATCCATCCCGCAGATCCTCCTCATGCATGTCGGCGCCTTCGATGCTGAAATGCTGGACGACATGATGGCGGCTTACCGCGCGGAAGGAGTCACTTTCGTGACTTTGGAACAGGCTGCCTCGGATCCCGCCTACGCTCAGGATCCCGGCTTTGCGTCAGCTGATGCGGAAACTTTTCTCAGCCAGTGGATGAAAGTGAAAAAACTTCCGTTCCCCGCCGTGGACAAAATTCCTGCAGGACAACTGTCGAAGACCTGCCTCTGAAGATCCTCGAATGTGAGGATCTTTTTGGTCGCGTCCGATTGTTAAGTCCCGTCAAGAAAACCACGCTGTTCACCGAAGAGCTTGAATGCTCCTTCGCATCTGGACATCCACCTTTCTCACCTTGAGTCTGCTGCAACTTTCCCAAACCGTGGCAGCGCACGCAAGACCCCATTCTATTGGCCCGGGTCCGAAGGTCCCCGGAAAAATTCAAAGTGCACTCTTTGACTGCGCATTCTGCCACCGCGCAGGAGAAGCGCCTTTTGGCGACATCATGGACGTCAAGCACCTCATCAAAGAAGGCATCATTGTTCCTGGCAGGCCGAACCAATCTTCGCTCTATAAACGCATTCAGAAGCCCAAAGGCGACCCTCAGAGGATGCCACCCGGCAAGTCGGGAGTGGCAGACCTGAAACCCGAAGAAGAAGAAGCCATCCGCTCCTGGATTGAATCCATGGACGAAGACGGCAACCTGAAATCCCCTGCAGCGAAGCCTCCCCTGCCAGCGAGCAAACCTGAGGCTCCCGCTCCTGAAGCCCAGGCCGCCGCCGAGAAAATCACTTCGCCCGCCGCCGCCTCCGCTCTGGTGGTTCCCCTTTCCGAAGATCAGGCCTACTCCGCGATTCAGAGTGATCTGGACAAGCTCGCACCCGAAGACCGGCAGTTCACTCGCTATTTCACTCTGGCGGATCTGAAAGAGAAGAATCTGACCGCCGCGACCATTCGAGATCGCCGTGATGGCCTGTCCATCATGCTGAACAGTCTTTCATGGAAACCTAAAATCGCGGTCCCCGAAGTCGTCGACCGGCGCGGCACGGTCTACCGGATCGATCTCAGAAAATACGGTTGGACTCCCGAGAAATGGGAAGACCTGCAGAAACAGAACCCCTTCAAAGCGTCGCTCGATCAGAAGCCCGCGACCCAGCAGGCTCTCCAGGAAAAGACCGGAACTCTTCACCCAACCGCGAGAGCCGACTGGTTCGTTGCAACTGCTTCTTCTTCACCCGTCTATGATCTGCTTCTGGACAATCCTGACACCGCCAAAGGCCTCGAAAACAAAGTCGGCATCAACGTGCAGAAAAACATCGAAAACGAAGAAGTCTCGCGCGCGGGTTTCAGAAAATCAGGAGTGTCAGCCAACAACCGCGTGATCGAGCGCCACGGTTCCAGTCACGGAGCCTATTGGTTGAGCTATGACTTTCAAAACAGCAGTGGCGCCCAGAACATCTTCGCTCATCCCACGGACTTCGAAGACAAGAAGGCCGGCGGAGAAGTGATCTACAATCTCCCCAACGGAATGCAGGCCTACGCGCTGCTCAACAAGGACGGAAAGCGCCTGAACGAAGCGCCGACATCAATCGTGACGGATGGCGGACGCAAGGATGGCACGGTCCGTTCCGGGATCTCCTGTTTTCGCTGTCATGCCAATGGACTGCTGCATGAATCCGATCAGCTTCGAAAGCTGGTCGAAGACAACAAGGGCTCCTACTCCGCATCGGTTCTGGCGAAAGTTCGAGCGCTTCATCCGGACGATGCCGAAATGAAGGCGATTCTTGAAAAAGACTCCGAAGTTTACCGCAAGGCCCTGGCCAAAGCGACGGGCAGAGCGGTGGCGGCGAACAAGGATCTGATCACTCCCCTGGTGAGAAGTTATGAAGAGGACGTATCGCGGGACCGTGTGAAGGCTGAGCTTGGCCTCACGGATACCCAGTCCCTGGTCGACTTCATCGCCAGACACAGCAAGGAAGTGCCGGGCATCGGCATCATGAAGAGCTGCGCCACCTGCGGCATTCCGCGCGATGAGTTTGACCGGATCTTTCCAAGCCTGATGGAAGCGAAGGCGGGAGGGAAAGTCGCGGAAGCGCGGGACCGAAGCAAAGACGATCAGACTCCGCTCAAGGATCTTCCTCGGGGATCCATCGTGAAATTCACGCAGACGATTCCATTTCGAAACACGGATCCGGCCGAAGGGGTTTCCTTCGTTTTCCAAGGGGGCCGCGAAATTTCAGCCAGCTCAATGAATTTCAACAAGTCAGTTTGCATTCTTTCTTACCCCAAGGCGGTCAAGAAAGCGGAGATCTCCGAACCTGTGGGCAAGGAACACTCGCTTGCTGACATCAAGGACATTCCCCTCTTCAACATCAGCAACAACGCACCCGCAGGACGAAGAGTATCCATGTATTTCAAAGCGAACCCGCACGAAATTTCGCTCTTCTGCGATTCAGAGACCACCGCGCACCTCACGCTTGCGGATATCCGAAAGATCACCGGTGGTTTGCTCGATTTCAGTCTTCCCTGAGCTGCCAGGGCCGATCCTCATGAACCAAATCGCTTGCAAAACTGCTGAGATCAAGGCCGCTCTCACTTTTCACCGATCAATGAAAAGTGCGAGAGTAGAAATTGAGAAGATTTGGAAATTGCAGCCCTTCGCTGGTAACGTGCCTGTTCGCTTTCTTTGCCGAAGTGTCCGCAAATGCTGCCCAGACCTCTGAACTCAACAGAAAAGTCCTTCAGAAGTGGATTGATGCTCTGGACCCTGTGAACACGAGTCTGCACTCCTCCCCGCCACGGTGCGGAGTGCCCGTGAGATCGAAATGCCCAGTACGGAGAAGAGTGGTTTTCTACGAATTGCCGGATGGATGCGGCGATGCCCCCGATCTGGCTCATGATGCTGCCTGCAAGGAACATGACTTCTGTCACATGCGCATGCTCCCACTTGGATCAGGCTTTCTCTCCCACTTCTAAAATTGCAACCGAACCCTCAACAGAAAAATCGAAACCGAATTTCAAAAGAATCACGGCACGAACGTGGCGCCGCTCTATTGCAAAGCGGCGGAGCACGTGTCAGGTTTGTTTATCCGCCTCGGCTTCCCACGGCGGGAGATCTGGAGCTGGCGAATTTCTGTGCGAGTTACGAAACTGAAACCAGAAAGTCCCCGAATCCCACATTCTCTGATTCTGAAGTTTCAAAAGTGGGCAGCAACCTCTGTCCAAAGCCTTTGCTCAGGATCCAGTCGTCTCCTTGGACTGCCAGCCGAGGAATGGTCTTCTGCGATCGCGAACATGATGTTGATCGGAGCGGGTCCTCTTTCAGACAACTTCGTAAAAGTCATGCTCTCGAAGCTTTCCGATCAGGCGAAAGAAGCGGACCAGGTGTTTCTACGAGGGATGATTCATCAGTTTGGATCTCGAAATGGAAACCCAAAGCCAGAAATTCAATCGCTCTACCAGGAATTTGCCTGCCGTGAACTCGCATCAGAAGTTTTTTCATCGACCCAGGATCTGGCATTCGTTTTCGATCACGGCAAGCTGGGGCCGCAGCCTGGAAACCTTTGCGACGGAATTTCGCTGGATCGACCCTATGATTCGGCGGACTGGTTGACCTCTGCCCCCCCTCTATCATTTTGAAGGCGGACATGATCCTTCGACTCCCCTGAAGCAGGCCAGGTATCATTTCAATTCCCAAATGCGTTTGCGCCAGGAACTTGCAAGTTGGCAACGGAGATGCGGACTTCTGATTGAAGCTGGCAAACTCGGGACTGCGAAGAAACGAACGAAATCTGAAATAATTGGTGGCTCCCCCGAGACTCGAACTCGGACAACCTTGCGATCGGTGGATTTTGAGTCCACTGCGTCTACCATTGGATCAATAGAACACAGTCACGCGACTTTTGAAAGTGCGTGAGTAAAGAGGCAGTAGGTTTGAGGGCTTGAATGACTGGAAGCCACGCGTTATCGCGTAGGGCTAGGAAAGAATCGCGGCGGAGATTTAATTTTTGGCTACACTTGTTTGTATATCAGCGAAATTTTCTGGAAATGGCCGAAATACCAAAAAATCGTCATATTTCGAAAATATATTTTCAGGCGTAAATACTCCAATAGCTAAAATGTAACTTCTCAATAAGCTGTGAAAGCTTTAGCTAAGGAGGGTCGTTTGATGGAGGATGAGTTGAGAGAGATCCAGGATTTTTCGGGCTTCGCCCACCCGGTCATTAATGTAAGTGGACTGCACCCCTTCAGTTGGAGAGATTTCCGGGAAGTATCATGACCGGCTGAAGACCCTGTTTTTGTAGCTGCTTGCGTTCAGCCAGTTCTTCAAACTCTTCTGGACTGAAGTAGCCCAGAGATGAGTGCATGCGCTTTTCGTTGTACACAGAATCAATAAATCTTGGAACAACTTTCAGCATGCCGTGCATCGTTTCATATCCCCATATGTCAGGAACTTTCTATTACCCACAAGTTTTCGCCTTGTTAAACAACGAGCAATCCTCAGTGACGTCGGCGAGCCGTTGCCAACCGCGCCAAACAGTGATGATCCCTGGTTCTTTGTCTCCTTTGCGGGCAAGAAATCCTCCTAGCTGCGCAATCCAACGTACTGCCTGACGAGTGGAGGGCGGTTTTCTCGGTGTAAACCGAGTCTTATTAATTTTACAGTAGAGGGCCTTCCATTCAACCTCCGCTAGTAAAGCCGTACACGGCTGATCCGGAGAATCGCGATTCACTTGCGTGATCCAGTGGAGTCTCCACGCAATGATGGCAAACAAGGCCAAGTATTTCGTCAAGCGCTCTGCGGTACCTAAGCGGCAAGATTCTACTCGGCATCCTGATTTGAGGATTTTATGGAAAACCTCAATCCCCCATCTCGATCGGTACCAGTTCATTTTTTCGATAGCTTCTTTGAGGCTTGTGACCGCGATGTTGGTCAGCAGCATCCACTCCAGTGCGCTCAAGCCCGGAGGAGGAGTTATCTCCCGAATCAGGACGGCATAGACTGAGGTACTTTTTTCAATGCCGCATTTCTCTGTGAATCGTTGCTTTCTGGGCCTCTTCAGTTCGACTGGAGCAAACTGAATGGAAACGCATGCCGTTCGCGCGGCTTCATGGCCTCGGGCAGGTACATCGACCGAAACGTGTCCCGCTAACTTTTGATCGCCCAAATATTTCCAGAGGTGCTCCACGTCATCTCCACATTCGGGAGCAAAGAGGGTGCGATCCCGAGCGGCCCGAATCAAGAAGCGGGCGTCAATGCGGGAGGCGTGGGTGATAAATTCATAAATGTCGCATTCGCGGTCAGCCACCGTCACCGCAGTGATTCCTTCTGGAGCCGTTTTGAGTGTGACTTCCAAGGCATTTAACCAACGCGTGCTCTCTTTCTCGCGAAGGGGACGTTTCCTTAAGTCTTTGCTCCGGGTTGAAGGAAGAGGTTTCCTCGCCCAAATTTTCTGATCTAAAACTCCAAGTGGAAGCCCCTGGGGGCTCATTGCGAGAGTCGTATGCTGAACCAGTCCGCGGGCCAACGATTTTTTGGTTCCGATTTTACCCAGTCCCAACGTCGCTTCGTGACCGGTGTAGTTCAAAAAACTCGTATCTTGGATAGCCAACACGACTGGATAGGGTTGAGCCCTTTCCCAGGTACGGTCACGATGAACTTTAAGAATTTCGGCGGCTTCAACTTTTTCATTGGAGAACAACCGGTAGGCAGCCTTCGTGTCTGCCCAGCCACCGCAGGCTTGATTGATGGGGTCCAGCGGTTGATTGGAAAGTTGTTCTGCGATTCGCACCAGTCTAGCTTTAAGTCGAGTATCACCGAAGTCAATGGACCCAAATTCCTTCTCCCATGGTTCGCAAATATCCGCCATTCTCTTGCCCCTCCTGAGGAAAGGCTGAGTCTAGCAACTTCACTCTAAATTGATCATCGTGCGGCGCATAATCAGCCGACTGGTGACACACTTGTGGGTAATAGAAAGTTCCTGACATATGGGGCTACCATGGCTTGGATCTGTTCATCGGTGGGAGGATCCACCCACCAGAACTTGGGTCCCTGGTCCAACTCCTTTGCAGTCTCGTAATAGCCGCCCTCCAGGAACAGCATGTGGTAGTGGACATTGAGATTGAGGGATCCGCCAAAGCGCTGAATGAGTGTAACTGCTCCGGGTTGAAGTTTGGAGTGGAACCCCTTTTTCTTGGCCTGTGAGCGAATGTACGTCGTAATTGCGCGGTGGACGAGGGTAAGAACTCGGCCTTGGATCTTCGGATTTTTCGCCAGGATGAACCGGATGGGCATGGGAAAGCTCAGGACCCACTGGCGCATGCCGACCTTGGGGAAGACCTCATCGACCAGATGGGCGGCGCTTTCACTCATGCGTCTGCCGCCACACGAGCTGCAGAACCCGCGTTTCTTACACGAAAACGCCACGATTTTCTCGTGCTTACAGTCCCCGCATTTGAGCCTCAGAAATCCGTGAGCCAGAATCCCACAGCGCAGGAACGCTTCGAACTCCTGGGTGACGTGCTTGGGGATGCGCTTTTCTCCCGCATCTGCAATGGCTTCGAAGGTGCGGTAGTTGCGGGCAACGGCCCGATACAGCACCGTATGCTCCGGATTGCGGGCTTGGTACTCACCCTGTAGCCCAGGGAAACTGAGTTGATGACCTGAACCAGATTGACCCATGATGGGCCTACATTACAGGGAGTGTGCCAAGAACGCTGGTCATGAACCCCCGCTATTCGTACGCCCTGGAAATCAGAGTACGCGATGTTGATCATTTCTCGGTCAGAGAATCGGACGCCCTCGTTGCGGGATCTCGCGCGGGGGTTGAGTTTTTGTCACTAATTTCTCGACCGGGATCTGATTCGAAAATTTCGTAGTTCGTCGGCGGGCGCACCTCCAAGTGGTGCGCCCGCCGCGCATTTGGTCCTACACACAATAGCCGACTTTCGCGCCCGAACGAAATGCTCCAGAACTTTTCCAATTCCACGGGAAAATTTCCACCTTAACACGGAGAGATGCATTTTGGAGATCGCTTTACGGAGCAAACCTTAGGCGCCGACCCAATTGACGTTCGCAATCGTCGCCGATAGATTTGGGTTCGTTTTCTGAGAAGTGTTCGGAGCTTTAGCAGAAAGAGATACCTGATATGAGAAAATCAAAGTCAAAGGCAACAAGTGAAACTCACTTTTCAAGAGTCACACCCTTCCAGAAAGCGAGACGGCCCTGAATTTCCTTCGCCGCGGGCTTAGGGCTTGGATAACACCAGGCAGCATCCGTATTGATCTTGCCGTTGACGGATAAAGAGTAGTAACTGGCCTCACCTTTCCAAGGACATGAACTCTTCGTGCTCGAATCCACGAGAAATTTTCGATTGATGGAGTCAGCGGGAAAGTAATGATTCCCTTCAACCACAACGGTCTTGTCACTCTCAGCAATCAATTCCTGGTTCCAAATCGCTTTCATAATGCGCTCCTTCAGGTGCGGGATTTTATCACCCGAACGAACTTAGATCCGGAGCTCTCAACTTACAAGGGACGGAGCGCTGAACTGCGAATGACGATTTCACATTCATTCGACAAAGAGTCCGTTGGAGCAATTGACTGTGGCGTCCCTGAAGTACGAATTTAAATGGCTCTCCATCATATTGAGGGGCATGAACGATTTTGTTAGAATTGAGTTGCAAGACTTAATTTTAACGAAAGGTAACCGCCCATGCCCACTCAGAAGCACTTTATCACCCCGATTGCGGGAGTGGAAGTCCATGATATTTTCGAATTAGACGCCCAGATCTGCATTCGAGGCAAAGCCTTGATCACTTCTGACACTCAGTGTCCAAGCTGCCAGGCGAAATGTTTTCGGATCAAGGCGACGAAGACTCGCGAGTTCAACCACGCCCTGTGGGACCAGAAACTTGTTAGGCTTGAACTGAAGATCCCGAAACTCCTCTGTAAGCCCTGCGGGAGGTACTTCATGGTGAGGGTACCCGGCATCCTCTCCAAGAAAAGATCCACTGAGCAGTTCAGGCAGGAAATTTTTCACCTCCACCAGGGCGGCCTCACCCAGACAAGAATCACACTCACTCACCAGATCAGCGCCTCGACTGTGGAGAGTTGGTACCAGGATTTTGTCGCCTACCGCGTGAGAGAGCTCAGTGGTAGGCAGTGTCCGCAGAGCCTATTTAAAATGCTTAAAAGGGCGAGAGCGTGTGCTGGTCGTCGTCATGGATCTATCAGAAACTTACCGAAGCATTGTCCGTAAGTATTTTCCAAACGCCATGATCGTTGCTGACCTGTTTCACGTCGTGAGGCTTCTCAATCATCATTTCTTGAAAGTCTGGGGAGTGCTGGATCCGGCAGGGAGAAAAAGCCGAGGGCTCCTGAGCCTGCTTCGCCGGCACGAGTGCAACCTGAAGCCCGATCAGATCCCAAAACTGCAGAAGTATTTTGACGAGATCCCGGGCCTTGAAGCACTTTACCGCTTCAAGCAGGATCTCATGCAGCTTCTCTTGAAAAAACACCAGAGAAGGCGAGAAGCCAAAGACCTGATCCCTCTGCTCCTGTGGCACATGAACGAATGCCTGCAGAGTGCTTGGGAGCCCATGAAGACGTTTGGGCAGACCCTGAAGTCCTGGCTTGAACCGATCGTCCATCACGGAAGGGTTCGGTTTCAGGAATTTCAAGAACTACCGACTCAGAGTGATTGCACTTTGTGGCTGGGATGGAGTATTCAACATCCGAAATTGATTCTATGCAAAATCGCCATGCCCCACGTTGTGGTGAAGAGCCTATATAGGGCACGGTGCCCGGTCTTCAAATGAAGACTGGGTTATTCAGGAAACGGATTTTGAAGGGATCGATTTATAGTTGGTGGCTCCCCCGAGACTCGAACTCGGACAACCTTGCGATCGGTGGATTTTGAGTCCACTGCGTCTACCATTCCGCCAGGAAGCCATTTGCCAAATTTTACAGAGCTGAGAGACTGATTTAGCCTAACTTGAGTAAGCTGTCCAGACGACAAATCGAGTGGAGTGAGAAGCTGATGGGGGCGCGCAAGCAATCGGAATTTTGAAGTTTTTCCGTCTGCCTCAAACCCTGATGGAAAAGTCGGAAATTTCACGTTAGAAATGAAAACACCCATGATGATGCTTCAGTCGTTCCTCTTCTGCTGTCAGACGACTTCAGCGCAAGCTGCCTCTCCCCCTCCGAGTGCGATTTCTCCGAGAACTCAAGCGAACATCAATGAGCCGAAAGCCTCCTCATCGCACGCACTCTCGCAGACCGGAAGCAGGGCGGACTGAAAACGGTTCTGACGCCTGATCTCATCTTGATCGTCGCAGCTCAGCTGCACTCGAATGAAATGCTGACCCAAGGTTACTTTTCTCACGAATCCCCCGCTCCCGGGCTGAAGACCGTCGTGCAGCGGTATCGCCAGGCCCTGGCCCGGCAACACCAACCCCTGCAAAAGAATTACTCGGTGGCAGAGAACATCCTGAATCCATCCTGGAAAAATATCGGCACTGGAGTGGTCGAAGGCAAAAATCGAAAGGGCGAGAACGTCTGGTACGTCACGGTCATGTTCAGCTCGTGAGACCGACCTAAACCAGCGACAGGAATCCCTTGGCGTCGAGTTCATAGGTCACGCCCAGCGGCAGGGGCGACATTCCGTTGGGACCGTGTCCCACGGTCAATCCATAAGCGACTGGAATTTCCAAGCTCTTTCCGAGAACGCCAAAGACGGCCGTCAGGACTTCAGCATCCGACAGAGAGGGTCTCAGGGGCTTCATTCTTACTTTCGTGTCGCCCGATTTTTCCATTGAACTCGCACCCGGCATCTCAGCAAAAACGGATCCGACTTGATCCGCACAATCATGCAGACTCCCGATGACGATCGCTTTCACGCCCTTGAAGGCTCCGACTGACAGCAAGTGCTGAGCCATGCGGTGCAGGCGATAAGGGGCTTCCGTGACGTCTTCGAGAAAGAGAATCTTGCCTTTGGCCTGAATCGCGTAGGGGGTTCCGATCAGGGAGCACATCACGGAAAGATTGCCTCCGACCAGCTCGCCGCGCACGGGTCTGGATTTCGCTTTGAGTTGGCCCCGGCTCACGAATTTCAGAGGTTGATCCAGAGTCCCGAGAGGATGCTCGGACTTTCCAAGCTGATGAAGCTGCGCCACGAGATCCTGCCAGTCGCGGGCGCTCAATTTCTGAAAGCCCATCGTCGCAGGCATGGGAGCGTGCAGGACTTTCCAGCCCCACTTCACGCGCACGAATTCCATAAGCGAAGTCGCGTCCGAAGAGCCGATCAGGACCTTCTTCGCGGGGGGCTTGCCGTTCTTTTTGGCCAGAGCCACCAGGTGAGGCAGAAGCAGCATCGCGCCGTAACCTCCGCGTGCGAACCAGAGCGCGTCGACTTTCGAATCGACTGCATAATCATAAAATGCTTTCGCGCGCTGTTCATCCGTACCGGCGAAAAAGAGATGGGTCTTCTTCACCTGGGGATGGATTCGAACCGTGAAGCCGGCGTCCGTGATCTTTTTCGCGCCCAGCGCGAGTTCAGTTTCAGGAACGACTGCCGAAGGTCCTACGATTCCAATGAGCATGAGTGATCCTTTTCAAGTGTGCTGGCTTATTCCATCGCGATGGGAGCGGCCGAAGTCTTCGCCAGTTCAAGCAACAGAGGCTTGAGACCATCTTTCGTCTTGGCCGAGACCCAGAACGCGTCTTTAGGTTCATATCCGAGCGCAAGGAGGGCGGCGCTGGCTTCCTTGCGACGAGCCGAGCGTTCCTTCTGGGTCTTCAGAGCGTCGGCTTTGGTGAAGACGAAGGTCACGGGCACGGATTCGAAACTCAGAAACTTGATGGCTTCCTTGTCGAGTTCAGTCGGACCATGACGAGCGTCGAGAAGCACGAGCGCCCGTTCGAGGCCGGGATCGCGCTTCAGGTAGGCATTGATGAAATCCGCCCACTTGTCACGCTCCGCATGCCCCGCTTTGGCAAAGCCGTACCCAGGCAAATCGACGACGATCTTCTTGAGGGTTTTCCAGTCGTACAGGTGCAGACAACGAGTCTTGCCCGGCTCACCGCTCACTCGCGCGAGGGTCGTTTCGAGCAGCGCATTGATGAGCGAGCTCTTGCCAACGTTCGAGCGACCCACCATCGCGATGCGGGGTTCGCGGCGACCTTTCAGGAAAACGCCGTTGAAAATATCCTGGAGTTGGGAAACATCCCCGATCGTCATGAAAAATTCTGCTGCCATAGCTTTTCACATTAGTCTGAAATCGACTCAAAGTCCGGTCCAAAGTGGAGCGGTTTGATTCAAAAATGAACCGACGCCCCCCTGGCCTGGTCCGAAAGTCGTTCGTAACCTCCTGAAATCATGCAAACCCCGAAGCTCGCGCTGCTGGTCCGCGCATTGCTCTAGGGAGCCTCCGAGAACATCAAAATCGAACCGGAGAAGTGAAGTATGTGGCAATTGAGAATTCAGGATCCTTCAGGCGAAACGAGAATCGTGTCCTTGAGTCAGAGAGCGTCTCAGAATGGGTCCCAAAACTCTTCGGCGCCGGGCAGCTTTCGCCTGGGGCGATCCGAAGGGTCTGAAGTGCTCCTCAGAGACACGACTCTCCCCAAAGACATGGGAGTCCTGACTACCCTCACGCCTTCGGGCGCAGTGACCAAAACGGACCCTCGCCACTCCCCTTACTGGCTCAAGATTCTGGACGGCTGTCCCTCCACGCGGCTGGGAGACCTCGCCATTCGCGAAGCCCACATCCCCGCCGGAATGCCCATCTGCATGGGCGAAACCACGCTCACTCTCGAAGCCCGTCACTCCGAAATCTCCCTTCCGACCCAGCCGGGTGGCATTCGTCCCTGGCTGACGTGCAGTGAAGAAGGCAAGAAAGTCCTCTGGATGGCCAAGAAAGCCGCGTCCACTCCCCTGTCGATCTACCTCGCGGGCGAGACGGGAACGGGCAAAGAAGTGCTCGCTCACCTCCTGCACGTCTGGAGTGAGCGCGCGTCAGGGCCTTTCGTGCCGCTTCACTGCGGAGCCCTGGCTCCATCCCTCGCCGAGAGTGAACTCTTTGGGCACGTCAAAGGCGCTTACACGGGGGCTTCTCACCACCGCGCGGGCGCCCTCATGCAAGCGCACAACGGAACACTCTTTCTGGATGAAATCGGCGATCTGCCCGCGGACATTCAGGTCAAGCTCCTCCGCTTTCTTGAAAACGGGGAGATCAGACCCGTCGGTGCCGACCGCACTTCACGCGCGGACGTGAGACTCCTCTGCGCCACCCATCACTCGCTCAAGCAACTTGTTGAAGAAGGCAAGTTCAGACGCGATCTCTATTACCGCCTCGCTTCGATCACGATTGAAATCCCCACGCTGCGTTCGAGACCCGATGACATTCAGCTGCTGGCGTCCAAAGTGGCGACGGAGCTCGGTCGCACGATCACCGCGCGCGCGATGCTGAGACTCCAGGCGCACTCCTGGCCGGGCAATGTCCGTGAGCTTCGACATGCCATCGAAAGAGCCAGCGGATTCTCCGGCCCTTTCACGACGCTGCTTGACGAAGATGCGTTTGAATTTCTACTCACGCCGGAACACGTTTCCGAAAGTCCAGGGCTGGAACTCGGGGCGGCAGTTCTCACTCTCGAGGAAATGGAAAGAATCATGCTCCTGAAAGCGCTTCGACTTGCCCGCGGCAACCGCGCTCAGGCGGCGAAGATTCTGGGAGTCGCGCGCAGCACCCTTTTTGAAATGCTCAAGCGCCACAAAGTCTGCGGCCCCAAGCACAAGGACCTCTTCAGGGAGGTTGAAGAATTCAACTGAAAGAGCCCGGCCTACCGTGAGAGAGGGCAGCGACTGCTCTGATTCTGAACGCTTCACTGCGTAAAATTTCAACTCATGCCGAATGCACGAGTCACGAACCAGAAACTGCCAAGCGCGAAAATCGCCACAGATGCAGCCGGAATTGCAAATTTTCGAGTGATTTCAAATTTTCGCAGGGTAAAGACCCAGGGGAGCACCAGCGCAACGATGATGCCCTGGCCAACTTCAACCCCTGCGTTGAAACCGATGAGTGCTTTGGCGATACTCGCGCGATCAAGGTGCAATTCAGCGAGAGCGGACGCAAAGCCGAGTCCATGAACCAGTCCAAAAAAGAGCGCCAGTTTCCATCTTGATTTGGTGTTGCTTGCGAAAATACTCTCCGCCGCGACGAACGCGATCGACAAGGCGATGGCTGATTCGACGAGGCGTGCGGGAACGTGGATGAGGCCAAAGGTGGCCAAAGCCAGAGTCACGGAATGGCCCAGCGTGAAACCGGTCACGGTCTTGAGAATCGAGATGATTCCGCTTCCCCCGATCACGAGGGCCACGACAAAGAGAATGTGATCAATCCCATCCGGAAAATGCAGACCGCGGTCGCCTGCCCACTCGCTTGGAAATGCTCCGATGTGTTTGACTCCCATACTCACAAAACTCAGAAAGGTTCGAGAAGGCTGACTCATCCGCAGGCTGAGCTCCGATGACGGATGTTCGAGAGTTCCCATTTTTTCAAGGGCTTCAAGCTTGACCATGTACATGAGACTGAAAGTGCTCGGCATTCGTTTCAAAAAAGGAAGGCTCATTGAAAGCTCCCCCTCGCCGGCTGGACAATTTGCGGCAGCCGTGATGCTGAGCGTTTGGGAACTTTCAATGATTCCGGGAGGAGGCTCCGCCCAGACGCAGTTTGATAAGCCCATTTTCATGGGGTTTTCTCCCAAAGTCGCACGAAACAGTTCGGGAGTTCTCAGTTGCAGTGCCTGGGGTAAATCCGCAGAATTGACTTTCAGCAAAGTCGCTACCACGGTGGGATTCATCTCGAGCTTCGCTTCAAATCGGGAACCCTTTGCCGAATCCTTCTGATTCAGCGTGAGCAGAGCGATATCCAGCGGATGAGCACGCGCGCCCGCGGGAAACAAGAGGAAGGACATCATTGCAAATAGATTCAGCGCGAATATTTTCAGCACGGTGCGAGTTATCCCGAAGTTACCTGAGAGTGTCAACGCCCTTGCCTTGCCGCAGGACTCAAGCGCAGGTCGTCAGTCGACCGGACTCAATCAAAAAACTTCAATGGATCACCGTCAATTGATCACCATTTGCGCAAAATAGAGTTCCAGGATCTTGCCCTCTTTGATGTCGGGCAGGTCATTGACGATCCAGCGATTGAGGTGTTCCGTCAGAGACTTGCGAAGGGCCTGTTTGCCCTGAATGGAGAGGAGTTCTTCTCGCTCCATCGGTGTGAAAATATGCGTGACCTGGTCGCGGGCCTGCAGGATGTGGTCATTGAGAAGCTCGCAGGTTTCCTGACGATCGCACCGGACGACGACTTCGATCTCGGCGAGATTGTTCATTCCGCGCGCGGCCGAACGCCCCTTCTTCTCGTGGAGCTCCAGGGAAAACTGCCCGAGGCTCAGCGTGATCGACTTCTTTTTCAGGTCCTGCTCTTCTTTGAGTTTCTGAGCCTGCAGCTTCCCAGCTTCAACCAGAGCCTGTTCCTGCTTTCGAATGCTTCTTTGCTGCAGAGAGTAACGTACCCCCAGACCACAGGTGATCAGAATCCCCAGGCCACAGAGAATCAGAAACCACGAAGCTCGGCGAGTGGGAGCATCGGCTGAGCGGACCCCCTCACCGAAGAGTTCTCTGAATTCACTGAGGATCTTCAAGTTCATTGAATTCAGTATTTCATGGAGTTGGACCTGCACACAAGAGAAAGGCCGGCAGGAGTTGCCCACTCGAGCTTCTTCTCAGCTCACCCGGCTCAGGTCCCCTCCCGCGAGAGCCGATAGGGAGTTGAGGCAAGGAGGCCCGACTCTCATGACCCGAATTTCGAAACCTGATCTTTCGTCGACATTTTCTACGCTCTCTGCGCGTGTGAGCCTGACTCTGGCTCTGTCATTCCTTTTAGCCAGCACCGTCGCTGGAACGCTTGCCGGCTGCTCGCTGATCGAACTCTCACAGGACCCGTCACGGGATCCGTACCGATATGACCTGACGGATGATCTTCCGTCGACCAGCTCCGCACCGGAACGACACGCCGCATCCAACCTGAGTCCCGAGGAACGCGAAGAACTACGAATAAGCAAGCACCGCCGCATCCGAAGCGCCGTCTCCAGCGGAGACCTTGTCCTGGGCATGCGCATGCAGGATGTACGTGGGGCGTGGGGTGAACCTCGGGAGGTCGAAAGCGCCGGATTTCCGGGCTCCGGAAATCAACGCTGGATCTACCAGCATGGCCTCGCCTCCTCCCAGGGTTTCGGCTCCACCCGCACCGTCTATTTTGAAGATGGAAAAGTGGTTGGCTGGGGAAACGCGGACCGTTGAAATTTCTCAGATTGCCTAGGCTTGGAAATGACTCCGTGCTAGTTTCTGTTTCCAATGGAACCCTTTTTTGACTTTGAAAAGCCCATCGCCGCCCTCGAAAAAAAACTGCAGGACCTGAGAGAACTTTCCCAGCAGGAGGGAATGGATTTCGGTCATGAGATCTCAGTCCTCGAGAAAAAAGTCGGCAATCTCATCGACGACACTTACTCGAAGCTCGGGGCTTGGCAGAAAGTTCAACTTTCCCGTCATCCCAATCGTCCCTACACACGCGATTTTGTGGACGCCCTTTTCTCCGGCTTCATGGAACTCCAGGGGGACCGATTCTTTTCCGACGATCAGGCCATTCTCGGCGGCACCGCGGTCTGGAATACCGGGGGCGCAGCCGGCGGTGGTACCGAAGTTCCTGTCATGATTCTCGGCCACCAGAAAGGTCGCACGACCAAACAGAAGATGGAACGCAACTTCGGCATGGCCAGACCTGAAGGCTACCGCAAAGCCATGCGACTCATGACTCTGGCTGAGCGCGCCCGCATGCCGATCATCACTTTCATCGACACTCCCGGTGCCTATCCCGGACTCGATGCTGAAGAACGCGGCCAATCCCAGGCCATCGCCGAAAGCATTCAGATGATGTTCGGCCTCACGGTGCCGGTCATCACGATCGTGATCGGCGAAGGCGGCTCCGGTGGGGCTCTCGCCATCGGCGTCGGCAACAGAGTTCTCATGTGCGAATACAGCACTTACTCCGTGATCAGTCCGGAGAGTTGCGCATCAATCCTCTGGAGTGACTCCAGCCTTGCAGAACGCGCCAGTGAAAAGCTCAAGATGAATCCCCCGGAACTTCTCAAGATGGGGGTCATCGATGCGATCATTCCTGAGCCGCAGGGTGGAGCTCACCGAAACTGGAGTGAAGCTTTCGAACTCGTGAGAAAAGCGCTGGGCGACAACCTCACCGAGCTGATGAAGACCGCAAAAAAAGATCCGAAGAAACTTGTGGAACAGAGATTCCTGAAATTTCGCGACATCGGAACCTTCGCGCTTGCGCATGCTCCAGGCTCCGGGGGCAACTCATGAGCAAGTCCACTCTCGAAATCGCCCCTGCTGCTCAGGCAAATGCACCTGTGCAATCCATGACCGGTTTCAGCTCCGTCGAAGGAACTCTGTCGGGTCAGAAGATCCGCGTGGAAATGAAGACTCTCAATCACCGGTTTCTCGACGTGAAGATGCGTCTGCCCCGTGAATTTTCAGCTGCCGAGATGCCCTTTCGCGCCGCCGTGCAGGCAAAGTTCGCGCGCGGCTCGCTGGATGTCAAAGTCGAGCGCATTCAGGAGCCCGGAACTTCGGCGCAGACTCTCTCCACGAATCTCGAGCTTGCGCAGCAGTACCACACCGCTCTCCTCACCCTTCAGAAGAAGCTTGGCCTGACGGATACGATCCGAACCCTGGACATCGCGCTTCACCCTGAAGTGATTTCGAGGTCCAGCTCTGACTTTCACATCGAAGATCCCTGGGCTGCGCTCGAGCCGCTCGCGCAACAGGCGATGACTCGACTGGCGGAAATGCGCATTCACGAAGGCCAGGCCCTCAAAGCGGTCCTTCAGAACGCGATTGATGAAATGAATCGCCAGATCGCTCTTCTCCGCGAGCGTCGTTCCCAATGTCAGGCCGGTTACCCTCAGAAAATTCGCGACAAGATCAAAGCGATCTTTGAAGCCTATCCGATCGTGGAAACTTCCATTCAAGCCGTGGTGGATTCAAGATTGAGCCAGGAGCTTTCGATCCTGGCGGATCGCACGGACGTCGAAGAGGAACTCATCCGCTTCAAAGGCCACCTCGATCATTTCACCAAGATCCTGAACGCCGGGGGCCAGGTCGGTAGAAAACTCGACTTCATCCTCCAGGAGCTCGGCCGAGAGATCAACACGCTGGGCAACAAGGCTCAGGACTTTTCCATTGGCGAAGAAGTCGTGCAGATCAAAGTGAAACTCGAACAGATCCGCGAACAGGTGATGAACCTCGAATGAGCCCTGCTACCCGTAGGGCCGCACCCCGACTCATCGTGCTGTCCGCCCCTTCGGGTGCCGGAAAGACCACTCTCTGCAAGAGGCTTCTCGCCGATTTCCTGCAACTGGAGCTTTCCATTTCGAGCACGACTCGCCCCGTGCGCGGCAGCGAGCAGCAGGGAAAGGATTATCACTTTCTGAGCACCGAAGAATTTCAAAAACTCATCGCGGCCGATCGATTCGCCGAATGGGCTCTGGTTCACGGCAATTACTACGGGACTTCGAAAGATGCGATTGAACGCAGTTTCGCTCAGGGCAAGTCCGTTCTGCTTGATATTGACGTTCAAGGAGCGGAGAGTCTGCGCAAGGCTTACCCGGTGGAGTGCTTCAGCATCTTCATCTCGCCCCCTGACCTGCAGACGCTCGAATCCCGTCTGCGCTCTCGCGGCACCGATTCTGAGGAAACGATTCAGAAACGCCTTAAGAATTCGATAGATGAGATGAAAGAGGACAAACACTTTCATGCCCGGGTCGTGAATGATGATTTTGAAGCTGCATACGCAAAGCTCAAGACCATGGTAGACTTGCAGCTAGGGAGTTCTTCCTGAACTCATCATCCAGCCGGTAGCCGGCCTCGACTCCCTCCAGAAAAACTATGAGCAAATACCAGACAGCCACTCTCAAAACGATCTGCGACGCCCTCGTCACCTACTACCCGGATGCCAAAACAGATCTGGTCGAGAAGGCGTACGCTTTCGCTGAGAAAGCTCACCACGGTCAGAAGCGCTCGAGCGGCGACCCCTACATGATTCATCCCACCGAAGTCGCTCAGTCCCTGGCCGAACTTCGCCTCGACATTCCCAGCATCGTGACGGGTCTCCTGCATGACACGGTCGAGGACACTCATGCCACGATGGAAGAGATCGAAAAGGAATTTGGAAAAGAGATCGCCGAACTCGTGGACGGCGTCACCAAACTTTCGAAAATGGCCTTCAAGACTTCCGAAGAGAAGCAGGCCGAGAATTTCAGAAAGATGATCCTAGCCATGGCCAAGGACATTCGAGTCATCATCGTCAAGCTCGCCGACCGTCTGAACAACATGCGCACGCTCGAGCATCTGCCGCCGCACAAGCAGAAGACCATCGCGCAGGAAACTCTCGACATCTACGCCCCGATCGCCAATCGCCTGGGGATCAGCTGGATCAAGACCGAGCTTGAGGATCTGTGTCTGCGCTACCTGCATCCGGAAATCTACTACAAGCTTTCACAGAAGGTCGCCAAGAAGAAGAAGGAACGCGAAAAGCACATCGAGGAAGTCTCCGAGTCGCTCGAAGAGAAGCTCGTTGAATATGACATGAAAGCGCATATTCAGGGCCGCGCCAAGCACTTCTACTCCATCTACAAGAAGATGGAACGCCACGGAGTGGATTTCGAACAGGTTTACGACATCATCGCGTTCCGCATTCTCGTCGACAATATCACCGAATGTTACAAGGGACTGGGCGTGATCCACGCGACCTACATGCCGGTCCCCGGCCGCTTCAAGGATTACATCGCCATGCCCAAGGCGAACGCGTACCAGTCCCTGCACACGACCGTGATCGGTCCTGCAGGCGAGCGCATCGAAATCCAGATCCGCACCCACGAGATGAATCAGGTCGCGGAAAAAGGCATCGCCGCACACTGGAAATACAAAGAAGGCAAGTTCGACAACCGCGCGCATGAAAATGTCGAGTGGGTCAATCGCCTGCTCGAGTGGCACAAGGATCTCAAGGACCCGAACGAATTTCTCGAGACCGTCAAGATTGACCTGTTCGCTGAAGACGTATTCGTCTTCACGCCGTCCGGCGAAGTGAAAGAGCTCTCTCACGGAGCGACGCCACTCGACTTTGCCTACGCCGTTCATACGGACGTCGGCAACAAGTGCGTCGGCGCCAAGATCAATGGCAAGATCGTCCCGCTCAAGCACCGCTTGAAATCAGGTGACACCATTGAGATCCTCACCTCACCCACGCAGACACCGTCCAAGGACTGGCTCAAGATCGTCAAGAGCTCACGCGCGAAGGCGAAAATCCGTGCCTACATCAAGCAACAGGAACGCGACCGCGCTCTGCAACTGGGCCAGGAAATTCTCGAAAAGACCCTGCGAAAGTACGGCCTCACCCTGTCCAAACTCGAAAAATCCGGCGAACTCCTCAAGACTGCTC
This sequence comes from Oligoflexia bacterium, assembly GCA_014378465.1. Taxonomy (GTDB): domain Bacteria; phylum Bdellovibrionota; class UBA1018; order UBA1018; family UBA1018; genus UBA1018. The sequence goes on along the minus strand of JACMNQ010000036.1, from coordinate 130,592 downwards.
AGCACTTCAACGTGCGCACGCCTGAAGAGCTCTACATCTTCATCGGCTACGGTCGCCTGACTTCGGACGAAATCGTGCAGCTCCTCGTTCCCCAGGAAACTCAGGATCAGAAAGTCGAAGCTGCCAAAGCCGAAGATCAGAGTTTTCTCAAGAAAGTCTTCAACGCCGCCAAGAAGCGCAGTGAAGCGAGAAACGCGATCACGGTCGCCAATCTCGATGACGTGCTCATTCGCTTCGGGCGCTGCTGCAATCCGCTGCCGGGAGACGGGATCAGTGGGTTCATCACTCGCGGACGAGGCGTGACCATTCACACTGCCACCTGCACCAAAGCCATCGACAATGATCAGGAACGCCGGGTCGACGTGAAGTGGAATCTCGCGGAACGCGTGGGGGGCACTCGCCGTCACGTCAAGATCCGCATTCTCACCCACGACGAGCCGGGACTGCTGGCCCTCATGTCACAGACCATCGCATCCCTGGGAGTGAACATCGCTTCGGCGAACATTCGCACCACGAAGGACAAGAAGGCCATCGCGCTTTTTGACGTCGAAGTGAATGACCTGAACCAGCTTCAGAAAGTGACCAACGCCCTTGAAAGCAAGAAGGGCGTGATCAGCGTGGAGAGAGTGCGCTCGTAAAGAATGAAGGTAGCGCTCCCCTTCGGGCAGAGCGCGTTCCGCAAAAGAAATGCCCATGACTTTCGTCACGGGTATTGCATCTTGTTACTGCTCAGAAAGCATTGAAATGCGATCGAAAGGTGCTTGCATCACTTCAGCTCAGTGAAGAACCTTGAGCAGATCACCCTGGAAGTGAGAAAGCGACTTGGCTTCTCCGCCGTTGCTGCGGCTGACGAAAGAAGACGTGTACTGAACGTCCGTTGCGTACTTGAGGTAGATGTCACAGGTCGAAGTCGAGTGATCCGTGATCATGATCGACTGGAGGGCGCCATCAACTGGGCGGCGATCTTCGCGGGCCACGATGATCCGGTTGTGGCAGCCATCGGTCATGATGCTGACGATCGGGAGTTCAACATCCAGGATTTGAACGAGGTACTGTGGACACATGGCGCCGGCAGGGCAGGATGGAGCCTGGTTGACCGAAAGAGTGACTCGCTTTTCAGTGCGGTCAACGGTGACGACGCCCGTGAAATGAACCGGGGTGCTGAGGTCTTTGACGAGGGATGGGTCGAGCTGAAACTCACGCAGAACGCTCATCTGACGGTTCTGAGAGGAAGCGGGAGCGGCCGATGCGGGCATTGCGGAGAATGAAGTTGCAAGAAGGAGGACAGAGAACAGGATTGAGTTTTTCATTTGGGCATCCAATCGGTCTACGACCGGGTTTCAATAATTTTTTCGCAGGTGAAGCACTGGGTGATGGGCGCTTTCTACAGAGATGATGCATTCAGTACAACTTATTAATTATCATATGAACTCATCATCAATACTGATCATCAATACTGATCATCAATACTGATCATCAATAGCCGAGCCGTGTTCCCAGCCGTTTCAGCGGAAGAAGGCACATGAGCTGAACATTTTAGTCGCATATGCTGATCTGCGCGTAATTCAGCCACCTCTGACTGACCAAGCACTCAATTCGAAAGAGATCCTTCATGAACAAACCGAATACTTCACTGCTCCCTGGATTGACCATACTTGCGATCCGGAGCTTGCAGTTCTGCCTGGATCGGATTGAATTCGACTTTGCTTCTGGGATCTGTACTTTCAGTTACGGCAGGTTTCGCTTTCCGTCCGCCCGCCAGCCAGCCCGCCCGCGAGGTGATTCGACTGGAACAGGCTCAATCGTGAGATTCGTAGGCCAGCCAGGGGATTCAAAAAGTGTTTTTGTTCAACTCCACTCAAGGACTGTTGCCGAGCAGGATGTTTCTGAGGTCAGCGTACACTGTGTACGCTCAGGTCGCGTAACTCACACTTCTCCAGGGACCTGCTCTTCTTGTGACTTCACCCACGCCCCTCAGTCCTGAGTCCTGTGCGGCGTCTCAGCGTTTCACGGCAAACGTGAATTTTGACCGAGGAGGTCTCGGTGCGCTTGTGAGCATGACTGCAAACACGATCGCGACGATTCCAAGACTTACGCTTCAGAGTGGACAACTCAGCAAAATCGAATTTTGAAGACTGATTCACCGAACTGATTCAGATGACCGACTCAGAGGATGGGTCCAAAAAGTCGAGCCACGCCGCTCTGAAGACGGTGAAAAAGACCGGTCTTCTGAATCTGCTTGAGAAACACTTCTTCGCTCTGCCGGAGATCATCGAGCAGCATCGCCTCGACCTGAGCGGCGAAAGCCCGGTCCTGAATCCATGCACCGATCTCGAAGTTGAGGCGCAGGGACCGGTTGTCGAGATTGGTCGAACCCACGTAGCAGAGATCGTCATCCACCGAGATGACCTTCTGGTGCATGAAGCCTGGGAGAAATTGAAAAATCCGAACGCCGAAGGGCAGAAGCTGTTCAAAGAAAGGAAAAGACGCGAGTTTGGCGATCCTATGGTCCGACTTCTTGCTGACGAACACGCGGACGTCCACCCCTCGAAGTGCGGCCAGCTGAAGAGCCGAGATGATCTGATCCGGCGGAACCAGGTAGGGAGTGGTCAACCAGATCCGCTTTTTGGAGGAGTGAATGGCATTCAGAACCGCGAGAATGGCGGAGCCATCCAGGCCGACTGCGCCCGTGGCCAGAACCAAAACGGGGATCTTTCCGGGCTGAAGCTCGGACTGAGCTTTGGAGCTGGCTGATGCCCCCTGATCCATGGCCTCACTCGCGGAAAATGAAATCTTCTCGCGAGTCGACCAGTACCAGTCGGCGATGAAACTCTGAAGCCCCTGGATCGAGGGATCCCCTTCGATCAAAAGGTGCGTGTCGCGCCAGAACCCGATCTTGGGATCACGCGAGAGGTACTCATCCCCCACGTTCAGGCCCCCGACGAAGATCTTTCCAGCGACGCCTGGCTCTTTGGCGTCGACCATGACGAGCTTGCGGTGATTGCGAAAATTCATCTGAAAGCGGGGCTTGAGAATCCTGAACCGGGTGGATGCAAAGGAATGCACCTCGACTCCGTCCCCTCGCAGCTCTCTCACATACCTGCGAGTCAGAGCGCGGCTGCCCACACTGTCATAAAGCACGCGAACCTTGATGCCGGCGCGCGCTCGCTCGCGAAGAATCACCTGCAGCTCCCGGCCGATCTGATCGTCATGAATCGTATAGTACTGAAAGCAGATGCTGTGCTTCGCTTCTTTCAGGGTGGCCTTCAGCACGTCAAAGGTCTCGGCGTTGCGCAGGAGTCTGACCGAGCGCGCTCCCACGAAAGGAGTGTCTGCAAGCTTCTCAAACGCACAGACGAGCGGGGTCTCGGCCTTTTTGAAAATCCTTCGGCTGTCGAAGAAGCGGGTGAACTCCTTCCAGACGTCATCCAGCTCCGACGCCGAACTTTTGCGTTTCACGATGTAGCCAGAAAAACTTCTCGCGCCAAAGACGAGGTAAGGAAAAAAAGCGACCTTTGGCATCAGAATCAGGAACAGGGCCCAAGCCGACGCTCCCTGAGCAGTCCGAGCGCGCATCAGCGCTGTCGCCGCCAGGATGATCCCGACCACTTCGACCCCGATATCGAACGGGGCCAGATGAAGACTTGAAAGCTGGAATGAGGAGAGATCGGGCAGCGAGATGAAAATGGGCTACCTCGGCCAGAGTGAATTGTTGGGGTGCTCCCCTTTGGCCAGAGCCTCTTCAAATTCTTTCAGCTTGCCCCGTTGGTCTTCGATCAGAGCGCGTTTTTTGACTTCCTGCTCCTGACTCCTTCGGACCTGTTCGTCCTTCAGCACGTTGACCATCACCTTGCGTCGGTCGAGAAAATCTTTCACGTAAGAGCGGCGTTCCGGCCCGCCTGGATTCGCCTGAAAGAAAACGTGTCGAGTTTCCTTTTCCTTCGCTTCCCACTCCTTCTGATGAGCGGTCTGAGAGCTCTTCAGATCCCGGAGTTCTGACTTCTGGCTTTTTTCAAAATTCTTGAGCTCCGTGGCCTGGGCCTTCTTGAACTCCTTGATCATCTTTGAAGCCGAAGCCTGTGAAATCGGGGCGAGATCGGCCGACGATGACCTGACTCCATGAACACCTGAAATAAAGAGGCCTAGGGCTAAGGCTAGCCCCAGGCCGATTTGTCTTATGGAATGCAAAGACTTCATCTGAACAGACTACTTGATAACTTGAACCTTGGAAACCCGGAATCCGTATCCGGAGTTGCTGACATCCGATTTCAAGCGAATGACGACCGAATCGCCCTGGTAATATTCGCTCGTTTTGTTGCTGACGCGTCCCGTAAAGGAGTCGATCGGCGCACCAGTCGGGGATTCGACGCTGACGACGTCATAACCGGATTCCGTATTGACTTCGTCAAACACGACTCGCAGGTATTTGGCGCCAGGAACTGAAACACCATAGATTTTGTTCATGTTGTTTTCGTAAGGATGAGGGGATTCGATCGACACTGCCTGATCCACCCACAGCTTCTCATCCGGCTCATTGGAGGGAGGCACGATGTTGTTGAAGGCATTGGACGCGCTGACTCGACCATGGCCCTGAACTTTTCTCTTCAGGCTCGGGACGGGCTGGCTCGTGCGAATCAGGCGACTCTTCAGTTCCGCGTAGCCCAGGGTGGGATTGGCGGAGAGAAGAAGTGCTGAGATTCCAGCGACATGCGGAGTCGCCATGGAAGTCCCGCTGAGGGTTTCGTAAGCGCCTTCTTTCGAAGTGCTGTAGATCTTCACGCCAGGAGCCGCCACATGCACGGTGTTGGTTCCGTAGTTGGAGAAATTCGCGATTCCATCGCGGTTATCAAGGGCGGCCACTGCCAGAACATTCGGAAGCGGGATGCTTGCCGGATAGGTCGGAGTGGTGTCGTTGTCGCTTGAATCATTTCCGGCTGCCGCAACGAAGAGAATTCCCGCTCGCTCAGCATTGGCCACGGCATCCTGCATCGCCTGAGAGAAGCCACCGCCACCCCAGCTGTTGCTCATGACGTTGACTTTCATCATCGTTGCATAATTGATGGATTCGATCGCCCCTTCGAGCGTGCCGCCGCCGGATCCGTCCAGAAACTTGATCGGCATCATCGAAACATTCCAGTTCACGCCTGAAATGCCAATCCCGTTATTGCCTTTGGCGCCGATGGTGCCCGCACAGTGAGTGCCATGCTTGTAGTCATCATTGGAATCCCTGGTGTGCGCGTTGAAGTTCCAACCATGAACGTCATCAATGAAACCATTTTTGTCGTCGTCGATTCCGTTGTTGGAAAGCTCGCCGGCTTCACCTGGATTGGTGTAGATATTGTCGACCAGATCCGGATGATCCCACTGAATGCCGGTATCAATCACGGCCACCACGACATTCCTGCTGCCGGTGATGCCCTGCCTCCAGAGCGGCGCCACGCTGATGTCCGAGCCGGCATTGCCGACCTGTCCCGCATCGTCCGCCTGTCCGGTATTGACCATGCCCCAGAGCTTGGCCATCTGCGGGTCATTGGGCAAGCCATTCGCATGTCTTTCAGCCGCGTCCATTTCTGAGGTCAGGTTCTGGAGTTCCACCGACTGATCAAAACTGTGCATCAGATAATTGGGTTCGGCGTAAGCGACTGAAGGATTCTTCTTCAAAGCTTCGATGGCAGCTCCCACTTTTGATGCGTCCGCGAGTTTCACTTTCTGGAGAGAAGCATCCGTTTTCAGGGAACGGATGGTCTGCACCTGCGATCCACCGAGGGCTTCCTGAAGAGTTGTGGTGACCTGGGTCTGAGCCTTGTCTCCGGAGCTGTTGCGGACCTTCACGATCAACTCGCCGGGAACACTGGCGGGAACGGAACGGGCCGAAAGAGAAGCTGCCCTGCTGATCGAAGCAGTGCCGGAAAATACCGTGAATGCCGCTGCTCCGAGAGCTGCCGCAAAACTGACCGAAATGAACCCACTGAACTGGCCGCGATTTTTCTGTATGAGACCCATGTGCCCTCCCGAGCTACTCAATCATGAACGATCAAAAGCTCGTAGAGGCCTTGCAACTGACGTGCAACTGGTTGGCCCGCACAAGCGTTCAAACGCTCTCACACCAGGAGAGGAAGGAAAGATCACGAAAATCCGAGGATGAATTCGTCCTCATTGGATCACGCGTCTGAAAATCGTTCCCCAGTGCCGTTGAACCCTGACAAAAATAAGGTACGGCGAAAATCATACCGAGCGACAGGAGGGAGTCAATTCAATTTCAGCCGGCAACCTTAAGATGAGGAGATGCGTCGCCAATCCCGGACGCGCAGCGTGGGAGTGACCCGGCCACGAAAGCGATTCAGTTCAGGCACACCTGCCCATTCGCTTTCGTCCATGAACTCTTCCTGAGCCATGAACTCCTCTTTTTCGGCGATATTGAACCAGATGGCTTCAATGGCCTGAATGCCGGTCGAGGTCAGATTGAGCTTCAAGTGTCGTCCCTTGAGGATGGAATGGCTCTGGGCAGCCGCGCGAAAAACAAAGACGGGCTCAGGGTTTCCCGGTCCGAAGGGACCCAGATGCTCGATCTCCTGCAGTGTCTTGACATCGAGATCACTCAAAAGACAATTGCCTTCGATCAGAAGTGGCCTCGCGTTGGCGTCTTCTTCAATGCTGCCGAGAGCATGATCAAACGCCGCTGCGAAAGCATCAACCTGATCAAGTGCCACCGAAAGTCCGGCCGCGTGTTTGTGTCCACCGAAACCCAGAAGTGTTTTGGATGAAGCTCTGAGAGCGTCAAGCACACTCTTGCCCGCGTAACTTCTCACGCTGCCCTTTCCAAAATCCTCACGGAGAGCGAGCACTGCCGCAGGCTTGCGGTAAGTCTCCGTCACACGAGACGCGACGATCCCCACGACTCCTTCATGCCAGGAAGCATTGGCAACGACGATCCCGTACTTGAATTTGCCTTCTGAAAGTCCCTGCTCCACTTGAGCGCGAACTTCATCCCAGATCCGGTTTTGAAGCGTGGCTCTCTCCTGGTTGAGCCTTTCGAGTTCCTTGGCCAATTCAGCCGCCCTGGGAGCGTCACTCGTCGTGAGGAGCTCAAGCGCGAGGCTTGCCGACGAAATCCGGCCTGAGGCATTGATGCGCGGACCGATGACAAAACCCAGGTGCCCAGGCGTGAGATCACGGGAACCGACTCCCGCAGCTTCAAGAAGCGCGCGAACACCCGGCTTTTTTGAAAACTTGAGGACTTCAAGCCCGTGCCGCACAAGGGTGTGATTGTCACCGGTGAGGGGGACCATGTCGGCGGCGGTGGCCATGACAACGAGATCCAGGTGTTGCTTGAGATTGGGTTCTTTGCCGGGTTCCCACCAGCCGAGTTCCTTTCCACGCGTTCTGAGGGCGCGGGCGAGATAGAATGCGACTCCGCAGCCACAGAGCTGCTTTAGGTCGCTCGTGCAATCGGAGCGCTGAGGGTTGATCACGGCAAAAGCGGCAGGGATGCCTTTGACAGGATCCACATGGTGGTGATCCACCACGATGAGATCAATGCCGAGTTCGCGCGCCTTGAGTGCGGCATCGAAGCTCGTGATTCCGCAGTCCACGGTCACCATCACTTTGACATTTTCAGCATGGGCCTCTTCGACGGCTTTGGGCGCAAGCCCATAACCGTCTTTAAAACGATCCGGTTGCCGAGCATCAAACTGAAAGACGCCGCAGTCTTTGAAGATCCAGGAAAGCAGCGCCGCGCCGGTCGTGCCGTCGACGTCATAGTCCCCGTAAATCCGGACAAACTCCCCTCTCTCGCGGGCGAGAATCAGGCGTTCGACTGCGGGCCTCATGTCCATCAGGCAGAAAGGGTCTTTGAGGGAGTCGAGTCTCGGGGTGAGAAATTCCTGAATTTCACTGGCAGTTCTCAAACCACGCGCGATGCAGACTCGCAGTGCCGTGGGAGTGAGGCCGGTTTCGGACTGAAGCGTCTGAATGAGAAATGGAAGTTCAGAGGCAGAGTCTTCCAACTCCGATCTGAGCTTCCATTCACGAGTTTCCAAATGGGCTTTTGCTGAACCTAAAACACTTTTACTGAAATCAGTGGGCTGAGTGGAATTCAAAACTTCTCCAATTCCCGCAGCCGCCAGAATTCAAAGATTGAAAGCCGCCGGTCCCTTTCGGAAGAACCGGGCAGCGCCTCAAGCTTTTTGCGGATTAGACGGATTTTTAGCTGCTGCGGTGGCCTTGTGAGTCGACATCGGTCCAGCCGCAGCCAGTTTCGCAAGTCGGCGCTTTTCCATGTAAAGGATCATGGGATTGGCGACGAAGATGGTCGAGGGGATAGATATCGTAAAACCGATCAGCATCGGTAGCGCAAAATCTTGAAGCACCGGGCCACCGAACAGATACAGGCTGACGACCACGAACAAGGTGCAGAGAACAGTCAGAACCGTACGACCCAGATTCTGATTGATCGAACGATTGATCGAATCTTCCAGAGTCCACTGAGGGTGGGACTTGGTATAATCGCGGATTCGGTCATAAATGACGATCGTGTCATTGCAGGAGTAACCTGCGACGGTGAGCATCGAAGCCAATACGGTCAAATTGAACTCACGGCGAAGAAGAACCCAGACCCCGAGCGTGATGATCACGTCAACACCCAGGGCGCGAACCACACCTGGAGCATACCGAAGATCGAAACGGAAAGTGATGTAAACGACGATGCAGAGCATCGCGTACAGCATCGAAAGCAGAGCGTTCATCCGGAGGTTGGCGCCGGCCTGAGGCCCCACCACATCCGTACGGACGATTTCATAAGCCTTGGGATCGAGCTTCTTGCCCAGCGCGGTGGAGACCTGGGCGGAAACCTGATTGAGCTTTTCAGGAGTGCTCTGCACTTTGACCAGAAATTCATGATTGGCGACATCGCCAATCTGAACGATGCTTGGGTCTTTCAGACCCCCTTCATCCAGCTCTGAACGAAGCTTGGCGATATCCCAGTCCTTCGGCACGCGAAGCTGAACTTCGGCACCGCCGGTGAAATCGATCCCATAGTTGAGACCGGGAGTGAAGAGACCGATGATGCTGGCGACTGCCAGGATCGTCGAAAGAAGAACGAACGGACGACTCTTTTTCAGGAAGTCGATATTGAGGTCTGGGCGAATCAGATGAAGCATGACGACTCCTTGAATTAGATGCTGAGTTGTTTGATTTGAGGATTCTTGCTGATGTAGCCGTCGAAAAACAGCTTGCAGACAGTCAAGGCACAGAACAGGGTCGTGAAGATCCCGATCAGAAGAGTGATCGCGAATCCCTTGATCGCACCGGTTCCGTACACCATCAGAATCGTGGCAACGATTCCGTGAGTGATGTTCGCATCAAAGATGGCGCTGAAAGCTTTTCTGAAGCCGGCGTCCACTGCCGCGGGCACTGCTTTGCCTTCGGCCAACTCGTCTCGAATACGTTCAAAGATCAGCACGTTGCTGTCCACGGCCATTCCGATCGTGAGCGCGATCCCGGCAATGCCCGGCAAGGTCAAGGTCGCTTCCATCCCGACGAGGACGGCAAAGAGAAAGAGTGCATTGAGAAGAAGGGAGATCGTCGCGACGACTCCGCTCCCGCGGTAGTAAAAAATCATGAAAGCGAAAACCAGCAGACAGCCGATGATGCCGGCTCTTGCACCCTTTTCGATGGAATCCTGTCCGAGGGAAGGTCCTACCACGCGCTGCTCAAGGAAATCGAGCTGAGCAGGGAGTGCACCGGCACGAAGCACGATGGCGAGATCCTTGGCTTCTCTCATGATTGAATCGCCTTCTCCACGGCCGAGAGTGATCTGTCCCCGTCCACCGGGAATGCGGCCCTGAATCACAGGGGCCGAGTGTACGATGTTATCGAGCACGATCGCAAAGCGCTCGCCGATATGGTCCCCGGTGACTTTGTCGAAAATGGCCGCTCCGCGCGGATTGAGGGTAAAGCTCACGTTGGGGCGACGGTTTTCCTGGTCAAAGGCCACGCTGGCGTCCTGAAGGTCATCCCCCGTGATGTCCGCCTTGGAAAAGAGCAGATAAGGAATGCGGCCGAGTTCGTCTTCGGACTTCGTTCCGGCTGCGGCGTCGGCGTTGGACTTCATGCGTTCAAAGGAGATCTCAGAGCCAGCCGGGATCTTGCCCTTGGCGAATTCGTTGATCTGCTTGACGTAATCAGAGAACTTGCCGCCGGCCTTGTAAGCGATCTTGTGTTCTTTCTCGATGTCCGCGATGAGAGCAGCCACCTGTTGCGGAGGCATGGCCTTGTCGTTCACGAACTTGAATTCCAGTTTCGCGGTGCGGCCGATCAGGTCCTTGGCACGGTCCACTTCCTTCACACCGGGCAACTCCACCACGATGCGGTCAGCACCCTGACTGGTGATCGAAGGTTCGGCGACACCGAACTCATCAATGCGATTGCGAATGACTTCGATGCTCTGATTCACGGTACGGTCGCGGGTTTCAGCCCGGTACTCTCCGGTCAGTCCCAGCTCAAAGCGACCGGGCTTTTCGTCGGCGAGACGAAGCTTCCAGTAGTTCTTCTTCAGAAGCGCAAGCAAGGTATCGCGCTGAGCCGGGTCAAATTCCACGGCGACTCGAGGATCCTCGGGGTTCTGATTTTCAGTGAGCATTCTGACGGACTTGATGGTCACGCCCTGCTCCTTGAGGCTGTCAGCAAGGCCGTTGGACTCGCGCTCAGTCACGTCCTTGAAGACCTTGTTGAAATCGACGCCCATGACCAGGTACAGGCCGCCCTGGAGATCGAGCCCCAGATTGATCTTCTGCTTGAAGGGAAACTTCGTGGTCTCAAGATTCAGATTCGCCAGTGTCGGAATGACATAAACGATCGAAAGAACCACCATCGAAACCAACAGGAGGAATTTTCCCCACCAACCACGAGTCATATGATCCCCTTACGGCAAGTCCCTTCATGAGACTCGCACCAATTCAAAACCTGAAATTTTCTGACAAGATCTTCCAAAAAAATTCAAAGATTCAAAGCCCGGCGCGAAGACTTCCAGCGCCGGCCTCAAACATTTCTCAGAGCTGGCCTTTGACGAGCTGTGAAACCTGACTCTTCAGGACTTTCACGCGTACGTCATCCGCTATCTCCAAAGTCACAACCTTTTCAGTTACTCCTGTTACTTTGCCAAGAATTCCTGAAGTCGTCAAAACATCATCTCCGGATTTGAGCTGATTCATCATCTCAGCCTGTTGCTTTGCCTTCTTCTGCTGAGGACGAATCATCAGGAAGTACATGATCGCGAACATCGCGACGAAAGGAATGGCCTGCATCAAACCGCTGGGGGCAGTCGTAGCTGCAGCTCCGGTGACAGGTGCACTTCCGGCGGGCACAGCAGGTCCATCGGCCATGACCGTGGATACAGAGACAACCGAGCCGATCAGAAGACAGAAATTGAGAACGAAGTACTTTAAAATGGTCACGAGGGCCCCTTGGAAAAATCTGGTTAGGATGAGGAATTTACAGCGGAATGCTTTGAGTAGTTCGTATAAAAAGTTTTGACCCAATCGTCAAACCGATTCTCCAGAATCGCCTCTCGCATCTGTGACATGAGGCGTAAATAAAAGCTGAGATTGTGAATCGTATTGAGCCTTGCCGAGAGAACTTCACCGCAGACGAAGAGGTGCCGGAGGTAAGCCCTGGAGTACTGAGTGCAGGTTTCACACGGACATTCGGGGTCGAGCGGCGAATTATCATCCGCGTACCGGGTATTTTTGATGTTCACTTTGCCCTGGCTCGTGAAGAGCTGACCGTTGCGAGCATTGCGGGTCGGCATGACGCAATCGAACATATCAATCCCTGCCCTCACCCCTTCGACCAGATCTTCTGGCCGCCCGACACCCATGAGGTACCGAGGGCGATCAGCCGGAAGAAGCGGCGCAGTATGTCTGCACATCGCCTGCATCAAATCAGGCGATTCACCGATGGAGAGACCGCCGATCGCAAAGCCATCAAAAGGCATCGAGCCAATCTCCGTCGCTGACTGGGTCCTCAGATTTTCATAGAGTCCACCCTGAATGATTCCGAACCGCGCCTGATGCGGCTTGAGTTCAAAATTCAGCCCGCGCTCGGCCCAGGCAACGGTTCTTCGCATTGCCTTCTGAACCTGCTCCTGAGTGGCGGGATAAGGAGGGCACTCATCAAAGGCCATGACGATGTCACTGCCGAGTCCTCGCTGAATCGCCATCGAATGCTCAGGCGTGAAACGATGGGAACTGCCATCAATATGAGACCGAAACGTGACTCCCTGGTCATCAATCTTGTTGAGCTTCGAAAGCGAGAAGACCTGAAAGCCCCCACTGTCCGTCAGGATCGGCTTGTCCCAGTTCATGAACTTGTGCAGACCCCCGAGGCGCTCGATGCGGTCATGTCCGGGCCTCAGGTACAGGTGATACGTATTTCCGAGGATGATCTGCGCCCCCATTTCCGTGAGCTCCCGCGTGGCCACGGCTTTGACCGTTCCGAGCGTCCCGACCGGCATGAAGACGGGAGTCCTGATCTCGTAGGTTCGGCCCAGCGAACCCGGCAAAGTCACGGTGGCGGCACGGGCGCGGCCCACACCGTGGTCGTCGATGATCGTTTTTTCGACCGTGAAGCCGAGAATGGAGTTGCTGATGTTTTTTGCAGTATGGCTCATGATTTAAGTCTTTTTGAAGGTTAATTGAAAAAAGGATTCTTGCGCTTCTCAAGCCCGACGCTCGTTTCGGGCCCGTGCCCCGGGCAGACGCGCGTGTCTTCGTCGAGAGTGAAGATGCGGTCCTTGATGTTCTTGAACATCAGTCCCTGGTCCGCGCCCCAGAGATCCGTGCGCCCAACACTGCCTTTGAAGAGCGTATCGCCGGAGAAAAGGCTTTCCCGAATGCCAAGAGCGGAATCCTCGTGCAGGCGAATGCAGACTCCTCCCGGACTGTGGCCAGGAGTGTGGAGGACTGAAAATTTCATCGCTCCCACTTCGAGAGTTTCGCCGTCTGAAAAGTAATGATCAATCGGCAGCGGTTCATCATAAGCGATGCCGAACATCTCGCCCTGCTTCTTCAGCATCTGGTAAATGAATTCGTCTTCCTGATGAAGAGCGATCAGCGCAGGCCTCGCGGTACCCAGCGGCGAAGTGGGCGGGATTTCAGCGAGAAGCTCCTGCGCTCGCACATGTTCACAGACTTCACGCGTGCCACCGATGTGATCCAGATGCGCATGCGTGTGAAAGAGATATTTGACCTGCAGCGGGAGGCCGCTGTCAGTCTTGAGCTGGGTCAGTCTTTGAATGATCTTGCCCGGCTCATCGCCTGGATCGATGAGGACCGTGTGCCCCGTCTTCGGGCAGACCAAGATGCGGCAATTGCACTGAAAGGATCCCACGACCACGGTTTGGTCGATGGCTTGATTTGACTGAGGCGATGAAAGCATGGGCTGAAGCTAACACAGGAATCCGGCTTTAGGCAGCCTTCCGAGAGTCCGAGCATTTTGTTGCGCAGACTCTACCTTGAATTATCGCGGCTACCGCAACCAACCGACTTTCACGGGTATTTCAAGCGGCGTCGTCTTCGCTCGCAGCTTCAGAATCCGCGAGATGGTCGAGCTGGATGTCGTCATCCGGATTCGGGGCCCCTCGATCGGCGCTCTTCTTGCCACTGCCGTAGATGAGGTTTCGCTCAAAGTCGGCTGCATTGGATGCGGCTTCCTTCGCAGCGACCAGAGAAATGTGACCCGCCTGATAGAGTTCCACCAGGTGCTGCTCGAAAGTCTGGCCACCGACCAGCTCGCGGGACTTGCTGATGAAGTCGTTGATCTGACCCGTGAGAGCCGGATCACTGATGCATTCGCGGATCCCGCCATTGGCGATCATGATTTCCTGAGCGGCCACCATCCCCGTGCCTTCCGCACGGGCGATGAGTCGCTGACTGACGGTTGCAGTGAGGTTGTCGGCCAGACGCATGCGGACCATGCGCTGCTCTTCCGGAGGGAAAACTGAAATCAGTCGACCGATGGTCTTGATCGCGTCGGTTGTGTGAACGGTCGAGAAAACCATGTGACCGGTTTCAGCGGCCTTGAGCGCGATGTCGATCGTCTCGGCATCTCGCATTTCTCCGACCAGAATCACATCAGGATCCTGTCGCAGGGCAGAGCGCAGAGCGCCGGCAAAGCTGTTGGTATCCGTACCCACTTCGCGCTGGGTGACTCGGGACATCTTCTGCTGATGCACGAACTCGACCGGATCTTCGATCGTGAGGATGTGCATCTTGTGATTCGTGTTGATGTGATCAATCATCGCGGCAAGCGTTGAACTCTTTCCGGAGCCGGTTGCGCCCGTGACCAGCACGAGGCCGCGGTGCATGTCAGCGATCGTTCTGAGCACGCCTGGCAGCTTGAGCTGATCAATGGTCGGAATGATCGCGGGAATGAGTCGCAGGATGGCGCCTATTTTTCCGCGGTTTCTGAAGATGTTGAAACGGAAACGCGACAGACCCTTCACTTCGAAAGAGCCGTCGTAATCCTTGAGCTTCGGAAGATTCTGCAGGACTTCCTGATCTTTGACCATGTAACCGCAGATCCGGATCATGTCTTCGTCCGTGAGCGGCGGCATTTTGACGTTGATCATGTCCCCTTTCATCCGAAAACCCGGTGGGGTCCCTGGATGCAGGTGGACGTCACTGACGCCGAGTTGCATGGCTTTGCTGAGCAATCCCAAGAAGAGTTTCTGTTCCACAAGAACCTATCGGAAATCGACCGGTTTACTTTAGAAACTGAGCTCAAAAACCATGCTCAGTGCAGAACCGTGATGACCGCAGGCTCGTGTTCCAGAATCAACTCCAGCTCAAATTCATTGATCCAGAAATCCCCGTAAGTATCGGGGGCTGGAGAGAAGACAAAGGGATTACCCGGCCCCGCGCCTCGCCATGTGTTTCGGATATAGTACTGTGGCAATCCGTTGACCACCTGATATCCCACAAGCATGACTGCATGAGAATAAGGTTTGAGCCCCGATGCGGCCGTGCTCCGGGGCGTGTTGTAGTAAGTCCGAGTGGTGTCCGTTCCCGTCAGTACCACGAAGTCAGTGCTGAGTCCCACCGGATGTCCTGCATTGAGCTGTGCCTGGATCAGGGCCAGAAGTTCGGCGGTCGTTCGCCTCTGATAGTCCAGCAGTTCACCGCCGGGAGTGCCGGGTGAGAACCGATCGAGATCACTGCCAAACTTCCAACTCGGATCCCTGGGATGGGCGCTGATGTGATAATAAGCGCTGAATTTCTTTCCGGCCGGTGCGATGAATCTCCTTTTTCTCGAAAACGCTTCCATCACTGCATAGGTGCTTGAATAAGGATTGCGATACTTCATCACGAGCTTCAATAACGCTTTCTTGTGAAAATCCGTATCCACGTTGAAGTTCGTTCCGGCTGTGATCCCGAAACCTGGCGGTGAATGATACCAGACCATGTTGGCTCTGGAAAGTTCGTAGCCGAGGTTTGAACTTCCCAGGCATGCGTAAGCATAACCTGTACCCACGGTGGCAGGCAGGTTATCGAGCACCGAATCAGCGAGCGCAACAGGAGGAACGGCAGGGGTTCCTTTTTTCAGTTGGTCCAATCTCGTACCGATGGCCTGACGGCATTTCATCACTTTTTCGACGAAGGTCGCACCCCAGGTGGACTTTGGGGAATTAAACGCCGAGGCTGTCGCAAATTTAGCCTCGAGATCATCGTAATTGAGGACTTCACCCTTGTGAAAGCCTGCCGCGGCCGCAAGATGGGTGGACCCGCCATTGATGTCGGTGATCCCCGAGAAAGGTGAGGAAGTGCTCGCAGGAAGATAGAGCGTTGCCGGATCGATGTCAGCTCCCTCGGCATTGCAAGTCGCATAAGAATTGTACATTCCGTACAAAATTGCTCGTTGGAGTGCGAGACCCAGGCCCGAAGAGCGCCAGGGAGTTGGGGCAGGAGTTGGGGCAGGATCCGGATCGAGAGTGACGCCGGACCCGACATTCTGATGAAACAGAAATTCGTCGAGAAGAGCACTCCCCGCGTAGCTGTAACAGGTGCTCATTCCGCCCTGGTGCAAATGGGGATGGGAAGTGTCACTGAAATATCCGCTACCCGTATCCAGCCGAAACGCCGAAGCGCTCGAACTCATGCCGAGAGTCAAAAAAAGGCATAACCCCAGTATGGAAACCCACTTGATCATCTTCATCGATTCCAAAGTTATGACGAAAGAACGCCCCGATGGCTGGCTCAGGCCAGGACTTCAAGATATCAAATGAATGCGAGCCCTGCAACCGTGTCCGATTGAACACACGAGGTGGGCAGATTCGGCAGGGTTCAGCGGGAGTGTTCAGAGCTTGGAGTTGCAGATCACTCAGAGGCAGAGGTTCTCGGATGGCGCGCAGTGCTCGGCACCCCTGACTTCTGTCCCATTCAGCACGCCAGTCAGGAGCAGTGCAAGACTGCACAAAAACGCGCTCAGACGGGATGAAGAGTGAAAAAACCGCATTTTTTATGTTCGGCTTGTTCCGCACCCAGCTTGACACTCTTGCACTTCGTTGTTCCGGTCAAAGGTACGGCTCGCCCATTTAAAAATCTAAAAATTTATCTTAAGTATATGATATTATTTATAAATATGAACTATTGAGAACATTCTTTAAATTCTTTATCATACCTTCATGGGTCCTCTCACTTCGAAAATCATGATTCGTGCGTTGCAACTTCTTTCCGATGCGCTCTCTCGGGGAAAGTTTCCAAAGGTGACCCTCATCATGGGGGGAGGTGGGGCAATGGTTCTGGCGCATCACTTTCCTCTGGGAACCACCGACATTGACGCCATTCCAAAGGGGATCTCCATTGAAGAACTTGATCCCCTCGTCAAACTGATCGCCGAGCAGGAGAAGCTGCCCTTTGACTGGCTCAACCCCTACTTTTCAACTTTCTCTCACACGCTCCCGCCTGACTACGGAACACGACTCATTCAAGTATTGGAGACTCCTTCGCTCGAGGTACTCGCGCTCGGGAGAGAGGAAATGCTCATCATGAAGTGCTTTGCCCATCGCAGGAAAGATGTCGGGCACGCGCGCGCCCTGGTTCGAAGCGGTGCGGATCTCGAACAGGTCGAAGCGAGAATCGAGGAGCTCCGGAAAAAGGGAATTCGCGACTCAGCAGAAGCCCTCGACTTTCTGCAGGAGATTCTCGAGCTCGAAGGACAATGACAGAGCCATGAAAGGACTTCTTCAGATCCCCTCGCAGTCTGAACTCGCAAAAGCCTATGCACGATTTCAGGATCACGACCGCATTTCCGAAGTCGATTATGCCGTTTATTCCCAGTGGTGTCGCTTTGACGCCCGACTCGCTGAAATCTGGGTCGACAGTCTCGCAAGAAATTGGGGCAAGCTCAATCCAACCCTTTTTCGAAACGCGGTAGGGAATCATCCCTGGCCTCAGGCCGCAGCCGTGCTCTTTGAACAGGCTCTGACGTATGGCCAGCTCACTCCCTCAGACAAGTCTCTGCTTCGAGTCACGGCGAATCTGATCTTTCACGGCGTGCCCCAGGCACCCTATCAGGACTTTTTCATCGGACTGACTCCCTTTGCCTCGCGTTCGCTGGTCGCAGCTTCCGAACGTCCTCTGAAGAGTTATTCAAAATGGGGATACTTTGGAAAAGACGTTTTCCAGAACAAGTTTTCGGCAACGGCAGGAAAACATCTTCCATCAGTCCTTTCAAAATCCATTCGAACGCGTGCGCTGGATGAACTCATCCGGATCCGGGAACGTTTGACCGTCCGGGAGTATCAGGATCATCTGCAGGGAGCCGTCAGTTTGAAAGTCGCGCAACTGGATCTGAATGCGCATCCGGCACTCAGAGCAGTGGGCAACACACGTGGACGTTTCTACGTCAGGAAGAAGACGGCTTCAGGACCGCGCTAGAGCACCAGCATCGCGTCGCCGTAACTGAAAAAGCGGTACTTCTCCTTCACGGCTTCAGCGTAGGCGGCGAGAATGAGGTCTCTGCCGCCGAAAGCGCTCACCAGCATGAGAAGAGTCGACTTTGGCAGATGAAAATTGGTGATCAGTCGATCCACAACCTGAAAGGGCCTGCCGTCCGGATAGATGAAGATGGAAGTGCGGCCCGTACCTGACTTGAGCGCGCCCGCCTTGAAATTTCCGCCGCCTGCGGTGGAATCCCAGGCGCTCTCGAGGGTTCGCACGGAAGTGGTTCCGACCGCGACGATGCGCTTGCCTGAATGTTTTGCGGCAGTCACGTCGTGAGCGACGGATTCCGAAATGGCGTAGCGCTCTTCGTGCATCACGTGATCCAGGATGCCCTCGGTCTTTACCGGGCGAAAAGTCCCCAGTCCAACATGCAGGGTGACTTCTTTCCAATCTGTGCCGCGGGCCGAAAGTGCGCTCATCACTGCCGGCGTGAAATGAAGACCGGCGGTCGGCGCCGCCGCGGAGCCGCGATTTTTCGCGTAGACCGTCTGATAAGTCGCCAGATCTCCGCTCTCCACTTTTCGGTTGATGTAATGCGGCAGCGGCAACTCCCCTGCGCCGCTTTCAACAGGATCCCGATCAAACCGAGCCCAGATCAGGCCACCGGGAGCGAGGTAGGATCCGCGCACGATCTCGCCAAGAAGAGGTACACCACCTGGGGTCGGCATCGAAAACTTCAGGCCTTCCTTCAGTCTGGCGGCCGCATGAAATGCGCCTTCCCAGACCAGCGGCTCAATCTCTTCAAGCAGCAGCATCTCGACTTTACCGCCGACCTCTTCCCTCAGCACGCCATCGGCACCTTTGACTTCGAGCCGGCGATGCCCTGCCAGACGCGCAGGAATCACTTGCGTGTTGTTGGCGACGAGCAGGTCGCTTGCGTCCAGGTACTCAGGCAGGTCCCTGAAAGTACGGTGCGCCCAGGTTCCCGTCTTGCGGTGAATGACCAGCAGGCGCGAAGCATCTCGCGGCTCGACTGGCTTCTGAGCAATCAGCTCCTCAGGCAGATGAAAATCGTAGGCACTCAGGGAATGAAGATCAGGCATGGGCCCGACCTTACTTCTGCGGAATGCTGGGAGCAACCAGAGAAATGCGGGTGACCAGATCTCCGAGGGTTTCAGCGTCAGGTTTCCTGTTTTCCACCAGACACTCGGCTCCCGGCTTGTCAGAAAGAATGAAATCAATATCCCCACTGCTTCTTTTGGGCATGATCATCGTTCCAAAATTTCCAGTCTGACCCGGTTTCACGCGCTTTGCGGTGATGATGACTTTGCCGCCCAGGATTCCGACGACTTCTCCGGTTTTCGCATTGAAAACCGGGCTGCCGGAGTTGCCCCCGATGCTGTCCAGATCGGCGGTGTAATAGGACTGCTTGGGATCAGAAGTTTTCACGCTGCCACCGAGCGCGACTTTTTTCGGCAGACCATCGGGGTACCCGATCAGGGTCAAGGGAGTCTTGAGATCAATCGGCAGCAGTGAACGATCGACCGCGGCCGGGACGTGATTCGTAACCACGCGGTCCAGCTGAACGAGTGCGTAATCGACATAATTTTCGCCCTGAAGGTCCATCTTGAAGGCAACGATGTTCTTGCAGTCATAGGTCTCCGACTTGTCGATCGCGTTGACTGAATCGGCTGAGGCCATCTCATAGCCAAAGACGAATTTCACATTCTTGCGACACCAGCTCGGTTCCTGATTACCCGAGGGGGAAACACAGTGACCGGCCGTCAGAATCAGATTGGGGGCGATGAGCGTTCCAGAGCAGAAGGAGTTCCGGGGCTGCTGAAGAAAGCGCTGATCCGTGCAAAGGTTGTTGGCTTCGCCGAAAGTTTCGCCTTTTTTGAGCTTCACCTGTTTGCGACTGATCGAAAGTTCGGACTTGTTGAAAATCGCGACGTTCGCGTCCGACATGGACTTGAGGAGCGAGTCCTGAACTTCGTAAGCTTCGATGCGCCCGTCTTCGCCGCGGATGACGGCATGCCCGGACCGAATCAGGGCGGTCGAAAGAAGCGCTCCCGAAACGGCTGCAAGTGACAGGACAGACAGGGAAAGGCGAGTGAGGTTTTTCATGGATCGGAACTCCTGTTCGAGGTTCTATCTAATTAGACTATTTTAGTCTAGTATTAAATCCTCCCCGACCAGGCGGTCGCTCAGTGAGTTCGTCCTTTGCAATAGCCTGGTTTACCAGGCCTTTCCCAGGATCGCATCGGGATAGTAAAGTTTGAGGATATCCGAAGTTTTGAATCCCTGCTCGCCCATCGTCTTGGCTCCCCATTGGCAAAGCCCCACGCCGTGACCAAAGCCTTTGCCTGCGATCCTGAAATTCACCACCTGGTTCAGGTCACTTCCCGAATGGGCCCGGTACTCGGGAGTGATCTGGATGGCTGTGCTCTTCATCTGCGTGGCGCCAAACCAATCCCGAACTTTGACGGCGGGAAGGATGAGATCGAGGGTCCGGTTTTCCCACTTCCAACTGGCGGCGATCTGATTGGCTCGTCCGGAAGTGTCCAGCGAGTGCACTTGAAAACGCGAAAGACTTCCCTGCGAAAGAAAGCTGATCCAGTCGATGGGCAGAGTGGAGCCTCGAGGTAGAAACGGACGAGCCCCCTGCGCTTTCAAGCCTTGAAAAAGAAGCATCGTGATTTCAGCGGGTTTGTAATCCAGCTCCCAGTGCGCTTTGGGAGATTGAGCGCAGTAGGGGCACTTCACGGAACGTTTGAAGCCCGCGTGACTGCCGCCCCAGACCTGCGAGGGCAATTCAGTCTGACCACCACACGTCGAATGGTAAAAGGCTTTGATGGGTAAATTGGAATTGAAGGAAGCCTTGAGAATCACCCCGCGCGTGCGGCTCACGCTGCGTGAGGCACGGTAGTCCTCGCGGTACGATCCGTCATAGACCTGATCCCGAGTGGTCGAATCCACGTCGAAATGCGAAGCTTTCTGGCCAGCAGCCCTGGCGCTCTTCGGCCCTCGCATTGCCTGAATCTGATGGTAAGCATACGTGCGTGCGGCAATAACCTGGGCCGCCACCGCTTCTTCACTCCACTTCGAGGAGAACTCCGCATTGACGAGTCCGTCGAGGTACTTCTCGATATCAACGCGATTGACGATCTCGCATGAGCTTCCGTTCGGATGAATGATCAGAGTTTCACGATACGGTCTCTGCCCGAGGCTGAGAAAACCAGCGGGACTTTCCAGTGAAAGCGGACCCTGTACGCGGATCAGTTGGTGGGAGGTCGAATTTTTAGCCTGCACTCCGCCGCCCGCGCAGTGAAACTGCCACTCACTGAGTCGATCGGAACTGGCCAGGGCTCTGTGACCCGAGGCATCCGTTCCGGAATAGAGTTGCAGATCCAGGCCCCGAATTTTCGGAGCTGCCAATCCTTCACTCACGCGGACGCGGATTTTTTCCGGTTCAAGCTCCGTGTGAAAGGGCGAAATCTTCAGTTTGGAAAACGGAATGAGCGAGGCCTCCGCACTCTGAGTGGAGACCCACATGCTGATCAGGGTGCTGATCTGCAGGCAGACCACGCCCGATGTACGGAGGCCAGGACTCGTGCCATCAAAAAGTTTGCGGAGAATCCTTCTCCTCGGATCAGGCAGCGTCATGCTTTCCTTTGGGACTTGAACCGTGAGGACCGTGGGCACATCAAGCACTCGGGCCACCGGATACTCATTGGCCTCTCGACAATTCTAGTGGACGCGATTTTTAAAAACCAGCGAAAGAACTGCGGTCATTTACTAATCAAGGAAAGTTCACAATCATCCGCCAACCCTTTGGCGACTCAAACAAATCAACGCCTTGGGAGGAGTGAAGCCTCCCTCAGGAAATATTCCAAACGAAAGATTGACGCATCACGTCATGTCTTGTTACAAGCGCTCCCATGAAAGCTTTTCACCGTCTGGGAAAGATCCCTCAATCCCTCGTTTTCAGCTTTATTTTAAGCAGTTTTATCGCGGGAAATCTCGCCCTCGCCTCCGGAAATCCTTCAATCTATCAGAACTACCTGGACTCGCTGGCCACCAGTTGTCCCAGCTTCGGACCCCAGACGCAGAGAGCTCTCGGAATGATCTCCACGACACAGGATCTCCTCGGACAACTGGGAGAAAAATGTGGCGGAGCCAGAGACCTTAAAACTTCAATTTCAAAGCTCCAGGACCAGTTGAGCTACCAGTTCATGAAATCAGGGACAAACGCGCACCTGCTTGAAGAACAGGCAGAGATCGAAAGTCTTTCGAGACTTGCGGCCTCCATCCCGGACGGGACCGGTGCCGGAGCTTCGAGCACTTCGGCAAACGCTGCACTGCAGACGATCGTCATCACGACCCTCGCCCAGAAGCGGTCTCAATACGCGATCGACGTGGCGGCGGCGGCGTCCAGCTCGGGATACCTCGATCACATTCAGCAGCTCAATCAACTGCCCCTCATCGCCACCCAACTGAACAGCATCGAGCAACACCTGAAGACTCTGCAGACCTGCACGGATCCCCTTCCGCCTGAACTTCTGGCCAACATCGCAGGCTCTCTCCTGCCCATGGCCGCTTCCGTGGTCAACCCAGCTCTGGGGGTTGCGGCCACCGCAGGTGGAAATCTGATCTCCACCCTGGCCAACTTCATTTCCAATGAACGCTATGCGAAGTACATCCGGAAGCTCGACCGCATCGTCCAGGAGCAGGCCATCGGGTGTGCACTTGAACAGATCCAGTTCGCCCGCTGCGACGCCATCGACAACATCAAGATCATCGAGTGGAAAAACGCCAAACGCATGGCCGCGCGCGATCACACCGCGCCGAAGCGCAAAACAAGCTGGGACGGCTACAATCTGCTCGTCACACACATGCCGCTCGTGAGTCGCTGGATCCAGAAAGTGCAGACCATTCTGATTTCCCGCGGTGAAGACGCGACTTACTTCGAAGATTCCGTGAATATCTCCGCCAAATACCAGATTGCCAAAGTCGCGGTGCAAAGCGCGATTTCGGAAGCGCAGGACCAGATCCTGAATGGCGCGCAGGACTACACCCAGGGCAAGGACCTCCTCAAGATCATTCTTGATAAAACGGACGCCGGCACGGGCTCGGGACGATCCAGCTTTTTTGGCGGCGGCTCGTCTTCCCCGAAAATCAATATCTTTTTGAGCGTGAAGAGCGCTGAGGATCTTCCCTTTTACCTCATCAATCGTCGCGCCGAAGATCTCAACATTCCGAACTCGGGTCTGTCCGGCCCGTATCTGATCAATGATCCGCGGAACACAAAAAAACTTCCCACTGACCTGGTCGGGACGATCGCATCCCAGATGAATGCCCTTCTCCTCGCAACGGACACTGAACTGGCCCGTGTTGAACGTCAACGCAGAGGCGATGCCGGAACTCTGATTCTCAATGCCGTGGGACTGGACAATGCCAAGCGCAGTCCCATGATCGTGTTCAAGGCGCTGTCTCTCTGGCTCCAGAACTTCGTCGACAGAGAAAACCGCAAGGACCTCGAAGCCCTCTACCGCAACACGCCCAATCCCAACGCCTCTATCGACAACTTGATTGATCAGGCCACAAAATTGCTCGAAAAAGTGAACCTTTCGGTTCAGGCTCTCGAAAATCCACTCCTCGATGACAAAGCCAAGATCAGCCAGATCGCGACTGCCCTTGAAATATCCAAAAATGGTGATCGCCTTCTCGTGGAGCGTTTCGGGGCCCTGGTCAAGACCCAGCTCATGGTCAACAAGAAGAAATCGCCCGCTGATATCGCCGCGATCTTCAACGGTTCACGCGAGGAGATGTATCAGAAGCTCGTCGGCACGGGCTCCCTCAGTCCAGAAGCATCCGTCTACGCTCAGCTTCAGAATGCCCGAGACGCTCATGCGAAGCATCTCAACGTGCTGGCCGACTTCTTCAGAAAACCCCTGACCACAGAACTCAGAAATGTGGTCTCAGAAGACGAACGCGGCCAGATCTGCCTGCGGCTCCTCTCGCTGCCCAATCTTCCGAACGAAAGTCAACTGATCGGGCTCTGTTCGGGCACCGAGATCAAATCAGAATTCTACCAAATGGCTGAGCCGGAATGGAAGTCACGACTCAAGATCAGCTTTGACGACTTTGCCGGACTGGACGGACGTTATGGAGCTGCGGTCAGTTTTGAGGATCGCCAGTGCTCCTACCGTGATTTTCGTCGCAATTCCTATATCTACCGCTTGGAAGGTCTGCAACGGCTCCAATCAGAAAGTTCAGACGACACCTCACAAGAAGACGACGAAGAATGAAAAAGCCGCTGAACTTCACCTTGCTGTCGGCCCTTGCGGCCCTTTCCTGCAGCCAGCCCGCACTCGCCAAAAGTGAAGAGACGGGGGTCGTCCTCAAGATCTGTGGATCTGAAGTCGAATTGCTGGAATCTTACGAAGCTCGGCTTCTGGAAAGACCGGCTGCTGATTTTGGAGAAGCCCCTTCTGACTTTCAGGAAGCCTTGAAACTGCCGTTGACTCGTCTTGCGCGACTGGATCCAGACCGAGCAGCCCTTTACAGGAAAGGCGCCGAAGGTCTGATGGGGAGCGTGCTGGATATCCAGACCCTCCCGGATGCTCCTTCAGTTTCCACACTCACCATGATCCCTCTCCCTCCGGGTTGCAGCCTGAAACCACTGACCCAGCGACGGGCTCCGCTGGATCTGGGCGAAAAGATCATTTTCATGGACCTTCCGCTCTGGCAGTCACTCACCCCGAAGCTCCAGGCCGAAGCCGCGCTCCACCTCCTGGCTGAGGCAGACCTGGCTACGGCTGAAGTCGACAGTCCAGCGAGCATCCGCTTTCTCACCGAAATGCTGGCAGCGGGAGATCTGACGAGTCGGACTTTCAAACAGTATGTGCAGTTCTGGAAGACGATCGCGCCGAGCAAATCCGTTTTCTTTCAGATCCAGGGACTTCGACTGGTCTGGAACAGTCTGAAATTTGATGACCAGGGAAATCTTCAGACCGCCATCGTCGCCAGCGACTCAGAATGGAAGACTGTCGACTCGGCCGGCAATCCGACGACGGGCAACTTGAGCGAAGCGTCCAATCTTCAGTTCAAGGATTCGCGACTGCAGGAGGCAGATTTCAAAGGGCTGGAACTGGACCTGATCTCGCCTGCCGGAAAACAGAACCTCAAAATGTTCGGAATCACCCGATTCTTTCCGAACGGAAACCTCCTCAGCAGCAGTTTGGCCCACGAAACTTCGTTCAAGATCGGCAACTGTACCGTGACTTTTCCAGGCAAGACCGCCGTGCAGTTCAGCGCTGCAGGAGTCCTTGAAAAGGTCGAAGTCCCTGAGGATTCTCCCCGAAACTGGACCTTCTGCAACGTCGAAGGCGAAACGACTGTTTTCAGAAAGCTGTCGCCCGAGGCCAGACAGATTTTCGAATTCTACGTGAATGGTCAGATCAAAACCGCCGCAGTGGCGGAAGATCACAGCTATCTGATGTTCGATGGTCCCGTCATTTTCACCAGGCTCACTCCCATCACCTTCTATCCGGACGGAAAAATCAAACGAGGCCAGGTCAAAACGGGTTTTGAACCGATTCACCTCACCACAGTGAGTGGTAGAAAGAAGAGCTACCTCTGGCTCCCCACTCTCACCTTCTCCCCCGAAGGAAAAGTTCTGGGTGAATTCTAAACTCCATGACTGGATCCTTGCCTGTGACTTCAGAACTTCTGCCCCGAAGCCGGGAACTTCCGTCGCCGGGAGCCCCCAAACGTGGACTTCCCGAAGTGGATGGTTACGATCTTCCGCGTGAACTGGGCAGAGGAGCGACGGCACGCGTGTACGAAGCGATCAACTGAAGGACGGGCGCCAGGTGTGCACTCAAGATTTTTCAAACCGCCCTGGGCTCGGATCCGGAGTGGCAAAAGAGGATCGAAAGTGAAATCCTGACGAACCGCCAGTTGAACACGAAACGAATCGTGAAGATCCATGAAATTCACCTTTCCGAAGATTCGAATCGCTCCTCCTTTCTGGTCATGGAGCTGGTCAAATGGGATGACTACCGCGCGGTCTTCATCGAATCCGACTTGCCGATTCAGCCGTTCGCGAACGGCGCGGCGCTCACTCAGACTCCTTCCACCGTCATCCCCACTCTGGAAATTCTCCAGGAAGTGACTTCGATCCTGCTCAATCAGGGAGATCCCGCGACGGCCCACCGAGCACTTCGATTTCGACCGTGCGGCACTACCCTCATGAAGACCAACCCAGGTTTCGCTTCTTCGGGGGCGCAGGCAATCTGGCCGATTCCTACCCGATCGAAGGCCCCCCCTTCAACAATGATCCCCACGCGGCGCTCCCGTTCTGGGAGCAGAAGACCACGGGTTTCCTGCCCAGAACCGGCTATGGCGTGGGCTTCAGCGTGGGATTCATCCCATCGTTGGCGATGACCCTCACTGTGGGTACCATCTGGGGGGCCGCCTCATTCTCAACGTCTCCGATCCCATCGGAATCCACGCCACTGCTCGCAAAAGCCTGAGCAGCAGTGGATCGAGCCTTCAGTACACTCAGTTCGAAGCCGGTCTGATTTTTTCAATCTGAAATCAATTTTCACATTTTCACAGTTGGCTCATGAACACTTTCGAGACCCGGGCTGAATCGACCCGGCGCTGAACCAATTCCCGATGATCACTTCAGCATCTTGTTGAGAAATGGCGTGATCAGATCAATCGGGAGTGGAATGATCGTGTTCGTCGTGTGCTCACTCGACATTTCACGAAGCGTCTGAAGATAGCGGAGCTGCAGCGAGATGGGATGCTTTTCCATCACCTGAGCGGCTTCAGAAAGCTTCTGAGAAGCCTGAAGCTCCCCTTCGGCAGCGATGATCTTCGCGCGGCGCTCACGTTCAGCTTCCGCCTGCTTGGCCATCGCTCTCTGCATTTCGACCGGAAGATCAATCTGCTTCACTTCGACGTTGGCGACTTTCACGCCCCATGGCTCGGTCTGGGTATCAAGAATGGCCTGGAGGCGGTGGTTGATTGACTCACGCGAAGCGAGGAGTTCATCGAGCTCCACCTGCCCGAGCACGGAACGCAGAGTGGTCTGAGCGAGCTTTGAAGTCGCAAGCAGGTAATTCTCAACTTCGACCACGGCCCGGTTCGGATCCACGACGCGAAAGTAGACGACGGCATTGACCTTGATCGTCACGTTGTCGCGGGTGATGACGTCCTGTGGAGGTACGTCCATCGTGATCGTGCGCATGTCGATGCGAAGCATCCGGTCGAACACCGGGATCAGGATGATCAGGCCCGGGCCTTTCGCGCCAATGATGCGGCCGAGGCGCAACACGACGCCGCGCTCATACTCATTGAGCACTTTCAGACTCATGAAAAGAAACACTCCGACAATCGCGACGAAGAAAATAAAACCTCCCGAAATGAATTCCATTTGGCTGAACTCCTTTTGGACCAGATCGCTCTAGACCAGTTTTGAAACGTATACTTTCATTCCGACCACCTGATCGACGTTGACCAGGTCTCCGATTTCAAGATTCTCGCGGCACACGAAATCCCAGACTTCGCCCCGGATCAGACATTTGCCGGCATTTGGCCGAACGGAGAGCGACTCGACTTTGCCTCGGTACCCTTCGAGACCGGATTTGTCACCGGAGAGAGCGGGATCCCCCCGGGCGGCCTGGCCACTTTTTCGCTCCGCTTTCTGTTGCAACTTGATCAGGATCAACGGAATCGCCATCACCCAGAGGCCGACGACCACGATTGCGGCGGAGACTCCATCCGTCATGAACGGGGCCCCTTGGGCAAAGTCAGGCCCAGGAGTTTCGCCACCTGCTGAAGGTCAGCCCAAGCTTCTTTTTTTGCCGCAGGAGAAGTGAGTATGGTTTCGAGCGAATGCGTCGGCATGACTTCGAGTGCGTCCGCGCGGTAGATTCCGCTGCGTGGCTTTCCAAAGACGATCGCGATCTGGATCAGAGCAGGATCGACCTTCGGATTGAATTCATTCACCTTTCGAAAGGCGAAGTCTTCGACATCGGTTTCAATGAGACTGACTCCCTGAAGAGACAGTCCGAGAGCTCCGATCATTCTTTCGAGCAGGGCCTGAGTCTCGAGATTTCTCTTCTCTGAAACGAAACTGAGGCGTTTGATTTCAAGCCCTGGAACACCTACCGAGGAAACGGGATCAGCGGCAACCGGTTTTGGCTCGAACGTTCCGCCGGCAAGGCTCCCGCCAGAGGTCTGCGGAGCTTCTGGAGAGCTGGACCTTGCAACTGATCCTGACTGAGGTCTGGCCATCACGACGGAACGATTGGAAAGAAAGCCCAACCAGGGGTTCAGATACTTCGAATAGCGAGAACCTGACAACGCGCCGCGGCTTTTGGGATGTGAACTGGAAGGGGTCATTGGGCCGTACTATCGATGATTGCCAACGCCTTGTAAAGGAGGCTGAACGGTAGCGCTGACAAAAATGAAAAAAACGCACTTGATCGCTCGGAGTGTGGAATCCGGAATCAAGTGCGCCAAAGTCGACGGTCGTTGCATGTGTGTGTGTGGTTGGTTCGGGCAGGAAACAGGGCTGAAGTCGTTGAAAAGGTTTATTGAAGCCTGTGGATGACGCTTCGAACTTTGATTCCGCACTCGGGACATTTTGCAGTCTCCTGAGTCAGGTTGCGGCTGAAGTCCGTCTGGTGATTGAAGTGCAGGTTGCCGTTGCAGATCACGCAGTGCGTGTATCTCTGAACCACTTCCTTGGCCGTGCCGAAGGAGGGAGAAAACAGGGCTGGCTCGGTACCGCAAGCATCGGCTGCGGTGGTTTCATTTTCGATCATTTCTTCTGATGCTGAATCACGAGTGTCGGCCATCTGAGTCTCCCTGTCCAAGCTTCTGATTTACATTGCGTCGGTTACATAGAACCTTTCGGCGGGAGGCCGGGATTCTGAACGGTAAAGTTTTGCCTGCTCAAATCTGCAGCTGAAGTGAATGCGGAAACCGGCCGTGGCGCTGTCCAATCTGCCAAGGCCTGCGCAGGGAGATGCACTCCCCTTGCCGGTTTGCGAGCCCTGAGTCTCAGTGGGCAGAATCTGCAGGGTGAGCCCACATCGGCGCTGACCGATATCTCGTATTTGAAGCTTGGTTCAGGCGCCGGCCGTTCCTTCGGACCACTGGCGTCTTTCAGTTCAGTAACAGGCTCTACTAACCTGTGGATTTATGGCAACGCGAGAGCCTTCGCCAGTCACACGCCTCTGTTGCACTTTTAGAATGAGCCCATTTTTACGACGATAAGGCGAATGTCGACGTTTAAAAAGACATTGCCCCTGCCGTCCCGGTGAGGTAATATATTTTCACAAATGAAAGCTCGAAGCCCCCGACAGCTCAGCCTCTTGCCCCGCGAAAAGCAAAGTACCCAGCATGGCGGAGGCCTTCACCCGGGCAAACGCAAGCTCGCAAGACCCTTTCACCCGAAGCTTCCCATGCACGTCGTGGTGAGAGCGAGCCGAGCCCGGGGTTTTTTCTCCATGCTCCACCCCCGGCATGAGAAAATGATTGCAGCGTTGGTCCGCAAGTCCGCAAAGTCCAACCAGGTCCGACTTCACCGCTTCGTGAATGTCGGCAATCACCTTCATCTCCTCGTCCAGGCGTCGACCAGGGAGGGACTCCAAAGATTTTTAAGGACCCTCACCGGACGAGTTGCAGCACTCGTGACGGGAGCCATCAAAGGGCGTCCCTTCGGCAAGTTCTGGGATCAACTTGCCTACTCAAGACTCGTCCACTGGGGGCGTGATTTCAAAGGAGTGCTGGGTTACTTCATCAAAAACGAACTGGAGTCGGTAGGGCTGGCGGATTTGATCCCCACCCTTCCAATGCGAGCCAGGCATGGGCCTTTGACACTGTGAAGAGTTGCGCAGACCATTTCGCCTAGGTGTGGGCGCACCTTCACTGGGCAGATTCTGCAGGGGCAGAGTCCTGGTTGACCCTGTGATGGATTGAACAATAGACGCCCACCCGGTGCTCAACTTCTGGACAGGGTTCATGGACCATTACACAGGGAGAGTGTATTTCGGGTTTCAACTCGAGGCAGGAGTGTGTCCACGGTGGCACACCAACTGCTTGATGAAATCTCAGGAAAACTCGTCGCCGCGATGAAACTCCCTGTTTTTCAGCCTGAAGAAGTGTAAAAAGTCTGGACACCTGTCAGTCAAAAAATCAGACAACTCCCCACTTCCCGCTTCCAGCTCACTTTTAGACCTGCGGCACTCTGGCCCCACCGTTGCAATACTCTGCTGCAAGAGAGAACTGCAGATCATGAAGATCTGCCAACCAGAGGAGTCATTATGTTTTATCAAAAGAAAGTCGTCGGTTTATCATTATCGATCGTCATGGTCACTCTGACCGCCTGCGGAGCCAGCACGGGCACCGTGAAAGATGACAAGGCCCTGAACGTATCCGGCACCGGAGGTTACACCAACTCCGGCTCCAGCCCCGGCTCAGGAACTGGACCTACCGTGAGCAATCTGCCTCCGGCCATTCGCAAGACCTTTTCCATCACCGGCGGAACCGGTTCCTACGAAACGACCATTCCAAGCACTGACGCTCAGCTTTCCGTAAGAGTGAGTGCGACCGACGGTGGCCAGGTTGCCATCTCCGGTTCCAATTTCACCACCGCCTACAGCTGCGCGTCCTACGATGTCACTCTTTCCGTACAGGACACTTCGGGCTACTGGCACGATACTGAAACGGTCACGACCAAAAGACTTCAGGTCGCCGGCCAAGCCCCTTGCGGTGACGGCGTCGCCCATGATGACATTGACTTCAGCGGAAGCGTCAGCCCTGGCCACGGTGCCTTCAAAATTCGACTCTCCGCACCTCGCTATGACTTCTACTGCAAGATGTACTGGAACTGCCAGGCCACATATGGCTCTTATCAATACGCCTACGGAACGAATTGTTATGATCTGCTGAAACCCGCAGCCTACGCGCAGGTTTGTCCTTCTAAGACAGTGTATTCCACCCACGTGGTCCGCGGTGCTCTTCAGATCCGCATCGACAACACCGACTTCACGAAGTGATCCGATCTGCTGATCTGACCTGGTGACCCTTTGAAAAAATGATTCTACCGGCAACCCTCACGGGCCAGAGGCAGGATCACAGGAGAAAGATCCTCCTGCTGTGGCTTCGAAAATGACTCCCGATGAATCCGACTGAGCGCCTGCATGAAGCGGCGCCAGTCGGAGCCACAGCTCTTGAGGAGCGCATCGAACTCTGCCCTTCCCCCACCATAAGTCTTGAACTGAATCAACGTCGCATTGTTGATCTCACGTGTCGCTCCCACCTGCTTCTTCAACTCTTCCAGAATCACCGCTTTTTCACGAGACTTTTCGGCATCTCCCCGGCCCGACGCATAGAGCGCCGCGAGCTTCAGGTAAGCGTCGTGAAAGAGCCGCTCACGCTTCTGAAAATCCGCCTGCGCATCCAGATAGGCTTTCACTTCGGCGGCAGTCTCGCTGCCCTTGCCCTGGAGGTACTGTGGCGCCAGCTTTTCAGCGACGAAGCTCGCCAGACTTTCATTGAAGTACGCCTGCCCGTTCACATAGAGAGTCGCGTGCACGGACTCATGAATCACGACGTCCACCAGTTCGCCCAGGGCTTCTTCGCCCTCCGGGATCATGCTGGAAAGAACGGAATCCCGAAACCATCCCAGCGTGGAATAGGCCCTGGCGCCGCGCACGTCGACATCCAGATTTTCCTGTCGCAGGGTCTGGGCGTAGTTCTTCGCGTTGGCAAGATCAAACCAGCCCAGATAGGGAAAAGATCCCACGATGGGGAACCGCCACTCCCTGGATTCAAATTTCAGCGGGGCACACGCGCTGACCACATAGACTGCGGCCGGACGTTTGAGCTGGACGAAGTCCGTGTAATTTTTCGTGGCCTTCAGTCCCAGGCCTTCGCCGAATTTCTTGATATCCGGGATCTGCGCCAGCAGTCGCCTGATTCGCGGAGAAACGGTTTCGTCCTTCAGAACCTCTGGAATCGGCTTCGAGCGATTGGCGAGCTCGAGCTGTCCTTTGCCCGCCTGCAGCAGGTAGTGCGCAGTGCTGCAGCCCGTGAAACTCGCAAGCGTGAAGCAGACGGCAGCGACTGAGAGGGACTTCCCGATCCAGCCGGTCCGCCCGGTCAGGTCAGTCAAAGTTGAGTGAGACACCGATCGTGCCGGCGAGGTTGTTCTTGTAAGTCGCGATGCTCCCGCCCGTGAGGTAACTCGTGGCTTCGGCCTTGATCGCGAAAGTCCGGGTGATGTAGAGGCGCAAACCGGCGCCGAGCACGCCCGTGAGCTGGCCGATCGAAGAGCTCTTCGTGATGCCATTGCTGTTGGTCGCGCTGGCCTTGCGAATGAGCTGACCGATTCCGGCTTTGACATAAGGTTGGATGCGGTATTCCTTGCCGACGAGTCCCTGCACCCAGTCTGCACTGTAGATTTGATCATGATAAGTGTCGTCCTCGAAGCCCGCAAATTTGTTGCGGGAGAAAACGTCCTGGATGGACGCTTCCAGCTGAGATGTATCACTGAAGTTGTATCCGATGGAAGTCCCCCAGCGGCGCTCCCAGTTGAAACTGCCTCCGTCATACTGAGTTCGATTGAAGGAAAAACCAAGGGAATATTCGAGCTTCGTGCCGTCCGCCGCGGCGGCTTGCCGAGGCACAGGCACCAGGGCTGCGGTCGCCGCCGTGATGCACAGGAGCATCACCGGAAATCGACTCGAAAATCGGCGAAAACTGAGATGAGAAAACATCTGACTGCCCTCCATGGGATCAAAACGACTCGAAAGTTCAGTCTGGCTGAATTTCTCCGAGTTCCTGTAACAAATGAGCCTTCTCAGGCTCTCCGCTCGTTCGTCCTGGCTTGGCCGAACTGTCGGACTGATTCGCGGAACGTCTTGATCGGACCCTGATCTGAGAACGGCTCCGCGGAATTTTTCTGGAAGCCTTCACCTTGCCGGCGTTTGCATGCGAGTGACTGACTGAAGTGATCTCGGCGTCTTCAGAAGCGTCCGAATCGTCGCCCTGCAGCTTGTTCGCCAGATGCCGCTGGAGCCCGGCACTGGCGGGGCTGCGTGAACCAGGAGCGGGTGCCACCACGGGAGCGGGAGTGACGCCGACTTCAAATGCAGGCGCGATTTCGGCCACGACCGGAGGCTGCAGTTCGAGGCCCGAGGAGCCGGAAGCACTCGAGAGTGCCGGTTGCGG
Source organism: Oligoflexia bacterium (assembly GCA_014378465.1). Taxonomy (GTDB): domain Bacteria; phylum Bdellovibrionota; class UBA1018; order UBA1018; family UBA1018; genus UBA1018. The sequence goes on along the minus strand of JACMNQ010000036.1, from coordinate 97,395 downwards.
AACGGTCTCGGTTTTTTCCTGAAGCTTTTCCAAGTGAGGGGTTTTGATCTTGAGTTCGGAAGCGAGCTTGCGATCCGCTCTCTTCTGAGCGACGGCGGTGACGGAGTCCTGAAAACTTTCACCCAGCTGAAGTTCCTGAAGTTTGCTCCGCAGGGCTGAAATGGCCAAGGCCTTCGGAGTGGAAGGAATCAGGCGCGCCGAAGACAGTTTGAGTACCGATGCCTCCCCCGCTCTCAGAGTGATGCGGGAGGTGGCCGTCGTGGCGAAGAATCGATTTTCGAGGGAGATCGGCTGATCCAGCGCGATCAACTGAGTTTCCACCTTTTCTGAATCAAAGATCAGGACGCCGGTCCCGTTCGTGATGCGAGCCCGTCCGTTGGCAGACGCCACGTGAAGTTCCCCCATCCCTTTTCCAGCATACGCCGAAAGCTGCCCCTTGAAAAGCAGCAGATGGTCATGTTCCGCATTGTCCGCGGCCTGAAGATCCTGAATCTGAATGAAAGTTTCATTGCCCGCATGAAAGCGGTAGCCCTGAGCATGTCGAATGATCGCCCAGCCCTGACCGACGCTGATCCAGTTGCCGCAGGCGACGGTGCTTTCAGGCTGGGTATCAATGAGTTCAGAACGATCTGAGTTGAGGATCTGGACTTCGCCTTCAAATTTCTCGAGAACGGCGCAGACCGTGCGGGCCGCATGAGGTGGTTCGCCGGGAAAAGCGAAACCATTTCGTGCGTTCACCGCTGAAAAGAGCACTGAAGTGAAGGCAGCAAGCGAAAGCGCGAGCCGTGCTGAGTTTGAAATGATGGGAGCGGGAGTGCGCTTAGTGGGACCCATGAGCTTCAGACTTGTGCTTCGACTTCAAATCCGGCTTGTGTACCGATTTTGAGGCCGCTGGCGCGCGTCCACCCTCCTTAGGATTCACCCAAGCGGCTTCCGTGCTATGGGGATGATTTTCAATCAGGTCTTTCAGAAAGCCTTGAGCAAGCTCACGTTTTTGATCTTTTTGTGCGACCATCGCGCGCCAGAGGCGGGCCTGGGCATGATAGGTCTGATTTTCCGGATTGGCCTTCGTCTTGAGCGCGCGCTCGAAGTAGGCATCGGCCCACTGAAAGTGCTCAAGGCGGTACCAGGCCACTCCACTCATGAGGTAGGTCTGGGCGGTCTTGTAGGAGTCATTGCCCTGCATCTCCGTCAGGACATTGAAGATCTTGACGGCTTTTTCATCTTCGTGCGCCTTGAAGTAAGTGACTCCAAGCGTGTAGAGCTGCTCGGGCAGAAGATGTGAAGGGGGCTGGTAATCGATATCGGTCAGCTGAAAATCAATGCCGCCTGATTTGACGCTTTTTTCGACGTGAGCTTTGGAGTCCTGAACTTTACAGCCGAGGCGAAGAGTCTCAGCCTGCACGCGGAGGTGAGCATTTTCAAGGCGAAGGTGTTCGTTTTCAGTTTCGGCTCTTTCGAGTTCGTTCACCTTGGCCTGAATGCTGATGAAGGCCTGACCGTAGGTGTTCATGAAACGACCGAAAATTCCGGGAGCCGGAGCCTGATGCGCTTCGGAATGTTCAGTGGAGTGTTCAGTGGAGTGTTCGGTGGCCTGTTCATGGGCATGCTCAGAGACTTCACCGGCCTCATGTGTTTCGGAAGCCGGTACTCGATGTGCGGAAGTGCCTTCAGACTGCTCATCATTCATGACATGGCTTTCACTGGCATGACTTTCCGAAGCAGGGTTGCCGTGAATTTCATGAATCTGCTCAGCGACTTCTTCTTTAACTTCTTCTTCAGACGCGTCGTGAGCTTCAACGACCGCTTCAGCGACTTCAGCTTCTTCTGATTCGGACTCGCCTGCTGAGGAAGCTTCGTGACCTTCGTGTTTCGAAGAATGAGCCGCGTGCGCGGTCGACGACGCCTTGTGCCCCATCATGCGGACACTGACGGCACCGAGCGCAGTCAGTGCAACCACTGCTGAGGCCGAAAGGATCACGATCTTTTTGTTCACCTGAAGTTTCATTTATAATCTCGTCTCACCCTCCTATCGGGCTCAATGCTGGGGAGCTTGAGGAAATAGATTGAAAGCCCGGAGCCTTTAAATATAAGGGTATGTCTATGGAACGTTTCGCAAAGTTGGCCGTTCAGGCCCTGAATCAGGTTCTCGAAAAACCCATTGATACCGCGGACCTGGAAGTCCCCAAGGACCCGAAGCTCGGCGACTTCGCGTTCCCCTGCTTCAAGCTCGCGAAAGAATTCCGAAAAGCTCCCGCGCAAGTGGCCACGCAGATGGTTGCTGACCTGCACGCGAAGCAGGCACTTCCTGCCGGCATCGAAGTCTCTGCCACAGGGCCCTACGTCAATTTTCTAGCTCCCCAGAAAGAGGTCATGCAGGGTCTGCTCGGCGATATCCTCGCCGGTCCGGGCAACGGCACTTACGGCAAGCTCGCTGCCAACACGCGCGGCAGCTGGGTGATTGAGTACAGTTCACCGAACGTGGCCAAACCCTTTCAGGTCTACCACTTTCGGCCGACCGGCCTCGGTGCCGCTCTCGACCGAGTCGGCCGCTTCCGTGGCTTCAAGGTCACTTCGATCAACCACCTCGGCGACTGGGGAACCCAGTATGGAAAACTCTCCGTCGCTTTCAAGTTGTATGGCGCAGATCTCCCCGCTGACCCCTCGATCAATGATCTGGTCGGGATCTACGTGAAATTTCACACGGCAGTCGAAACCAATCCGGCGCTTGAAGACGAAGCGCGCGCCGCATTCAGAAGACTCGAGCAGGATGATCCTGAAATGATCGCGCTCTGGAAAAAGTGCGTCGAAATTTCGATGAAGGAATTCAACAAGCTCTACGCCAGGCTCAATGTGAAATTCGATCACGTCTGGGGCGAGAGTCACTACAAGGCGATGCTCGCTCCCCTCATGGCGGAGCTTCGCAAGAAGGACCTGCTCATTCAGAGTGAAGGAGCCTGGATCGTGCCCGTGACCGATGCGGACGGAAAAGAACTGCCTCCCTGCATCGTCGAGAAGAGCGACGGCGGATCCATTTACGCCACTCGTGACCTCGCTGCGGCAATCTACCGCCACGAGCAGTTCCATTTTGACCGGATGACCTATGTCGTGGGCGGCGAGCAAAAGCTCCATTTTCAGCAGGTTTTTGCAGTCCTTCGCAAGATGGGTTTTGACTGGGCCTCAAAATGCGAGCATGTGCCGACTGGACTCTACCGATTCAAAGACGCGAAGATGTCGACCCGCAAAGGCAACTTCGTCACTTTTGACGAAGTGCTGACGCTTGCGAAAGAACGAGTCACCACCCTCATGTCCGAAAGAGCGGCGGCGGCAGCGCCTGGTACGGGTGCCACTTACTCCCCTTCTGAACTCGAGCAGATCACCGAAGCGGTCGCACTCGGGGCGGTCGTGTTTCACGATCTGCATGGCGATCCCGCGCGCGATGTCGAGTTCGACGTCGAACGCGTCGTCGACTTCGAGGGAGAAACCGGTCCTTACCTTCAATACGCTCACACTCGTTGTGTCAGCATTCTGAGAAAAGCAGCCGAAGCGGGCTACCCAGCCGTCGCTTTCGACGAAAGCCTGATTCCGCTTCTGAAAGCGCCGGAAGAACTGGCGCTCGTCAAAGTGCTGGGACAGTTCCCGCTGCACATGGAACGCACGCTCACTCAGGCCAAAGCGAGTCAGCTCGCGCATTTTCTCGTCGACGTCACCCAGTCCTACGGTGCCTTCTACCGCGAGTGCCACGTCCTCGGACAGAGCGCAGGGGGCTCGCCCGAACTCACGCGCGGGCGTCTGATGCTCGTCGAAGCCACTCGCCGCATTCTAGCTCAGGGCCTCACTCTGATCGGCATCCCATTGCCAGAGAAAATGTGATGAAAAGATGTAACGAAAAATGCGAAGACTTATTGCCGTATTGTTGAACGACACCGAAAGTGGGAAGCAGGAATTCAGGCTACAAGCTTGAGTAGCTCAGTCGGTTCTTCGTGTTCTTTCTCGCTTCTGACGGTTTCCCGGAAGAGTTCAGGCTTCTCTTCGATTCCTTCTCTCAGTTCAAAAGGATCGAGAGTTTCTTGACGTGCCTTGAGGCTTTCTTTCTGCTCCTGGGTGAGAGCAGAGCTCCTGAAAGATTTCGTCCAAGATCCGCGTGGCTTTATTCTCTCTCCGCAGGTCCCATTCTCCCGTCTGAACAGGGATAGCCGTCATGTACCAGCTCGATGTCGGAGCTTTCGGCGTGCACATGCCTCGCATCACGTGGACCCATCTTGAAACCATTTTGATCCGAGCAGCACTCATCTTTTGATGGAGCACGTATGGGTACTTTGACTCTTGGCTGACAATGAGATGCTCCCGTTTTTCTTTTGGATTGAGCAACTCAAGCCTACGGTGTCCTCCTCGTGAGTCAACGAGGACCCACCTCACAATTCCCACCCCCCTTCTCGGCGTCGTTTTTTACGAGTCAACGCGACGAAGAAGCAGGTCACTGAAGACACATTTCTGCGCCGTTTGCAGAGTGCTAAGCTCTTGAGGCATCAATCTGAACGACTGATCACGGGGGCTGTTTGAAAACGATTCATCCTTTTCTTTCGCGTAGGCCGTTCCAGGCTTTTTCACTCGGGTTTCTCCTTCTCATGGGAGGCGTGACACCTGGTGAAGCAAAAGGGATCTCGAGTTCCGATGGAGCTTCGCTCTCCCCTTCGCGAAGTCCCGCATCGGCATCTGCATCGATTGCCACACTGACGGACACCGTGCTCACGGGTTACTCTCTTCCGGGAAATGCGGTGCCGGGCTCAATGGCGCATCTCAAGTTGGCGCTCTCCCGGTCCATCACCATGGCGGGGTTGAATGTGTTTGATCCTTACTATCCGGCCACTCAACTCACCGACGACATTCAGATGATCGCCCGTATTCGACCTCTTTACATCGGCAGATGGGCTGGCTGGTGGGGGAGCACTTGGGATGATGCGACTGAATCCCGTCACTTCGCCGAGGCGGCGGACGCCGCACGCCGAATCCATGCGATGGATCCTGACATCGTCGTGGAGGGCGCAGTATTCGAATACATCAATCTCGCGGTGAATAATATCACCGTGCCCGCCTGGGTCTTTCAGGCTTTTGATCTCCCGGTGGAGCAGAGGCATTTCAGTTTTCTTGCGATGACTTTTCCGGATTTTCCCGCTCACCACAACTGGAGCGGCCCAACGGACGCGATTCCGGACCTCACCCGCATCGAAAGCAAGATGTGGTACTACTACCGGGCCCGAAATTACATCGATGCCGGAGCCGAGTCCCTGCACACCGGACAGATTCAGCTCATGAGTGAGGGCGATCCAAGCATGCTGCACGTCTGGGGACTGTTCAAGAAGATCCGCGCGTATGGCGCTCAACACGCGCGCAGAAACTTCGTCTGGATCAACAGTCATGCTCAGGGCTACGTCACACCGCCGGACAGTTACCGACGCCTCGTCTTTGATTTTCAGGAAGTGCCCATTCGGCCGAAACAACGCGGATCCCGCATCGAACAATTCACGGTGGAGAAGAATTATCTCGACACGATCTACCACAGCGTCACACCGGGAGTCACTCCGCGGGATGAGTACGTGGCATCTCTGCCCTATCTCGCCGAGTTTGACAATTTCGGCATCAGCCAGAGGCCAGGGGTCGCCAATCAGGATTGGTTTCCCTTCGGTTACGATGAAATCACCTGGTTTTCACTTCTCCCGAAAGCCCGTCGCGACTCAGCACTTCGCTACATTTCGGACCGGATCGCCTCCTTTGGAAACGAAGGGTATCTTCAGATGCCGGGTCAGCGCGGTACCACTCTTCCGAACGTGGCGTGGCCAGGCGTCATGTACCGCGCCAACCGCAGCGCCTTTGATCAGGAAGACGCGATCCAGGCGATCTGGAGTCGCCCGGGGGCCAGAGTCACGCGTGGAGTCTCCTCACTCCGTGAAGTCTGTCCGATCGGGACCTATGACGGCTCAAATTGCTACGTCGAAAGTCCGCCTCCTGGAGCCAATCCATTTCTGTATCAGAACCGGTTTTACTACCAGCCTCTCCTGAAGAGATGTTCACTCGGCACTTTTGATGGAGCAAACTGTCACGTGAGTGCACCGCCTACCGGCGCTTCACCCTTCATCTATCAGAACCGGTTCTACTACCGGCCGATCAACCGCCAATGCCCGACCGGAAACTTTGACGGCGCGAACTGCTATGTGGGATCACCGCCGGGTGCTCAGCAAGCTTTCATTCATCAGAATCAATACTATTATGTCCCGGTGCAGGCACCCCTCAACTCGTGCGGAAATGGCAACCCACAGTGCTGTCCGAAGGGCAGCTTTGACGGCGCGAACTGCATGATGCCATCCGCAGCACAGCCTCCATCCGGAAAGTCGCCGTTCATCTATGGAAACAGTTTCTACATCAGGCCGACTTTGCCGCAATGAAGACTCAGTACTGGTGATGAACTGAAATGATAAGGCCAGAAACGCGTGAGCATCTCTGGCCTTTTTACTTTTGAATTGAATTTCTGAAATCAGCCGCCGTCATCGCCACCGAACCCGCCCGGCGGAGGTCCACCGTCCCCGGTGCCGACACCGCCAGGCCCTACGCCGCCGGTGCCGACGGGATTGGTCACCTGGGCCGGAGCGTCCGTCTTGAAGTCAGAAAAAAGTTTCATGGCCTTGAGTCCACCGTAAACGGCGGCAAGGCCGAAGCTCGAGGTCCAGAGTCCGGAACCCACGGCCAGAAAAGTTCGCTTCTTGCCTCTTTTCACTTCTTTGAGATGGGTCAGTTCCTGTTCCGAAGGGAGCTGTGACTGCAGAGATTTGATCAATGCGAGGTTCTCCGCATTCGGATTTTTTCTGAGTTCATTGATGTAGTCCTGAGTTTCGTCATAGAGCTTCAGCATCTTGTTCGCCAACGTCGCCGCTTTGACTTTGTCCCAGCCGGCAACAGCGCCTTGAACCTTCAGTGCGCCAGAACCTAATTTGAGCGCTCCAGCCGCCAGCAGGATTTTCGGAAGTGCCGGAACCCAAAGGTACCAGGCGAGCGGTCCTGCAAGCAGAACACCGATGCCGCCCAAGGCTCCCGCTGCCATCCCTACGCTCTTCAGAAAACTTTCACGGTGTTTCCACACTTCATAGCGACAGATCAACGGAGCAAACTCAGGATGTTCCCGAGTCATCTCCTCTTCGAGCTCCGGATAAAGAGCCAACCATTTGCGAATCTGATGTTTAGGTTCGGACTCTTTCTGATCGAGGATCTTTTCCTTCAACGCGGTGAATGCTTTACGAAGGTCCGCGGCTTGGGCCTTATCTTCGAGACTGTCGACCCAGCCAAATGTTTTCTTGAAACGATCATCGACTTTGCTCTGCAGAGTGTCCAAGAGTACCCGATCAATGATTTCAGAGCTGTCCCTGGAGATATCGATCATGGCCTGCGGAACGTGCAGCTGGACCTGGGCGTGCTTCGTTTTGTAGCGCCGGGTTCCCATCCCATCATCCGTACGACAGACGAGAGGGTCGCCGCTTTCAGACAAATCAGCTTCGATCTTGAAGTTGCCGCATTTTCGCGACTCAAAAGCGCTCTTGTCTTGGGCCTTTTTTCTGAAGGGCCAGAGTCGAAAGCCTTTCTTGTCCTTGTCGCCAGCAGCGCCGCTTTCCGCGATTTCGGCTTCAGTGAACTGCGAACTTTCCGCTGCATCCGTGCTTGCACTGGCACCCTCGGGATCAGCCGCCAGAATTGATCGCGGCACAGGCAGCAGGATGAGCTGAGTGCTCATCACTCCAAGTATAAAAGTATTGAACAGTCTATTTTTCATCTCACTGACCTCTTATCCGCTTTTTTCATCTGTAAGCCCGATCCGGTGTCCAAATCCGACATCGAATCCGACTTCGACTTCGATTTCGGCCGTCGAATAATTTTTCCTGAGATCGCTTTTGGAAGCTCAATTCTGACCTTCAATTTTGTCGATTCAAGCAGGTCAGCCTTTCCCGATACTGGCGCCGATCCAGGGTCAGACTTCGGTGGGAGCGCTGCTCGCCCGTTGTTAAATAGAATCTCTTTCCAGTGACTGGGCATCCATTTGACGATCCTTTCCGGAGTTGTTTCCGGATTTGTGTAAACTCCCTGTGCGCCAGGCGAACTTCGTGTGAAGTAGGCTTTCGAAGAATCCAGTCCGCTCAGACTCATCAGCTGACAGTTCCCGGTTCCCGAAACGGACCCACCGTAAGGACATGCTCCACTGATCTGCCGGTAATAGACTCCGGCCCAGGACGGATTCGGATCCACCCAGTAACGGACATTCGGGAAGAGTGTCGGACGGGGGTATCCAATCAATTGGCAGTTCGGGTGGCCATTGCCTCCGTAAGGGCAGCCGCCATTGATATTCGCATAATAAATCCCAGCCCACTCAGGCGTTGGATCGACCCAGTAATTGACATTGGCTTGGAGCTGCGCAGGAGTCAGACCGCTCGGAAGGGAGCAGAGCCAGGGCCAGGCATTCGGCTCACGAATCCCACCGTACGGACACTCCCGCCAATTCTGTGCAAGGTAGGTGATTTTCGCATCGGACTTTCTGATCTTGTAATCACTGCCTGGTATCCAGCCCAGCACGGGCGCGGTGAATGCCTGCACCCGGCATGCACCGTTGACGAGCGTCTGACCGGAAGGACAATAGAGTTCCTTGAGATCTCCGTTGCCGAGGTACATATCCAGCCAGGTCAGACAATCATGACCTGTGACCAGGGGAACTTCTCCATAGGGAGTCAAGCCTCCTGAAAACTGATAATTCGTATAAAGATGCGATTTCCCGGCGGACCAGTAATTCGTTGGATTGTTATCCCAGTTCCACCCATTCAAAAACCACATGCCCCAGTTCGGACGAGGAGCCTTGCAGTACTTTTTGATGAGGTAGGCACCATACTCGGTTGCCTGCGCCTGGTTTGCGATGAAGTGGTAACCCGGATTGATGCGACCACCCCTGTCATTGATCATCTGAGCAGCCGAAGTCATGACCGAACCCGCCCCTCCCGAAAACTGAGTGCGTATTCCAATCTCATCCATCAGATCCCCTGCCTCATAGGCGCCGGTTCCGTGCGTGGGAACATTCAAGGCAGAGAGGTAGGCGGTCTGGTCCACGAGATTTGCACCCAGAGTCATCTGTCCCAGCAGGTCTGAACCAATCGTATTGATCTCCGCATCGGTGATCCCGATTTCTCGGGCAAGCAGATAGAGATCTCCCATGGCAGACGGAATCAGAGCGCATCTCTGATCCGGAATGACGGCGTCCCAGTTGGCTTGGGAAACCTGGGGTGGCTTTGGAATCGTGAGTCGGGCCGGACAGTGGCTGAAGAAATTTCCTGGCTGAACCCGAGGATTGTTTCGCATGAACGTCAACCATCTCAAAAATGCGGGTTTGTCCCGGTATTTGAGCACGTAGGCTTCGATTCCGAGAAGGGCATCCCGGCTGAAAATCGGTTGACCCGTCGCAGTCTCTGGGTGACGGCGCTGATAAGGATTGCGGTACCACGCACCGGTCACTGGGTCCTGAGAATCTCTGATGTCTGTGCAGCGGTCAGTTTCTCCGAAAAGGCACGTCATCGGGGTATTGGCGAGCTGATCCCCATGATAAGTACACTCCGTATCTCCCGTCTGAAGTCCTGGTGAGCAGTGTTCAATCTGAATGAAGGCTCCGCGCTGCCGGGTCTTTCTCAGAACCTGACAGGATTTGACTTCGTCAAATTTGAAGGGCGCGAAAGGATCTGCGACTGTCCGCGCAGGATCCGGTGCACAGGGCGTATAAGCCCGTACCTGAGCGCGGAGCAACTCCAGTTCGGCACGAGTCGTAGCGGTCAAGGCTGCTGTGACATTTGCAGGAGGGGTTGCACTCGTGCTCGGGCATCCGCACTGGATCTGGCTCAGGTAAATGATGTGAGTCGTGCCGGTGTAGGTCTGGGTTTCTTTGCATGCCCCATAGGCGCTGTCCCAGCCCGAATAACCCCGATCGTCATTTCCGTTCCCGTAATCCCAGTAAACTCCCTGACAATTGTGCTGAAATTCTGAAAAATTGCAGAAATTTGCGCAATCGACTCTCCAGCCGACCGAGGCAACAGCTTCGAGGGGTTCCAGAAAAAGCGCCGCCACGGTGAGGCTAACGACGACCGAAAAGATGAGATTGAGGGAGTTGACGGAGAGGCAGTTAAAGGAGAGGTATTTCATTTATTTCTTTCCGCCTGATTTTTTTCCGGAACCGATGAATGTGTAGATTGCCAGCGTATTTTCCGGATGGGGAGTCCAGTTGTAATTCACGTTGTTCTGAAGCGTCCCGGTGGGAAACCGAACTGATGTGCTGATTCCCCAGCGTTTACGCTCGTACCCGAGAACGACCATCGGCGCGAACTCCACACCTTCTGGATGAACGACCGTGTCGGCGCCAAGTTTCATGCTGAGAGTATTTTTCGGTTTTACCTTGTAAGCGTCGAGCGATACTCGCGTGGCGATATCGGAATTCGCGAGAGTCGAGAAAATCTTCGGTTCCACCGTTCCTGTCACGCGGAACTGGCAGTTTCCCTTCTGACCGATCTGGTGCGTGAGACCGACTGCCAGATCAAGAAAGGCAGATTCACGGATCCCCATCCCATCCTGGTCATAAATGTACTGGTGGATGCCAGGCACATTCTTGGCCAGTTTGTGATAGGTCTGCTGCTGTCCACTTGCCGCCCAGGCATTGATGTGGTCGCTGTTCAGAATTTGGATCCCCGCCCCGGCCTTCCAGAGAAGGGCATCCTTTTTACCGCTGTTTAAAGCGCTTTTCTCATTGTCCGCCAGAAAAGAAAGGACATTCTGCTCGGTGAAGAAAATCGGGATGGTTTCATGCCCTTCGCCGTCATTGTAAGAGGGACGGCCATCTGCCATCGTGTAGAGAGCCGAGCCTAAATGAAGGGTATAGGTGATCCCTTTTGCACTGGTCTTGCTCACTTCGATATCCAGGGCATGAGTATAGCCGTCATCAAAACTTTTCTGAGTATGATCCTGGGTTTTGGGTTCCACCACGAAAGCCAAGAGGCCGACGGGCGTGATCATCAGATCATTGGTTTCCCGGATGACAACTTTGATCGGCAGACCAGGCATGATTCTTCCCGCTTCAGCGAGTTTCCTCAGACCACTGGGAAGAGCATCGACCGATTTGAACTCACGAATCAACAGAAGTCTGGAGGGATTTACGCCTGCTTCGGTACCCGCGCTTTCTCCCGCCGGACGTTCACAGTTGCATTCAAGCTTCGTGGGCTTGAGAGCTGTTTGAACCAGCCGATCTTCACTGCAGCGAGTGATATCCGGCTGAACATCGACAGCAGCGCTTGACCATTTTTGGGCTGTTTCAACTGCTTTGAGCATCACGCCTTCGTCTGGGCCAGAAACCTGTGCGCTGACAGGCAGACTCAAAAAAACCGAAAAGAAAAAGAGGACATATCCGGGCCGTGGATTGCCATTCACAGGGCCTTTCTTCAGAGTCCTTTCATGATCCATCATAGCGAAACGATATCCTGTCACTCAAAGCAAAACGTGCGCTTACCTTCTCGGTGAGCGCTTCCTTCAATGGTAAGGGACTCGCTGGGTTGCAGCAATTCAAAAGCCGCACTTCATCGTCCGAGAGCGCCCAGGAGCAAAAATTGCCCACTTACAAATCAGTATCCCATCCCCGTACTCGCCCCATCGACCGACTGAACGTCTTGTTTCTGACAATTCCGGCTCAAATATTGAAGCAAGTGCAGAGATGAGCTTTTATCAGACCGTCATGATTGTGGAAGACGACGACGCCATTCGAGATGCCATGCGCATGATTGTCGAGTCCGAGGGTTACCTGGCGGTGACCGCGCGCAATGGTAAAGAAGCGCTCGACTACTTGAGAGCGAGAAAAGACGATGACACTCCATGCATGATTCTGCTCGATCTGATGATGCCGGAAATGAATGGCTGGGAGTTTCTGGAAATGAGAAGAAGTTCCGACATCATCGCGGCCATCCCGGTGATCGTGGTGACAGCGGCCTCTCCAAGCAAAATGCCCGGAAACGCGAACAAGGTGCTTCGAAAGCCGGTCGATATTGAGCGCCTCCTGCATCATATCGATCAATTCTGCAGTCAGACGGCGAAAGACGAGATCATCTGCAGTTCAGAAGTGGTCGGCGAGAGCAAAGCGGGCTGAATCGCCTCGGCTTGCCACTTGCCTGGCGTCCTGTCAGGCGGAAAGCTCGGACGGACCGGCGAAAGCGTATTCTGCAACGATCTGACCGCCCAGAAGGTGTTCTTGAATGACGCGTTCGAGAACCTTGGGATGACACGAGTGGTACCAGACGCCCTCGGGATAGACGACGATGATCGGGCCCTGAGTGCAGACCTCCAGGCAGGTCGAACGAGTCCGCTGGATCACGACGCGCTCCTCTTCAGGAAGATCCCCTTCGACTTCCTTCAGACGCGTCTTGAGGTACTTCCAGGCTTCTTTGCTCTCGGAGTACTTGCAACACTTGGTGCGATTTTCGTCGCAACAGAGAAAGACGTGACGCTGGGTCTCATTCAAATGCAACTTCTTGGCGATCTTGTCGAGTTTGGCCACGGCCCCTCCTTTACAAGATTTGTTCCATTTTACAAGACTCGTTTCAAGTCTCGATTCTCAGCTTTTGACAATGGCCTTCATGTATTCACGACGCATGGTCGCGATGGTATCGATGGAAATGTCCTTGGGACAGGCAGACTGACACTCACCGATATTCGTGCAGTGGCCAAAGCCCTCTTCATCCATCTGGGTGACCATTCGGTAAGAGCGGCGATGCGACTCCACTTTGCCCTGGGGCAAGAGCGAAAGATGGGTGATCTTCGCGGCAGTGAAGAGTGAGGCAGATCCGTTTGGACAGGCGGCCACGCAAGCTCCGCAACCGATGCAAGCGGCGGCGTCCATCGCCTTCTCCGCATTGTCTTTGGACACGAGCATCGAATTTGGCTCAGCATGAGGGCCCACTTTGACTGAAGTGTAACCCCCTGCAGAGATGATCCGGTCCAGCGCACTGCGGTCCACCACGAGATCTCGAACCAGCGGAAATGCAGTGGCTCTCCAAGGCTCGATCACGATGGTGTCGCCGTCTTTGAACTTGCGCATGTAGAGCTGACAGGTTGCCGTTCCAAGCTCCGGACCATGAGCCTGACCGTTGATCATGCAGCTGCAGGACCCACAGATCCCTTCGCGGCAATCGCTGTCAAACTCGACTGGAGCATCACCGGAATGATGTAACCCTTCATTGAGAAGATCGAGCATTTCGAGAAACGACATGTTCGGAGAGACGCCCTTGAGAGTGTAAGCCGCGAACTTGCCGGCCTCTTTTGGGCTTTTCTGGCGCCAGACGCGCAGATTGAGGGTCATGAGCTTTGCAAGCTTGGCAGGGTCGGACTTTGCTGAGGGATTCGCTGGGGTGTTTGACATCGTCGATCTCCTTACTTGTAACTTCTTTGGGACGGATGAACGTCTTCGAATACCAGGGGTTCCTTGTGGAGAACCGCATCCGTGACAGAGCCCTTGTATTCCCAGGCCGCGACGTAAGCGAAATTTTCGTCATCTCGCTTGGCTTCGCCGTCTTCCGTCTGACTCTCCACACGGAAATGGCCGCCACAGGATTCGCGGCGACTGAGAGCATCCTTGGCCATCAGTTCACCGAGTTCCATGAAGTCGGCCACACGTCCGGCGACTTCGAGGTTCTTGTTGAAGCCTTCGTCCTGAACGACCAGCTTATAGCCGTTGTGGAATTCCCTGCGAAGATTCTGGATTTTTGAGATCGCGGTCTTGAGACCCTCTTCCGAGCGAGCCATGCCGACGTGGTCCCACATCGTGAGTCCGAGTTCCCGGTAGAACTCCATCACGGTCTTCGTTCCTTTTTTGCCAGCTTCGATCAGACTTTTCACATCGGCCCTGACCTGATCCTCGGCCGCCTTGAACTCCGGATTTTCAGTGCTGGCTTTCGTGAAAGTGGTCTTCGCCAGATAATCACTCAGAGTGTTGGGCAAAACGAAATAACCGTCAGCAAGTCCCTGCATGAGAGCGCTTGCTCCCAGTCGGTTCGCTCCATGATCGGAGAAATTGGCTTCGCCAAGAACAAAAAGCCCCGGCAGGTTGCTCATGAGATTGTAGTCCACCCACAGCCCCCCCATCGTGTAATGAATGGCGGGATAGATGCGCATCGGCACCTGATAGGGATTTTCAGCGGTGATCTCTTCGTACATGTGAAAGAGATTGCCGTACTTTTCACGGATCGAGCTTTCGCCAAGACGCTGGATGGAATCGCGAAAATCCAGATAGACGGCAAGCCCCGACTCGCCCACTCCCCTGCCCTCATCGCAGACTTCCTTGGAGTTTCTGGAGGCCACGTCACGAGGGACCAGATTTCCGAAGCTTGGGTATTTTCTTTCAAGGTAATAATCCCGGTCTTCTTCAGCGATGTCGTTCGGATTCTTTTTCACATCCTCTTTCTTCTTCGGAACCCAGACTCGGCCGTCATTGCGGAGACTCTCACTCATCAGGGTGAGTTTCGACTGATTGTCGCCCGACACCGGGATGCAGGTCGGATGAATCTGCGTGAAGCAGGGATTCGCGAACAGCGCCCCGCGCTTGTGGCATCTCCAGGCGGCAGTCGCATTTGAATTGAAGGCATTGGTTGAAAGAAAGTAAACGCGGCTATAGCCGCCCGTGGCCAGCACGACTGCATCGGCGACGTGACGTTCGGTCTCGCCCGTGACCAGGTTGCGCGTGATGATTCCGCGCGCCTTGCCATTGATCATGACCAGGTCGAGCATCTCACGACGAGTGAGCAGCTCCACGGCCTTCTCATCAACCTGCCGCATCATGGACTGGTAAGCACCCAGTAGAAGTTGCTGCCCGGTCTGTCCACGAGCGTAGAAAGTGCGGGACACCTGAGTGCCGCCGAAGGAACGATTGGCCAGTTCACCACTGTATTCGCGGGCGAAAGGCACGCCTTGGGCGACGCATTGATCAATGATCGAGGTGCTGACTTCAGCCAGGCGATGCACGTTGGCCTCACGAGAGCGGTAATCGCCCCCTTTGACCGTATCGTAGAAGAGGCGATGAACGCTGTCGCCATCGTTCATGTAGTTTTTTGTGGCGTTGATGCCCCCTTGCGCGGCAATGCTGTGCGCGCGTCTTGGCGTATCATGGATGGTGAAGGTCTTGACCCGGTAACCCATCTCCGCGAGTGCGGCGGAAGCGGAAGCGCCGGCGAGTCCGGTACCCACGACGATCACCGTGTGCTTGCGACGATTGGCCGGATTGACAAGCTTCATGTCGTCTTTGAATTTCGACCATTTTTCAGAATTCGGGCCGGCAGGAACGTTCGAATCCAGTTTGATGTTACTCATCGTGATGCTCCAAAGTAGATCCAGAGGGGGATGCAGAGAAAGCCTGTGGAAAGCAGGAGTGCGAGCGCCACTCCCAATGCGTAGATCGGCTTCGAATATTTGGGAGAATTGGTTCCCAGCGATTGAAAGGCGCTCCAGAAACCGTGCCTGAGATGAAAACCCAGAAACACCATCACTCCCGCATAGAGACCGACATAAAGTGGCTTTTGAAATTCTTCGACCACGTAACGATGGAGGTCCCGAGCCGTTTCACCCTTGATGTCCACCGAGTAGCCTTCAGCGATGCCGGGGCCGTATTTGAAATGGATCACGTGCAGAACGATGAAGATCAGCAGAATCGATCCAGAGACCGCCATGTACCGCGACGAAAGGTTGGATTTGCTCTTCCCGCCTTTGGACCGGAGCACGGAGGAGTAGCCCGTCGACCTCGCTCGACGTTTCTTGAGAGTCAGCGTGAGGGCCACGATGACATGCAGGATGGCGATTCCCAGAAGCCCAAATTCAGCTGCATAGAGCAGACCGCCGAGCCCCTCGAGGCCATGTGCATAATTGTTGAAAGCCGTTCCCTCAGAGCGGTACAGAAGAAGATTACCCAGAAGATGGGTGATGACAAACCCCACCAGACCCAATCCACTGGCGGCCATGAGGTACTTTTGAAACACCGACGACGAGATGATTTTTTGCGTTCGCATACGTTTGACTGATCGTATGTCAAAACCCGCGGGAGGGGTACTCGGAATCTCAGGAAGCCCGCGAAATTTCGAGAGGATTTAAAAAAACTTCGACACCGTCTACCGCGCCGCAGCTACGTGCGCGCTCCCAGCTGTCGATGGCAACGACATCCTGCACAACCACCACGATCTGTCCCGCTTTTGCCTTGAGTCCGAAACCAAACCGGATCTCCACCTGCTCGCCGATGATCGGTACCCAGCAGCCTCGAACGCACAGCGCTTCCTGCTGCGCGATTTCTTCGGCCTGCCACACGCGGTTCAAAGCACTCAAAGCGAACCAGTAAAGCCGACTTTGACCCTCGTAGATGACGATTGCACAGATCCCCTTGGGACCGGTCAGGGACGGATCCACCTGAACATCCAGCATCTGCCCCAGCCGTTGCTCCCACGCGGCTTGTGAAGCTCCATCGGTGGGTCCCATCGGAATGAGCGGCGCAAATTTTTCCTTGCGTTGAAGTCGAGAAATCTCGAGCTGAGTTTCAGAAAGTGAAGTCCGCGCCAGAGTCAGCCAGTCAAATCGTTCAGCCGATTCCGTGATGGATTCACTGGAAAGTCTGGACTCCAGAGCATGAAGCGCGCGCACGATGGCGTCGCCTCCCTCCACCATGCTGGCGGTACCCTTGATGGTATGCACCGCCTGATGGAGTGCATGAATCTGCGCGGGACTCACCCGCTTCTGTTTGGCCTGTTCCATGAGCTGGGAAACGCACTCCTGGCCCTGCGCGCACAGCAGGCTTGCGTCCGTCAGAAATGACTTCAGAATGGCTGTCTTCTTTTGGGCGGTGCCTGCGGTTTTTGGTGAAGGAGTCATGCAGTAGACTCATCGCCATCTCAGCGGAAAAGCTGAGCCCCTCACGGGCGCCTTGAACGAACACGGCAGAAAGCGTCGGCTCCGCCAGGAAACTGCCGGACGATTCAGTCAGGAAGCACGCGCCGCTGCAGCTCACTCTTCGCCACCCTGTACTGAAGCTCAATCACTCCCACCAATCGAGTCGTCTCAGCCAGATCTTTCCTGATTGCCGCCTCTTCGAGCGCCTTGCAGAGTTCACTCAGGGCCACTGCTCCCAAAGTGGCACACGTCGCTTTGAGACTGTGCGCTTCCTCGCCAATCTGATGAAAATCACTGCCCGCCAGATTCCCGACGAGGCGACTGAGTCTGGCTTCCGAACTCTGAAGGAAAACCCCGACGAGTTCAAACAGGACATTGGGATCGTCCGGCGATTCAAGCTTTCGGAGAGTTTCAAGACATGCCGTCTCGATGATGCAGTTCGCTGAATCTGGAAGTTTCACGATTTGAGTCAAACTTTGCGCTCCTGCATCCCCGGGTGGGCAATTATTCTGTCTTTATCCGCTCGCCATTCCCAACCTACACGGAAGGCCAGTGAATGCACGAGGAACTCATCAGACCTTTCACTCTCTCGAAACTCCGCTTTTTCTCAGCAGCCTTTTCGGAACGGTGCTGCTCGGTGCCTTCGCATCTCACTCAATGACGAATCTTGATCGCCGGCTGGACTCTGAACAGCGGGCTGAAGAAAGTGAAGACCTTTTTCGCGCCTTGGCCGCAGACAATGCCCGGTTGCAGGCGCTGCTTGCGGAAAGCAGGGTCAAGCGGGCCAATCTCAGCTGTGAGTGCCGCGTCTGATGGCCCGACGAAATGTGAAGCCAAATGCCTGGCTCAGGGGATGTACGAGTACCTGTGCAAGCCAGTGGCCCCCGAACATCTGAGTGCCCCTCAGTCGGCCTTGAGCGAGAACCGGTAGCCCGTTCTGAAGACGGTTCGAATGTAATTTGAATCCGGTGAAAGCTTCTCGCGCAGCGAACAGATATGCTTGTCAATCGTGCGTTCCAGCACATGCACCTGATCGCCCAGCACGGCTTCAAGCAGCTGCAGCCGAGTCAGAACCACGTTCTCGTGGCGCATGAAACAGGAGAGCAGCTTGAATTCGATCGGTGTCAGATTCAGATCCTTCTTTTCAGCCCGAGCAGGGATCCTGTCCGCGGTCTTTGCAGTGTTCAGAACGAATGCCTTCTGGTCAGTGAAATTCAACTGCAGCAATCCCCGGGTCAGGATCTGAGTCTTTTCCTTCTGCCTCTTGAAATGACTGAGTCGAGCTTCGACCCGAGCCTTGAGCTCAAAGGGATCGAAAGGCTTCACGATGTAATCGTCCGCACCCAGAGAAAACCCCATGACTTTGTCCGAGGAAGCATCCTTTCCCGTCAACATGATGACGGGAACGTCACTGGTTCTTTCCATCGTCTTCAGAAGAGAACAGAACTGAAAGCCATTTCCGTCCGGCAAAGTCACGTCCAGCAGAATCAAATCAAAATCATTGCGGGACAGCTGATCGGTGGCATCAGAGATTCCGCCGGCATTCGAGATATCAAACATCGGACCCAAAGACTTTTTCACCAGCAATTGGAATTCGACGGAGTCTTCGACCAGTAAAATTCGTTCCATCTCTCACTCCTTGAGATCGCTCAATCTATTGATCGTATCCAATTCATAAGATTAGTAAATAAATCCCGCGGAATTCTGTTCAAAAGCCGTATGAATGATTCTGAATTTCATTTCAAATGCACCTACCGTCAAAACTCTCACGCCGCCGGCAGGTCGATCCGGAACAGGGCGCCCGCTCCCAGCTGACTCTTCACCTGAATTTTCCCGTGGTGAGCAGTGACCAACTGCTGCGTGATATAAAGACCCAGGCCCAGGCCTCCGAAATTTCTACCCGACACCGCGCGTTCAAAACGACTGAAGATCCGGGCATGATCTTTTTCGGCGATTCCGATGCCCTCATCGCGCAACTCAAACACGACCTGATTCTTTTCCAGACGCAGGTCGATGGATACCGGTTTTCCCGCTCCATACTTGATCGCATTCGTGAAAAGATTGGTGATGATCTGCTCGAGTCTGAAAGCATCGGCAGTCACGTTGAGATCGGACTGAAGGGTCACACTCAGGATGCAGTTGGCTGTCGCGAACTGGGGACGAAATCTTTCCGCCAGTTCGGCAAGCAGGCTGGATAAGTCGACCGTCTTGAGATTCAGCTGCAGCTGGCCGGACTGAATGCGGGAAACATCAAGAAGATCTTCCACCAGACGCACCAGCCTGCCCAGTTCATGCTCACCGGAACTGACGATGAAAGCGAGTTTGTCTTTTGGAAAAGTGGCGAGGAGATCCTGATCCGAGAGCCGCTTCAGGAGCTGAAGCTGGATCTTCAGCGGAGTCAACGGAGTCTTGAGTTCATGTGAAGCGATCGAAAGAAACTCCTCACGCAGATCAAGGGTTCTCTTCGCTTCCGCGTAGAGCCGTGCATTCTCTTCGGCCAGTCTCGCCAGATCCTGTTCGTTCTTCTTTCGTTCAGTGATGTCCGTGATGACTCCAAGTGAGCCCGCGTACTTTCCCTGCTCATCGTAGATCGGGCTGGCCGAAAGAATGGTCCAGAGTGGAGTGCCATCCTTGCGGATGAACTTCAGATCATATTGAGTGTGCAGCCCCTGCTTTCTCAACTCAATCTGCCGGTCATGCATCGGTATTTCCGTCGGACTCGCGAACGCCATCCCGCCTTTTCCGAGGATCTCCTCCTGCGCGTATCCAAGCATCTGAGCCATCTTCGGATTGACGAAAGTCGTGATCTGATTTTCATCAATGGTCCAGATCCCTTCTTCAGCCGTCTCGACCAGTCGACGGTACTGAGCTTCACTCTTCTTCAGAGCGTGCTCCCGGCTCTGAATCTGGCGCGACATTTCATTGAAGGAGTCCGCGAGCAGTTCAAATTCGTCCCCGGTCTGAATTGTCACGGGCTGGTCCACCGTGCCCTGCCCGAGAAGAACCGCATGACTCTTGAGCTTGAGAACCGGCGCAGCCAGACGCCTGGCGAGGTAAATGGCCAGCACGGCACTGAGGAGAAGCATGCCGAAAACCGCGGCGATCTGTCCACGCAGCGCATCTCTCAATTCCCGGAAGACGATCTTCCTGGAAATGGATGATCCAACCACCCAGTGGTACTTCGGAGTGGAGACGAGAACCCCGATTTTTTCCTGGTGATCGATTGGACTCAAAACCCTCTTGAGCACCACGGAAGTTCCAGCCAACGCGCTCTGAAGCTCCGGAAGATTTTTAAAAAGCTCACTTTCCTTCACCGTGAGATTCTTGAGCCTTGAATCCAAGGCCAGTTTACCCTCCGTATCGATCAGCGAAATCGCCTGTCCTTCATGCAGGGCGATCTGCCCAAAAGACTCGGTGAGACGACTGGAGAGGATGACCACACTGACCACTCCGATCGGCGCTCCCCTCGAATCACGGATGGGTACCGCTACGGCGATCCCGGGACTGGCAAAACTCCGCAACTGCCGAACGGATGAAATCGCCGGAAGGTTGGTCTGCATCGCCTTCCGAAACTGCGATTGGTCGGCGATGTTTGACCGGGGCTGCGCTGGACTGACTGCGCTTCCCCATCCCCGATTGTTGCCGTCGGAATCAAAGACATTCACGGCTGCGAAAAGCGAATTGGACAGGACCAACTGCTTCAGGTGAATGTCCAGGACCTTCGCGTGCAACGTCTTGACCCATGGATCGTTGGCCACTGCCCAACCCTCGCTGATCGCTGAGTCAAAAAGCGCATCGAGCTGCATACCCAAGGTCTGAACCGTCTGCAATTGATCATCAATCAGATCTTTTTCGCGCCGGTTCCAGTTCGAATGAATCTCGAGCAGCAGCAGCACCACCAATGGCAGAACCAGCATCGAAAATGCGGTCAGTAATTTGTTTCGAAGACTGAGGCGCAGCACGCAAGAGCTCTCCTGGTCGAATGCGAATACCATAGCGAATCAGAGATGACATGGCAAAAAGGGCTATCCATTGTAGACTTTGTGCGGGCTGTGCTCACCTGCCCACTGGCGCAATTCACACCGAGCCGTGTCGCCTTCAATCTGCACGAGTGCAAAGGTTCGCCGAAACTGCTGCCCCAGCCCTCTCCAGTCGAGATTGATCATTTTGGTCCAGGTGCCGGTGTTGATGTATTGCTTTCCATCCGGATAGATCTTGTTCATCGGCCGATGGGTGTGGCCGAAAATGACGGTCTTCAGATCCTCACGCTCATCAAGAACCATTCGGGCTTCTTCTTCCAGATCCAGAAACATCTTGGTTTCCTGACGAAGGATGTCCATCGTCACTTTCCAGCTGGCACGGCGCTTCGGGCTGCGAGTGAAGCGCGTCTTGATGAAATAGAATGAGGAAAGCGCGACGAAACGGATCGTGAACCAAGGATCCAGAATCATTCCGAAAAGGACGAAAACCTTGATGGGCCTGACCTTGTCGATGAATTCGCGCTCCCACTTGAGCCGATTGATGATTTTAAGAACATAGAAACTGCCCCAGGGAATGTTCAGAACCGGCTTTTCAAGGTAATTGGTGAGAAGCGGCTGCTCGAAGTTCAGGATGTTCGTCGCTTCAAACTGATTGCCATGCCTGACTTCGACTCCGCCTTCGTAAAGAAGGCGGTCCTGATCAGCGATGAGCTTCACTTTTTCGCTCGGGTATTGCCCCTGCGGATCCCACTCACGGGTGATCCGTTCCCTCACTTTTTCAAAGAACAGATCAGCATCGTGATTGCCGATCAGATAGGTGATTTTCTTTCCCGGAAGGGCTGCAAAGCGTCTCAGAGCCATCATCACCTGAGGATGGCCGGCAATGATGGCTTCGGTCTTGTACAGTGCGATTTCTTCGGTGATGGCTTCCTCAAACTCGCCTTGATAAGGAACATTCAGATAATCGAAATAGTCCCCGTTGATGATCAATTCCACGTCCACAGGCTCACCCGTCGTTCCGGCCGAGGGTCCTGGATGATTTCCGTAACGCCCATTCGAAAAATGATCAAAGAACTCAACCATTTCGTCGTCGAAATAGAAGTCCTCATGGGGATTCAGCTGGCCTTCAAAGAATTTTCCAGCCGATAGATGGCAGTCGCTGATGATGACCTTATATTTGCTCCGGCTTGAGTCCATACTTACAAGCATATCTCAGGATTCAGGTTTTTCCTCACTTGACTTTAAAAGGGTAATCCGTCAAAAAGAGTCACCTATGGCAGATTCAAGCAAAAAATGGCCGGACAATGTCCCAGGCCGCTTCTTCGTGGATGATCAATGTATTGACTGTGACGCTTGCCGGACGGAAGCGCCCGATAATTTCACCCGTAATGACGAGCACGGGTACTCTTTCGTTTACAAGCAGCCGTCGACTCCGGAAGAAGCAGAGAAGAGCCAAGCCGCCCTTGAAGCCTGCCCAGTCGAAGCCATCGGCAAAGAAGACTGAGAAGTCTGCGCTGTAAAGAAGACTGAGAAGTCTGCGCTTAAAAATTCGAAGGGGCCCTCTCATCGAGAAGGCCCCCTTTTCATCTGTGTCGACTCCATCTCCTCAGGCCGCGCGCTTCCTACGCGTCACTTTTGTGGCGGCTCGGGAGGGTCTTGTCGTCCCCTGATCAGGAGTGACTGCACAGTTTGCAATTCGTTCTGCCTGAGCACGCTTCCCGTACTGCTTCAATGCCTGGGCGAAGACCTGCTTCCACAGGCGCTGCGCAGTCTGAGCCAGCGAACTGGATCCTGATTTTCGTGACTGAGAAGTCTTTTGAGTCTTGGCCATGAGGTTTCCTTCAGGCGGTTCGGCGAGCGCGGCTGGATGCGGCGTTCGAGCTGTTTCTCAGAGAGCGAGCCATCACGGGACGTACCGACGGACGAGCCCCCGGCCCACTACGGGTGGCGGCGGATTTGCGAGACCGAGTCCGAATCGGAGCGGCAGGGCGAGTGGAGTGCCCCGTGGTTCTCCCTTTCTGACGACGCTGCGAAGTGCCGGCGCCGTTCATCATTTTATTCACTTGTTGGGCCACCTGGTTTGCGCCAGTGGTCACTGCATTGCGAGCGGAGCGGACGGCTCCCCGAACTTTTTGAACATTGCCCACGGACTTCCGGGCCGACTTCGGTGAGGCACTGGATTTGTGGCCGCTCGCCGAACGTGTGCTCGGCGACGTCTGGGAAACGGGCGAAGTGGGAAACACTGACTTGATGGAATTCACCACTTCTCTGCTCACATCCCTGCCGAGCTGTTTCACTGAAGGGATGGCGGCAGGGCTACGGGAAGAGGCGCGTGAAGTCTTCCGTGAAGCGGTCGTGCGGGCTGCGGTGCGCGTCGCTTTGCGACCCCCCGTCGCGCGGCGATTCTTTGTCTGAGCGACAGGTTTGCGAGATTTGCTTCTCACAGCAGGCTTGCGAGTGGAACTCGATGATTTTGAAACGGAACGGGTACCGCGGGATTGAGTAGTTTTCATTTGGATTTTTAAAACCCCTTTCTGAGGAGCAGTCGGTGCAAAGCACGGGCCCGCACTTCACGAAAGGCGGCGTGAAGAAGACCGTCTGAAAGTCAAATGATTGAAAAATGGAAATTACTCCTCGAATCACGGTGAAAGCATCAAGAATTTTCCGTCCATGAAATCAGCTTCAAAGCCGGAACGCTCACTGAACGCGGATGCGCCTCATTCAAATCTTCCGATTTGCACGATTGATGAGGGATCGATTCCCTCTTTCTCGAACGCATCCGCTTGTTCGATCACGCGCCTCGCGAGTTCGCGAAAGAGTTTCGCGCTCTCTGAACCGGGCTCACGGATCACGATTGGACGTCCTTCATCCCCGCCTTCGCGGATCTTCTGTACGATCGGGATCTGAAGCATCAGCTCCTTGCCGAATTTTCGAGCCAGAAGTTTGCCGCCACCTTCTCCGAAGAGAAAGTGCTGCTTCTCGCACTGATCGCATTTGAAGTAGCTCATGTTCTCCACGAAACCCATGACTGGAATTTTCACTTTTTCAAACATCTGATGAGCTTTTCGAACGTCCTGGGTGGATACTTCCTGAGGTGTGCTCACCAGAATCGCGGCTCGCACCGGCACGGCCTGCGCGAGTGAGAGTTGCACGTCGCCCGTACCCGGAGGCATGTCAATGATCAGGAAATCCAACACTCCCCATTTCACCTGATGACAGAACTGATTCACCACACTGTGCAATTGCGGTCCGCGCCAGATCATGGCCTGGTCCGGAGACACCAGAAACCCCATCGACATCACTTTGACCCCTCGGGAGACTGGTGGGATCAGAAGCTCACCGCGAACAGGATCCTTTTCGAGAGTCGGCTGTTCAGTCACACCCAGCATGGTGGGAACATTGGGTCCGTAAACGTCCGTATCCATCAGGCCGACCTGCAGACCCTCCAATGCCAGTGCCGCCGCGAGGTTCACGGCCACTGTGCTCTTGCCCACGCCCCCTTTGCCACTGGAGATGGCAATGATGTGATGAACGCCCGGAATCGGACTCGGGCGGGCCTGGGGCTGCGTATCGCGACTTTGCATTTCCTCGGTGTACCAAACCCCAAGAATCAGGGCAACCCGCACGTTCTGTCGAAGTTCTGCTCCAAAGGCCGCTCGGAGCACTCTTCTAAGGTTTATTTTCGACGAGGCCGGGGTTATACCCTGCCCATCATGAAGTCCAAGTCAGATTCCAAAGCATCCAGGCCCACCTCCAGATCAACTTCAGGCCCCGTCTCGGCAAAAGACCGGCATTCGGATGCGGATCCGACCATAGCCCGAAACATCGCCTCGACTCTGGAGACCTTGGGCGAGGACATCCACCGCGAGGGCCTGCGCGACACTCCTCGGCGCTCTGCCAAAGCGATGAGTTTTCTGATGTCCGGCTACCACACGAGCGTGGATCAGGTTGTGGGCAAGGCGCTCTTCAAGGCGGACTCCAGTGAGATCGTGATCGTCCGGGACATCGAACTTTATTCCCTCTGCGAACACCACCTGCTTCCTTTCACCGGAAAGGCACACGTCGCCTACATCCCGAAGAAGAAGATCATCGGACTCTCCAAGATTCCCCGCGTCGTCAACATGTTCGCCCGCCGACTCCAGGTGCAGGAGAGACTCACCACCCAGATTTCCAAAACCCTGATGGAAGTTCTGGATCCCCACGGTGTGGCCGTGATCATTGAGGCGTCCCACTTCTGCATGATGATGCGCGGAGTGGAAAAACAGAACAGCTACACCATCACGAGCTCAATGCTCGGCACTTTCAGATCTGATCCGACCACCCGTGCTGAACTTCTCAGCCTGCTCGGCGGCCTGGGCGCCAAGCGCTGAGCTCAGACAAATTCCTGCACGAAACTCCGTCAGCCCGCCCGTGAAATTTCGTCTGACCGTTCCTCTGGATGATTCCGGCGTTGTCCACGACGTTCCGACGTCATCCTTCCAAACACCAGGGCCGCTCCACCGGCCAAGGCCGTCCAGAAAATCGCGGCGCTGACTTTTTGGGGCGGCGTCTTCTTGTACTTTCCGGTCAACTGCGCTTCGGCAACCACGTTCCCTTCAATTGCATCCAGAAATTCTCCGCGACCCGCGCCAGCGGCTAGTGTCAGAGTTTCCCGCAACGCGAAAAGCCTGAAGATATATCGATGTTCCCTGCGATGCCAGAAAGGTGGGTTGGGTCCGGTGTAACCGACCAGGCCCATGCTGTTGCGACCCTGCTTGCATTCGAGGGGCAGGCTCAAGTGCTTGTCCTTTGGAATCGCGGAGGGAATTGATTTCACGTCCGGATCCATGCCGTAAACGATCCAATGAACGAAAGATTTTGGAAAGGGGGCATCGGGATCTTCACAGAGGAGCGCGAGTTCACGGGTCTCGAGCGGCACTTCCGCCCAACCGAGACGGGGATTGGATGAGCTGCCCAAAGCGGTCCGCTCCACCGGGATTCGCATTCCATTTCTGAACTCCGCTGACCACAGGCGAAAAGCCATTTCCGTCTCCTTTGATTTTGAATTCGACTTCGAACTCGAATTCTTATTTTCAACGGATGAGGAGCAAGTCCAGGACCAATCTTTCAGGAAAGAAGGTCTGAAAGCAAACGGACTTTGACGGGCGACGCTGCGCTCGCACCCACGTGTCCCAACCATCGCAGGGCCAGACGCCGTTCAAGCTCCGTTCGCCAGTCCGAAGTATTTTTCAGGAGGGCGAACTCGGGCAGCAGATCCACAAGACGAGTCATGACCTCAGGAGCGAAACCACAGGGCGAAATCAGGTGATAGGGCTCCAGGTCATTCACGACGTTGATCGCAGCGCCGTGATAAGTGACCCACTTGCGAATCGCGATTCCGAGGGAAACGAGCTTGCGTTCTCCGACCCAGACGCCCGTCGCCTCCGCTCGTGACTCCGCGTGAAGTCCAAGTGCGGCGAACTCAGAGATCAGGACCTTTTCGAGACCGCGAAGAAAAGCGCCAACGTCATGCTGAGGAGAGTGAGGAGACTGTCCGTCGAGTTTGAAAATCGGATAGACCACGAGCTGTCCGGGACCGTGATAAGTGAGATCCCCTCCCCGCTCGGATTCTGAAAAATCCATTCCCGCCGGAAGCTGCGCCGGTACCGGCATGTGTCGCGGCCTCAACGCGCCCGTGAACTGGAGCCCACGGCCCCGGGTGATCACCGGCAGGTGTTCGACGAAAAGCACGGTATCCGGAATTTCGTCCGAAGCACGCAGTTCGACGAGCTTTTTCTGCAGTTCCGAAGTCTGCGCGTAAGTCACCAGTCGTGAAGGATCGTTTTCCGACTCTCCTTTGACTTCCGTCCGCGCCGGCCCCGATCGTAAACTCCAGAACTGCATTTTCATTCTTGCTGCAATTTCTGTCGAAACTCAGGCCCGAGCTTGCGGAGCCGAAGGCGCTGGAGCTTTCTTCTGAAAGATATGAATGGCGTGACCGAGAGTCGCTTCGGCCGCTTCCATCAGAGTTTCAGGAAGTGTTGGATGAGCGTGCACGGTCAGAGCGAGGTCTTCAACCATCGCGCCCATCTCAATCGCGAGAGTCGCTTCGGCGATCAGGTTTGAAGCTTCTGCTCCCACGATGTGAACTCCGAGGAGTCGACCCGTCTTCGCATCTCCGATCATTTTGACGAAACCATCGGGTTCCGCGATGGAAAGTGCACGACCGTTGGCGGCAAAGGGGAAGTTTCCGATCTTCACTTCAAGTCCCTTGGCTTTCGCTTCAGCTTCAGTGAGTCCCACAGTCGCGATTTCAGGATCCGTGAAAATCACGGCCGGCATCCCGAGTACGTCATAAGCGACTTTGTTCCCTGCGATGGCTTCGGCAGCGATCATGCCTTCTTTGGAACCCTTGTGGGCAAGAAGAGGTTGACCGGCGATGTCGCCGATCGCGTACAGGTGAGGGACGCTCGTTTGGCGCTGAGCATTGACGGTCAGGAAACCCTTTGCATCGGGTTTGAGGCCAGCTTTGTCGAGACCGATGCCATCAGAGTTCGGAGTGCGTCCGATCGTGACGAGGACCTTTTCGAAAATACCGGAAGTGCCGTCCTTGAATTTCACGGCAACCCCGTTCTTTTCAACTTTGTGGGTGTCTATCAGAGTCGCAAGCTTGATCTCGACTCCCCGCTTGGTGAGGTTCTTCGCGACCACTTTGGTCAGATCCGGATCCACGCCGCCCAGAAGTCCTGGACTCGCTTCGACGACCGTGACCTTGGTTCCGACCTTCGCGAAGAAAGTTCCGAGCTCAAGACCGATGTAGCCACCGCCGATGCAGAGCAGAGACTTCGGTACCGACCTCTGTTCAAGCGCACCCGTGCTGTCGAGGTACTTGTCCTGATCAATGGTGAAGCCTGGCAACGCCGTCGGACGAGATCCCGTCGCGATCACGCATTGATTGAAGGTGAGATTGATCTCGCCATCACTCGTCTTCACGGTCAGCGCTTTCGGACCGGTGAACTTCGCATCGCCCGCGATGACTTCACAGCCGTTCGCTTTCAGGAGCTGCGCGACGCCGCTCGTGAGTTTCTTCACGACGGTGCCTTTCCACTCAATGAGCTTCGGCATATTCACCTTGGCCCCTTGAACTTCGAGACCGATTTCATTCATGTGGGACATCTTTTCAAACATAGTCCCCGCGTAAATCAATGCTTTCGAAGGAATGCATCCCACGTTCAGGCAGACGCCGCCGACCACGCCGCGTTCGACGACGGTCACTTTCTTTCCCAGTTGAGCGAGACGAATCGCGCAGACATATCCTGCGGGGCCGGCGCCCAGAACCACTACATCAGCCTGTTTTTGAATTGCCATGAGATATCCTTGAGTGAGTGCTAAATGAACGCGAAATCGGGCACGAAAGCATGAGCCGTGAGGCTCAGGCGTCCATCAGGAGCAGAGCCGGATTCTCGACATACTGAATGAGAGTCTTCATGTACTCGGCGCCGATCGCTCCATCCACCACGCGGTGATCCAGAGAAATCGAGAAGTAAGTCCAGTCGCGAATCGCGATTTCCTCTTTCCCGTTCTTCATGATCGCCACCGGCTTGCGAAAGATCTTGTTGAAACCGACAATGGCCACTTCAGGATAATTGATGACCGGAGTCGCAAAAAGTCCGCCGATTGAGCCTGCGTTCGTCAGCGTGATCGTGCTGCCGGTCAGGTCGTCCATCGTGAGCTTCTTGTTGCGGGCGCGGTCCACGACATCCTGAATTTCCTTTGCGAGCTCGAGCACGGATTTGTGATTGACGTCCTTGATCACGGGGGCGGTCAAGCCGTCCTCGGTCTGCACGGAAAGAGCGATATTGTAATAATGCTTGTAGATCAACTCGCCTTTTTCTTCATCGAGTGAAGTGTTCAGGACAGGGTACTTCTTGAGTGCGGCAACCATGGCTTTCATGATGAAAGGCAGATAAGTGACCTTGACTCCGACTTTGGCGCCGAGTTCCTTGGCCTGATTGCGAAGCTCCACGAGAGCGGTCGCATCAGCTTCTTCAACATAAGTGAAGTGAACTGCATGATCCATCGATTGGCGCATCTTTTCAGAGATCTTCTTGCGAAGTCCGCGGAAAGGAACGCGCTCTTCAATCTGAGCGCCGGGTGCCCGACGAGCCATCTGCGGTGCGCCGGCACGAGTGGCGCCGGTTCCGGTGGACTGCTGCGTGGCTCCCGAAAGATCTTCACGCATGATCCGACCTTGCGGGCCGGAGCCTTGAACCTGAGAAAGCTCAACGCCCATTTCGCGAGCGAGCTTGCGAGTCGATGGAGCCGCCATCACATTGGAGTTCGTCGCCGCAGACATCACGTTGCCGCCGATTCCCTGGGACATTCCGCCTGCTGGAAGGCTCGAAGACCCTGAAGTGTTCGACGCCGGGCCTGGCGCCTGCGCGGCTGGCGCTGGGGCTTTCGCTTCTCCCGATTTCTCGGGTGCCTTGGCGGGAGCGGACGCAGAAGTCGCGGCGCCCGCGCCACTGTCGTAGCTCAACATGGCCTGGCCGACCTTGACGGTCTCGCCCACTTTCGCAAGAATTTCGGTGACGGTGCCGTGAAAATTCGAAGGCAATTCGACAGTCGCCTTGTCAGTCATGATTTCGCAGAGAGACTGATCTTCTTTGATCACGTCCCCCACTTTGACTTTCCATTGAATGAGTTCGCCTTCGTGTACGCCTTCACCGAGTTCAGGAAGTTTGAGATGCATGAGCTGATTGTCCTTTTCGTTTTTCGATCACACCTTGAATGAAAAATTCTCCGGCCCGGTAGCTTGATCTCACCATCGGTCCGGCCGCCACATAAAGAAAACCCTTCGACTCCGCTTCTTTTCCCAGAGCCGTGAACTCGTCAGGGGAAACGTAGCGTTCCACCGGAAGATGGGAAAGAGAAGGTCGCAGGTACTGCCCCAAAGTCAAAACATCGACATCATAGGATCTTAAATCCTCGAAAGCTTCCGTGAGCTCATGAGCTTCTTCGCCCAGCCCCAGCATGAGGGCGCTCTTCGTGAAAAGTTCACCGCGCCCTGAAGCAACCGCGTACTCCTTGGCCGCCTTCAGCGTTTCAAGAGACTGCACGTAAGTCGCGCGTGGATCACGAACGCGGTACTGCAGGCGTTTCACCGTTTCGACATTGTGAGCGTAGACGTCGAGGCCAGAGTCCACGATGATCTTCACGGCTTCGACGTCGCCCCTGAAGTCGGGCACGAGGGCTTCGACGATGATCTTCGAATTCAGTCGTTTGATCTCGCGGATGGTGGTTGCAAAGTGTTCAGCGCCGCCGTCCTTGAGGTCGTCACGGTCAACGGATGTCAACACGACATAAGTCAGTCCCAGCGTCGCGACACTGGCGGCTATCTGGTAGGGTTCTTCGGGATCAAGAGGCGGCGGGCGGCGGGCCGTCTTGATCGCGCAGAAACGGCAGGCTCGAGTGCAGGTGTCGCCTCCGAGCATGAAAGTCGCGGTGCCCGTGGACCAGCATTCGGCCACATTCGGACAATGGGCTTCTTCACAGACTGTGTGAAGCTTGCGTTCACGAAGCATGCCCTTGATCTGCGTATAAGCTTCGCCGGCAGGAGGGCGGATCTTCAACCAGTCCGGCTTTTTGGACGCCATGATCTGAGCGGCCCGGGACGGGGACAAAGGCCGGGCCTGCACGTGCTCATGAGTGTGCTCATGAGTATGATCATGAGCGGGGTCGAGGGTTAAAACCGGGAGTTCATAGAAGATAGCCATTGAGCCTCCGTTATAGACACAGCTGCCCCCCAGCGCAACTGGAATGACGCGACAAATCCTGCACAGACGGACAGGTTGAGTGCAGCCCATCTCCGTACTTAAGCTGCGGGGCGGTACAGAGACACTGCAGATCGCTGGACCCTTTCATATTTTGCTGAAACTGACTCTTCCACTGAAATGAAAAAAGCCCTTCGGTTTCCCGAAGGGCTTGAGAGAGAGGAGTAGTATGAGCCGCATCTTGCGGACGAATACAGTATGTGCACGGCAGGTGCCAACGTTCATGATTTCAGACGAAACTGCTTAAATACTTTCGACGCGACAGGGCGGCCGGCCTCCTTCTGCCGGTTACAGTGAGCTCAGGTGAAGATGCTCGCTGAAAAGCCTGTGATCTCCACTGATCCGCCCAGCCAAGAGTGGCGTGGGAGTGGGTGAGTACACCTGCTACAGGATCGCAAATTGGACTCACTCATTTGATCCTGCACGCTCTCGAGTCCATGCCCGCTCACTCGAACCTCACTGTTGATGAGCGTTGTCACAGCACTCGAAAACTCCTTGGCCAGAGCCAAAATGCCTTCGATCTTGGCTGGAGAGTCACGCGTGGAAAACGAAAAAGTCCCTCGCTTTTTATCCTAAAAAGCGAGGGACTCGAGAGAGAGAGAGAGAGAGAGAGAGAGAGAAAAAGGAGATGAACTCCCGGCAGACAGCTTGAAAACTGAAGTTTGAAATTTTGACTGGGTGATCAGAGAATCGCGGAAGGGTATCCTGAAAAGTCACTCATCCAGACTTGAGGGGCTGGAGCCGTGAACATCGGTGAGGACCAGAAGTTCGCTGAAACCTGAAACTGGGGATTGGGCGCGGGACCATTTTTGGGATCGAGTGAGGATCCGGGAAGGTACATTCCATTTTCCATGTACATGCCTTCCTGCCAGGGTCTGCGCTGATCATCTGCCTGCGGCAGAATCGGTCCTTGTGAAATCATGAGATCGGCAGGAGCCACTCCCTGCAACGAGCCGCGAATTGAATCCAGCGTCATCTCCGAAGCAGCCGGAACGGAGGCGGCTGGGCTCGAACGATCGGAAAGAACCGCAGCTTTGATGATGGGAAGAAGTGAAGTCTGATAGCTCCAGCTCAATTTACTGAGCGCGGAATTCTGAAGAACGCGCTGACCCGAGTTGCAGGGCAAGAGGTCCGAGGCGCGGTCCGAATCAGCCGATGCATGGGCTGAAAAACCGAACGTGGCCACTGCGGTCACGATCAACCACTTGACGTGTCGACGTGGATTTTCACTCGTTTTCACTGAAATACGATTTTTCACGGCCTGCTCCTACGTTCTGCTTCCCGAGGCTCCCGCCTCTGGGCCACACCACTTGCCGATTTCAACTTTCGCTGAAAAACGGGGCACCCACATTCACATCCACACTCACTTGCAACAGAATCGGTGCCATCGATTCGTTGTCTCGCGCAGCCCTTAGAGCAACCTCCATGCCCGGTCGCTCGAAATCCTTGAAATAAGCTGCAAACTATTGTAATTATTAAGATTAAATTGATTAACCAGGCTCACTCCGTCAATCGATTCCGGCCCTCATTTCATCCGGGCGTGTTGAAGAAATAGACAGCCTTGCAGCGCTTTGTCACACTGGATGAAATGCAGGACTTCCGCTCCCCCTCACCCCCCCTCACCCGGGCCGTCAGAAGCCCCAGAGAGCGAGGCCAGATCTCCATCCTTCTCGGCATGATGATGATGACCTTCATCCTCTTCTTCGCCTTCGTGGTGAACGTCGGGATGCTCGTGAATGCGAAGATCAACCTTCAGAATGCGGCTGATCTCGCGGCCTATGCGGGAGCCGCCACTCAGGCCCGTCAGTTGACTCAGATTTCGTACCTCAATTACGAGATGAGACGGCAGTACAAGAAATTTCTGTTTCGGTACTACGTCATGGGAAATATGGCTCAGAAAACTCACCCCCGAGGGGCGAGCGGCGGCACTCGAATGTGGTCGCCCAGTGGCACGAACTCCACCGTCTATGGCATGCCTGTGGTCTGCATGACCTTCAACCCCGGGGACAACTTCTGTCAGGTCGAAGTCCTGGCAAGACTCCAGATCCCGAACCCAAGCCCGCTGGACGCCGTGAACAACACTTTGATCGATCAGCTGAAAGCGCTCGAATCGATCCGACTTCAAGGCTGCAAATCCATCGGCAAGACGAATCTTCAACTTCTCAATTACTGGCTTTTCAATTCCGATCCCAATCTGACCGTGGTCGAGAATGCGCTGACGCAGGCACAAGGCAACGCCCAGGCGGGAGGGCGCGGGGTCAAAACGGATCTGACCATTCTCAAGACGCTCAAGGCCCTTGCTTCCGGCATCGGCCTCATCCCTCGCGAAATGATCCTCAACCGCCGGATTCATACCATTGCCGATTACATCAATGCCAAGCCGCTCAGCGGAGTGAACACGGAGCGAGTGAACAGCCTGAAGCAGGATGCGGACTGGGCCAAGAACGAACGCACCATCCAGGCTTTCGAATCGGCTTTTCAGACTCTCGGGACCCATACCTTCGATAACCTGGACAGCATTCAGATGACAGAACTGATCCCCGAAGCGCTCGATGGCGCCAATCTGCTCACCCTGAAGAACATCACGACGAAGTTTGACACCTTTGCGGTCGAAATGAATTCCGAAACGATCCCTCCGAGTCCCGATGCAGCCGACTGCAAGCCCAACCTCGTCGTGAAACCGGTGGATCTGCCGATCCCCATGGGAGTCTACAAGGACCCCACCATTCTCACTTATTATGCGATCAAGCTGCAGGCGCAGGCCAAAGTGATGTTCTCCCCCTTTGGTGACGTCAAGATGACCGCCTATGCCGCTGCCAAGCCCTTCGGCAGTCGAATCGGACCCCAACTGGATGGGGAGGCTGACTTCACCACGGGAAGCCCCAAACCCTGCATCGGCTGCACGAAAAGGATCCCGAATCTGCCCGTCAAACTCAAGGATACCACCAAGGACGGCTGGAACATGAACGACGTGATTTACGGGACTTTTCAAGGCTTCAAGACCGGCGGCGCCCAGAATGGAGCGATTCCCACCCTGATTTCGCGCGACGACATGCTGCGTGCGTATGATCTGGCGATGTTTCCGAACCCTTGGGAAAGCGGAAAATACAATATCATCGGCGATCTGAACGCCGATCCCTTCGTCAAAAACTTTGAAGGTGATGCCGTCACCGCGCGCGCGAAACTGCACGCCATCTGGGCTCCCATCATCTCACCGGAGAAAATCGCGGCAGGGGCCAATGTCCGGGACGAACTGACCACCATGATCGGTGACATGCTCAAAGGTTCGCTCCTCAATCCCACCACTCTCAGCGACGACTTCCGAAGGGCCATCGTCAAAGGGATGGAAGAGTACTACACCGCGCTTCAAAAGGGCGAGGGTGAGGACGGAGAAGGCGCGAATGTCGTTCGTTTGAGCGACCCTTTTCAGTCCCTCAGACAGGCCACGTCTGAAGAAATCTTCCTGAAAGATCCAGTGAAGGTCAAAACGTCCTGGAACGCACCCTATGACGGTGCGTTAAGGGAAGGCGGGCGTACGGGCTACAGCGTTAAGATTGTTCCCTTCAAATACCTCCAATCGGGAACTTCCGGAACAGGAGATTCCTGGACCAACATTCCCTCCGGCGACGAAGAAACTCACCAGGATCTTCAGAAGCTCAAGCATTAAATGCATTGCAAAGCCTCTGCTCCTATGGCTTATTTTCATCAGGTTAGAACAATTCACGCGATTTGCGTGCATGGCTCAACCTGACTCTCAATTTAGACAGTCGGGAACGAGCGTCTGCAAACTGTATCCGTAAACTTTATTGCCAAACTGCAATAGAGCATCCAGAACCAGGAGAATAAGATGGCGAAGAAAGCAAAAGCAAAGAGTTCCGCGAAGAAGGCCCCTGCAAAAAAAGCAGCTGCCCAGAAAAGTGCAAAGAAATCCCCAGCCAAGAAGACTGCAGCTAAAAAAGCTCCAGCCAAAAAAGCTGCACCTAAAAAGGCCGCTGCCAAAAAAGCTCCAGCCAAAAAAGCTGCTGCTCCAAAGGCGAAACAGAACGCTTCCATGGCTCCTGCTGCCAATTCCAGCCACATCGGTTCGACCTTGAGCGGATTCGCTGGCGGACTTGCTGGCGGCGCAATGGGTTCTGCCTACGCAGTCGGCCACGGCCGCGACGAATCTGAAGAATAAGTCTTATGGAAATTCGTGATGTCATTCATGGCTCGATCGTCATCGAAACGAACGAGCGCGCCATCATTGACTCACGTTATTTCCAGCGCTTGCGAAATATCAAGCAGCTGGGTTTTGCCGAATACTCGTATCCGAGCGCAACCCACAATCGTTACATTCACAGCCTGGGGGCGATGAAAACCGCTACCCAGGCTTTTGATACCATTTTTGGCGGTCCTGATCGCAAAGCCGGACAGTATGCTCCGGACCGGATCCCCCTCTCTCAGAATCACCCCCAGGCTTTTGCCCGCTTTCGCGCAGTCACTCGACTTGCAGCGCTCCTTCATGACGTGGGTCACGGCCCCCTCTCTCACACGACTGAATTCGCGATGCCCGACGTCCGTGAACTCAAAGTCCCGCTCGAAGGCTTTCAGAAAAAACGCAAAGCCACTCACGAAGATTACACTCTCAAGATCATTCTCGACTCCAGTCTCACTCACCTTCTCGAGAGAGCGGGCAAGGAAAATGGCTTCACCCCTCGGCACATCGCCTCATTGATCGATGCCGACATGTCGATTGAGGATTCCTTCTTCATGGAGGTCATTCCCGGACTCAACGAGAAGAAGCCCATTGATTTTCGTCCAATTCTTCAGCAGTTGATCTCCAGTGAAATGGATGCAGACCGCATGGACTACCTCCGACGCGACAGCATGCATGCAGGCGTGAGCTACGGTCAGTTTGATTTTGACTGGCTCGTGGGCAATCTCACTTCACACGTGAGTCAGGGCAAATGCTACCTCGCCCTTCAGCACCGGGCGCTCTATGCCTTTGAAGACTTCCTGATCTCGCGCTACCACATGTTTCTGATGGTCTATTTTCATTATAAAAGCGCCGTTTACGATGAAATGCTCGCGCAGTACTTCGCCAGCCCTGACTGCGATTACGCCCTTCCAGCTGACATCGAAGATTACTGCAACTACAACGACGCGCACTTGTACGCCCACCTCGCCAAAAGCTCCAACGAATGGGCCCGACGAATCACGGACAAGAGATCTTATCGCATGCTCGTGGAACTT
Source organism: Oligoflexia bacterium (assembly GCA_014378465.1). GTDB lineage: Bacteria > Bdellovibrionota > UBA1018 > UBA1018 > UBA1018 > UBA1018. Next base: position 61,397 of record JACMNQ010000036.1, on the reverse strand, counting down.
CATACGGGCATCCCAGCGACGAAGACCGCGCTGGTTGAGCAGAAGAAACTCCTCGCGAAGATCGAGAAGGACCTCAAGAGTCAGGACATCCATTACCTCACGGCGACCGCCACGGGCGAACTTTCCAAGTACTTCAGAAAAGTCACGGCACCGATCTTCGTTCGCTACGACAATCATTACAGTCAGCCCGCGTACATTCCGCTTCAGAAGTGCACGGATCTTTTCGAACGGTATGGGGAGAAGCGCTCGATCACTCGGCTCTACGTCTCTCCCGAAAACTATCCACGCTGCCGTAATCAGGGCCGCGGCGAAGCGATGCCTTACGAAGACTCGCCTGAGCTGTCAGACGCTCCAGCTCCAACGGAACTGACTGCCCGATTTTCCTGATCAGGACTGCCCGATTTTTTTGAGCAGCACGGCCGTTTCAAAAGCGGCGGCGGCGGCTTCCCGGCCCTTGTTATGAGCGTCGTCACGGCTGCGAGCGACCGCCTGTTCGTCCGTGTAAGTGGTCAAAATTCCGAAGGCCAGCGGAGTTTCCGTCACGAGCATGGCCTGCATCAGTCCAACGGTTGCGCCCAGGCTGATGAATTCAAAATGAGCCGTATCGCCCTTGATCACGCAGCCCAGACAGATCACGCCCGCATACTTCCCGGACTTCGCCAGCGTCTGCGCGATCAACGGGATTTCGAGCGCACCGGGGGCCTCGAAAACATCTTCAGGGGCTACTTCGATCTTCTGCTCACTGAAGTACTCACGCGTGCCGCGAAGGAGACCTTGAGTGACTTCGGGATTGAAACGACTGACGACGACTGCAAATCTCATGGGCTTCATTTTTCCTTTTGCTGAGCTTTTTCCGCAAGATGGTTCTCGGACAGGTGGTGTCCGAGCTTCTCGCGCTTCGTGTTCAGATAGACCTGATTGAAGGGATTGGACTCCATCTGAATCGGAACCCGTTCGATGACCTTCAGGCCGTAGCCATCGAGGCCGACGATCTTGCGCGGATTGTTCGTCAGCAGCCGAAGTTCCTGAACTCCGAGCTGGCGCAGAATCTGAGCGCCCAGGCCGTATTGACGGAGGTCTTCCTTGAAGCCGAGGTGGCGATTGGCTTCAACCGTGTCCATTCCCTGGTCCTGCAGGGCATAAGCCCTGATCTTGTTTCCCAGACCGATGCCTCGACCTTCATGGCGACGCATGTAGATCAGGACTCCATTTTCGCTCTCGGCAATCTGTTTCATCGCCGAATGCAGCTGCGGACCACAGTCGCAGCGCAGGGATCCGAAAGCGTCTCCCGTGAGGCACTCCGAGTGCACTCGCACGAGCGGGGCACCGGCGGATGCATCCAGTTTGCCACGAATCAGGGCGACATGCTCCGTCCCATCAATCTTGCTCTCAAACGCGCGTAGTTCAAAATCACCCGTCATCGCGTAACTCGAGGGAAGTCGCGTGCGCGCGATCTCCTCGATCAGGCTCTCCTGCTGCATGCGGGCCGCGATGACTTCCTTGATGGTGACGATCGGCAGGCCGTGCTTCTCGGCGAAGATCTGAAGGTCCGGAAGCCTTGCCATCGTTCCATCATCTTTCATGATTTCACAGATGACGGCGGAAGGTTTGAGCCCGGCCAGCTTCATCAGATCGATGGATCCTTCAGTGTGCCCCGCACGGACCAGCACTCCTCCTTCGACTGCACGAAGGGGGAAAATATGTCCCGGGCTCACCAGGTCAGCCGGACCCATCTTGGGGTCGGCGGCCACGCGAACCGTCTGTGCGCGGTCATGGGCCGAGATGCCGGTCGTGACTCCGTGCCGAGCTTCGATGGAGACCGTGAAGGCGGTCTGTTTCGGGGATCTGTTCTGAGCGGTCATCATGGGCAGATGCAGTTCGTCGATTCTCTTTCCTTCGAGAGTCAGGCAGATCAGACCCCGGGCATGCATGGCCATGAAATTGATGGCTTCGGCAGTGACGAATTCGGCTGGGAGAATCAGGTCGCCTTCGTTTTCACGATCCTCATCATCGACCATGATGACCATCTTGTGTGCATTCAGAGCCCCGATTGCCCGAGAGAGTGTTTGAGATAAGGCTGGCATAGACGCTCCACATATTTGGCCATCACGTCGACTTCGATATTCACGAAATCTCCCGCGGCCAGGGTTTTGAATTGAGTGTGAGTCCAGGTGTGTGGAATCAGCATGAAGGAAAGAACAAGGCCCGACATCGAGTTGATCGTGAGGCTCACGCCATTGAGCGCGATCGAGCCTTTCTCGACGCAGTAACGGGACAGACCTTCCGGAATCTCCAGGCTGAGTTCGTAACACCGATCAGCGGCTTCTCCGACTTCGCGAACCCTGAGCAACCTGCCCATGCCGTCGACATGTCCTTGCACCAGGTGCCCGGACAGCCGGGTCTCGAGACTCACGGCGCGCTCGAGATTGATGCTCGATCCGGAGGTCAGATTTTGCAGATGGGTCTTCTTCAACGTTTCAGGGCTGATGAAGAAAAGGGCGTTTCCGCGATCATCGTATTCGGCGACGGTCAGACAGACCCCGTTGATCGCAACGCTCTCACCGAGCTGGAGATCATCGAATGGAGTCTCAATCCAGACCCTCATGGAACCCTCGCCCGAGCCGGCCGTCGAGTTGTCAGAAGTGGCATCAGAAGAAACGTTCGCACTTCCCGGACTAAAGCTGCTTGAAGTGACCTGCGCGACTTTTTGGATGATTCCAGTGAACATGGTTGCTGATCTCGATTCTATCCAGACTGGGTGTGATCTGCCTGATTTGTACATGGCTATTCCAAAACCCGCTAGACAGAATTGCACCGGAGAGCTCGGGACCCGCTTCAACCAAGGCTTCCAGGCAGCCTCTTTGACCCAAGTTGTACAAGGCTCCTTCGAGATCAAGATCATCCACCACTTCAAAACCTCGATTTTCAGCAGCCAGCTTCCATTCAGCCGACACTCGCTTGCGACGGTCCAGGAGAACCAGGATTCGCTTCTTTTCAGGATGATCCTCGACCTGTCGCACCGTAAATAGCGGAGAATCCGACAAAACTGTTCCGCTCCCCGTGATCAGGGCATCGGCTCTTTTCCGGAGCTCATGGGCGAAGCGCAACGATTCAGGTGTGGTGAAGGTCTTGGCCCCCACTTCCGGAACCATTGACCCTTGAAGATTCCAAGCCGTCTTGACGGTGACCCAGGGAAGTCCAGTGCGAGACCAGTGACTGAAAGTTCGGATCAGCTCTGCACAGGCTTCCTGATGCTTCGGATCCTGAATGACTTCAACCCCCGCTTGTCTCAAGCGTCCGGCGCCGCCCCCGACAACACGTGGATTCGGATCATCTGCGCCGTAGATCACTTTTTTGACGCCCGCTTGAAGGAGCGCTTCACTGCAGGCGGGAGTTCTCCCCTCATGATTACAGGGCTCAAGAGTGACCACCACCGTATGAAGTTCGTGGAGTCGACCCAGCGCTCTGCACTCTTCAATCACTCGAGCTTCGGCGTGACCCGTGCCCGCACGTTCATGAGCCTGGACCGACAGCACTGTCCCATCCGCAGCGAGTCCCACTGCGCCAACCGGAGGATTCGGCGCCGTGGCGCCAACGAAAATTCGAGCTCTCTCGAGCGCGAGGATCATTGCATCTTTTCCGTCAGTTTCGGGCAAATCCGCGCTCATGAAGATTCTCTAACAATAAAAGAAGACGCACTCAAGAGGTGCAGTGCGTGAGGCGACGGCCACTCCATTTTAAAACATGAACAATCGCACATCATGTCAAACAACTGGGCTTGCCAAGTCAGTCAAAACGATGTGAAATAGAATGATCTTAAAAATGTATTTCCACTTTGGAGAATAAAATGAAAAAATTCATCAATTGTTTCGCTCTTGCCCTCATGGTCGCTTCTGTTTCCGCTTTCGCACAGGATGCAGGCGCTCCTGCTGCAGGCGCTCCTGCGGGCGATCAGGGAATGGCTGCTCCAACCGCTGAAGCTCCAGCTCCCAAGCACGGCAAGAAGCACCACGCGAAGAAGCACGGCAAGAAGCACGGCAAAAAAGCTCACACTGCTGAGTAATCGTCTTTCGATTGAGTTTTTTCAGCAGCCCGCTCGGACTCTCCGAACAGCGTTGCTGAAAAAAATAAAGGGCCGCTTCGCACCCAAACGGGTCTGCAAAGCGGCCTTTTCCATTTTGTGATCCTGAAGCCGCCTCAAGTTTCGAGACAGTCAGTTCAAGTCGAGAAACTCAGTTCCTGACTGGGGCGGCCTGACGAGACGGAATACTGTTGTTGCGGTACTGTTGCTGCTTCACACGTTGGATGGGGCGACTGAGTGCGGGCAGTTTTTCCTTGTAACGACCTTCGAGAGCCGAAAGGCGAGCGATGTCAGAATCCACATTCAAGTCATGCTCGCGGTGAGCTCTGATCTCCGAGAGATTCTGGTAGATGGCGGTGTCATCCGTGATGCGACCCTGAGTGGGAACCGAAGCCGAAGCCAGGGAACTCACCACGAGGCTCAAGACACCGACACACGCAAAGGCTCCGCCTAAAATCGATTTATTCATTTTCATCATACGATCTACTCCTGATCAGTTCAGACACTGAGGGGCTGGACCTCACCACCGAGTTGGGGAACTCTAGAGGTCCGCCGCCCTATGAGCAAGGTGAGTGCCAACTGACACAGTGCATTTTCTCCCTTCCAACCCCTCGAAATCTCAACTCTTTCATTTTCGAGCTGAAATGAAGCGCTTCCCGGTACGAACTGAAAGTGTCTAAGTTTCAGGCAGTGCCCCTATGAAACCAACACAAAAATCACTACACTGGGCCCAACCATGACGACATCCCTGAAGACTCCGCCCGCCCCGTCACGCCCTGCCCCAGCCGTGAAGAATCGCTCCATTCGTCTTCAGGGAGTTCGCCAGAACAACCTGAAGAACGTGACCGTGGAATTCCCGGCGCGCAAGATCTCCGTCGTGACGGGCCTCTCCGGGAGCGGAAAAAGCTCGCTGGTCTTTGATACGCTGTATGCCGAGGGGCAGAGGCGTTACGTCGAAAGTCTGTCGACGTACACTCGCCAGTTCCTCGAAAAAATGGCCAAGCCTGAACTCGACCAGGTTCAGAACATTCCTCCTGCCATCGCGCTCGAACAGAAAAATCACGTCATGAATTCCCGCAGTACCGTGGGCACCCAGACGGAAGTCGTCGATTACATGCGACTGCTCTACGCGAAAGCCGGACGCACCTACTGCGTGAACTGCGGTACTGAAGTTCAGAAACTTGATTCGCAGATCATTCTCAACTGGGCGATGAACTGGCTGCCGGGCCGAAAAGCCCTGCTCGTCTCTCCGATTCTGCCGGCCGAAACGGAAGCTGAATCCAGGGACGGCAAAGGCAAGAAAGCCAAAGCGAAGAAGTCCAAGGCCAAGACCGCAAAGAATGCTTCGGCGAAATCCTCCGCCAAAGGAAAGAAACCCGACGGAACGACGAACATTCAAACTCTTTTTCAGATCCTCAAGGAACAGGGCTACTCCCGCATCCTCTGGAGAAAATCTGAAACGAAATCCGAAGTCATCGATCTCGATGACATTCAGCCGGGTGCGTTTCCCGCGATCAAAGCCGAAGCAGTCGCGAACGGCGAACTTTTCGTCGTCGTCGATCGCCTGCGCACTTCAGAGGACTCCCAGGAGGATGTCGAAACCCGGGCCCGTGTTCTGGATTCGATTGATCAGTCCACTTCGATCGGTCGTGGCCGAGTGGGCTTCTACGACATGGATACGGAAGAGTTCAAACTCTTTGACAGTCGCTTCGCCTGCATGAAGTGCGGCACTGAGCACCGCTTCCCTGAACCTCACCTCTTCTCGTTCAACAGCCCGATCGGTGCCTGCTCCCAGTGCAGCGGCTTTGGTCACACGCTTGAGCTTGACGAAGCTCTGCTCGTACCGGATCCTTCGAAGACCCTCAAGAATGGCGCGATCGATCCTTTTTCGAAGCCCTCATTCTCCGACTGGCAAAAGGACCTCTTTCGCTTCGCGGAACGCCATGGAATCTCCATCGGCAAGCGCTACCGTGAACTCACGGCGAGCGAAAAGAAGCTTCTCTGGGAAGGCGATCCCGACGACAAGACTTTTCCGGGCGTGATCGGAGTCTTTGAGGACCTGAAGCGCTATAAATACAAACTCCACATTCGCGTCTTCATCCGGCGCTACCAGACGCAGAGCCTCTGTCCCTCCTGCCAAGGAGCAAGGCTTAACCGCGAAGCGCTTGCGGTGAAGATGGGCGATCGCAACATCGCCGACGCGCTCGACATGCCCGTGCAGGACATCATCGGCTGGCTGAGCCGGCTTGACCTCAGGCCCCATGAACGCAAGATCGCGGGACAAGTCATGGGCCAGGTCGAAAAGCGCCTCGCGTTTCTCGAAGAAGTCGGCGTGGGTTACCTCACGCTCTCCCGCCTCACGAAGACCCTCTCGGGCGGAGAATTTCAGCGAATCAATCTGGCCACTCAGCTCGGCAACGGACTTTGCGGCACGCTTTACATCCTCGATGAACCTTCGATCGGGCTCCATGCCGCGGATACGGATCGCCTGATCCGCGTTCTGAAACGGCTGCGCGACCAGGGAAATACGGTCGTCGTCGTCGAACATGACCTCGAAGTCATGCGTGCTGCCGACTGGCTGGTGGAACTCGGTCCTGCTGCCGGCAGGAAGGGCGGCGAACTCGTCGCACAGGGCACCGCTGAAACTCTTCAGAATACGCCCGCTTCTCTCACGGGCAAGTACCTGTCCGGTGCCTTTCAGATCGAACGGACAAGACCCCCTCGCCCACCCGCCAAACGCGTGATCAAGCTCGTCGGCTGCACGGAACACAACCTCAAGGACATCGACATCGATATCCCGCTGGACCGCTTCGTCGTCGTCACGGGAGTCTCAGGTTCCGGCAAGAGCACGCTCGTCCACTCGACTCTTTACAACTCACTCTCGAAACTCTTCTACAAAAGCACTGAACCCGTCGGAAAATTTGAGCGCCTCTATGGTGCCGAGCAGGTTTCGGGTGTGGTGCTGCTGGATCAGAGTCCGATCGGCAAGTCCTCAAGATCCAACCCGGCCACTTATCTCAAGGCGTGGGACGAAGTGCGGCGCATCTACGCCAATCAGGTCCTGTCACTTCGCCGCGGCTTCACGCCGCAGCACTTCTCCTTCAACGTGGATGGGGGTCGCTGCCCCGTCTGCAAAGGAGAAGGAGAAATCACGCTCGACATGCACTTCATGGCGGAAGTGAAACTCCCCTGCGAAGAATGCGGCGGCAAACGCTTCAAGAAGAATGTGCTGGATGTCAGCTACCGGGGCAAGGACGTCAATCAACTCCTCCACACGACTGTCGATGACGCTTATGAACTCTTTCGTGACAATCCGATCCTGGTGCGAAAGTTCGGCATTTTGCGGGACGTGGGACTCGGATACCTCCAGGTCGGGCAGTCCGCGACGACTCTTTCCGGGGGCGAATCGCAACGTCTGAAGATCGCCGCGACTCTCGATGATCGCCAGTCCGAAAACCTGCTTTACGTGTTTGATGAGCCCACCACGGGACTGCATATGGAGGACGTCAAGAAATTGCTGGGAGTGATTCAGGATCTGGTCGATGCCAAACACAGTGTGGTCATGATCGAGCATCACCTGGATGTCATTGCGCAGGCCGATTGGGTCATCGATATGGGTCCCGGCGGCGGCACGGCCGGCGGACACCTCATTGCCGCGAATTCACCCGACAAACTGATCCGAGACCCCGCCTCCGTCACCGGTCGAATGCTGGGCATTCAGGGCTACACTTTCAAGAATTTCGACTGAGAAAATTTTTGACTGAAACGAACAAGGCCCCGTGGACTCCCGCTTTCGCGGATCCACGGGGCCTTCTTTTTAAAAATGGAAAGTTCAGTACCTGAACAGCATCATAAGTTCAGTATTTGAACTTCGAGCTTGGCTCACGCAGTAGCTTGAGGGAGATCTCGTACCTGGAGTTTCCAGCGTGCTCGACCATTTTTCCATGCGCTTCGACGGTCAGGACGACCTTCTTGTCGATCCACTTGAGCCAGTTCGCCATGTCACCTTCGAGAGCGTAAAAAGGGAATTGGCGGCGATTGTCCGTTGCAAGCCAGGGATGAATATCCAGATTGACCGCGAGGTAAGGAGCTCCACGCACCACCGTCACGGTGCCCGCGAGCTGGTAATCTTCACCTTCCGCAAGCTCGACCAGGATTCGGTCTGAAAACAATCCGCCGGGAGAATGACCACTGCTGCCGCCACCCAAGGGAGTTCTTCGAACTCCGCACTCAGCCGGGCACGACCCATCATCCGAAACATTCAGGGCCGAAACTCCCTGAGCGGCGAAAGATCCCGTCGAAGACATCCCGACAACGACCATCACCAGCGCCAATACCAACTTGAACCGATTGAAATTCTGAATCATGATTCCCCCTCACGAAGCAATTTGTTTCCACCCACCAAATGAACTCTCAAGCCCGGCGCAAGCCGGTATCCTTCCTTCCAATTCAGAAGATACTGCGGTTGACGAACGTCAGGTTCGATCAATTTTCGAAGACGGTTGATATTATAATAAAGTTTGTTGTCATGGGCTTCCGGACGATAGGATTCCTTCCAGACCGTTTCGATGATCTCGGCTTTGGAAAGTCCTCGTTCCGCATCCACTTCGTCTTTCCCGTGGGCAGCAGACAGAGCCTCCAGAATATTGAGAAGCACATACTGCTTGCGAAGGGAGATCTGTCCACCCTCCCGAGTCTTGACGACGGCTTTGCGGCTGTCGATCAGAAGATCAATGGCATCATCCTCAAGCCGTTTTCGTTCCAGTTTCATTTCATTGAGAATCGCGACCAGCTCATTGCCAGCTGCAGCTTTCTCAACGAGGTCGATGAACCAGTACGCCTGCGAATAATTTTTCTGATGTCGAGCGATGCGAGCGTAAGCGTAAAGCACGTAAAGGTGAGCGTACCAGTTGTGCTCAGCCAGAAATGCGGCATGAGCCTTCTGATACCAGACCATTGCGCCGTCGAAATCCTTGAGCGTTTCTCTGCTCATCCCCATCTCGACATAGAGTCCGCCATTGATCCCGCGGAGATTCACGGACTCATATTGCGCGAGCAATTTTTCGATGAGCCAGAAACTTCGACGCTTGCAGCCCCGGTGCAGAACCACCACCGCAACCATGTGCCAGCACTGCAGGTACTCTCTCAAAACGGAAGGATCCGTTTTGAGTTCAACGCGAAACTCTCTGAGTGCACGATGAAAAAATTTCTGAGCCTTGAGGTAATCATGCTGATAGCGCGCGACCATTCCCTTGCAGTACCAGGTCTTCGGAGAGAGCTGAGAGGGGTTCTCCGACATGACCTGATTCAGTTCGGCTTCCCACTGCGCGATCTGCTTTTCATCCAGAGCTTCGGCGGCAAGGCGAAGCAGGAAGGACAGCGACTCCATGGTTTTCGGGATGTTTCCACAGCGTCGAGAAAAATCGAGCGCTTTGAGAAATGCGGTTCGCGCCGGAAGCAGGTCGCACTTTTCAAAAAGCGCACGTCCGTAATTCAGGGATTCTTCAATATCCCCCAGGCCCGGACTCGAGGTCGCGGAAACGGCTGGAGCCGTGACTGAGAGAATCGAAGCCGGAGATTCCACTTTTTTGGAGGCTTTGGGCGGAGTTCGGCGTGCCAGACCGTTACGCGCGGAAGAGAGGGCGGGACGTGGTGGACGTTTCTTTCCAGTCGTGCCGGACGCGCCGGACGAATTGGCCAGCGTCAGCGTCGAATCCTTTGCGGAAACGGCTGAGGATTTTTTTTGATGGGGAGGAGACTTCATATTCGTCACGGAGTGTGGGAGGTGTTAAAGCAGCGGCAGGACGAGGAGTCAACATGGAACTTGGCTATCACCGGTACCCTTTCAAAAAAGAAGAATTGCCTGGGAAAACACCGAATATTTCACCAGACGCCGGTACCCAGAATGCGAAGCGCAATCCTAAGGAAACTAAACTTTTATTCCTCCACGGGATGGGCGGAACCGGGGCTCTCTGGCGCCCTGTCGCAGCCGCCCTCGAAGATGATTTTGATATTCTGGCCCCAGATCAGCGGGGTCACGGCCGAAGCCAAGTTCAGTCCGTTCCAGCCGGACTCTCAAGTCACGGGAAAGGCTCCGGCTTCACCCCTCTGGATTACGGACGGGACCTGGTCGACACTCTGACTGCGCTCCAGTTTCACCCAACCTGGGTCATCGGCCACTCCATGGGAGTCCGGTCTGCCTGCGCTTTGGCTCACCTGAAACCTGAATGGGTCCAAGGCCTGCTTCTGATCGATCTCGGCTTCTCGGGACCCGCAGGGGGCGGACTAGGGGATGGGCTGGCGAACTTTCTGAAAAAATTGCCGCCTCGGTTCGATTCCCGCGCTCAAGCCAAAGAGTTTATGGCGCAGGAATGCCCCGACCCCTCCATCGCCCAGTACCTGATGGCCGTGTCAGTTCCGGAACCTGGCACGGCAGGGATCACCTTCCCTTTTGACCGCTCCGCCCTGATCCAGACCATCGAAGCGGCTCGAGATACTTCAGTTCGCAAATGGATCGAAGAGTTTGGCAAGAGCGGCAAACCCGTTCTGGTCCTTCGAGGAGCTCTCAGCCAGGTCTGGACTCATGAAGAATTCATGAAGGAGAAGCATCACCTGAGTGGTTTCTCCTCCATTCAGTTTGAGGAAGTTCACGGCGCGAGCCATGGCCTACCTTTCGAAAAAAGACTTGAATTCGTGGAGCGGCTCCGGCGCCTGGTCACGCCAGCGACCTGATTTTTCAGGCGCTGCGCTTTTCCCAGTCTTCGGAGCTGACGCGGATGTAATTGAGCTGATCGAGCAGATGCAGGATGATTGGAATCGCGTCGTCATTCACACCGAGTTCAGTCTGCAGTTCCCGAATCAGCTTCAGGCGAGCGACATCCTCTTCATCGAAACGGACTTCGATGGGCTCGGCGGGAACCACCCAATGACTGCGCACGCAGTGGACCACGTAGGCATGTTCGAATCCCCAGATCTCCGATACTTCGGCGAGAGCGTAGCTTTTGGTTCCGGTCATGCGGCAGACTCACTTTCTTCAGACCTTGGATTATAAGAATGCCCGGGAGCGGATTTGAGGATCGCGGCTTCAAGTTCCGGGTCCATGGATTTCGGGAGGACGATCTTCAGGAGCACGATCTGATCGCCTCGCACTTTCATGCCAGAGACCGGATCCTTGTGAAAGACGCCTTTACCCGGGATCCGGAGTCGTTTACCCGTATTCGCGTGAGGCGGGATCTTCATCATCACGGAGCCCTCGATGGTCGGAACTTTCACTTCGGCCCCGAGAACCGCTTCGTAAAGTGAAATCGGAAATTCCAGAAGCAGGTCCGAATCCTTCTGGGTGAAATTTTCGGGCGCCTTGATCTTCACTTCGACGAACACATCCCCCGCAGGCCCCCCCGAAAGTCCCGGGCCCCCCTGACCCGCAAAGCGCAGTTTGTTTCCGTCGAGAACTCCCACCGGGATTTTGACCGAAAGAGTCTTGCCAGAGGGCAAAGTGATCTGGCGCTCCACCCCGGTGATCGTGTCGCGCAGATCGACCTGCATCTGATACGATTCATCATTTCCCTTCTGCGGTCCTTTTTCCGGGCCGGAGGGTTTTCTAGGTCCCCCTCTTCCGCGCGCCCCTCCGCGCGCGTTCCCAAAAAGGCTTTCGAAAAGGTCTTCAGCATCCACCCCTTCTCCGAACGACTGAGAGTAGCGTGCTCCAGGACCATTTTGGGTTTCGTAGTAGAACGGCCCACCGCCTGGCTGCTGATGCGGGGCCTGATCAAAGTCACCCCGGTCGAACTTCGTGCGCTCTTCAGGAGTGCCGATCAATTCGTAAGCCCCTGCCAGATCCTTGAATTTCGCCTCGGCGGCCTTGCTGCCCGGATTCAGATCAGGATGGTGTTTTTTAGCCTGCTTCCGGTAGGCATTTCTGATTTCGTCCTGCGTTGCAGATTGTTTGACACCAAGTGTCTCATACGGATTTTTAGGAGTCGCCATGAGGATAGTCATGGTGCAACTCAGGCGCCAATAGCAAATGAAAAAGGCCTGCTCTATCGAGCAGGCCCGTCCTATCCCCATTGGCGAAATCAAACTTGTGAAATCAGGTTCGGATCCAACCGATTCAGGACATTATGTCCCATTGAGGGCGCCGCCCCCACCTGGATTGCCGCCTCCATCATCCTGCTCGGCGTCGCCGACGATGGCTTCGTTTCGAACGATCTTGGCTTTCCCATTCAACTTCTTGAGCTCGGCTTCCATCAGGGTGCGCTCTTTCTTGTTGATGAGACCTGCGACGAGTTCCTTGCGGTCTTTTTCAAGAGCGGCCAGCTCCGGTCTTTGAGCTTCGCTCACGACTGCGACCAACGCCCAGCCGGCGGATGTGTAGAGCTTGGCTTTGCCCCCCTGCTTTGGATCAATGGGTGATTTCTCCGCGAACGCGTCGGTCATCAGCTCCCTGGCTTCACCGATTCCGGGAAGGTACGGAGTTTCCTGGGTGATGGGCTTGGTTTCCTTCACTGCTGCGCCAAAAGGCTTCAACACGGCATTGACTTTTGCGTCAGAAGACTTCTCCGCGGTCAGAAGCGGAAGGACTTTCTGAGCCAGCTGCTGGTTGGCCTTCTTCACTTCTTCAGTCTTGTCACCCGCGATGAGTTCGCGCGCGGCATCGGTCTTGACCTGTTCAAAGGTCTTTCCTTTATAAGTCGTGTCCTTGTTCTGATCAAAACGAGCCTTGGCGAGATTCACTTTGGCGGGATCAGCGAGGAACTTTTGAATTTCATCCGGGGATACCTGAACGCCCTTTCGGCCGGCTTCGCTGGTCAGGAGCACGTACTTGATGTTGCGCTTGTTGCGAGTCTTCATGAACTCGTCCTTGATTTCGTCTTCGGAGACTTTCACACGGTCGTGAAAGTACTGGTTCCAGCGCTGCACGGAGAGGTCATCGCGCATCATCTTCTCAAACTGAGAAGGCTGGTAATTGTTCGCCTGGAGCACGTTCTTGTAGGTCAGAGAGTCAAACTTTCCCTCTTTCTGAAAAGCCGGAATTTCAGTGATCTTCTTTTTGACTTCGTCGTCGCTGGCTTCAAGGCCCGCTTTTTCGGCGGCCTGCTCCATCAGTTTGCGATTCACGAGCTCGGAGAAGACACCTTCCTTGATTCGGAAAGCCTTCATCTGTGCGTCGGAGAATTTTCCGCCGCTCATGTTTCTGAAAAATTCGGTTCGGCGATTCAGTTCACGGTTGAACTCGCTCAGGCTGATCTTGTCGCCGTTGACTTCACCAGCCACTGAGCCTTCATGGATCCCGCGAGTGGCCTTGGGACTGAAGACACCGGAAAAAATGAAGACCAGTGCAATCGATCCAATGATTGTGCCGACAATAGCCGGGCCGAACTTCGTACGCATCGTGGAGATCATCTATTTTCTTCCTCTATGAATGGCTCTGTAAAATGAAGTTCAGTTGAACTCCTATTGAAGCCGAGATTTGTATTCCGCGCAATTCACGTCTTGTGCTTGCAAACCCGGAACGACCTCAGTACCATACAAAAGCTATATGATTAAATATCTGAAACAATACAGATTTTACATCATTCTGTTTTTATTTCTCCTGATCCCGGTAATTGCGATCGACACGTCGACTCGCGCACCTCGGGACTACCGGCTATATGACAAGATGATTTTAGGGATCACCTCTCCCATCCAGACTGCCATCAGCTGGTCGCTCGAGCAATTCGTATCGGGCTTTCACAACTACATTTATCTCTTTCACACTCGTCAGGACAATCTTGCCCTCACGGAAGAGAACCGGAAACTTCAGGGAACGATCGCGAGTCTGAAAGAAGCTCAGAATGAGAACCTGCGGCTCCGCAAACTTCTCTCCTTTGAGGAGACTTACCGCTTTGAGAGCGTCGTCGCGCGGGTCATCGCCAAAGACGTGTCGACTGAGTTTCGCGCCGTTCGAATCAACCGGGGAGAAAACTCGGGCATTCAGAAGAGCATGGCCGTCGTGACCAACGAGGGCGTTGTCGGGCGGGTACTTCGCACCACCCGAGACACGGCTGATGTGGTGACGATTCTCGATCTGGCCTCCGCCATTGACTCGATCGTGGAGCGCTCACGCGCCCGCGGGATCGTCGAAGGCAAGACGGACGAAGTCTGTGAATTGAAGTACGCTTTGAGAACCGATGACATCATTCCTGGGGATCAGCTCATTTCCAGCGGGTTGGGTGGCGTGTTTCCCAAGGGTGTTCCAGTTGGGACTGTATCCAGAGTCTTCAAACGCAAGTTCGGGATCAGCCAGGACGTCGAAGTTCGTCCAAGCGTTGATTTCTCCAAGCTTGAAGAAGTCATGGTCGTCACCAAGGCGGAGAGCCAGGTTCCCGCTCATCCCGCTCCAGCTGCGCCAGCCGAAACCAAAGGGAAGCGTAAAGGCACCGAATGACGCGGCTATTTCTGAGCGCCATCAATGCACCCGCTTTGATCCTTCTCGCTGCACTGGGAGTGGCCATCCAGAGTTCACTCTTCAACTCCTACCCGCTTCAGTACCTGCAACCCGACATCATCCTCGTCTTCATCATCTGGTTCGGCCTCAAACGTGGCTTTGGAGAAGGCGGAATTTTGACGCTGATTCTGGCTAATATCGCTGAAATTCATAGCGCGGCGCCGCAGGGGGTTTTTCTGGTCACTTACATGACCCTCTATCTCCTGATTCGTTCCATCTCGCGCCTCTTCGTGATTCCCAACCTTTCGGCATTGATCATTCTCACGCTGGGCGCTTCGATCTACTCGAAGCTTGCCTGCCTGGGAGTTCTTCACCTGCTCGGTCTCTCCGGCAATCAGTGGCAGCACACTCTCCTCCTTCTGCTTCCGGGCTCCGTCATGGCGGGTCTCAGTGGAATTTGGATCTATCGCTGGCTTGAACAATTTGATCTAGTGACCTTCAAGAACGAACGCACTCGCAGTGCCCTCGAAAATGAACTGCAGCTTGAAAGCGATCGCTTCTAAGATTTTCGCAAGAGGTAGTCATGGCATTTTTAGGACAAGAAGAGCAGATTCGGGAATTTCAGGACCGCTTCCGGTACCTCTATGCCGCAGTTTTCATCGGCATCGCTCTCCTCGTTTCGCGCCTCGTTTTTCTGCAGATCCTCAATGGCGACAAGATGCGCCACTATTCTGAAGAAAATCGAATCAAACGCGTGAAGATCTCGGCTCCTCGCGGAATGATCTTCGACCGCAACAAGACTCTTCTGATCGACAACCGTCCAGCCTTCGACCTTGAAATCATTCCTCAGTACCTGAAGGAATCCAAGCAGAGCGCTCAGGTCATCAGTCGTCTCTCCACTCTCATCAACTTGAAGCCCGAAGAGATCGAAGCGACTCTCAAGAAGTACAAGAGTCAGCCTTCCTTTCTGGCCATCAAGGTCAAGACGGACCTGAGCCGCGAGGAAGTCGCTGCGGTCGAATCCTGGAAGATCGAGATGCCCGGCGTGCAGGTCGAACAGGAGATCAAACGCACCAACATCTATGGTGAAATCGCCTCTCACCTTCTTGGCTACATCGGCGAAGTGAACGCGACTGAACTTCCCAAACTCAACGCCGTCACCCAGCGCTATAAACAGGGCGACAGCATCGGAAAGTTCGGACTTGAACAGCGAGTTGAAGATACCTTGCGCGGACAGGACGGCGAAAAGCTCGTCGAAGTGGACGCCCTCGGACGCATCAAACTCGAAAAAGGCAAAGGCCGAGTGCTCGCGACTCCCCTTGAGAAACTCGCGGCCCCCGGAAAAAACCTGATCCTGACCATTGATCAGGATCTTCAGAATGCGGCGGCCAAGGCTTTTGGAACTTCAATCGGATCCATCGTCGCGATCGATCCGAGAAGCGGCGCGATCCTGTCCATGATGTCCCGCCCCTCCTTTGATCCCACTGAATTTTCACGCGGGATTCCGTCGGCGGTGTGGAACCGACTCCTCAACAACGAAAATCATCCCCTGCGCGACAAGACCATCCAGGATCACTACCCTCCCGGTTCAACTTTCAAGATCGTCACTGGAGTCGCGGGCCTTGAAGAAGGCGTCATTGATGAGCACACGACCATTCACTGCACGGGCTCGATGCGCGTCGGAAATCGCGTCTACCACTGCCATAAAAAAGGCGGCCATGGGGACGTGAACATTCTGACTGCGATCACGCAGTCGTGTGACGTGTTCTTTTACCGCGTGGCTCAGAAGCTCAAGAGTGTGGATGACATCGCGAAATGGGCCAAGCACCTGGGCCTCGGGAAAAGAACTGGCATCAACCTCGCTCATGAAGTGTCGGGCCTGATTCCCACTGAAGCCTGGAAGATGAAGCACTACAATCAGGTCTGGACTGCCGGTGAAACGCTTTCGGTCGGCATCGGCCAGGGTTACGTTCTGACCACGGTGCTGCAGCTCGCGAACATGTATGCTTCGCTTGCCAACGGGGGTACGCTCTACAAGCCTTACCTGATCAAGGAAGTGGAGTCCTTTGACGGCAACACGCTCCAGACCTTCAATCCCGAAATCGTTGATCAAACTCGCTTGAAACCCAAGACCTACGAACTCGTCAAACAGGGCCTCTGGGCCGTGATCAACACTCAGCACGGCACCGCCTACGCGCAGCGCCTGCCGGGCATGGACTTCGTCGGCAAGACCGGAACCGCCCAGGTGATCAACATCAGTGCCGACAAGATCTATCAGAAGTGCGAGAACATGCGCTTCAAGGATCGGCATCACGGTATCTTTGCCGGCTTCGCGCCTGTCTCCAATCCAGTCATCGCGGTTGCCGTCATCGCCGAACATGGTTGCCACGGAGGCACCGCCGCCGCTCCGATCGCGCGCGCCGTGATCAAGACCTACCTCGAAAAGTACTATCCAACCATCTATGGCGAAAAAGCCGTCGCCGCACGCCTGAAGGCCGAAGGTCAGCCTGTCGTTCCCATCAAGATGAGCAGGAAAGCCGCTGAAGATGAAGACGAAGGGGTCGTGCCGAATGACGACGCCGCTCCTCCGATCCAGGGACCGATGCCCTTTCTCCCCCCTCTACCGCCCACTCCAGGCGAAGGACCCGAAGCCGAATGACTTACACTTCCACAGAAAGCCCGCTTCCGATCGAAGAAGGCCAGCTCCGCGTTGGCATGTATGATGAGGAACTCAAGAAGTTCAACTGGAACCTTTTGATCATTCAGTTCGTCCTTTTCGGGATCGGGATCTGGAATCTGATCAGCGCCACGGGAGTCGAAGACAAATCCCTGGGACTCTACAAGACCCAGCTCCTCTGGTTCGGGATTGGCATGGCCCTCACGACTCTGATTCTGATCATGCACTACTCGTTTTTCTCGCGAGTCGCTTACATCATCTACTTTGCCAATATCCTTCTGCTTGCGGCCGTCCTCGTGGCGGGAAAGTCTTCTCTCGGGGCGAAACGCTGGATCGGCTTTGGAGGGCTGCGCATTCAACCATCGGAGTTCATGAAGCTTTCGATGGTGATCTGTCTGGCCAAGTACTTTGAAACGGACCGAACCGTGGGTGGGTACGGTCTCAAGGAGATGCTGCTCCCGGTGATGCTCGTCGCGGTACCGGCCGGACTGATCATGCTGCAACCGGATCTGGGTACGGCGCTCATCATTCTCTTCACTTTCGCTTCCATGATGCTTTTCATCAAGGTCCGGCCAAAGACTCTGATTCTGCTGATCTCCATCGTCGCTCTGACGGTTCCACTCGCCTACCAGTTCGCGATGAAACCCTATCAGCGCCAACGAATTGTCTCCTTCATCGATCCCCAGAGTGATCCGAAGGGCTCAGGCTACAATTCCATTCAGTCGATGATCGCCGTGGGCAGCGGTCAGTTGACCGGCAAAGGCTACAAGAAGGGCACTCAGAGCCAGCTCAACTTCCTGCCCGAGCATCACACCGATTTCATCTTTTCCGTTTTCAGCGAGGAGCATGGGTTCGTTGGCTGCATCATTCTCGTGGCGATCTACCTCGTCTTTCTGCTCAATGGCCTCTCCGTGGCCTACCAGTCTCATGACAAGTTCGGGGTGCTGCTCACTCTGGGAATCATGAACGTCTTCTTCTGGCACATCTTCGTGAACATGGGGATGGTCATGGGAATGCTTCCGATCGTGGGGGTGCCGCTGCCGTTTCTGAGTTATGGAGGCTCGTCCCTCATGACTTCGATCATGAGCGTGGCGATCGTCACCAATATCGCCAATAAAAAATTCATGTTCTGAGGTTCATTTTTCTCGCCCGCCAGACTGTCGGGGGGTTAAGATAGTGTTTAAAGAGGACTTCGTATGAACAAGAGAATCATCACTGGACTGACAATGCTGGCAGGCTGCCTCGGAATGGGGATGGCGATGCCCAGTTGCCCCGGCCAGCAGGCGATGCAGCAGCAAGTGGACACCCTTCAGACCAAGAACGCTGAGCAGACGAAAGCGATCCAGCAGCTCACGACCAACGTGAACACGATGAAAGAGGAAATGACCCAGGTCAAGACTCTCGTCGGTCAGATGGGCAACACCGTTCTGGCTCAAAAAGCCGCACTCGAGCAGCTCGAACAGGCTGTAAAAGATCTGGCTGCCAAAGCCGCTGCCCGCCCGGCACCTGCCAAGGCTGCAGCAAAACCCGCCAAGGGCAAACCCTCCGCTAAATCGCTCCCGACCAAGAAAAAAGGTCACTGAGCCTCTTGTCACTCAAATTCTTGAAACGATTTGGAACCCAGCTCACGCTGGGTTTCTTCGTTCTGCTCAGTCTGCTTCTGCGGATCTCACTTTTCTCCCACGAAAGTGAGGACTACCAGTACTACCTGCAGCACTGGATGCAGTTCATCAGGTCTCGCTCCTGGATTGCTGATATCCGGGGCGATTACACGAACTACACCCCGGCTTACTCTTATCTCCTCACTTTCATGAACGGCTTGCTCCCGAACGCTTCAAGCCTGAGCACGATCAAGATCCTTTCCATCTCATTTGACTACGTCGGCGCGTTTCTGGTCCACGAAATGGTCCGCCTCAAGCATCTGCAGGGTCCTCTGCCGGCCATTGCGGCAATCGTCTTTTTGTTTGCGCCCACCCTGGTTCTCAACAGTGCCTACTGGGGCCAGTGCGATGGGATCTACACGGCTTTGCTGCTGGCAGCAGTGTACTGGGCGATGCGCGGACGCCACGCCGGTGCCGCCGCTTTTCTCGGCCTGGCCATCGCCTTCAAACTCCAGGGAGTCTTCCTCCTGCCTCTTTTCGCCGTTCTGCTCGTTCGGGGGGCGATGAGATGGCAAACTTCATTCATCGTTCCTGGCGCTTTCATCTTGCTGAGCCTGCCTGCAATTCTGGCAGGACGTCCGGCATGGGACACATTCGCGGTGTATCTGGCTCAATCCAAAACGTACGAAGCCATCAACATGAATGCACCGAACCTGTCCCGGTGGTTCCCGAACACTGCAGGAGCGCTATGGGCGCAGGGAGCAATCCTTCTCGCCGTCATCCTCACGGGAGCACTCGTGCTGGGCCTGGGCCGAAGACCCCTGTCACTCCATGTGGGAAACATCCTGGCTCTCGGACTGCTGTCCGTCATACTCGTCCCTTTTCTCCTGCCAAAAATGCATGAGCGCTACTTCTATCCGGCTGATGCGCTCTCCATCGCCTACGCTTTTCACTTTCCAAAAAGATTCTGGGTCGCCGTTGTCGTGACCCTGGCCTCGCTTTTCAGCTACTTTCCTTACCTTTTTCACTCGGAGCCTGTTTCCCTGAAGTGGCTTGCCATCAGCCTCGGGGCGGTGATCTTGACCCTCCTTCAGCAGCTCAAAGCGGCCTCCCAACCTTCGCCCGACTCTCCTGGTCACTTCCAGTTGCCCTGAATCCCCCCTTTGGGGTATGTCCCCTCTCATGGAAACCGTTGGGAACTCCCCACAGGCTACAAAGCCCTCTGCCAAAAACCAGTGGACTGAGACTCACTATCCCTACAGTCGCTACCTCGAAGAGACTTTCGGTGGAAAGACCTACAAGATCGTCGTGGCCAGTGGACTCACCTGCCCGACTCGCGACGGAACCATCGCCAAGGCCGGCTGCGCATTCTGTGACATCCGCGGCTCGAGTTCCTATTTCGGCAAGCAGGGTCGTGGCGCCTCCGTCAAGGAACAGATCCGCTCACGCATGCCAGGCGTTGAAAAACGCTTCGGCGCAAAAGGTTACCTCGCCTACTTTCAAAGTTACACGAACACGTATTCCGACGTGAACTACCTGCGCGAGATCTATGAAGCCGCGCTTTCAGAACCCGAAATTTCCGGACTCTGCATCGGCACTCGGCCGGACTGCCTGCCTGACCCCGTGATTGACCTGCTCGAAGAGCTGGCGACGACACATTACGTCTCGCTCGAACTGGGAGTGCAGTCGTTTGAAGACGAAAGTCTCCTCTGGCTTGAACGCGGTCATGATTCGAAATGCTCCATCGACATGCTGGCGAAACTCAGAGTCCGTGCGCCCACGGTTCATACCTGCGTGCATCTCATGTTCGGGCAACCGACTGATACTGAGGGAGGACCCGCTGAGGCCGCGCGCATCCTGAATGGTATTGGAGTCCGCGGAGCGAAACTTCATCAGCTCATGGTGCTCGAGCACACGAAACTCGCGGACCTCTACCGCCGCGAGCCTTTCAAGACCCTCACGCTCGAAGAGTACACGGATCAGGTAATCGAGTTCGTCGAGAACCTTTCGCCTTCGATCTACATTGAACGACTCTCAGCCACGGCTTCACACCCGGATGAATGCCTTGCTCCCAAATGGAGCTGCAATCGCTGGGACCCGCACAACAAGATGCGAGACATCATGACGGCAAGAGGGTGTGTGCAGGGAAAGAGACTGATTTTGACGTGATCTGGAACGGTGGACTGACAGGCGGGCCCTCTCAGTAATGAGCGGAAACATTGCACTCTCCGCCTTGATTGCTTGGATTTGGATCAGCCGAAAAACTGCATCCCGTGCAATTGCACTGAGCCGCATGAGCAACACTTTTGTTGCACATTCCAGATGAGGCAGTAAAACCTCCCGGAGGACAGACCGCTGGATCCTGATGAACACACGCCTGCTGCCCGGTATCCCAGGCAAAGTGGTTGGCCGTATCGCACTGCCGCGGTGAGATGACGGTGGGAAAAGGAGCCGGGTACTGCCTACAGCAATTGGCTTCAGCATGGCAACCCGAACTGCTCTCGCAGGAAGCCTCCACAGTGGTACCCACGACCCGCACATACCGCATGGCATTGCTGTTGGCGGCGCCCCCGAACGCATCCTCCACATTCGTGCCGGCTGGGCAATTGAACTGGGCATCGTTACTTGAGCCAGGCGAATTGGCCGACAAATGCACACAGCAGTAGGAGGCACCGTCGGATGCTACACTCTTCTGGACCTGTCCCGGACAAATCGTCGTATTCACGCACTGACCCGTATTATCGAGATGATAGCCCCGATCACAGCTTTTGGGATTTCCATCGACCAACCCGGCAGGGTGACTGCTGATCCTTGCGCACACGACGTCCCCCACCTGGTGGAGACCATCCGCATCCGTGACTGCAGTCGAGTAAACTCCGGCCTGTATTTTCCCGGTAGGACAGGCCACCTGTTTGCATCTTCCATCACCCGTCACGACCGAGTTTTCACTTTCGCATCCAGTTGCGCTCGGTGAGCACCCGTCCAAGGTACCATTGGCCTGAATCCCCAGGGTCATGGGGATGGTGATGTCGGAGAGGAAGGAATCTCCCGCGATATTTCTTTCACCGTTCGCCATTCCCGCTTTCGTGATGGGAATGATCAGTCGGACCTGTCGTTTCGTGATGCCGTTGACAGGAGGACCTGGAGCCACGGTCTCTTCAACTCGGATCTGGCCCGCGATCAACTTGGAATTTCCCGGTAGAGGCTGCCCTGCCGTCACCAATGTGCTCCCGGCCGTAAGACCTCTCAAAACGGAAATATCTTTATAGGGATCGCGGATAGAAGAATTCGGGGCATTGAAATTATTGAAATTTTCTGCTCCCACGATTTTGAGACAATTGGCAGGATTCTGGATCATCCCGGTGATCGCACTCTTGAAGCCGCTTCTGGCCACACCCATGTCAAGATTTCGGGCCGCTTTGTTATGATTGTTCAACATCTCGGCGATGCCGAGGGAGCCAATCGCCATGACCGCCATCGCGATCAGGATTTCGACGAGAGTGAAACCGCTTTGAGAACTTTTCAACATAATCGATTACTCCACTCACTAGAGTAGCGTGCTGAGAGCAAGGTCACAACTGGGTCAGGATTGACCTACACCTTGGAGTCTCAGGGGGTCAGTATGCTGCCGACTTTGTCCTGGCTTAAACCGGACCACCATGATTACGCGGCACACAGTTTCCATCGCCATCATCTTGGGCTTGAGTACCGCAGTTAGGGTGCACGTAACATGCGGTTCCGCCTGTGTTCAACCGCTGGACAGGATTCTGCCTCGCGCACGAAGTCGGATCAAATACACAACCGTTCCCATTCCAGATCCCCGTAGGACCGCAGTTACCGGGATCGCTCGCAATTGTCGCTGGAGGCGAATCTGCAAATCTGCAACAATCGGCCATCACTTCGGTCCCACCGTTCCCGGCGCACCTTGCTTCGGCACGAACGGTCTTCATGCTACCTCGACCAGTTTTGATGCCACTTGCATCGAAAGTTCTCAACCACATGAAGTCGTCTCCATACGCAAAACAGCCCCCTGCAACGTTGGACATGAAGGACCCAGGGGCGCATTGGGCGGATGCACGGGTGTGATCACCACACTGGCTTCCGCAGTCCTCTCCATAAACACGCTGACAACAAGTCGATGAGCCATCATCCGCATGAGAAGTTTCAAATTCGTTGGCACCACATTTCGACTCTCCAGGAGCGGAACAAGTGCCATCATTTTTGAGCCAGGACCCTCGAGGGCAAGCAACCGGATTTCCATTTAAGGTTCCAGCAGCATGGCTATATAAAGGACCGCATTTTACATCTCCGACTTTATGAGGAAGATCCTCCGTAGCATAAATGCCGATCGGAACTTTACCAGGATCACACGTGACTGCCCGACAGGCATCTCCGGTCTTGATTGAATTATTATCGCAACCGGTATTGGCCGTCGAACATCCTTCCAAAGTGCCGTCATTCTTGATGCTAAGTGTGAGAGGGATAGGCGCACTGGGCATGAAAGTGTCCCCAGCGATATTCCGGTCCCCGTTAGCCATCTGAGCTTTAGTGATCGGGACTACCAACTGAACCTGGTGCTTGACGACGCCAGAAGCATTAGGAGGAGACGGAACTGCCAGTTCTTCAACTCGAATCAAGCCTACATTCAGCTTGGAGTTTCCAGGGAGAGGCCGGTTGGCGGCAGCGAAAACAATCGTGCCATCGACGCCATTCAAAGCCCCGAGTGTTTTGTACTTCAAAGCAACACCATTCCCAGGAGGATCGAAATTATTGAATTGCCTTGGGCTCGTCACACCTCCCAAAACTTTTTGGCAATTTGAAGGATTCTCGAGCATCCCGGTAAGTGCGCTTTTAAAGGCGTTCTTATCCACAGTCATCCCGATGTTTCGGGCCGCTATGCTCTGGTTTTTCATCATCTCCATTACGCCCATGGACCCGATCGCCATGACCACGAGTGCGATCATGATTTCAACCAGCGTGAATCCAACTTGAGATTTGAGAATGCGCATTATGAAGACCCCGTAGCAAAAGCATACCAGTCATCGAATCGCGTACGCAACGATGTCAAAAAAGACACGGTTCAAAAGGAAAAAAATGCCTAAAAATCAAGCCTGAAGAGTAAATCCCGCCCACATCCTAGGAAGATCGTCCACAACAGTTCAGGCGCCTCCACGGGCTCGAAGTCACTCAAATAAAAAAGAACGGGGATCGCTCCCCGTCCTGATCCAGTTCGACTTTAACTGCTTCGGTTCACAAGGGCCGACAACAGGTGTACATTTCTTTGCTGACCCTGTTCGGGATACAAGTGTGGCTATCTCTTGTAAAACACTGCACTTCATCCGTTACGGCATCGCCGCAATCCGCATTCGGCGCGGTAAAGGGACGAATAAAATCAGAGCCAAAGCCATACACATCCTTACTGTAATGCTGAAACTTCGTGTAGTTGGCCGGAAACTTCAGAGTGTAGTGATCCGATTGCCGAGGATAAATATTACCAGAGCAAGTAGTGGATGTTTGAACGCACCCTGGAAGATCCAACAACGGATCCCGAATGCAATTCGTCTGTCCCGATGACGTGACGCCACCGACCACTTGTCACGCTGGACAATTCTGCGCGATTCCGGAAGAAGCCATGATGTGCATCACTGAAAGTTCCGTCGCCTGAACCTGAGCGCCAGCCGCAGTGCTGGTTTCAATGGGCGCAAGGGAGGTAGCGCCGGGAATTTGAAACTCCTGAAAGATCTTCCATTTCACTGCGATGATGGAAGTCTTCCTGCATTTCCCGGAGCCACCCGGGTCAAGATCACCGGACGAACACGTCGCAACCCAGGAAGTCTGGACACGATTAGGGCAACTCAAGTTCGCAGTAGTCACTGACGGATCACAGGGGCCACCTTTGAGCGTATAGATTCCAGAAACCTGGGTTCTCCCTTTGGTAAAGAGCACCATAGGATGGATTTCCGGAACACAGTCGTACGCGAGTTCACTGTCGATGCACTCCCAGAGTCAGGGATTCAAGATAGGATCTGAGCCCGTATGTGGATTCGGACGATTTATTCCCGCCTGTATTTGCGGAGATCCAGTACCGCCGCCAACGCCATCTAAAACCTGCTCAAACGTGTGAGGAGTCGAAGTCGCAAAGGATTGGAGAATTTCCGCAACGGGACGATCAGGTCGCAGAACTGGCGTGGGCCACTGAGCTCTTCTCCACTGCCTGAACATTTGCTGGATCCGGAGCAGGCGCCCAGTCCTTGTGCTTCTCAGTCCCTCGTGCGGTTCCGAAAATGCTTCTGAGCTGGCCACAGGCCGCAAGGATGTCGCGGCCACGCGAAATACGAACAGTCGCCGTCACGTTGCGATCCAGCAGGTACTTCTGAAACTTGCGAACCGTGTCGTCGTCCGGACGTTTGTAGACCGAGCCCGAATGTTCATTGAAAGGAATGAGATTGATCTTGCTCGGGATCCCTCGCGTGAGCTGAATCACGCGTTGAGCGTCCTCAATGGAATCATTGAAGTCCTTGAGAAGCACGTATTCAAACGTGATCCGGCGATGACTGCCAAGAGGATAATTGCGACACGCCTGCATGAGGGCAGCGATGTTCCACTTCTTGTTCACGGGCATGATCGCGGAGCGCTGCTCGTCCGTTGAAGCGTTCAGCGAAACCGCAAGTGAGACATCCACGCGTTTGCCGAGCTCTTCGATCGCCGGCACAAGTCCACTCGTGCTCACCGTGATCTTGCGCTTGGAAAAACTCATTCCGTCGGCATCGAGCAGAATCTGACAGGCCTTGGCCACGTTGTCGAGATTGTGGAGAGGCTCGCCCATTCCCATGAAAACGATGTTCGTGATCGGCGCGAGACGACGGAGTTCATGAACCTGCGTGACGATTTCGTGAGTCTGAAGGCTGCGATCCAGTCCCTGCACTCCGGTCAGACAGAACTTGCACGCCATCGCGCAACCGACCTGACTTGAAATGCAGGCCGTGAGTCTCCCCCACTTCTGCGAATCCACTTTTTCTTCGACCGCCACTCCGGCGAAACCGTGCTTCGTGGAATCAAATCCCTTGCGAGGAGATTTGGAGGCTCCGTTCGCCCCAGCATCGGCGCGGCCTGTGCGATCGGCGTTTTCCGCCATCGCTTCGACGACGTCATCGCCTTCTTTTTCCTGCAGCGCCGCCGGAATGATCACGCTTTCAATGGTCTTCTTGTCCACGAGGTCCCAGAGAAACTTGTGAGTGCCGTCAAGAGCCTGCTGATTCATGCGCTCGGTGAGGCGATAGACTTCGACATTTTCCTTCAACCAGGTGCGGAGGTCTTTCGACAGATCCGTCATCTGATCCCACTCCGTCACATGGCGCTGATACACCCATTGAAAAATCTGCTTCGAACGATACGTCGCCTGCTTCTTCGCCTTGATCTCGATTTCCTCGGGCGACATCTCCCGGACCTTGAAGCGGCTCAGGGGCAGAAGGAGGTCAGCAAGTTCAGCTTTGGTCAGAGATTGAAGGTACATCATTTGTGGGGGTTCTACCGTGTTTGGAGGATGATCTCAATGCGCTTCCTGAAAGGACGGCAGCTCAATGAACGTCCGAGCGTCTGACTGCACACTGGCGCCCCTTGCTGACGGCGTCTTCAGAGACCGCACAGGAAGGCAGAGCCTTCGCATCGGTGCCCATTCCGTTCTTCAAGGTGACCGTCAAATTGAATTCGACATCAGCAACCTGAACTTCATCCGGCGAAGTGCTGCAAGTCATCGGGCGGGTCCAGTCCGCATGCGCGTGTGGAGAGGCGCCAGCCACGAAAACCAAGAGTGAGAAAACCAAAGCCTGAGCCAACTGACGGACGTGCAAGGTCATGATCTTTCCTTTAAATGTGCGAGGAGATCATCCTGAATTAACGCACTGCAACTTAAACGTCAAGCAGTACTTCAAAGTGCTCCAAACACTTTCAATTCACTTTACATTCAGGGAGTTGGCGATCGAACTCATCCAGCGCATCCGCAGTGGCTTTGGTAGTCGCCTTCTGGAGTTTGGCTGGATAGTTGGCATCTTCACTGGGAGAGATCGGGCGACCGAGCAGGAGTCCGCCGAAAAGTCCGGTGTAGGTCTTGAACGTAGCCGTTCCCCTTCCATCGGCAATTCGGGAAAAATAGTTGTCCGGATCCGCGGTCAGACGGACTTTTTGAGTCACTTCATGGCGGCCGGCGGGCATACCCGCAGGCATCGGAAGGGTTTCGAAACTGAGGGTCAGAAAAAGCGGGAGGGCTTTGCCGTCGACGTAGATTTTATAACCCTTTGCCGTGAGAAGTTCACTGAGCGCGGCCGGGATGGAAGGACTTGCCGCCACAACGTCACAGACGATCGGGTCCTGCGCTTGAGCCGGAGTGCTTACTGCAACTGCGACGAAGCCACTGAGCAAAATTGATAATAAGCCGAAATAACGGAGGGAATTCTCTGTTCTCGAAAGGTTGGCGCGTTTCATCTGAAACATCTCTCTTGGGGTTGGATAGGAAGTTGGGCGATTCAAAGCAGGGCCACGCTTCCTGTAACAAACTCGCTTGACAAGACGCAAGATAAAAATGCGCATTGCGTTAACTCACGCTGCGAATCGTTTCAAAACCAAGCGACTGAGAGGACGCATGCGCGCAGCGATCTTTACAGAAATGCTCGCGTAGCGATCAATGAAGCCACTCCCCAGCGAAACGGGACGAGCTGGGTGCGATTGGCCTTCATGGACTGAGCGACTTTGCGCCAGGGATTGCCGGCACGAGCGGCATTGGCCGCGTCGGCCCATTCCTGCCACTCATTGGCTGAAACGAACACGCCCTGAACCGGGACGAGGTGCTTTTCGGTGAGGTACTTCACCACGTGATCCGGGCGATGGCGTCGATCATTGCCCAATGAACTCAGGTCGGGCTCATGAAATTGATCGAATTTCCCTCGGCGAACCAGCATCAGCAAATGCTTGACCGGAGGCACTCCAGCCTGGGACGGGGCCGCTGCAGCAGAACCCGATGTCGCCGCGCTCGAAGTTGGGGCCGGAGGCTGGATCGACAGGTAAATTCCATAGGCGGAAGGCAAAACCTTGCCCCACCAGCTGTTCATCGCCTGAATCACGAAATGGGGGTTGAACTGCGTGCCGCCCTGAGGCGCAGCCTGCTGTCTGAGAAACTCGACTTGCTCGTAAAAGTTCGGATGAGTGGTGGATTCGAGAATCCAGCGATCCACGTCCTGGCGGGTGAAAGTCACGACTTTGCGGTCTTTCGAAAGGTAAGCATACCGTTCAATGGCTTCCTGAACGGGCAGTCCAAGCCACGGAGAAAGATCTTCGCCTTCGCTTGAAGCGGAAATCACGAGACCCTGGTCCTCAACAAGATAGATGGGGGCGCGCACGTCCTGGGAAACGCTTCTCGCTCGCTTGCGGGGGTAGAACATTTCCTGAAAACTGATCCAGTCTTGATTCATCTCTTTTTCAGCTCCATGTCGCCTCAAAGTCGTCCGACTCATTGAAGCCGGCCAGTTCGTTGCGAGCGGCCTCAATGGCGTGAGTTTTCATGAGGTCAGAAGTGAGAGCGGCGGCTTTGCGTTCTTCCGCTTCGACTCCCATTCCATGCACGGCGACCGGAAGCACTCCGCAAGGCGGGACCTCAAGACCAAACCGGTTGGAAGGGACGAAGGAAGGATCGGACCCTTCCGAATTATCGACTTGTTGCGCGGTCCGCTGTGCAGCCCGCTGTTCAGAGGTCAGGCTCAGAGCCAGATCGGAGACGGTGACTTCGCCGGAAAAAAGAATATCCGCTGCGACGGAAGTGGAGCCGCCATTCAGGATGAAAAGTCCCAGGCCGCCTTCTTTTCTGACCAGTGAAATCAGGTTGAGGCGCGCATCGCTGGAGCCGACATCCTGCTTGATCTCCGCAACGGAAAGAACCGACTGAACAAAACGCTGCCACGCGACCGCGTTCGCGCTTTCAGGGAGTTCGTAGATCACGAGCTTTCCATCATCCAGCGAATGCAGTTGATACGGGATCCCGAGATTGATGTTCATGACCTTCTGGGGATTCTGATTCTGCGCAAAAACGGTTTCGAGTTCAGTTCGGGCCGCTTCTGAATAAAACGCATTTCTCGGCATCACGACGACCCGGCCCGTACGAGCCCAGTCCGTGAGACGCTGAATGGTTTCGCGGGTCATGATGTAGGAAGGATCCACCAGGAGAAGCTTCGCTTCACGGTCCTTCATCACATAATCAACCGACGCGACCATGCGGGAATGGATGCCCGTCTGTTTCCAGAGATCGCCCCAGAGTTCCGCATTGCCGGAAGCGGCGGCGCTTGAAGACCACAGATGTGCCGTGAGATAAAGCGACTGCGTGCTCAAAGTCATTTCCTGGTGGGAAAGGGACCGGGCCAGCGCTTCCGCGCGCGACCTGAAACTGTTGGAAAGATTGAACCACTGGGATTCATCGATCAGCATTCCCCCACCCTGTCCGCCCATGAGCAGCAGAGACTTGAGAATGAGAAACTGTTTTTCGGGATCACTGAGGGTGGCAAAACCGCCCATTGAGGTCCAGTGAACGAAGGAAGCCGTCCGTGAATTGCCGACGCAGCTTGCACGCGTCGAAGCTTCATCCACGAGATCCGAAAGCTTGTTGAAATCTGCGGATTTTCCGCTCAAAAGCTGAAAAAACTGGGAGTACTGATAGCCGGGATCGGCTTCGGGTGTGAAAAGCTCAACCTGCGCGACGCTGACGTCTGAAGCCTTTTTGCGCACGAACTGAGTCGAGCGATTCCTGAAAACGTCTTCGGACTGCTGGGAGAACCAGCGACGATTGAGCTCTTCCATGGCCCGGGTCTTCCAGCGATTCGCTGACGAAGGATTCGGGTACATGAACTCACGCTGATTGTAATAGTTCTCAAGCTGCTGACGGTAGGCGAGTTCGGCGCAGCTGGAGTAATCACCCGCAAGGCCACCGAAAACGGTCTTGGGATTCTGCGAAGCGGACCGAGCCGAGCGATAATACTTCCAGAAGCTTCCGGTCAGGACAGACGTCACTGAAGCCAGGAGCTGGGGCTGAGACTTGCCGATGTCAGCAAGGATCGTGTCCATGCGCGACAGAAAGTTATGATAGCGCTTCGTGAACTCGGGAGACGAGAGCGAAGGCAGCGTGAAAGCATTGGGAGGGAGACTTACCGGGACTGGACCATCGCCTGGATGCTTGGCCGTATTCTCAGGCTTGTTGAAGATGTCCTTGGGAAGTCCAGAATTGGCGTAATGAACACCCACTTCGGGAGTGAGAATCAGAAGCGCGGTCATCTTGCGTTCGGACACGGCCTGAAGGAAACGAACCAGAGTGTGGGAGATGTCAGATTCAACCGCTTGCCAAGGAATGAAAGTCGCCACATGGGTCACGCCCATGCGAAGCAGTGAATTCAAACGGGCCTTCATCAAGGAAGGTTTGATCTCCCAGTAGTTGACCAGCAACTGAATGGGGTAGACCGAACTCCCGAGGGAATCCGTGCAGTTCGCAGGGGTTTCACTTTTGACCAGACCTGCTCCGCTCGACTGTTGATTTGACTCGCCCCCGTACATACAAAGAAGTATGACACTCGCTAGGGATCAATGTAAAGGCGCCAAGAGCAAAGGAGTCACCTATTTATGTGGTTTTTTTCCGATGAACAGAAAATGCTTCAAGAGACTGTGCGTCAATTCGCGCAAACTGAACTGGCTCCTAAAATCGAAAAGCTCGACGAAGAAGAAGGTTTCAACCGCGCTTCCTTCCATAAAATGGGCGATTTGGGGCTCCTTGGCATCACCGTTTCTGAAGAGGATGGCGGAACCGGCTTAGGCGCGGTGGCTGCGACCATCGCCATGGAAGAGATGGGAGCGGTCGACGCCTCCACCACTCTTTCCTATCTGGCTCATTCAATCTTGTGCGTCAATCAGATCGGAACGAACGGCAGCGCTGAACAGAAAGCGAAGTACCTTCCAAAATTGATCAGTGGCGAATGGCTGGGTGGAATGGGAATGTCTGAACCCGGTGCCGGCAGCGACGCTCTCGGAATGAAAACCAAAGCAGTGCGCGCGGGTGACAGTTACACGGTCACTGGCACCAAGACCTGGATCACCAACGGTCCAGTCGGTCAGGTCTTTTATTGTTACGCGAAGACCGGTGATACGAAGCGGGACCTCTCCAGTTTCATCCTCTCCAGCGACATGCCGGGTTTCTCTGCCGGCCACAAATTCAAGAAAATGGGAATGCGCGCTTCTCCCACGAGCGAACTCGTTTTTGAGAACATCAAAGTCCCTGCCACCAATCGCGTGGGCGAAGAAGGCGCAAGTGTGCGCATGATGATGAAAAACCTCGACCTCGAGCGCATCACGATTGCCGGCATCTCGCTCGGAATCGCGCGCGCTTCGATCGAAGTCGCCACTCGTTACTCCAAGGAGCGCACCCAGTTCGGCAAACCGATCGGTGCCTTTCAGCAGATTCAGGAACGCCTGACCGAAGCTTCAGCCTGGTACGAGGCGTGCCGCGCCCTCACCTACACCGCCGCCAAAATGTGGGATGAAGGCCTGATGGTCGGACGTGAAGCCTCCATGATGGCCGCCAAAGCGAAACTTCAGGCTGCGCAGATGGCAACTCAGGTCGCGCTCGACGCGATTCAGATCCTCGGCGGTTATGGATATACGAAGGAATTTCCGGTCGAGCGTTACATGCGCGATGCGAAGCTCATCGAGATCGGTGCCGGCACCAATGAAATTCTCCGCGTGATCATCGCCCGTCAGATGCTGGGCAGTGAAGTGGCCGATGCGCTCAGCTGAATCTGGCACTCAGCCAGGAGTCAGGTTCGGGGCTTTAACGTGTGGTCTGATGCTGCTCGCCGGCATTGGGAGCCTCAGTGCCTCAGCCATGACTCCTCCCTTCCCACAGCCGGAAGCGGAATGGAGTGACAAGCTCGGTCCGCTCAAGATCAAAGTGTCTCAGACCTATCTGGAGTCTGACGACCTGACCACGGGGAAGCTTCAGGTCTTCAAAAACGGACCGAAAGTCGTCGAAAAGATCATTGAGCGTCACTCCAGCGGCGGCACCGCTGGCTTCGTCCGTCTCAAAACCCAGCCGCTCCCGGGGATCTACGTTCTGCCGATCCAGGGCGACGAAATGACCAGTGAACTTCTCGTTCATGAAGATGGAAAGATCCTCCAGTACAATGCTTATGCAACCTGGAAACTGACTGATTCCGTTTTTTTCGCCCTTGCGGACACGACTTACGGTTTCCTGAATCTGAAGGACTTCAAAATCGTTCGGCACGAACTGCACTCCGAAGTGGTCAGGACTGTTTTCATTCCAGGTGTAAGTTACGAACTCAGGAAACTGAATGGGAGAATTTACGCAGTTCCCACGGAAGAAAAATCTGAATTCATTGAAGACGCGAAAAAGCAGATCGCTGCAGGAAAATGTGTCGAACTCGATCCCTCCCGGGGAACCGTCAAAGCAGTGGTCCTGAAAGCGAAGGATCTTGCCAACTCAGCCGTCATCGAAGCCGCGTTTTAAGTTGTCCCGGGGGATGCGGACTTTGACACCGGGTCTCATGAATGATCTTGGGCCCAGACTCACCTGATCAGACTTCAACGCCGTTTTCATCCGTGCGTCACGGCCTTTTTACTACCGTCCCGAAAATCCCGGTGGCATAACGGAAAAACATGAACTTTGAAGCAACTCCGATTCAAGCCGAACTCCGAATGCTGGCCCGAAAGTACGTTCAGAAAGAATTGCTTCCTCTCGTCGAAGGGGATGAGAAAAGCGAAACATTTCGTCCCGAGGTGATCCGCAAGCTCGGTGAACTCGGTCTCACCGGCATCCCGGTTCCTGAAGCCTACGACGGTGCGGGCCTGGGTTACCTCGACTACATTGCCGCGATCGAAGAGATTGCAGCCGTCAGCACGGGTTACGCGATCAGCGTGGCAGTGACAGGTCTGCCTCAGGTCATTCTCAGTACATTCGGAACTGAAGCCCAGAAGATGAAGTACATCCCGTCTCTCGCTCGCGGAGAAGCCATCGGCGCGTTCAGCCTCAGCGAAGCGGGCTCGGGTTCAGATGCAGGCGCACTCACCACCACTGCCAGAAAAGAAGGCGCTTTTTACATCCTCAATGGGACCAAGCTCTGGACCACTCAAGGAGATGTCGCTCAGACCCTCATCATCATGGCGCGCACGGGAGGCCCCGGGCCGAAAGGCGTTTCGTCTTTCATCGTTGAAAAAGGCACGCCCGGGCTTGGCTACGGCAAACGTGAAAAGAAAATGGGAATGCACACTTCCCACACGATGGAACTCGTTCTTGAGAACCTGAAGATTCCGGCAGAAAACCTCATTGGCCAGGAAGGCGACGGCTTCAAGATCGCCATGACCGCACTCGACAGCGGTCGCATCACGATCGCGGCCTGTGCGATCGGAATCGCCAAAGCGGCACTGGATGTGGCCTGCAGTCACTCTCGTGAACGGGAGCAGTTCGGTAAACCGATCGCTGAATTTCAAGGCATCTCTTTCATGCTGGCCGATATGGCCACCCAGATCGACGCCGCGCAACTGCTCGTTCAGAGAGCGGCCTGGCTCAAGGACGAAGGCAAACCGTTTTCGACTGAAGCCGCGATGGCGAAACTCTTTGCCACCGACACCGCGATGAAAGTCACGACCGATGCGGTCCAGGTTCTCGGCGGCGCCGGCTACACCCAGGAGTTTCCAGTCGAGCGCTACATGCGTGAAGCCAAAGTCCTGCAGATCGTCGAAGGCACCAATCAGATTCAGCGCATGGTCATCGGCCGCAGCGTGAGCCAGCAAACTCTGTTCACTTTTTAAGAAGGATTCATTTCATGTCAGTCACAGCTGCAAAACTCGGTCAATCCCCTCTCACTTTTGATTGGTCCAATATGCTTCGCCCGGGTCGCTCACCGGACGCAGCTCTTCATTCCAAGGAAGGCTTCACGAAAGCCTGGGACAGTCTGAAGAGGCGCTTTGAAGCGGGAGAAGTGGGTTTTTATCAGGCTCCCATCGACAACAGTCTTTCACAGGCTCAGGAGTCCATGGCTTTGGCCGAGTCTCTGCTTTCCCAGGGAATCTTCAAGGACTGCCTCTTTCTCGGAATCGGTGGCAGCGCTCTGGGCCCGATCAGTCTCCTTTCCGCGCTGAAGCACAAGTGCACGACCGGCTTGAACTTTCACGTGATGGAGAACGTGGATCCCACGGACTGGAAGTACACGCTCAGCAAGCTGCAGCCTGAGTCGACTCTCGTCGTCGCTGTCACCAAATCCGGAACGACTTTTGAAACCATGTCCCAGCTCCTGCTTTCACTCGAGTGGCTTGGCAGGGAACGCTGGAAATCTCACGTCGTCGCGATCACGGATCCGCTGAAAGGCGACATGAAAGCCTTTGCTCAGCAGCAGGGAATGAAAACTCTCCACATTGGACCTTCCATGGGAGGACGCTTCAGCATTTTCACTCCCGTTGGGCTGTTTCCAGCCGCTCTGGCGGGCTTGAACGTGAAGGAGTTTCTCCTGGGGGCTTCTCAGGTCCGCGACTACATCGAAAAAACTCCTGTGGAAAAAAACCCGCTCTTCATCGTCAGCAGCGACATGATCCAGAACTTTCCGAAACGCCCGATTCACGTGTGCATGCCTTACTCCACCCAGCTGAAACAGCTCGGGAGCTGGTTCGTTCAGCTCTGGGCTGAAAGCCTGGGAAAGGATGGCAAGGGTTTCACGCCACTCTCGGCAATGGGAGCAACGGATCAGCACAGCATCCTTCAGCTGCTTCGCGACGGTCCAGACGATAAAGTGACCTGGTTCATGACCGTCGACAAAGTCGAAGACGAAGTCAAGATCCCGCGCCTCTCGCGAATTGCGGGCGACTGGACCGTTCCGACTCTTCCCGCCTTTGCCCTTCTCGAAGGTCATAGCCTCGGGAGCCTCCTCAGAACTGAGTACCGGGCGACTTCCCTGGTCCTGACCAAGAACAGCCGCCCTCATTTCACGATCCAGCTGGATACGCTCAATGAACGCTCGCTGGGTGCCATCTACTTCGCCTACTCGGTCATGACGGCATTCACGGGCGCCCTCTGGAACGTCAATCCTTTTGATCAGCCCGGGGTTGAAGAGGCGAAGATCTACATTCGGGAATCCCTGAACTCCGAACGCGCCAGCAACACTGACGCAGCGATTTATGACGAGAATTCGCCCGTAGCGCGCCTGCGTCGTGAACCTTCGTCGAGACCTGACTCTGACGGAAATTACGAATAATGATTTGACGCCGTCCATGGCTCCCGTCTAATCTCGGGAGCTATGGCATGCCCTCCTGGCGATTCTAATAATGATGACATTGGTGAAAAGACGACTGTCCTGCGGGGCGATCAGGTCACTCTCAACAATGAAATTCAAAAAGCCAAAGAGCAACCTGCCTGCCTGATCATGATTCGCGGTAGCCCCCAGGGTCACCGCTTCTTTCTCACGCAGCCGGAGATGACCATCGGTCGCGATCCAAGCGCTGATTTGAGCGTTGCTGAGCAAAGCATCTCGCGCAAGCACGCGAAGTTCACCCAGATCGGAAACAAGGTTCACTTGACGGACCTGGGCTCTTCGAACGGAACTTTCGTCAACGACAAGCAACTCGCCGCAAATCAGTCCGTGGAACTTGAAAAAGAAGACATGGTGAAACTCGGCAACTCCATCCTGAAGTTTCTACCGGCCGGAGAACTTGAGATTCTGTTTTACGGCAATCTCGGTTCGGCCGCTCACACCGACTCCCTCACGCAGATCTACAACAAAGGTTACCTGCTTGAAGCTCTCGAAGCTGAGTTCAAGCGCGCCAAAGCGCTGCACACTGAATTTTCTCTGATCTTCTTTGACCTCGATCACTTTAAAAAAGTGAACGACACATTTGGGCACGATGCGGGCGATTATGTCCTCAAGGAATTCTGCCAGGTCGTTCGAACCAGTCACTTGAGACCTAAAGACGTTTTCGCACGCTACGGCGGTGAAGAATTCGTGGTACTCCTCGGCAGTACGAGCGCAAAATCTGCAGCTGAAATCGCAGAGCGCGTTCGCGCCGCCATCGAGACTCACCCCTTCATTTATGAAGGCAAGCGAATCCCGGTCACCACCAGCCTGGGTGTCGCCGAGCTGAGCACCGCCGTCGAATCCGCTCAGACCCTGATGAAAGCTGCGGACAAGGCCTTGTACGAAGCCAAGAACAGCGGCCGCAACAAAGTTTGCATCGCCCATTGAGCTGAGCTTTCTCAAGCCTGTTTTGAACCAAATTGGCTATATAAGTGGGTTCCGCGCCGAGCTCGGTGACCAGCTTAGTGCCGAGATGCGTACCCAGCTCAGTGCCCAGCCCTGTGAGGAGTTCAGAGCCAGACCTTCATGAGGAACAGACCTTCATGAGGAACAGACTTTCCTGAGGTCAGCGTACAGTGTGTACGCTGACCTCTCAAACATGCTCTCCTCCCCCAACCGCACAGGCCAGGCTGAACCAAAGGGGTAGAAAATGTCTTGGATATAAAACACCTGACGAAGTATACCATGCGGAACGGTCAACTGTTGCAATGGCTCTGATAATCTAAGTCTCCGCAACCAACTGATTTAATCGGTCGCCTGTATTCTGTTCGTCGCCAGATTGGCCCGGTTGGATCCTTGCCTTCCCGCCCGCACCATGGTCATGTTCAGCCCATCATGACAGGCCCCTATCCCTCTCCTTCGCAGGCCACTGGCGGCTGCATCCAGGTCCTCTCGTCGTTTGTCGCTGAACGCATCGCGGCCGGCGAAGTGATCGAACGCCCTTCGAGCGTTGTCAAGGAGCTGGTCGAAAACTCTCTGGACGCAGGCGCCACCGAGATCGCCGTCATCCTCGAAGACGGCGGCAAGGCCCTGATTGAGATCATCGACAATGGCAGCGGCATGCCTCCGGAGGATCTCGCCCTCTGCGTAAAGCGTCACGCGACCAGCAAACTTCGCTCACTCGATGATCTCGAGAGAATTTCCACCCTTGGCTTCCGGGGCGAAGCTCTGCCCAGTGTCGGCGCCGTTTCCGACATGAGCATTGTTTCACGTGCGAAGGATTCCGAAACTTCGTATGAGCTCACTTCCAATCCCTCAGGCGGCATGAACTCCAAAGCGCAAGCCATCACTTTTGGCCATTTCCTTGGTTCCGCGCACGGCACTCGCATTCAGGCCCGCGGACTCTTTTCACAAATCCCCGCGCGCCTCAAATTTTTGAAATCTCAAGGGGCTGAAGTCGGCCAGGTCCGCGAGTGGCTTGAACGCCTGGCTCTCACACATCCTCACGTGGGCTTTCGTCTCGTCAGCAATGACAAATCGATCTTGAGTCTGAGACCGCAGGATGAAGTCTCCCGTGTGAAAGCGATCCTCTCTGACGGCGAAGACTACCCGGTTATCAGCTTCAACAATGACGGTGAACATCACGCCGAACTCGAAGGGATCCGAGTGCGCGCGCACTGGATCCAGGGACTGAGCTCGCCGCAGACACGCAAGCTCGTGCAGGTGGTCAACAAACGCGCCGTCAAAGACCGCGTGATTCAGCAGGCTCTGCTCTCTCCTTTCAAACAGGCGCTCCTTCCCGGACAGTTTCCAGCCGTGGCACTTTTTCTGGATGTCCCGCTTTCTTCGCTTGACGTGAACGTGCATCCAACGAAGACGGAGATTCGTTTTCTCCAGAGTTCCAAAGTGTTTCGCGCGATCGAATCCATGATCGAGAAGATGATCGCCCAGCACGGGGCCATGGGCTACGCGGCTTCATCAAATACTCACGGCGGCGCCCCGCTCTGGAATGCGTCTGAAGCCACGCATATCGAAAGCAGCGCATTCAGGAATCAGCCACGACTCCAGAGCAACTGGAATTTCGAACGTCCCTTTGCCGCCGGACCTGCGGGCCTCATCGGAAATGCCTACGCTGATGCTGCGGTCGCAGCTCGGGAAACCAGGGACCGCGTCGGCGGCGAAAATTTCTCTGAAGCCCAGCCGTCTGTCCCCACTCACCCCTTTCAGCCTCACCGCTACACGGGCGTGATCTTCAACACTTACCTCCTCTACGATCTCGGCGACGAGCTCGGCATGATCGATCAGCACGCTGCTCATGAACGGGTTCGCTACGAGAAGCTCAAAACTCGCATGATTGATGCGGCGTCGAGAGCAGGCAGTCAGGTCCTTTTGATTCCGGAGACCGTTTCATTCAACGCTGAACAACGCCCGACTTTGCAGGAACGCCTGCCGACGCTCGAGACACTCGGGTTCGAGGTCGAACTCTTTGGAGAAGACTCCGTCGTGTTTCGCGCAATCCCAGGAGAATGGGGCACGCAGGAACTCCGAAGCCGCCTGAAGAACCTGATTGAACGCCTCCTCGCGTTCGAGTCCGCGTCTCATCAGAAGATCCTACTCGACGAAAAACTTTTTGAATCTCTGGCGAGCGAAGCTTGCCATTCCGCCATTCGCGCGGGAGACCGCATCGGCGCTTACGAAGCGGCATCCCTGATGGAAGCGCTCTTCAGCTGCGAACATCCGTGGAATTGCCCTCACGGGAGGCCTACCGTCGCCCGCGTTCCACGTGCGAGATTTGAAGAATGGTTTCAAAGAAAAATTTGAAGCCAAGTCTGACACCGATTCAGCCCACGGCGATTCTGACGGGCCCCACGGCGTCCGGAAAAACTTCCCTCGCGCTCCGACTTGCGGAGACCCACGGCCAGATGGAGATCATCAACGCCGACAGCCTGCTCGTCTACCGCCGGATGGATATCGGTACGGCGAAGCCCACGGCCGAAGAACTCGCTCAGATCCCCCATCACTTGATCGATATCTGCGATCCGAGCGAAACCTTCTCCGCCGGCGACTTCGTCAGACACACGCACGCAGCCATTCGGAACATTGAGTCCCGGGGCAAACGGGCACTCATCGTGGGCGGTACAGGCTTTTACCTCAAGGCGCTGCTGAAAGGGCTCTGGGAAACTCAGCCTGCCGATCTCGCCCTTCGGGCCGAGCTCGAAAAGCGCTCTCCCGATGAACTCTACAAAGAACTCCAGGCCAAGGATCCCGTCTCTGCCCTCCGGATCAGTACTCATGACCACTACCGCGTGATCCGGGCGCTCGAGATCATCCACCTGACGGGCAAGACCCCAACCGAGCTTCAGCGCGAGCATGAGCTCAAGAGTGCGGAGTCCAGTGCTTCGAGACCCTTCAGCCTCTGGATCATTGACCGGGAAACCGCCGTCCTGGACGCAAGAATCCAGCTCCGCACCGAGCAGATGCTCGAAGCCGGGTTTGTCGACGAAGTCAAAAGCGTGCTCAAGCAATACCCGGACTCCCGCGCCTTGGACTCCGTGGGATACCGTCAGGTCAAAGACTTCCTGACGGGCAACCCGCCCACTGGACGCAAGATCGCGCCCGGGATCGAAGGCCTGCGCCAGGAGATTGAACTCGCCACCCGTCAACTCGTCAAAAGACAGAGAACCTGGTTCAAAAGTCAGACCGAAGCGGAATGGTTTTATCTCCCGGAGGCTGAGGTGCGTCTTGCAACTCGATTCAAGGAGATTTACGGTAACACCAACCCGGAACACCCCGAACCCATCCTATGAAACCTGCCGTCCAACTCACCGCCAAGCTCTCCGTCAAACTCATTACGGAAACCATCCCTGAATACCTGCTGCGCTACACCTGCACTCAGGACCCCTCTCTTTACACGGCGATGGATCATGCGAGCTGGCGCTACATCATGCGAGTGGCAAAACCTTTCTTCAAAGCTCATGCACATCCCAAGTATCTCGACGGCCTTGTCGAGACGGGCATTTCCGAAGAGCGGATCCCGCTGATTTCCGAAATCGATCACTGCCTGAGAAAATTTGGCTGGCGCGCGGTACCGGTCAGTGGCTTCATTCCGGTCGCCGTCTTTCTTGAATTTCAGTCCCTGGGCATTCTCCCGATCGCGGCTGACATGCGCAAGATTGAAAATCTGTCCTATACACCCGCTCCCGACATCGTTCATGAGGCCGCGGGCCATGCTCCCATCCTCGCGGATTCTCACTATGCAAACTACCTGAGAAACTATGGTGAAGTCGCGAGGCGTGCGATCAGTTCCGCTCAGGATATCGCAGTGTACGAAGCGATCCGGAATCTCTCGGTCGTCAAAGAAGATCCCGCGGCGACTCCCGCGGAAGTCGAAGCCGCGCAGACACAGCTCAACCAGGCGATCTCAGCCGTGGATTACGTCACGGAGTCCGCTTATCTCTCTCGCATGGCCTGGTGGAGCACTGAATACGGTTTGATCGGATCCATGAATCATCCCAAGATCTACGGAGCGGGACTCCTCTCCTCAATTGGTGAAAGCTACCACTGCCTGTCCCACCGAGTTCGGCGCATTCCGTTCACTGCCGATTGCATCAACATGAATTACGACATCACGCGCCCGCAGCCCAATCTCTTCGTGGCTTCGAGCTTTGACGAGCTTAACCGCATCCTCGAAGAATTCACGAAAAGCATGGCTTTCAGGCTCGGCGGACTCGAAGGGCTCGCCAAAGCGAAAACTTCCGGAACGACCACGACCACAGTGCTTGATACCGGGATTCAGATCAGCGGGACTCTTGCTGATTTCCACACGACTGACAGCGGGGTTCCTTTTTACCTGCAGTTCCAGGGTCCGACTCAGCTCGCTTTTGAAGACCATGAGATCGATGGCCAGGGAGTCGCTCACCACGCCCAGGGCTTTGGGACCGCGATTGGAAAAATGAAGACGCCGACTCCAAAGGTCGGGGAGACCGGAACTCTTGAATTTGACTCGGGCGTTCTCGTTCAGGGAAAGCTGAAAGGCAAGGTGGAGAGAGCCGGCAGGACCGTCATCCTCAGTTTTGAGGATTGCACCGTTCGCCTGGGTGAGAAGATTCTCTTTCAGCCCGACTGGGGCACTTACGATCTGGCTTGCGGCGAAAAAGTGATTTCCGTGTTCGGAGGCGCTGCTGATCGCACCTGCTTTCCCGATCGCCTGCTGGGTCCGATGCCTGAGCAGAAGTCCAATCTCACGAAGGAAAATGCTGGGCTCGTCCCTCTCTATCTGAGAGTCCGCGAAATCCGCGAGGCTGCCCAGACCGTTCAGCTCGTCACTCCTCCGCAGAAACTGGAACTGGACCGGATCCACGCTTCACTCGAAGTCTCGTTTCCTGAAGATTGGCTCCTGCGCATGGAATTGCTGGAGCTTGATGGGACCTACGCGATGGGCGCCGGCTGGAAAGCGACAATCCTGTCGCGACTGAAGGAAATCGAGAAGCGCTCGCCGACTCACGCCGAGCTGATTGAGCGCGGCCTCAAGCTGATCTGAATCTTCAGCCCAGATCCCCGAGCTGCGGTCTGAGCACGAGCTCTTCGACCACAGCCTGATCAGAAAGTGCATACGCAGCCCACACGGCTGCAGCGACATCTTCCGCTTTCATGAAACGCTCGTCAGGCAAAGTCGTGCCTTCCCAGCTCGCCGTGCGGGTCGCTCCGGGAATCACGGAAGTGACACGAACTCCGTGGGGTTTCATTTCTTCACGCAGGACTTTCGTCATGCCGTGCAGGGCGTACTTTGAAATGCAGTACGATCCGCCGTTCACATAAGGCGTGATGCTCGCCGTCGAGCAGATATTGAAGAGGTGCCCCTTCCTCCGCGCCATCATCGGTCCGATCAGCTTGCGAGTCAGGTGATAGGCACTATAAAGATTGGTCTCGATCATTTTTTCGAGCGCACCGTCGGGTTCGCTGTGAATCTGACCGGGCAGGTAAATCCCGGCGTTATTGATCAGGACGTCCGTTTGAGGCGCAGACCGCAGGCAGAACTCAGCGAACCTGGACACCT
Organism: Oligoflexia bacterium; assembly: GCA_014378465.1. GTDB lineage: Bacteria > Bdellovibrionota > UBA1018 > UBA1018 > UBA1018 > UBA1018. Next base: position 19,734 of record JACMNQ010000036.1, on the reverse strand, counting down.
CATGAGCGACGCTCAGGTCGGCCTTCATGATTTTGCATTCAACCCCTGAATTGGCCCCGACTGAAGCCGCCCCCCCGGGGGCGGATGCCCCGGATTCGACGATGGCTTTCTGAAGCGCTGCGAGATCGTCAGAGTTTCTCGAGCAAGTCAGGATCGAAAACCCTTCCTGCGAAAATTTCTCCACCAGTGCCTTGCCAATGCCTTTGGTCCCTGCCGTGATCACTGCCCATTTCTTCGCCGCGTTCTTCATGGCCCCCACCTTATGGGAGAACTGCCCTCACCTGCACGAAAATCATGACAAAGGGGACAGATTCGCGGTAAATATCCAACTATGAAACCCACAGTCGGACGGCGCGTCATCATTGTCTCGGATGGAACTGGCGAAACAGCGGCGCAGATGACGAAAGCCGCGATGGTACAGTTCAGTGACCAGAACATCTTTTTCACGCGTTACAAGAATGTGAGAAACGAAGCGCAGATCGAAGCCATCTGTGAAGATGCACAGATTCAGAAGGACCTTCTCGTCTATACGATCGTCTCTCCTCAGCTCAGGGCGTTTCTCCTGACTCAGGCTCGCGATCGTCAGATCCCCTGCGTCGATCTGATCGGACCTCTTCTGGCGGGACTTGCGGGTTACTTCGGCTATGAGCCGAAATCCATCGCAGGGCTTTTGCATGACGTCAATGAAAGGTACTTTCACCGGATCGACGCGATGGAATACACGATCGCACACGACGACGGCAAAGAGATGAATGGCCTCGACAAGGCAGATCTCGTCATCCTCGGGATCTCCCGAACCTCCAAAACACCCCTCTCCATGTACCTGTCTCACCAGGGCTGGAAAGTGGCCAACATCCCCCTGATCACCGGATTTGAAATCCCCAAAGAGGTCTTTGCCATTGATCAAAGGCGGGTGGTGGGCCTCACGATTGACGTCCAGGATCTCGCCATGATTCGCCGCGCTCGCCTGGAGCGTCTAGGCCAGGACAAAGGGGGCGAGTACGCCGACCCGGACAAGGTCAATCAGGAGATCGAATATGCCAATCAAATCTTCAGGAAAAACCGGCGTTGGCCCATTTTCAATGTGACCGGCAAGGCCCTGGAAGAGACGGCTTCGGAAATCATTAAACTCATGGCGTCAAGACGCTTGACACCCCCCTCAGCTTAGAAAATACTCCCGGCATCAATATACTCTCCTGAGGTGATTTATGGCCCGCGGTACCCAAGTCTGGTTCAATGGAAAAGTCCTCCCCGTCGAAGAAGCGAAGATCAGTCTTTTCACTCACGCTCTCCACTACGGGACTGGCGCCTTCGAAGGCATCCGAGCCTATAAACAGACTGCCGGAGGTGGAGCCGTATTCCGCCTCGAAGAACACCTCAAGCGACTCTATGAAAGCTGCAAAATTCTTGATGTGAAAATTCCTTTCACGATGGATGAGCTCATCAAGGGCACCCTCGACGTCTGCAAAGCCAACGGCTTTGAAGAATGTTACATTCGTCCGATCGCTTTCATCGCGGATGGTCCGCTCGGCGTGTTCCCCGGCGAGGAGCCTCCGATCGACATCGCCATCCTGAACTGGGAATGGGGCAGCTACCTGGGCGAGCGCGGAATCAAGGAAGGCGCGAAGATGAAAATCTCGAGCTTCATTCGTCCTCACGTCAACTCCGTGATGACCAAGGGCAAAATCACCGGACAGTATAACACCGGCGTGCTCGCCAAGCGCGAAGCGAAGGCCGCAGGCTGTGATGAAGCATTGATGCTCGATCCGGACGGCTTTCTTTCTGAAGGCACCGGCGAAAATCTTTTCATGATCAAGGACGGCGTCATCAAAACGACTTCGCTCACCTCCATCCTCAATGGCGTGACCCGGCAGACGGTCATCCGCCACTTGAGAAGCCAGGGCCTTGAAGTCGTCGAAACCCGCTTCAGCCGGGATGAACTCTGGTGTGCGGACGAAGTTTTCATGTCCGGCACTGCAGCGGAAATCACTCCCGTTCGTGAAATTGATGGACGCGCCATTGGTCCGGGTAAACCCGGCCCGATCACCCAGAAATTGCAGAAAGACTACCAAGCCATGGTCCGCGGAGAACTTATCCCGGAATACGGCAAGAAGTGGCTGACTCCGATTAGATAATGCTCATCGGTGTTGGACGAATCGTCCTCGATTTCTTCAATAACGAAAAAGTTTCTTTCAAGCACAAGAAGCTGGAAGAGCTCTGCAATGACTTGCGCCGAAAATTCAATATCTCGGCACTCGAAGTCGCGGACTTTGATGACCCTGAGCGCTGCGTGATCGGCTTTGCCGTCGTCATCCCTGAGACCTGGAAGACCGCCAGCGCTCAAAGCCTGGTTGAGAAGATCTGCGAGACGATCGACCAGACTTCAGTGGCGAGGGTCATGGTCGAGGACTGGGATCTATTGAGTCACGGGGACGAGATTTAAGTCGAAGGCATCCCCACCGCTTCAAAAAACTCCATCGCGACCCGGATCTCCTCGGGAGAGACGGTCGCGGTGCCGCGTTTGGCGACTTCGACGCCCGCAGCAAGGTTTCCAAGAATGGCTGATTCTTCAATCGTGGCGCCCGATGCAAGAGCCAAAGTGAGAACGGTGATGACCGTGTCCCCTGCTCCGGAGACATCATAGACTTCGCGCGCATAGGTCGGGATCAGGTGCACATCACTTGAGTTGGCCGTAAAAACCGCCATCCCCTCGCGGCCCCGGGTGATGACGACATGTTTCGCGCCAGTGGCTTTGAGAATCTTCTGTCCCGCAGTGTGCAAGGACGATTCATCGGTGATCGTAACCCCTGAAAGTTTCTCCGCCTCTTTGGTATTGGGAGTCAGGACCGAGGCCCCGAGGTACATGCTGAGAGGCGTCTTCGGGTTGGGATCCACAGCCACGACCTTGTCGGCTTCATGAGCCGTTTCAAAGACGGCATCAATCAGGGCCTGGGTCAGCATTCCTTTCGCGTAGTCCTGCAGGATCACGGCGTCGCAGCGCGGCATGAGGCTCTTGATCTTCTCGATCGCCTTTTTTTCAGTCAGACCCGAGATGGGGTGAAAGTTTTCGTAATCGATCCGAAGCAGCTGCTGATTTCCGCTGACAATTCGTTCCTTGAGTACCGTGCGCCGGGTGGAGTCCGAGATCAGATGCGTGTCCTTGATTCGTGCCAGCTTGAGAAGATCCTTGAAATCCAGCGCCGCTCGGTCTTTACCGATGATCCCGGTCAGCCAGGCTACCGCTCCCAGCGCGTGGACATTATCGGCGCAGTTGGCCGCAAGCCCAAGTTTGAACTTTTCTTCTTCCACAAAAACGATCGGCACCGGAGCTTCCGGAGAGATTCGGTCCACACTCCCGATGGTGTAGCGGTCGATTCCGACGTCTCCGATGATCAGTATTTTTTTCGACTTGAAGTTCTGAAGGATCTGCTTCAGCCGGGCTGAATTCCATTTCAAAGTCTTCACGGTCCGCTTTCCCGCACGTGACCGTTTATTTGCAGAATTTTTTGGGACAGCTTTTTTCGATGCGGTTTTTGAGGTGGCCATTTTCTTCCCGGTTACGGTGGTACGATGATTCAGTGCCGCGATTTCAAGACTATTTACGGCAAGAGGTCAATGTGACGAGCCAGCTGCAGTCGCACCTGCTCAAGTGCCTGATTGACAGTCAGACTCTTCATGCACGGATGATAATTGCACAGACTCCCAATGCAATTGAAATCCTGGCCACAGTAGACTTCGGGAACCAGGACACTGGCCTTGGTTTCATCCGTCATGTACGGCCCCCAGCGAATGGCGCTCTGGACTCGAACTGGCGGATAGAAACTCACCACCGGTTTTCCGAGTGCGACTGCAAGATGCAGTGGCCCTGTGCTGGGAGCGATGATCAGATCCGCATAAGTCATGAGTCCGGCGAGGTAGTCCACGGTGCCCGTACCCGGACCTCCGTAGAAAAAAGGTTTTTCGGCGGAAGTGGCGAGCTCGTCCTGAATTCGCTTCAGAAGCGGACCTTCCGTTGGACCGCCGGTCACCAGAACTTGATGCTTTTCCTTGAGGAGGGCACGGATCAAGTCCAGATAATGCTTCTCGGGCCAGTTCAAGGCGGAGCCGCCCATCCCTGGATGAACAATGATCAGTTTGCGCTTGTCGGGTGACTTCTCGAGCGAGATCCCCTGATTTTCGAGCCAGACACGCGAGTAGGCCAGTGCCCCTTCACTCACATGGGCTTCGGTCGAGATCACGCGAGAGAGCGGCCTGATGCCCAATTTACGCAGCAGCTGCAGATTGTAATCCGTCTCGTGCATCTCCACTTGAGACCGGCGCTGGCGAACGCCGCGATTGTAAAAGAAATAGGAATGAGGCTTTCCGAGAGGCCCCAGGCGATTGGGCACACCCGCTCCGTAAAGCGCGGCCGCGACTTTCAAATGACTCTGAAGGACGACCGAGATCTGAAAGTTGCGGTTCCGGATCTCTTCCATGAGCGTGAAGAAACCGCGGACGCCTGCATGCTTTCTTTCAGGATCAAAAACGAGGATGTCGTCAATCGACGAGAGCCCCTTGAGAACGGACACGACCGGGTCACGAACGAGCGCAGTGATGCGTGCGTGGGGATAATGCTTCTTGAGCACGGAGAAGACCGGGGTCGAAAGCAGCACGTCACCCAATCGATCGGGACGAGCGACCAGAATGTTCAGCGCGAACTTAGGATCCGAGGAGATCTCCGAATTCTTTGCATCGGCTCGATTCAAACCGTTTTCGCCTGAGGGATGAGGGCCGCTTTCTGCTCGCCGTTGTGGCACTTCGCGCACGTCTTCACTCACTTACTCAGGCCCAGCCGTTCCCTGACCCAGGTTTCCATCGTCTTGACGACTTCATCCAGGGTCAATTCGCTGGTATCGATCTGGAGGGCGTCTTCCGCTTTCTTCAGAGGAGCGATCGCGCGCGAACTGTCGCCATGATCGCGTGCGATGATCTGAGTTTTCACTTCTTGAAAGGAAGGAGCGTCCGCGCCCGCAACTTCGAGTTCGGAGAGCCGGCGCTTCGCGCGCTCATCCACGCTTGCCGTAAGAAAAAATTTGATGTCAGCATCCGGGAAAATCACCGTGCCGATATCGCGACCTTCGAGGATCGACTTGCCGACACAGCCCATCTGTCTTTGCAGCCCCAGGAGAGCGGCTCGCACACCCGAGACCGCTGAAACGCGACTTGCGGCCATGCTGACTTCCGAGGTTCGGATGAAATCCGTGATGTCCTTGCCATCGGCGAAGATCCGATTGGCGGGATTTTTTCCAGCGACTCTCTTGAATTCCAGATGCACCGAGCGTGCAAGTTCAGTCGCACGCACGCCAAAGGCCTCGAGCTCCTCTTTCGAAGCTCCCTCTTCGACGATGCCACCCCGCTGAAGCATGAGAGACGCGATGGAGCGGTAGAGCGCGCCGGTATCAATGTGAATGAACCCCAAGGCATCCGCCAGACGCTTGGTGGCCGAACTCTTGCCCGTGCCGGCGGGTCCATCAATCGCGACGACCGGCCCCCGCTTCAGGATTTCGCTCATTGCTTCAACTTTCGGGAAGCGGCGCCGGAGGGACTGGCCTCCGCTCCCGAGGGCAACTCGGCCGCGAGCGCTTTTGCGGCGAAACGGTTCTCGGCCGGAGTGCCGATGCTGATGCGAAGGGCGTTCATGAGGCCGTAGTTGGACACGGGACGAAAGATCACTCCCCGCTTCAGGCACGACAGGTAGACGTCGCCCCCGCGCTTGCCGAGACCTCGACTGGAGTCGATCAGGATGAAATTGCCCTGACTTTTCCAGAACGGAATGCCCATTTCGGTGAGCGCCTTTTCCCAGAACTTGCGTCCTTCGTTGTTCATCTGAACCGCTTTCTTCACGAAAGTCTGATCCGTTAGTGCTGCGGTAGCGGCGAGAAGTGCCATGGTATTCATGTTAAAGGGTTGGCGAACTTTTTCCAGTGTAGAAATGATTTCCGAGTGAGCGATGCCATAACCGACCCGCAGACCGGCCAGCCCATAGACTTTGGAAAAAGTCCGGAGCACGATCGTGTTTGGAAACTCACGCCAGAGCGCCATCGGATCCGGGAGGTCCTTTGCAGTCACATATTCCCAGTAGGCGTAATCCAGAGCGACCAGCACGGAGCCACCACGGATCGTGGAAATCTCCTTGAGAAAGCTGCGCAGTTCAGAAGTCGTGTTGTAAGTTCCCGTCGGGTTATTGGGATTGGCGAGAAACACCATCTTCGCGCGCGCATTTTTTCTCACGACTTGAGCGAGAGCCGGAAGATCGGCTCTGAGATCATGAGTTGCCGGCGCTTCGAGCGTGGTGACTCCATGAATCTGCGCACAGATGCGGTAGGCGATGAAGGCGGCTTCGGAAGTGACGATCGAATCCCCTGCCACGCAGTAGGTCCGGATCAGCATGTCGATGATCTCGTTTGAGCCGTTGCCAATGATGAGTTCATGACTTTTCACATGCAGGTGCTTGTGGAGCGCGTGCTTGAGGTGAAAGGCGGAAGCATCCGGATACCGGTGCAGTTCCCTGATGCCCGTCTTGAGCGCGGCAAGCGCCTTGGGACTCGGACCCAGTGGGTTTTCGTTGGAAGCGAGTTTCACGACTTTCTTGAGCTTGTACTCGCGCTGAGTTTCCTCGATCGGTTTGCCTGGAACATAGGGGGCAAGTGTACGAATGTATTCAGGAGTCTTGATGGAGGCGTGAGATTTCATGGTCCACGGATTACATCACGGGACGCACCTTGGTGCAAGCCCACTCAATGCTCTCCCATTCCTCGGCAAAACTCTTCAAAACGGCATGCACCCATTCCACTTCCGGGATGCCCAACTCTTTTAGTCCAATGGCTGCGACCGGCGCTCCCGCAGGGTCAATGTTCACTCCCGCATGGAGAAGCTGTGAGACCGGAGACGAAGTCACGATCGAGACGGACATCTTGCGACCGTGAATGAAAAGATCATCGCCTTCGCGCACTACAAAATCGGCTTTCGAAATCGACTTGGCGTTGGCGTGAAGCCTGAGATTGATCTCTTGCGCCATCGTGGCCATCAAGAGTCGCTGGGCAAAAACGCATTCCCCCAGGCTTGCGCCGAAAAACTCGCCGATGAAATGCACCATCTGCTTGGCCTGGATGTGATCATTCACGAGACGGTCTTCCCAGTCGACCAGATGTTCAGTCTTGACCTGGCAGGGCCCGATGAAAGCGCCGATGCCGGAGCCTTTGAGATTCATCTCGCTCAGAAGGAAATGGGGTCTGAGCTCGACGCCGGTGTAGATCCGCTCTTTTTCAGAAAATTCAGTCGCAAAAATCATGGGTACGTTCCTTCTGCATGCAGTTCGCGCTTCAGCCTTGGGCCTGAGCCCGCTTGTATCTCTGGCAGGACTCGCAGTGCCCGCACATCGCTTCGCCGCCCAGGTAGCAACTCCAGACGAGATCAAATGGAAACGGCTTGCTGAGCTTCTTCAGTGCCTGGACAATCTCAGTCTTGTCGAGCTCAGTCGTGTAAGAATGGACTTCGACGTGATTGGCCGTTGAATATTCCAGTGCGGAGCTTGCGCGCTTCAGAAACTCGGCCGAGTTATCCGGAAAAGTCATGGCTTCCTCGCGGTTGAACCCGACGAGTACGCGAAGCGCGCCCTCTTTCTCGGCAAAAGCGGCGGCGATATTGATCAGGATGCCGTTTCGATTCGGGACCCAGACGGACTTCGCCGACTTCTGAGTCACATCGAGGCGGTCCAGCTGATCCGTCGCCAGCTCAGGAACACTCTGATTGGAGTCCGTGAGCGAACTCCCTCCCATCACTCCCAGCCAGGGAATCTGGATGACTTCGTGTCTTACACCGTAATAGCGACTGAGCTTCTGAGCCGCGTGAATCTCTTTGACCTGAGCGCGCTGGCCGTAAGCGCAGGTCAGAGCGAGGACCGGTTCATCGCGCTCGGCACAGAGAGCCAAATTGGCGGACGAATCGAGCCCGCCTGAAAGCAGAACCACTGAAGGAATTTTTTTGGAAGGCGTGGGACTATTGGACATTCAGGACGGGCAATACACCAGATTGACGCGTATTGCGCGCCTGAAATCGCGAGCACTCGCCTGGCGAACCTGAGAAAGCTCAGCCGAGCTTAGCCGCGGGTGGCCCAGCTCTGATCCATTCCGTAGTAGCGCCACTCTGAAACGCCTTTCAGGATATCTTCGTAGTACTTCTTGGTCGTGGTGGGCTTGAAGGACTTTCGTGCAATCAGCTCATCCATCCGTGCGGGGCCAACGTTATATGCGGCAATATGAACATAAGGCGACTGACCGCGGTACTTTTCCTTCAGATCACTCAGGTAAGTGACTCCCAAGGTCAGGTTGATGAATGGGTCCTGAAGGGATTTCACTCCCCAGTATTTGATCCCGTGAAGCTTGGCCACGTGTTGAGCCGTCGCCGGCATCAACTGCATGAGACCCACGGCACCGGCAGGTGAAACGATATGAGTCCGGAAACCGCTCTCGACCTGAATCAGGGAAAGAATGAAGGCCGGATCAAAGTGATGCTTCTGACAAAGGTGGGTCAGGTGTCTCGAAAGGGCTTTGACCTGCGAAGGCGCCATCGGCTGGAGCTGATCAGCGAGGACCTTTGAAATCTGCTTCTCCGACATCAGAGTGTAAGCATCTGAAACTCTGGCGTGGGCGACATGAAAGCTGAAATCATTTGAAGGATCTCCTTGAAGGCCCGTCCAGTAACTACTCTGGGCAGACAATCCAAGGAAGCCAATGCTGATCGCGAGAGCCATGCTGGTGACACGAAAGAGGTACTTCATAATTTTTTTGGGAAAGCTCGGGCACCTTATCCACGGAGCGGGCGTCTGTAAAGCGTTTTCACGCTGCATCGCGTTAAGCGGGGTCGTCCTCTTACAGCCAAAGCTGCAGAGACCGTTCCAGAGCGGCTTGGTAAGTTTTTAAAGCGTCAAAATTCGATCTTGTCGTCGATCAAAGAGAGGGTCATCCCGTAGGCATCTTCCCCATTGGAATAGAAAGCCTTTTGAACTCGGCTAATTACGAATCCTAGCGATTGATAAAGCTGAACCGCCGCCTGATTGGATTGCCTGACATCCAGGACAATGCGATGCACACCCTTTTTATCCGCCAAAGTTACGACCTGGCGCAACATTTTCTTGGCTAAACCGAGTCCTCGATAAGGTAGATCCACTGCGACATTCAGAATCTGACACTCGTCAAACATGAGCCAATAGACAATGTAGGCCGAAATCTGGGCGTCCGTCTCGTCGTCGGTCATGACCAGAACTTCGCTGTAAGGCTTCTCGAGTTCAGCGCGAAAGTGCTCGGCCGTCCAGGGGGCGATATGCACCTTCTGCTCAATTTCAATGAGCGCGGGAAGATCATCGTTGGTCAGCGGTCTGAGACTCGAAGTCGCCTGAATCATGCCTCTCTTGTGACATAAGTTCGAGAGAGGCTCAAGAGGATGGAGCAGGCGCTTCAAAACACCAGTCCCTGGCAGCCTCCCGGGATGATCGGCCGAGTGCGATCCGTATTCATGGCCACTTCAGGAGTCGGAGCCTCCTGGTCCATGGAGAGGAAGCCGTCGCGAGGAAGTTCCAGCCGATCCGGACTGGAAGTCTCAGAAGGATCCGAAACCGTGAGCCCATGATTGAGTCTCAGCTGAACGCCCGTCGAATGGCCCCACCACGCCACAGGCCGATCCAGATTCTTCGCCATCGACAGGCCACAGTTCTCGGTGCCGGGCCTCGCCCCCACAACCCAGCTGACATCGATTTTTTTTCCTGCGGGGATCTCAACCCTGGCACCGTCTTGCCCACCGAGCCTGCCAATGATATTTTCCGGAGTTCCGTCCGCATGAATCACATTCACCGATACCAACTGCAGGAGCGCCACTGACCTGTAGGCTTCGCTGAATCCAGGAATTTCGTCTGTCTCTTCCCCCCCATGGTGGCCCGCATGACCGGGTTTACTGGCAGTGCCTCGAAAAGAGTAGCTGTCGAACTCCGAGGCTGAATCCACGTCCGAACGAATCCAGACCGAAAGGTCACGAGAACTTGGATTGCTATAAGTCTGTGAAAGTACGGTCAGGCCATTTCGAACTCGCTGTGTGAACGCTGCTGGACCGCCACCCAGATCGTTCCTGACATCATAAGTGGTGGCCGCCTGCAGTCCGGGGAGTGGCCCCTGGAGGCGGAAGTCGATGATGAATTTAAGAGTTCGGGAGTCTTCGAGCTGAAGCTCCAATTCGAACTTGTGGATGTCTCCGCTCGAGAAGTCTTCAGCTTTTTTATCCGAGGCTTCCAGAACCTCGATGAACCAGACGTTTTCGATTCTTTTCACCAGTCCCCTGACCTGTTGATCCCTGAGATCATTGCGTGAATTCATCTTTTCATAACTGTAGAAAGCATTTTTGATGGGGCTGCCAAACACGGTTCCGTCCCAGGCCAGAAAGACCTTCGGAGTGCCTGAGATGCGGTAGACCTGCCTGAAGGCCAGTTCGGATCCCGAGACGAGAACCTGATTGTCGAAATGGGACTTCTTTCCATTTCCAAAAAAACTGTCGGATCCGGACTTCAAGGTTCCAAATGGGGCGGGCCGGTACGCTTCCGACTCCGATGCTGGAGGCAAAAGCTGCGGCTTGAGCAGGGATCCCAGAGCATCCGACTGGGAACCGGACGGGGAAGCTCCCTCCGCAGACTGCGCCTGAACGACGAGCTTCTTCACGGCATTGCCGCAGCCGGTGCTCAAAGCGATCAATAAACCCAATGAAATCCAAACTTTCAAAGCCGTCGATCCCGTTTTCATTCCATACTCCTGATTGTTCATGTGTAAGTCTCCTGGCTGCCTGAAAGAGCAAGGCGGGTACCCATTGGCCCGGCTTGAATCCAAGCTGCGACCGGCGTGGTCCGGACTCCAAAAACTTCACCCGGAGAGAACTGAAATAGAATTCGAAGACCTGTTGTCCGATTCCATTTTTCCATGCTAAGTCTTTGAACCTATGAGCAAAGGCAACCCTTCGACGGTAGAAGATTTCAACGAACCCGAGATCCATTCGAAAGTGGACACCATCCGCCACTCCTGCGCGCATGTGATGGCCCACGCGGTCCATCGCCTCTGGCCCCAGGCCAAGTTCGGCATCGGGCCGACGATTGAAAACGGGTTTTATTACGACATTGATGTCGACGTGAAATTCACTCCCGAAGATCTCCCCAGGATTGAAGCCGAGATGACCAAGATCATCAAGGAGCGCAAAGGCTTCATCCGCAAGGAACACTCGATCTCTGAAGCACTGGCGATGTTCAAGGAACTCGGCCAGACCTACAAGCTCGAGATCATCCAGAATCTCCACGATGCGACCGGCACTGAAATGGTCAGCACCTACAGCGAAGGCGAATTCGTCGACCTCTGCCGTGGCCCTCACGTCAACTACGTGAACGAGATCAAGGCATTCAAGCTCATGTCCATCGCTGGAGCCTACTGGCGCGGCAATGAAAAAAATCCCCAGCTCCAGCGTATTTATGGCGTCGCTTTTGAAACGAAGGACGAACTGGCTGAATACCTCACGATCCTCGAAGAATCCAGGAAGCGCGATCACCGCAAACTCGGAAAAGAACTCGACCTCTTCAGTTTTCACCCCGAAGCTCCCGCTGCCCCTTTCTTTCACCCGAAAGGTACGGCGATTTACAATCGCCTCGTTCAGTACATTCGCGACCTCTATGTCCCGTACGGTTATCAGGAAGTCATCACCCCTCAGTTGATGGATGTCGCGCTCTGGCACAAGAGCGGCCATTACGAAAACTACAAAGAAGCGATGTATTTCATTGCAGTCGACGAAGAAGAACGCGAGTTCGCGCTCAAGCCCATGAACTGCCCGGGCCACACTCTCATCTACTCAACGGCCAAGCGTTCTTACCGCGATCTCCCGCTCCGCCTGGCGGATTTCGGCAGACTGCACCGCCATGAAAAGTCAGGCGTCACTGCCGGTCTCACGCGCGTGCGCAGCTTCTGCCAGGACGACGCCCACATCTTCTGCATGCCTGAACAGATCGAAGAAGAAATCACGAAGACCGTCGGGATGATTCTGAAGACTCATGATCTTTTCGGCTTCAATGACGTGAAGATCCTGCTTTCGACCCGCCCTGAAAAGCGCGTGGGTTCAGATGAGCTCTGGGATCAGGCCGAAAGCGCCCTCCGCTCCGTGCTCGATGCTCTTGGACGCCCCTACGAAATCAACGCCGGCGACGGCGCTTTCTACGGACCGAAGATCGACTTCACGGTTCGGGACGCGCTCAAGCGCTACCACCAGCTCAGCACGATTCAGCTCGACTTCAATCTGCCGGAACGTTTTGACCTGAATTACACTTCGACGGACAACACGCCGAAACGCCCTGTGATGGTTCACCGCGCCGTGCTCGGATCACTCGAGCGTTTCATCGGAGTGCTCATTGAACATGTCGCCGGCGCCTTCCCTTTCTGGCTCGCCCCGGTCCAGGTTCGCCTGATCCCGATCAAGGACACGAACAACGAGTACTGCTCGAAGTTCTTCAAACTTCTGCAGTCCAGAGGCATTCGCGCGGACACGGATGATCGAAATGAGTCGATGGGTCTCAAGACCCGTGAAGCTCAGATCAACAAGATCCCGTTCGCGATCGTGGCAGGAGACCGTGAAATGGAAGGCAATCAGTTCGCTGTCCGCAAATACGGCGAAAAGGAATCCAAAGTCATGACCCAGGATGAAATCCTGGCGCTGTTTGCGGAGCTCAATCGAGTTCCGAATCAGGTGACGGATTCAATTTCAGGCCCGGCCGCCGGATCAGCCTCTTGAACCTCCCGAACCTGCCCCATCTGGGTACGACACCGGCGCGCAAGAATGTCCGCAATGAACGCGTCATCTATGACGTGATGTACGGGTTCATTCCGATCACGGAATGGGAAGAGAAGATCATCAACTCTCCTTTTTTCCAGCGCCTGCGCTGGATCAAACAGCTGGGTTTTGCGAACTACATCTTTCCAGGAGCCGAGCACAATCGCTTTGCTCACGTCATCGGCGTCATGCACTCGATGGATCAGATGATCAACGCCCTGGGGCTCGCAGTTTCGGATGCGGAGCTTTTTGACAAAAAAGCGAAAAGCCCGGCCGCACTTCTTCACAAGAGTCTGCGAATCGCCGCTCTTCTGCACGACATCGGCACTTTTCCGTTCAGTCACGCGATCGAATACGCTTACATGCGCCACGGCAACGTGACTCGCACGGAGAGAACGATTGCCGGTTCCAAGAAAAAGGCGCCGAAGGAACTGCCCAACAATCATGAGCACCTGGGTTCTTTCATCATCAAGAACAGTCGCCACAAGAATGGGTTGACCCAGATTCTTGAAGAGTATGATTTCGACATCCAGATGATTTCCGACATCATCAAGGGAACGTCCCCGCACCTGATCGCCAATCAGCTGATGCACTCGGATCTCGATGCGGACCGCATGGATTATCTCATGCGGGACTCACACTATACCGGCATCAAATACGGACAGTTTGATCGCGACTTCATCCTTGCCAATCTCACCACTTTCGATGCGGGCGGTGGTCAGCTCGGTTTCGGCGTGCAGGAAAATGCCGCGCATGCGGTCGAGGATTTCCTGATCGCGCGCTTCAGCTGGTACAGTCAGGTCGTCAAGAACCAGGGCTCTGCCAAGTTCGACATCATGTCGTCTCATGTCGCCAAAGCATTTCTCGAAGAGGACCTGATCTATCAGTTTCATGACCTCCTTTCGATGATCGAGAAGAACGACGAGCGCTTCTTCTGGTGGAATGACGTCTACTTCATCAATCGCTGCCAGGAAATCCGCTACAAAAAACAGATCAAGGACCCGCGCATCGCCGAGCTCAATGAGATGCTCCTCTACCGCCATCCTCCGAAGACCGTGAAACATCCGCTCTTCGCTCACAAGATCATGAAAGATGAAGCCGGCGAGATTGAAAAAACGCGGCTCATCGCGCGCATTCGGAAACTCGTGGGTGAATTTCAGAAGGTCATCGACAAACATGGGACGGGTCGAGAATGGATCCTGGTCGACATCCCTGAAAAGGATGTCGTGTTCACCAGGAACCTGAAGCACATCATCAAAAAGACGGGCTCGAAAAACCTCTATCAGGAACGCGATCCCGTGAAACTCGTCTCCAAGGCAGGGGTGCCTTCGCTTCTCGTCGAACGCGACAACAGTCTGATGAAACATCTGTCGGGTTTCATCAATTTCGTCCCCAGTGTCTATGCCAATGAATCCGCGATCGAACTTCTGGGACGCCGCGGACTCATCGAGTAGTCTGACGCCCCGAGGAGTCCGGAGCCTGCAGAAACGACGGACCTCAGGAAGTGCAAGCGTTCAGTCCCCTCAGCGGACACCCTGTACGCTGAGGTGGCAAAATTGATGGGTCGGGCAGAGCCATTTCCAATACGCGTCATGGTGCGGCAGGTGGAGTGTAAAGGCAGTTGGCGCGGCCCTGGTCGTTTGCGTTGACGGATGCGCGGACTTCTCCGCGGCCTTGACCGTCAAAAAGAATGACCGGAAACATGACCGCCTCAATGATGTCGGGGGCCACTGCTCCGTCACTGCAGTTCGGAAACCCGGTGACGGTCTTGGTGCTGCAACTGTGATCAAGTCCGATCAGATGTCCCAGCTCATGCACGAAAATGGATTTGAGATCCGGGACTTTCCCGACCGCGAAGAAGTTTTCGTAGTTCACTTCCATATAGGCGCCATAAAGCCTTGAAAACGGCTTCGACGGGGACTTGCAGAGATTGGTGATCGCGATCGCGTCCTTGTTCGTGTAAGGCCATCTGCCGTCCTTGTAGATGACGACCTGTCCGCTGAAGCTGTTGCCTGAAAGGATCGACTCAGAACACGCGATCGTGGGCTTGTTCACATTGGATTGATTGGGAGCCGCCGCTTCTCCGTAGTCGAAGATCTTGTAGCCCTGGACGGACTGAAAGAAATCATTCCAGACATCAGCGGCACCGGTGATTGCCGCCATCTCTTCGACTGAAAACTGTCCTGCTTTGAAAGCGATGGGAACGGGAGTCACACGCCACTGCGCCGCAAGTGTGCTGCTTTGCTCGGCGGGCAGAACACATTCTTTGACGTAAGCCTTCTTGCCATTTTGAGCGGCACAGCTCGTGAGTGAAAGCGGACTGAGCAGGGCGAGAAACAATAACCCTGACAGAGTGAGGCGAGTTGGTTTTGATTTCATTTCGACTCCCCCTCCCCCTTCAAAAACAGCGTGGATTGCAAGTGAACTGCGCCAGGATGCTTTACATGACTGTAATAGTATACTATTGAATTCTTCGGCAGAACAAGGGTGCTCCTTGAGCCAAACCTGCTTAAACGCGTCTAAAAATTTTCAGCCTTAAATTTCCCAAGCCGTGAAAGTCTGTTAGCCTGTGTCTGATATGACACTCGACAAGCAACAGCTCAAGACCGTGGTGATTACGGGTGCCGGCAGCGGCATCGGCTTTGAAACAGCGAAACTCCTCCTCGAGACGCGCCTTTACCGAGTGGTTCTCCTCGGCCGGGATCGTGAAAAACTCGAAGATGCATCGCGGGCACTCAAAGGCACTCCGGACACGGTCAGCATCGCGGTCTGTGATCTCAAGGACTCCGCTCAGGTCAAAAAGACCGCGGAACGTCTCATTGGAACTCATCAAGGCATCTACGGGCTGGTCAATAATGCGGGAGTTTACCCTTTCGGCGGCGTGAGCAACACGACTGAAGCGAATTGGGATGAAGCAATGGATGTGAATCTCAAGTCACCCTTTCTTCTGATCCAGGCCTTTGCCGCAACCATGGCAATGAATCCCGACGGTGGAAGAATCGTGAACGTCTCGTCGACGGCAGGCATCCTCCCCAATCATTTTGCGATGGCTTACTCAGTATCCAAGGCCGCGATGATTCATCTTTCAAAGACTCTCGCCAAGGAAATGGGCAAGGACAATATCACCGTGAACTGCGTGTGTCCGGGCATCGTCCGTTCTCCGCTTCATGAGGCCTACCATCAGAGTGCCACGGACCTTGAAGAGTTCTACGCCAAGCGTGGATCGGCATTTCCTCTGGGTCGTGTCGGTGAGCCCAAAGACGTGGCAGGAGCGATTCGTTTTTTCCTCAGTCCTGAAGCCTCGTGGGTCACGGGCGATGTTTTCGTCGTCGATGGCGGAAGGCTCCTCCTCTAGTCTGCCTTACCGCGGTTTTTCCTGCGGTGAATGGAGTCGGAGATTTCCCTCAAGGTCCGTCCGGCGGACTTTGATCTTTTCATTTTCCAGAAGCTCCAGCGTGGCGTGCGTCGGATGCCCGTGGCGGTTGCCGACTCCTGCGGAGATCCAGGCTTCCACAGGCCGGAGAGCGCGCAGCAGCTCCGTTGAAGTGGAAAAGCGCGACCCGTGGTGACTCACCTTCAGGATCACTTCCTGCTCCGGCCTCCTCAACGTTTCAGCCCAGTGGAGAAACTGGAGCTCTCGCTTTTCATCCGCATCCCCCATCGCGAAATAGGCTCGCCCGTCCTGCAGAGGAATCCAGAAGGCGCTCATGTTTTCATTTCCATCTTTGGCTTTTCCATGTCGCCTTGCCGGGCCACTCCCAAAAGCAGGGCCATGTACTGGAAATGGAAAGCAACCGGACTCCCAGGACTGGAGATGGACTCCCACCTCATGCAGCGCCAACGCGTATTTTTGCGCCTTCTCCGTATGGAGCTCTTCAGAGGCCGTGGCCACGCAGCCGATTTGAATCAGGGGCGCAAGCCTGAGAAGTGCACCCACATGATCCTCGTCCAGGTGAGAGAGTCCGATCCACTGGATCGTTCGAATCCCGCGTTCCCCGAAAATTTTCAGCCAGGCCTCCGTGTTGAGAGACTTCTCCGAACCGACATCCATCATCCCGTAAGTGCCGGGAGCCAGTTGAATCAGTGCCGCATCCCCCTGACCGATGTCCAGTTGCTCGACTGTCAAAGCGCGCATTGGAGTATTCACTCCCTTTGCATCCGCTTGAGCGAGATGGTTGAACTGATGCGACAGGACCCAGCCCATCCCGAGAGCCGCGATCATGCCAGCGCTCCAATGAACGGCGCGCTGCCTGAACTGAGCTCGCCCCGCGATGAGGCAGCCTGCGATCAGCGCGGAGAGCGCGAGACTGTACCGTGAAATCATCCATAACGACGAGGACTCCAGTGAGATCTCAGCCAGCTTCCCCACACCCGTGGTCGTGAGCATTCCGAAGAACGAGCAGATGGTTCCGGAATTCAGGAGGATTCCGAGAAAAGTTCCCGGGTAAATCACGCCCGAAAGAATCGGCAACGTCAACAGGCTCAGAATCGGTGTGGCAAGGGCAACCCAACCGAATGTCCAGACATCCCAGAGTGCGATGAAAATCCAGGACCCCAGAGCGAGAGCCAGATGCTCCATCAGCAGGGATGGATTCGCCTTGTGACTCGACCTGGTAATTTTTTGATTCTTTCCCCTGAAAAGTTCAAGTGCGAGAAATCCCCCACCGACCGCCAGCGCATAGTGAATCCTCCCCGGCGCCCAGTCCTTCACCTTTTCACAGGTGAAACCTGCTCGAACCAGCCCCACTCCCAGATCCAGACTCAGAGAAATAAACAACGGGCTCAGACTTCTCCAGCGAAAGCCCACTCTCTCAGCCGTCATTCTCGCGACGACCAGCAGCCACGGCCTGAGCATCCCGGCTCTCATTCCGGTGAAAAGCCAGGCGAGAAGCCACATGAGGACGGCGCATGCTTTGGACAGGTTCACTGCCAGCGCGGCCGGGACCTGAAGCAGTTGCCCGAGTGCGGCGACACTCTTCTGAGTCACTCGCGCCAGTGAGTAAAGGTGAATGCCTGAAGCCGTGAAAAGATGAATGAATCCCAGAAGTCTGAGAAATGCGAGCGGTGTGCCCGGAGTGCGCTCGTCCAGCAGCAGTCGACGAAGAATGCCCAGAGAATCGCTTTTGGAAAGCAGCCCTGAAAACCGTTCTCGACTCCTCTCGATTGAGAGGTCGATTCGGTCTTCGAAAGTTTCCGGATTCTGCGCAGTTCGACCCGTGGCTTGGAAGACCCGCTCAGCGTGCTTGGAATCTTCCGAATCCAGTTCATTTTCGGGGCCCGACCGTGCCTTCCACTTTCCGCTCCAGCTCCCGCCCGAGAATCCGGCGTCCTGACCGGGGTGGAGAGTCTTCAACCAGACTTCATGCGAAAGGCAGAGGGTGCCACCCTGGTGAAGCGAAAATTTTGCCCAGCAACTCTCGGAACCCATTCTCACCGCCAATGCTTCGTTTCGGATGAGGTGCTCTGCCGATTTCAAGTCATTCCTGCCGGCCGGGTGCCCGGCCAGGGCCGAGCCGCCTGAAGTCGCCAGGAGCACTGCACCGAGCAGTGCCCCGGTCCGGAAACAGGTTCGAAGAATCATGAAGCTCCCCTTTTGCAGGGATGATTCCTTCGTGAATCTGGTGCACACTGGAGTCATGAGGATGCAGGTACTTCAGCAGAACTTCTATCTGATTCAACTCGGAATGGGCGCGCTTTTCCTCGGAATCGCCTGGATTTTTTTCCGACCAAAGACTCCGGAATCCAATTTCAAGGTACGGGAGGCGGACCTTGATCTGAAATTCAAGAAGACTTCGTCGAACTCCCCTGATCTCGCCAAGGCCACAATCCAGGCGGCACCTCTGCAGCTCGGAGGCATCCGTCTTGACGGCACACCTCACCAGATTCTCGGCGTGCGGTCGAGCGCGACTCGCGAAGAAATTCAACGTGCTTACCGAGAACTGATGAAACGGCATCACCCCGACAAAGTCGGAAGACCGGGCACTCGAGAGTGGCAGGATGCACAGAAGATCGCCGAAGCCCTGAATCGCGCGAAGACCACCCTGCTTGGAAAATGACTTCTGCGCGCGAGTCCGATATCGAATCCAGCGGACTTGCAGCCGAACGCTCGTGGACCTCCATTGCCGCCAGATTGAGCCTGATTCTCGCACTGCCCCTGTCACATGAAATTCGAAACGCTCCTTGTCGGTGCTCCCCTCAATCAAAGTCCCGCTCCTGAACTGCAGTGGGTGGAAGTTTCGAGCAGCCTGCAGATCCCGGCATTCCACATCATCGGGCTTCCAGGGCCGGAAGTTTCCGAGGCACGCGAACGCGTGCGCTCCGCGATCGATTCGTCCGGACTGGAGTTTCCCAGACGCCGGGTGGTTCTGAATCTATCTCCCGCAAGCATCCGAAAGCAGGGCACGGGGCTCGATCTCGCCATGGCTCTCGCCATCCTCAATCATGACACTCTCCTGAAACAGAGGCCAGGCCCGCACCAGTCCAACGACACTCCGCTTCGAATCATCGCCTGGGGAGAGCTCGGCCTGGATGGCAGCATCAAGGATGCCGGACACCGGATGCGGACTCTCTATTCCGCAATGCTGGAGAAAGTTGATTGCGTCGTGTTGCCTCCTCATCCGAAGAACGAAGAAGCGCTTGAACTCCTCCGCAAAGGAGAAAATGGAAAAGAGATCAGGATTCAGATCGTCACCGCTCTCACCCTGATAGAAGCCTGGATGAAAATCCAGGAACTGCAAAGAGGCGATCCGCCGTCGTCTCTTTCACTTCCAGCTCTTCAGTCCACTGCAGCGCCAGAAGTGGCTGCGACAGACACGACGGTGCCCGGACCGAAAAGTCGGAGGACAAGGGTCT
>JACMNQ010000035.1 GCA_014378465.1 Oligoflexia bacterium | reverse complement strand
TACTCTCGCGATCACCAACACAAGCGGTTTGGCAACGATGAATGGAGGTCTGACAGTACCAGGGACATCTACTCTCGCGATCACCAACACAAGCGGTTTAGCAACGATGAATGGAGGTCTGACAGTACCAGGGACATCTACTCTCGCGATCACCAACACAAGCGGTTTGGCAACGATGAATGGAGGGCTCACAGTCAACGGGGCAACGAGCTTGAACGGTAGCACATCCGTAGCTCTTGCCAACACCTTCACAACTGGGACCGGCGCGGTTACTTTGGGAGGTACTGTCTATGCGACGGGCGCTGTAACCGCTGCAACCGGTGTAAACACTCCGACATCAGCCACCGTTGGAACTAACACTGTGACAATTGCGCTGGCGCCTGTTCTCACGGCACTGAATACGGGACTGACTGTTACTTTCAAAGTGTTAGGAGCCAACACTACTGCCGTCTCCCTCCAGGTTAACGCTACAACTGCCAAGTCAGTCTACTTGGGCGGTGCAGCTTTAACGGGTGGTGAATTGGTGGCGAACCAATGGGTCACCGTGGTTTATGACGGTACCGTTTACAACATCATCTCACCTTTCAGGTTGGCAGGATCGGCGTCACTTACAGCGGCGCAATTCAATACGGGTACTGTACTGGCCACGACTAACGCTTACGATTCGTCGGCAGTGGTCACTGTCGCCGGAGCTGCAATAGGCGACCCTTGCGCCTGCTCACCGGCTGGTAGCCCTGGTACGGGGATCACCTGGAGTTGTTTCACTGGTGCTGCGAACTCAGTTACCCTCCGCTACAGCTGCAATTCGACAACGACTTGTACTGTGTTAACTCAAACAGTCAAATGCCAAGTGTTCAAATGATCCTAGCGAGAAAGCACGACATGCAAATGAAACAACAGAAAACATCACGATGGTTAGAGGCTTTGGCTGCCTGCATGGGTGTAATTTCGCTCCTCTCCGGCACAGTGGCACTCGCAAACGATACGGATCCGATCGAAGGCGACTTCAAATTCGAAACGGTTGAAAAAAAGAAGAAAGTGGAGACTCCACCTCCCGCCCAGGTCGAATCAACGGAAAATGACGGACTGCGAATGTCGTTCGGATATCCCAAGGTCGACTTTGGCTTTGCGATTCACCCAGGACAGTACAGTCTTGACCAGACTCTTCTGAATACCTCGAGCAAGTTCAATTTTTCTCAATTCAGTTTCTCGGAATTGAAACTCGACGCGAGAATGTTTCTGAACCCCCGGCTCCTGGTCAATCTGGACATCAATTACAGATCCGTTGCAGTGGCCGCGGCTGATCTGAATCTTTTTCAGATCAAAGAATCCTCCGTGTCAGCTTTTTCGTCTCAGGCAGGAATCTCCTACTGTTACACCTTGAGAGATTTTCAAAAGAAGATCTGTCCCGGGATTGTGGCAGGAGTTGATGCCTATCCAATTCTGGCATTCAAAAACAATACTGACCTGGCTCTCGACAAGCTCAACGACATGAGTCTTGGGCTCAGCGTGTACGGAGAAGCACCCGCAGGCGACGACATGTCAGTTCGCGGAAAAGCCAGCTACACCAAAGGCCTCAAACAGGGGCAGGCAAGCGGCTACACGATGAAGTCGGATGGTAAATTTTCGCTTTCAGGTGAGATTTTGCGACCCTTCGGTAAGCAATTTCAGGCGTCCCTCGGACTGGGGCTGGAGAAGCAAAGCGCAACCTTCACGAGATTGCAGGATAACTGGGAAATGTCGAATCTGAATTACGCCTTGAGCATTGGCGTGAGATACAACTTGTATGTCACTAGATAAGGGAAGAATTATGAAAATGAAAAAAACGATGACGACTTCATTCCGATTGGTCACGGTCGCCGCCGTCCTTGGCTCGACGTGCGCCCTGACCCTTGCAAAGGCGGAGGCGGCTCGTCCGCTGGAGATTTTCTGTGAAGTGTTCGCGACCGGCAAGGCATTGAGCTGCCAGTACCTGGACGGCGAAACCAAAAAACCCATGAACGATCAGGATCTTCTGACCTTCGTCAATCGCGCCACCAAAGGGGCGTATTTGACGGTCAAGAGTAAAAAAGGACTCGAGCGCACTTATCAGCTCGATGCCAACGGCGCCGAATTCAGGAAGTTCGCTGAAATCAGCAAAACCGCCAGTACCCGTGAACTCGGACAGGCGAAGCTGGATGTCTTCAGCGCAATCGAACAGAAGGCGATCAAAATCTCGGATGCTCTCGACACTTCGGCACCTGCGGCTGACCTGGTGCGAAGCGATCCGGCAATTGCCAATGAGAAGTTCAATCACGAGATCAGGGCCCTGAATGCGGAGAAGACCCGCCTTGAGCAGACCTGCAATGTACCCACCGACAAAAACGTCGATAAGGAGCTTGAATCGCTGACTCAGGAAAAAAGGAGTTTGACTCACTACCTTTCCATCCTGCTGAAGACGATGAAGGACCCAGGTGCTTGCACGGAGTCCTTCAACCTGAAGGTGGATAAGGACGGTTCGATCGGACTTTCGCAGGTCACGCAGCTTTCAAACATCTTTCAGGAAAAGTGCCGCAAGGAAAAAACCTTTGTGGCTCCTGCCTGCATTCCGGCGGTTGTCGAAAGAAGCACCGCGAGCGCGAGTCTGAATTCTAACACTCCCTTCAAGATGTTGTACGCCAAAGAAGGCAAAGCGAAAGAGACCCAGAATTCCGCGATGAGATGCAATTTCAAATACGAACAGGGTCCTTTCATCATCGCGGCTGAGAGCCTCGGTGACAAGGCGATCTGTTACGGTCTGGCTCAGTGTGGGAAAATTGGACAGTCGATGGCCAAAACGCGAATGGCTTGTGAGGGAAAGATGGTCGATGGACATATTTCCTGCATGAATCCTGATCAATGCCTGAAGAGCAATCAGATCATGATCTTCAATTCCAATATTCGGGTGGAATGAGCATGATCCGGCAATCTTTGAAGTCCCCCTGGTTCAAACGCAACAGAGTCTTTCTTCTTGGCGCCTTGGCTTGGAGTGTCGGGCTTGTGACAGTGACCTACAGGCTGGGTTCGGAGCATGGGGCTCGCGATATCGTTTCTCGTCTGCCCTCAGTGATCTCGGCTGAGACGGAAAACGAAGCCGCGCCTGGATTGGAAAAGAGTCCCGCTGATTCGTTCTCAATGGCTGAATCACATGTGCGCGTCAAGAAAGACGCAAAGTTGCGGTTCCCCAAAGAGCGGACTCTGGCAAAAATCACGCGATTTCGACTTCGTGGCAGTACGGCGCCAGATCGCGTTTATTCCACGGAACGCATGGGTATGAACTGGACTGAAGATCTGGTTCTCGGGTTTGGTTCCACTGAACCTTCAAATCCTGCCGGCTCGGAAAGTGTCAATCTGTTCAAGTGCAGCGGACGCACCTCTTCGCGTCAGTCCTTCAATTTCTATTCAGTGAACGCCAACTGCGGTGGCCCTGAACCGGTTGGTCTGAAATCAGCCCTCTATGTGTCCAAACGACTGATTGATGCCACTTTTCTGCCCCTTTTTCTCTGTGGGACTCAAGAGGGAGTGAAGTACTCCAGTTTGAATCACCTTTGTGAGGCAAAGACAGACCAGGTGCAGGAACTCCTTGGGTACGTACGAGCCAACAAGATCTACGTGGAATAGTCGTCGTGACGCGCAAAATCGTTCATGAAAAAAGTTTCAGCGCAGCTTCAAGCGCCTGAGGCAGTCCATCCGCTTTCGTGCCTCCGGCTTGAGCCATATCCGGTTTCCCGCCGCCCTTTCCTTCGATCAGGGGCGAAAGCTGCTTGAGAATATCGTTCGCGTTCGCAGATTTGAGCGCTTCAGGTCCGACGCCAACGAGCAAGTTCGCTTTTCCAGATTCAGGATCCTTCATGCCAAGCACGACGATGCTGTTTGGGGCTTTCTGCTTCACGCGGTCAAAGAGGTCACGCAAGCGCTTCACACCCTGAGCATCCGCTTCGCAGAGTGCAGTGATGAGTTTCGCCCCCGATGAAGTGGTCCTGGCATGGGAGATCATCTCGTCGACTTCGCCACCGGCAGCCTTGGCCTGAAAGGTCGAAAGCTGACGCTTGAGCTCGACTTCGTAAGCCGCCATTTTTTCGAGGCGCCCGATGATCTCATCCACGGAAGTGGCCTTGATCTTGTCACGCACTTTCTTGAGCTCGACGTCGCGTGAGCGGAGGTATTGGTAAGCGCCCTCGGAAGTGTAGGCGATGATGCGTCTCACGCCAGCCGCGATGCCTGTTTCACTGGCGATCTTGAACAGGTGAATGTCAGAAGAATTGTCGACGTGCGTACCGCCGCAAAGTTCGGTCGAAAAATCGCCCACTTTGACGACTCGAACGCGTTCGCCGTATTTTTCACCGAAGAAAGCGATGGCTCCCGCCGCGATGGCTTCATCCTTCTTCATTTCCTTCTTGTTGACGACCTGGGCTTTCCAGATTTTTTCGTTGATCATGTCCTCGATGCGGGTCACTTCAGCTTCAGTCATGGGCTGAAAGTGCGTGAAATCAAAACGCAGAAGATCCGGCGTCACAAGTGAGCCGGCCTGTTTGACGTGATTGCCGAGGAGCTCATGCAGCGCCCAGTGCAGAAGGTGCGTGGCCGTGTGATTGCTCGCGGTCAGGGCACGGATCTGTTTGTCCGTTTCCTGATGGTAGGACTTTCCGAGTCGCATGCTGCCTTTGATGGGGCGAATGTGCGCGACATAAAGGTCTGCCACCGGCTTCTGCACGTCAATGACTTCGCCTTCGAAATCATCTCCGGGGAGACCCAGGACTCTGCCGCGGTCACCGGTCTGGCCGCCGCTTTCGCCATAGAAAGGCGTCTCCGCGAAGACCGCTTCGATGATCATGCCTTTGTCGCTGCTGTCGGCAGTGGCGGCAAGTGAAGGCGCCGTGATGAAATCGACTTTTTTCAGGCCTTTTTCATCCGGGACGAGAAGTGCCAGGCATTCGGCCTGACTCTGCATGCCGTCGTAACCCGTGAACTTCGGAAGTTTGCCCTTGGCTTTCAGAGCAGCCGCGATTTCGAGGTAAGTGGAGTCGAGCGCTTCCTGTCCCGAGCCTTTCCAGTGTTTGCGGGATTCGGCGCGCTGGTGGTCCATCGCTTTTTCAAAGCCGACTTCATCAATCGAGAAGCCTCGTTCGGCGCAGATCACGCGGGTAAGGTCGAGCGGGAAGCCGTAAGTGTCATAAAGTTTGAAGGCGATTTCGCCCGGGAGAATCGAATTGGACTTCGATAGTTTTGCAGTCTCGTCGTCCAGCAGCCCGAGTCCTTTTTCAAGAGTTCTGAAGAACTGCTCTTCTTCGGCCTGAATAGCTTTTTCGATGAAGGCGCGCTTGTCCTTCAGGTCCGGATACGTCGCGCTCATCTGATCAATCACGAAGCCCGAAGTCTTGTGCATGAAAGGACCCGTGAAACCCAGCTTTTTGCCGTGACGGATGGCGCGGCGAAGAATGCGCCTCAGCACATAGCCCCGACCTTCGTTCGAAGGCATCACGCCGTCACCGATCAGGAAAGTGGCTGCGCGTGAGTGATCAGCGACCACTCGAAAAGAGACGACGAGACCGTCAGGATCATTCGAAGGGTCGTAGGGTTTGCCCGCGAGCTGTGCGGTCTTCTGGATGATCTCGCTGAAAGCGTCGGTATCGTAGTTGGTCTGAACATCCTGAAGGATGGCGGCAATGCGCTCGAGTCCGGCGCCAGTATCGACCGAAGGACGCGGGAGTGGATTGAGCTTTCCACTCGCGTCGCGGTCATACTGCATGAACACGAGATTCCAGAATTCCATGTAGCGATCGCAGTCGCAGCCCATGGCGCAAGTCGGTTTGCCGCAACTGTATGTTTCTCCGCGATCGATGAAGAGCTCCGTGCAGGGACCACAGGGTCCGACGTCGCCTGCAGACCAGAAGTTGTCTTTTTCACCAAAGCGGTAAATGCGGTCGAGAGGCACGCCTTCCTGTTTGTGCCAGATGTCGGCGGCTTCGTCGTCCGTTTCGAACACGGTGACATAAAGTCGCTCTTTCGGCATCTTGAGTTCCTCGGTCACGAATTCCCATGCGAACTTGATCGCTTCCTTCTTGAAATAATCACCAAAGGAAAAGTTGCCGAGCATTTCAAAGAAAGTGTGGTGACGCGCCGTGAACCCGACGTTCTCGAGATCGTTGTGCTTGCCGCCCGCTCGAACGCACTTCTGTGCGGTCGTGGCGCGAGTGTAAGGGCGGGGATCCTTGCCGAGAAAGACATCTTTGAACTGAACCATGCCGGCAGCGGTGAAAAGAAGAGTCGGATCATTCTGTGGAACAATCGACGAACTCTCGACGATGGTATGCCCATTCTTCTCAAAGAATTTGAGAAAGCGGCTGCGAATCTCGGCAGTTTTCATGGGAGCCATTTGGGAAGGCATCGGGGAAGAGGAATTCTGGGAAGTCGAAGAGTTCATGGAGTTGTTTTACTTGTCGTTCCAAGCGTGTGCAACCCCTCTGCATCTCTTCCGACTAAAAAAGTGAGAATTCGGCTGGCTCAGTTCGCGAGCGATTGAGCTGGGTGCCGAAAAAACTTCCCAGGATAAAGCCGGCCGAAATGAAAATCGCAAGATTCACGTACGGAAAATCACGAGCAAGTCGCTCGGCTTCTCGTCCGTAATTCAGAATTTTGTGGGTCGTTGCAGCAACTGCCTGGACCCGTGTGTCCAGGCGGTCGACTGCGGACTCGAGGTCAAATCGACTGAGTTCTGCACGGCGTTTGGCAGCTTCAAGTTCAGGATGATCGGTCATGATGCCCTTTTTTTCGGTTCCGATTTGAATTCGGGAGGAGTGATGGAGGAAACAGTCGGTCTGATTGAAGCTGCCGGATTCATGACGCGAAGCTCATCATTGCCTGCTTCATGAGGGAGAACGGCAGTGGCTAATGCGATATCTGTCTTGATGCGTGAAACACTCTGCTCAAGCACTTGTCGGTCGCGTGCAAAGCTCTCTTTGATTTCAGGAAAAGCGACATCCTGTTCAAAGCCTTTTACGGCACGGAGAGCCATCATTGCAGAAGGAGCGAGGAATGCGGCGGCCACGATCAGTGAGCTGAGCCAGTACCGGCCTCCGAACAAATCGCCCAAGCCGATCACGAGAAAGGCCAAGAGTGACGTGAGTCCCATCACACCCATAACCCCGCAGAGTCCCAGGGTGATTGCTCTTTTCTGGGCATCCTTGACACTGATTTTGAGCTCAACCTTGGCGAGATGGATTTCGCTTCGGATCAGGGAAGTGGTGCTGCTGATGACATCCTTCAGGATGGAAGCCAGACTCGAATCGTGCATGAGAGAATCTCCTGAAACGTAGCGAGTGCAATTGGCGGGCCCGCGAAAACGCTGGAGGGGCCGCAGTTCAGTCCTTGTGAACTGCCGCTTTCACTTTGAGGCGGTACACGAGAATTCCTCTTGAGTCCCTCTCCGACAGTTCCGCAGTCTTGTCGAACTTCACGACCAGTTCAGGTTCCGCGATCATGCGTCGGCGCTTTCCGCGAAAAGTGTAGACCTTTGAATGAATGTAGAGCGCTTCTTCGCCATACTTCTCCACTTTGATCGCCATCGAAGCATCCGAAAGAGACAGGTCCTTGTATTCGCCTTTTTCGAGGACAAGCATTCCTTCAACCGGTTTTGATTCCGGCAATTCGAGTTCCACGCTGAGTTCATAATTCTGCTTCGGGTCCGGCTGCCCGTTGGGGAGGGGTTTTCGCGGGCCGGTACTGCAGCCGGAGGAGAGCGCGGGCACTGCGATGATCAGGAGCAGAGCGCGGAAATTCAGAGTCCAGGTGATCCTTCGAATGAATTGCATGACTCCAGTTTCGCACTCTGAATGGACTTCAGCAAGGTGGTGGCGAGGGGTATCGTCGACTGCAACGAGAAAAGGGAGCCCCTTGCGGAGCCCCCTCTCTATTTTCAGGTTTCACTCGAGGCTGACAGCGCTCGAAGCGAACTTATTTCTTTGCGGATGGAGAAGCAGGAGCCTTGGAAACCAGAGCCGGAGCAGTTTTGCTCAGAGCGCCGGTTCCGGCTTTCGCTTTTGCAGCGTCAGCGGCATTGAGGCTCACTCCGGCAGCGCCTGCTGCAGTGAGAGATTTAGCATCTTTCGTTGCAGCCAAAGCGTTTTCAGCAGCCAATGCTCCGGCTTGGGCATTGACGCCCGTGGCTGGAGATTTGCCGATGCCTGCCTTGATGAGAACTTCCTTGCGGATCGTGGCCATCATTTCAGGGCGCTCTTTCAAGTAGTTGCGGGAATTGTCGCGGCCTTGGCCGAGACGCTCATCCTTGTAAGTGTACCAGGTGCCGCTCTTCTCAATGACTCCGAGATTGGCCCCGAGATCGAGCAGATCGCCTTCACGAGAGATGCCTTCACCGTAGAGGATGTCGAATTCGACTTCCTTGAACGGAGGAGCCATCTTGTTCTTGACGACTTTCACTCGGGTACGATTTCCAATGACGTTGTCTCCGTCCTTGATCGCTGCGATACGACGGATGTCCATACGAACTGAAGCATAGAACTTCAGAGCGTTACCGCCAGTGGTGGTTTCTGGATTTCCGAACATCACGCCGATCTTCATGCGGATCTGATTGATGAAGATCACCAGGGTCTTGGAGCGATTGATGGTACCGGTCAGCTTACGCAGAGCCTGGGACATCAAACGAGCCTGAAGACCCATGTGGGAATCTCCCATTTCGCCTTCGATTTCCGCGCGAGGCACGAGTGCCGCCACGGAATCGACGACCAGGAGATCCACGCCACCGGAGCGAACGAGCATATCTGCGATTTCGAGAGCCTGCTCACCGGTGTCGGGCTGGGAAATCAGAAGATCATCCGTACGCACACCGAGCTTGCGGGCATAGTTCACATCCAGTGCATGCTCAGCATCCACAAATGCAGCAATGCCGCCCTGTTTCTGACATTCAGCGATCGCGTGAAGGGTCAGAGTGGTTTTACCGGAAGCTTCCGGTCCATAAATTTCAACGATACGGCCGCGAGGAAGTCCGCCAATGCCGAGGGCAATGTCCAGACTGAGTGAGCCAGTTGGAATCGAAGGGATGTCCGCTCCGACGAGGGATTCCGATTCGCCCAGGCGCATGATGGATCCTTTTCCAAATTGCTTCTCAATAGCCTGAACCGCGAGCTCGATCGCCTTGTTCTTCTGTGCGCTGCTGTCCACTCCGCCGCCCATGCTTTTGTGTTCTGTTGCCATTCTCAGTCTGTCCTTCTCTCCCTCTCGCCTGTTTCAGCGAGGGAGTGATTGTGCCTTCCCGGGCTCTTGATCGACCAGTTGCTGGAGGATCTTTTGATTGGCCGAAGTCATCCTGATTTCAGCGTGCGTTTCTGTTGTGAACCGCTCTTGAGCAGAGAACGTACCATGTTCAAAACTGCGTGAGAAGCCAACAACTGCCTTTTCGTGCGAATATTATGCGTAAGTCCCTTGCGGTGCATTAACCAGAGCTCTTGCGTTATGACTTGCTTGCTTCCGCGAATCGCGATGCTGATGAAAGCGTGTCCGAGTTCTTTTTTCGGTCCAGAAGGGCCCAAAAACCCTGTGATACTCGCTGAAATTTGCGCTTCGCGAGTCTTCTTCAAAACTCCTTTGGCCATCTGGATGGACACTTCACGACTGACTGCACCCCACTTTTCGAGAGAGCGAGAAGTGACACCGAGCCACTGATTCTTGGTCGCGTTGCGATAGACGACCGCTGAACCACAGAAGTGGTCTGAAATTCCTGGAATCTGCGCAAGCGTCGCGGCGATGAGCCCGCCCGTACAGCTTTCGGCGAAAACAATCCGCATTTCGTGCTTCTTCAGCACACGTGCAAGTGCGCGAGCTTCCTGCTCAAGGCACTTTTGCAGGGACTTTTTAAGGGACGATTCCATAATGTTGTAAAAGGAGAATGACGAGCAGCCCTTGAAAGCCCGCAAGCACGTCGTCAGCCATCACACCAAAGCCACCCCACCAGAGGGGCGCCTGGGAGCCAGGGGTGTTGGCTGGATTTTTTGAAGAAGCCTTCTTGTGAGACCAGGTGTCCACTTGTCGGACCGGAAACGGTTTCACGATGTCGAAGAATCGGAACGCGATGAAAGAAGCGAGAAGGGTCAGAGGATGCGTGCCTGCGGCCCAGGCGGTGATGCCAAGTCCGACGACTTCGTCGATCACGATGTTCTGGTTGTCCTTGGAATTCATGATTTCATCAAAGACCTTGGAGGACCAGGTGCCGATGACGAGCAGGAAAGTCCACAGCGCCACGCGCGCTTCGACGGGTGCTCCGTTCGTGAAATAAGCGATTGGAACGCCGACCAGTGCTCCGAAGGTACCCGGTGCTTTGGGCAGAAGTCCCGCACCCCCGGCAGTTGCCACGGCAATCGCCGTATAAGCGCGAGTTCCCTTGAGGCGGTCCCAGTGAATCGTGCGGCGGCCGGTGTAGCGTGTGGTCGCGCTCAATCGCCACTTCCTTCTTCAGGCTGAGTCCAGAGCAGATCAATGCCTGAGGGCATGGCGGCGGGGCGACCCGTTTCATCCACCGTGACCACTCGGACTTTTCCCAGGAGGACCGGGACGTCGCCTTTATAAATGGTCTGCTGAATGATGAAGCTCGTCTTCGTGTTCTCAATGACTTTGGATTGAACTTCCAGCGTGTCGTCGATGTAAGTCGGTCTCAGGTACTTC
Organism: Oligoflexia bacterium; assembly: GCA_014378465.1. Taxonomy (GTDB): domain Bacteria; phylum Bdellovibrionota; class UBA1018; order UBA1018; family UBA1018; genus UBA1018. The sequence goes on along the minus strand of JACMNQ010000035.1, from coordinate 112,272 downwards.
GCTTCGAGCTCGGCGATCACCGGAAAACGCTTCCATTCCTGAAATTTCTTGAGGGTGATGCCTTCAGCAGCGAGCATTTCCCAGCGCGCGTGTTCCATGTACGAAACATAGACGGCGTGATTGACATGCCCGAAGCTGTCGAGCTCGTAACCGCGTACTTTCAAAGTGGATCGATAAGTCTTGGCCATGGCGTCCTGATCGGTATCAAGGCCTGAAGCATGCGACCAGTTAAAAGAAGATTCTGCACACGGGAAGTCACGACAACCATGGTGCATTGCATTGGTTTTTAAGCTTGTGAGGGATGATCTCCTGGGACTAGACTCCAGCCAAAGACTCAAGGGGAAGTGAACGGGCAAATGGCTGAGAATCAGACACTGGACAGTTTGCGGAAGAAATTCGGCTTTCGCTTCGAAGTCCTCGACATCATCATCAACGGACGTTCGTCGATTGATTCGGCTCATGGTTTCAACACGGAGACCCTCGCTGATGCGGACCGGTTTCTCAAGAGCTACGGTTTTGATCTCGAAAACCCGATTGAAGGGGCTGAAGTCTTCGGGCACTTTCACGAAGCGCTCAATTTCATCCGTCGCTACTTTCTGCAGCCCGAAAATCCGGAAGGTCTGAAGCTCGAAGTTCCCCGCAAGATTCTTGAACTGACGAATGTGCGAGATCTCTTTCTGATGGCCAGCCTGACTTACCCGGGCCAGAGTCCGGACACCCAGGGTCAGCTCCTCCGCAACTGGGCCTGCAGTCTGCTCAAAGTGATGCACACGATCGCTCACGTGGATCAGGATCTGCGTTCAAGTTATTTCTCTGACATTCAAAAACAGATTTTTGACCGATTCTACAAACTCATTCACCGGGATGAAGACGGCCGCCTTTTTCTCGGAGAGCGTCATGATGACCCGAACCGTGTGGATCTCGCCGCCTTTGAAACCAAACCCAAGAAGTCGCGCGACTCCACCCTCCTGAAGCTTTTGCACAAGCCGGAGAATGTGGCCGAAGACATCTTTGACCGCGTCGGGATCCGTTTCGTGACGGTCAATCGCCTGGGTGCGCTTCAAATCGTGAAGTACCTGGCGGATTCGATGATCGTGATGGCTCCGAACATCAAGCCGAGCCGTTCCAGAAATACCCTGATTGATCTCGAAGCGTTCCGCGCGCGCCTGACCGATACTTTGCTGCTTTCTGAGCGCAAGGAGATGTCGGCTGAAGCTTTCATGGCGGAGCTCGAAGAAGCGGCACATCCTCCCTTCGTGAATCCCGAGAATCCGCACACGAGTGAATTTTACCGTGCGATCCAGTTCACCTGCCGTCAACTGATCAAACTGCAGAACCCGCTCTACAATGACCTCAAGGAGCTCAAGGCTCTGGCCAAGGCCGGCCCGCTCAGCGAGGATGTTGGCAAGATCGTCGAACGCGTGGATCTCAAGTACCTGCAGAAGGAAGTGCGTTTCTTCTATCCATTCGAAGTTCAGATCGTCGATGAGAAGAGTGCTGAAGAGAACGAGAAGGGCCGCAGCGCTCACAGCGAGTATAAAAAGGCTCAGATTCTCACCGCGATGAAGCGAGTGATGGGAAGTCTGGTGGATGCCGTCAGATAGTGATGTTGCCTTACTCGGTACTGGGATTGCCCCACTGCTGGCTGCGAGCACTTTTCTGGCCGAAGGCAAGTCCGTCCTCATTCTGAACCCGGAATGGGATTTTTTCAGTGAAAATTCTGAACTCTCACTCGATCCGCTCTGGCCTGCGGCCACGCAGGGAATCAGCCTGGATCAAGTCAGACAGAGTCTTCCGGAAAACGTGCTGGCCAACCTGAGGCCGCATTTTCCCGGTGCGATCGAGCTCTGGCCAGCGCAAGGGTATCAGGACCGCTTCGCCCCGCACGTCCGCTCGCGGCAGCGCCTGTGGGTTCAATCGCTCGATCATCGGCAGCGCACTCAGCGTGTGCAGGACTGGCAGGAGATCGAGGACCTTTATCTGCGAAGCGCGGATGCGGGCTTCAATCCCCAGTCTCTCGATGGAGCCGTCGCCTATCACCGATTTCCGGGTTCTTCAAATACCCAGGGCACCCGAGGCAGTCACTCAAATCCGGCGCCCGAACCTTCGCTGCAGACCAAGGGGATCTCCCTTCCGAAACTCTGCGACGTCGATGTGCCCCGGTACCGCAACGGTCTTCGCGAATTCATCCGGGACCGGATGGATTCCGAGCGGGTCGTGACGAACGCTTCCCAGATTGAGCTCACCGCGGATGGAGTCCGGTACCGTTCGGGTGGGACCTCTCACACTTCTCTGCTTCGAGAAGGCCTCATGGTCTTCTGGACTCCTCGTCTGACGAAGTGGGTGCTGGCTCAGTCCAGGAAATATGAAGTGGTACCGAAACTTCCTCGCGGCGTCCGTACCTGGGAAGACTGGTCTCTGGTTTCGCGCGAAGCGATTGATCCGACCATCGTGGGCTCCTTTGAGAACATGGTGGCGTGGGCCGAAACTGAAGGAGCGCCTTCGAGTGATGCGCCGATCAAGAGTCTCGCCGTCCTGCGTGCCGGTGCGCTGGCGAGTCTCAAGTCCGCCGAGCAGGTGAGTGCCGAAGCTTCGACCTGGGCATCCGGAGATTCCTTTCGCGGTCTTTCGCGGCTCTGCCATGATTTTCTCGGGTGGGAGAATTACACGGTCAGGTCCGTGCGTCCTCGTTCCATCTTTGAATGGGATCAGACTCCCAAGGTCGAAAGTTTCTCTCTGCTTCAGGGATCCTACAGCGCGCGAGTCGTGTGCGCAGGCGATGGGCCGATCTTTCACGTGGCAAGAGCCGTTCGTGAAGCCTGTCAGCAGTTCGAAAGTCTGAGGATCCCGCAATGAGTTTTTCCGTCCGGGATTCCAAGTTTGATGTCCTTCTCGTGGCCGGTCCCCGGGTGGAGCTCTGGCCATCGGCTGGAGTTCGGGCGCTTTCATCACTTTGTGCGGATTCAGGTCTCAGTGTGGGCTGGATCGGCGGCGAGACTCTTCAGGCGCGTGGCGTGATTCCGCTCCCGGGCACCGGAGCTCTGGTGCTTGCCGAAGACCTGCAAAGAAGAATTCACCGCATCCATGCGCGGGCGATCGTGCGCTACAGCCTGCCTCCCATGATTCCGGAGCCTTTTCCGGGATGTCACCTCGAAGGCCTCATCCCACTGAACACGGCGAAAAAACTCAAAGCCGAAGGTCAGATCCAGTGGGGTCCTGCCATCGTGATTCTGGGGACAGGCAATCGCGCGTTGAAATTCGGGAGTGAACTTCTTGCAACGGGTTCTCCCGAAGTGCTCTGCGTGGAAAGTCACGCTCAGTGGGGTGCCAAACGCTTTGAAGGCTGGGAAGTCGAGAAGCGCCGCTTTGAAATGGCGGGTGGAAGAATCGTCGAAGCCAAGCCGGTGAGCCTGACCGCGAAAGCGCCGATGCTCTGGGAGCTTCGTCTGCAGGACAAGCAGGGAATCCGGGTCCTTGAAGTCGGGCGCGTCGTGGTCGCGGGACCTTTGCGAGAATACCCAGGGGTGCGCGAGTACCCTCCCGGCTCCTTTCTCTTTGAAGTGGTTCAGTCCGCGCTCGCGACTCCTGACGAGGATTATGACGGCTGGGTGTTTGAAGAAGAGCGAAGTCGCTGGCTGGCGGCGAAGATCATCAAGGCTCTCGCGACTGCCGATCTCGGTTCCCGAAAAGAGGAGCTGGAGTCCATCTACAAGCGGGCCCGGTCGCGCCTCAAGCGTTACCTGCGTCACCGCGAGGAGCCTTTTCTGCCGGCTTACCAGGGCAAGTGGATCTCCTCGACTGACGCCAGGGAAATCATAAACTTTTCGGGCACTCCCAAGCTCGAACACAAACACCGCGCGGTGGCTTCGGTGGAATGTTTCGAAAACATCTCCTGCAACCTCTGCGAAAAAGCGTGCCCGGAAAATGCAATCCACTTCACTCGCGTCAAAGGGGACAAGGTTCCTCAGCTTCCGATCCTCACGGAAATGGACTGCACGGCGTGCGGACTTTGCCTCACGGCCTGCCCGAGCGCGACCCCGATCCTGATGCAGGAAAATGAAAGTCTCTCGACTTCACGGCTCACCCTCTCGTGGAGAGGTCACGAGCCCTGGACTGTGGGTGAGTATGCGACCGTTCTGAACCGCAAGGGAGAGCCTCTCGGTTCCGGTCGGGTGATGAATCTGCTGCCCGGTCAACTCGTCGAACTCGATGTCCCGACTCACCTGATCTGGGAGGTGCGCGGCATCAAACGCACGCGGGGCAATTCCGCAGTCGACAAGAAATTCATCACTTCGCAGTCCATCCAGGGGCAAGGCTCCCCGAAGGTCGAAATCACCTTGAACGGGGAACGCCGCTTCGTGCGCGAAAAGGCAACGCTCTCCGCGGCACTTTTTGAAGCCGGCTTCAGCCGTCCTGAGGATGTGCTCTACTGCAAAGACGGAAGCTGCGGCCTTTGTGAGCTCACCGTGGACGGTGTCAAGAAGCTCGCCTGTCAGACCCAGACTCACAAGGGCATGGCCATCAAGATTGAAAATGCGAAGCCCACTCCCGAGCTTCAGAAAAAATATGAAGGCTCACTCTGTCCCTGTCTGAACATTTCCGCGCAGGAAGTGGTCGATCGACTCAGGCAGGGCAAGCTTCAGTCGCCTGAAGCGGTCCTCGCCGCCACTCACGTGGGTGAAGGAAGATGTCACGGCCAGCTCTGCTGCGAAGCTTTCAGGAGCGTACTCTCAGATGAAGGCCTCGATACCACGCAGTGGATTGACTGGCGCTTTCCGTCGTCCGACTGGACGATCACTCCGGGGACTTGAGCTTACTTCTTCGTCACGCTCAAGGTCTGAGTGGCAGGATCGTATTTCAGGACCTTCGTGATCAACGTTCCCTCTCCGGTACTGCTGTAAAGTTTGACTTCGATGGTGTCGCCCTCCTGTTTCGCCGATTTGAAAGAAAAGTCGGTACCGTTCGGAGTGATCTGGAATGCGGCGTCGTAGCCTGCCGCGCCACCGACTCCATTGGCTCCGACCATGAGAATGGTGGTTGAACTGGTATCACCGTTCAGCTCGCTGTCCATGTTGACGAGCTTGTATGCATAGTCGTTGATCATGAAATTTTGGACGCTGTTCACCAGACTGGCGCTCTGTGCAACGGTTGCACTCCTGGATCCGGGTGTGATGGCCTTGAGATTGTCCGCGAATGCACTTACGGAAGTCATTGAAACAGCGATTGTGATCAGCAGCATTGAAACGATTTTCATGGTCGGGTTCCTCATTAAATGTTTGTTAATGAAAGCTTTTTATCTGCTACGATTCATTACATCGATGGCGTTCGAGTGAGCTGCTGAAACCGTGAAATCTCATTTTTTGGGAGAAACTTCTCGCTCGCGAACGGATTTGCTTCGGCCCGGAGCTTTCGAACCGGCGGCTGGAACAGGTTTCAGCTTCGCGTGGGTTTCCGGGGGCCTCAAGGCTGCCGCGTAACCCATTTCATTCAGATGATTCTGAATCTTGTGATTGACGAGTTCCGGAAGATCCATCTGGGGGCAGTGGCTGCCATGCTTGATCACGCTCAGCTGGCTGTTCGGAATCAGCTGATGCATGAGCTCCTGCTGACGAAGCGGGATCACGTTGTCATTCTCACCCGCGATGATCAGGGTCGGCACGTTGATCATGTGCAGCCAGTGAGTGGCGTCATAGTTCTCGTAACTCTTGATGAGGTGAATGAGAATGGCCGGATCCATGTCCGCAACCTGATTGACGTAAGTCTGGATGTCTTCAGCGGGAGTCAGGTGGGGATTGAAGCCCGCCAGCGCGACCATCGTTCTTGCGAGGGGATTGTTCTTCTGCAGATTCCAGAGAAAGGAAACGAGCTTCGGTGATCGGTCATTGGCCCTGCGAAGGAGATCAAAGCCTGCCTGCAGGGCATTGACGTGAAAGAGCGTATCCAATGGCCGAGTCGAAGTCCCATTGGCCAGAATCATTCCCGCGACTCTTTCCGGATGCTGCCGGTAGAGTTCAAGAACGACGTTCACTCCCATGCTGTGGCCTAGGAAAACCGCGTCCTTCAGCTTCAGTTCGTCCATCAGGCAGGCGATATCTTTGGCAAGATTTTCGAGCGTGAGACTGTCCAGGTCAACCGGCGCTTCTGAATTCTGATGTCCGCGGTAATCAAACCAGATGGTCTGATAATTCTCCTTGAAGTGATCAATCTGATACGTCCAGTGAAGGCTGGAGCAGACGAGTCCGTAACAGAAGATCAAAGGCTTGCCTTTGCCCTCGATGCTGTAGAAAAGTTTGGTTCCGTCAAACGTCTTGAAATAACCGTGTGTGACGGAACTCTTGGTTTTACCGGAAGGGTCGCTGCCGGATCCGCCCGTGCCTCCGGCGACCTGTCGGGCTTTGAGACTTTTCTTGCGAGCGCCTGGGGGTCTGGGGATCAATTTCATGATGCGAATCTCGGTGCGGTTTCTTTTTTGGCCCGGACCTATTCCTGAATCACGCCTGGGGCGATCTTCAGAAGTGAAGCGCACAGGCTGATGAATGAGTGTTGAGTCGTCGGGTCGGATTTTTGATAGGCCGCATACAGCTGTCTCATGAAATCCATGTCCTTGGGATCAATTTTCAGATTGGCGGGTGACATGAAACCATTGTCCAGACCGCTGCCCGTATGACCGAGGCGTCCTGAAAGTTTTGCCGTGTATTCCTGCTCGAGGAGTACCGTGAGCTCCGATTCCGAGATCGAAAGCGCCCGAGTGAGGACAGGGACATGGATCGGAGGAAGTGGAGTGACCCCGCGCTCCACGTTCGAAATGAATTGAGTCGTGACCGGAGGGTCAAATAAAAGGCCCAATGCTCTTTGTGATAACCCAAGACTTGTGCGCCGTACCTTGATGAAATTTCCTACAAGTTTTGGTTGTTTCTGATCGACAACCATATGTAATTCCAACCTATTCTGAAATATTAACGCGATGCGTAAAGTATGTCAACTTATTAGATTAACTGCTCTCAGGTGGGATATATCTTGTGTGTAAAGCAGAATAAGCGAATCCGCATAAACAGAGAAGAAAAAACTCTACAACAAGTCAAGTATACGAAATCTATGCCTGAATTTTGTCTGATGGCACATGAGAGTTGAAGTGCGTTCGAATATTTCATGAAGTCTTCAGACGCTCAAACTGCAGCTTCCCTTCTCGTTCGTAATAACGACGAAGGGGCAGGTTTTCTGACTGTTCGAGATTGGGATCCGTCTTCAACAACTCCTGAGCATCCTCTCGCGCTTTGAGAAGCCAGTCGCGGTCTCGAACGATGTCGGCGAGTTTGAAGGGGAGACCCCCGGCCTGGCGAGTTCCGAGAAACTCTCCCGGTCCGCGGATGCGGAGGTCCGCTTCGGCGATCTTGAAACCGTCATTGGTTTCTTCGAGCACATCCAGTCTCAAGCTCGTCATCTCCGCAACTTTGGCGGAGGCGAAGAAAAAGCAGTAGGACTGTGCGCTGCCTCGACCCACGCGACCCCGGAGCTGATGAAGCTGTGAGAGTCCGAAACGCTCGGAATGTTCAATCACCATGATCGTTGCATTCGGGACATCGACCCCGACTTCGACCACGGTGGTGGAGACGAGAACCTGAAGTTCATTTCTCTTGAAGCGGTCCATGACGGCGGATTTTTCATCTGACTTCATCTGACCATGAAGGAGTCCCACTTTGAATTCCGGAAAGACTTCTTGCTGAAGCGTCTCCGCTTCGGCGACGGCGGATTTCAGTGAAGTGAAGCCTTCAGCTTCGCTGTCATTGACGAGAGGATAGATGAAGTAGGCCTGATGCCCTTTGATCAGCTCTCCGCGGATGGTCTCGTAAGCGCGGATGCGCGCATTGCCCTGAATCACTTTGCTGATGATCGGGATTCGGCCCGGAGGCATCTCACGGATCGTCGAAACGCCCAGGTCACCGTAGGCGGTAAGTGCGAGAGTGCGCGGAATCGGGGTGGCCGTGAGAATGAGAGAGTGAGGTTGAAGCAATTTGCCGGTCTGGGCGTCGGCTCTCATGCCTTTGCGCCTCAACGTGCGACGCTGCTCGACTCCAAAACGGTGCTGCTCATCGATCATGACGAAGACCAGGTTCTTGAAGACGACCGGATCCTCAATCAGCGCATGGGTTCCGATCAGGAGAAGTGGCATGCCAGAAGCGAGTTTCGCCTGCAGCTGGATGCGCTCGGACTGAGGAGTCTTGCCGACCAGCATGTGGACTGCAAGTCGCCCTCCGAAAAGTTTCACGGCGTTCCGGTAGTGCTGTTCAGCGAGAATCTCAGTGGGAGCCATGAGAGCGGCTTGTCCGCCTTCGGCCAGAACCAGTCCGGCGGTGAGAAACGCGACCGCGGTTTTTCCGGAACCCACGTCCCCCTGAATGAGGCGATTCATCGGATGAGTCTGCGAGAGATCAGTGGCGATCTCGTCAATCGCCTTTTGCTGATCTCCCGTCAGTTTGAACGGTAAAAGTCCGGTGAGGTCCTGCATGGCTTTCTTGCCACCGGACGTCCCGAATGCCGGTGCATGCTCCTGCTCCATGTGCAGGCGCTGTCTGAGGATCAGGTACTCGAACTTGAAGAACTCTTCATAGATGAGTCTCGCGTGCGCGGGGGTGTTGAAGTCGACCAGATCCTGAATCGCCTGCGCATTGGCGGCTTTGCTGGTTCCTGCATCAACACCTTCCTCAGTATCCGGAAAGTGAATGGCTTTGACCGCTTCACCCAGTTTCGGAAGCTGATGCGCTTCGCGGTAACGGATCGGCAGATCTTCAGTGAGCGTCTCTGAAAATTTTTCGAGCGCTTCCCAGAGGATTTTCCTGAAGGAGCGGCTCGGGATCCCTTCGAGCTCCGTATAAACGGGAACCACACGCCCGACGTTGGGCTGGCCTTTTTCTTCGACCACTTGTGAGCTGAGGCCCCAGGCGATCTCCGGGTGCACCATCTGCGGGCGACTCATGAACATCTTCACGGTACCGGTGACGATGATCTGGGTTCCCGGTGTGAAGCGCGATTCCATCCCACGCGGAGCATGAAACCATTTGAGTCCCAACGTACCGCTCTCGTCAGCGGTGCTCACGTCCAGAATCGAGCGCCCCATCTTGAGAGGGATCTTCTTGGAATTCGTGACTCGGACGGCGACTGTGGACTTCTCGCCGTCACTCAGTTCTGAAACTTTAAGGAGGCGGGTTCGATCCTCGTAAGACCGGGGGAAGAAGGTGAGAAGGTCTTTGACCGTGACGATGCCACGGCTGGTGAAGACGGCGCCGAGGCGTGGCCCCACACCCTTGACGAACTGGACCGGAGTCTCACTCGTAGCTGATGGAGATGACGTCGTAGAGGATTTGACCTTTGGGGGCATGGACCGTGACTTCATCGCCCTTGGATTTTCCGATCAAAGCGCGCGCGATAGGGGAAGTGATTCCGACTTTTCCAGCCTTGATGTTGGCTTCGTCGACTCCCACCAGTTGATAATTCACTTTTTCAGAGGTTTCCTGATTCTCAAGAACGACCTTGGCGCCAAAGACGATGCGATCAGATTTGATCTGACTGATGTCGATGACCTGGGAGAGGGCGAGCTGGCTGTTGATGTAGCCGATGCGACCTTCAATGAAGCTCTGACGCTCTTTGGCAGCGGAGTAATCCGCGTTTTCAGAAAGATCTCCATGGCCGCGTGCGATTTCAATCGCTTTGACGATGGTAGGGCGCTCAACATACATGAGGTGCTTGAGCTCCTCATCCAGTAAACGCTTTCCTTCAAGACTCATGGGTACTTTTTCGTCTGCCATAAAGACCAAGGGTTAACACATGACGAAAGGAATGCAAGGAAGCATTGCTTCAGGGATCGCGTGAACCTGTGCGTTATGCAGCGTTCTGGTCAACGACATTTTCTTTGAGCCAATCGATGATTTCATCACTTTCATGGATCGGTCTGCCCTCTACCACCAGGCAAGGAACCTGTTCGTCGTCCGTGAGTTCGACCAGTGCCTTCATGTCGTCTTCGTTCTCGCCGACGTCGTGGTAGGTGATTTGGTCTTTGAGATCATTCTTTTCGACGAAGTCACGGACCTTGGCGCTGAACGGACAATCCTGCAGGTGGTAGAGTTCGATTTTCATGAAGACTAGCGAATGCAGTTTCCGAACCACGTCCTCAGAGAAAGCCGAAACCGCAGGTCGTCTTCAGAAAAGCGTCGAAAGCCTCATCCTGCGGGAACTTGAAATAGAGCGGCTTGGTCACGAAGTTTTCGGCTTCGGGATCTCCAGAGGCCAGTGCCTTGAGCATGTCGTCTTCTTCCCAAAGTTTTGATGCAGGCACTTTACAAGGTTTCTCGCCGGCCTTCGTGATCATCGCGAAAGGCGCGAGTACCGGATCGTGGCCACGGTTGGAGATCGTGACCACGACGCCTGAGCCAACGTAAGTGACTCCAGGAGCGAGTGTTCGATCTTTGGCGTAGTTCTTCATGACGAGTGGAGTTTCCTTCAGAGCGCCGCCGCGGATCTCATGAGTGCTCTCATTGAAAACCACTTTTTCTCCGGTGGGCAGAGTGACTTCGAGATTCATCCCTTCCTGGGTTTCCGTGACCTGAACTGAAGGAATCAGCTTTCGTGGGAAGAGCAGCATCAGCAGGTCTCTCTGATCACTCCCGTTTTCTGATGGCGCGTCAGTCACATGCAATTCGATGTCGCGGCGGATGCGGTTCTGAAAGCGATACTCGAAAGAGCGAAAAGGTCCGGGCCAATCGAGGTCATCGGTGCTGCGAGTTTCCTGGACGACCGCATTGCCACCGATGTTGTTCTTGATCCGGAAACCAATGATCTCGTTCGAGTCCCGGGTTTCAAGGTGGTTGTCGACCGGGCAGAATTCATAGTTCAAACCGATTCGTGTTCCGCAGTGAAGAGCCGGATGAACCTCATCCGTGCCGTCGCCTTCGAGAGGTTCAAGTGAAACGGATTCCGGAATCGCATTGGGTTCGATCGCTTCGTTGACGGAGGAAATCTTGCGCCCGTTCTCGCGGAGGGGGTGGCTGGCGCAGGAGACCATTGAAAGAGAAGTGGCAAGGATCAGAGCTGACAGCACGAACACTTCGAGATTTTTCACAGTTCCAGTATGCGTCGGCAGGTCCCGATCCGGGAAGAGGAAACTCTTGCCCATCAAGCCTGTCTGGGGTTTAACCCAGCCATGGGTGTGACTTTCAGACAGTTTTTGAGAACGGGTGTTTCATCGGTACTGCATTCGGGATTTCTTTACGCGGCAGTGCTCGTTTTCGGGTGTGCAAGCCTCGGATATGCCACCTCTTACCGCAACCCCGTCATGAACGCCGATTTTCCGGATCCATCCATTCTGAGAGCGTCAGACGGCACCTTCTACGCGTACGCGACTCAGACTCTGGATCATGGCCGGCTCTATAACATCCAGGTTTCTCGCTCCAAGAATCTGGTTGAGTGGACTCCGCCTGAGGACGCTCTACCCGTAAAACCCAAGTGGGCAAGTCGCACTCAGCAGTTCTGGGCACCGGATGTCAAAGAGCATGACGGCATCTACTTCATGTACTTCTCGGCGCAGCGCGATCACTCAGACGGACTCTGTCTCGGAGTGGCATTCTCAAAAAATCCTCTTGGTCCATTCACGGACAAGGGATCGCCTCTCCTTTGTGGAAAGACCTTCGAAAACATCGATCCCATGGCGTTTGATGACCCTGCCACCGGGAAAAAGTTGATCTACTGGGGTTCAGGCTTCAAAGCACTTCGAGTTCAGGAGCTGGCAGAGAATCGTCTTGAATTTCGCCAAGGTTCTGTCCCGGTTGAACTCGTGGCCCCGGTTCCGCTTCCACGAGGTCTGAGCGGTGATGATCCACGCGCTTACTTTCAGTTGATCGAAGGCAGCTGGATCCTCCTGCATGACGGCACTTACTACCTGTTTTTCTCAGGAGACAACTGCTGCGGTGAACGCGCCCATTACGGAGTGATGGTGGCACGTTCGAGGAGTGCGCTTGGCCCCTTCGAAGTGAAGAAGGAGCCGATCCTTCGAGCCAACTCAAGATGGAATGCACCTGGGCACAACTCCGTCTTCAGAGATGCGGACGGCGTGGACTGGATGTTCTACCATGCTATTGACCGCGCCGATCCTGTGCTGAGCACTCCCATCCTCGGCGACCGCAGGGACCGGAGAATCCTTCTCATGGACCGGTTGGTCTATGAGAAGGGCTGGCCGAGTTTCTTTCTGCAGAGTCCTTCTACGACTTTTCAGCAGGGTCCGAAGCTCTGAAGCCACTTGGGCATGTCCCCAAAAAGCCTTTGATTTCACCCTGATTTCGGATCAATTGTTAAGTGGGCAATTTTGCATTTATGCCTCTGCTTTGCAGGTATAAACTGAAAGGATGAAGTATTCACTGACGTTGATCACGCTTCTGGCGCTCTTGAGCACCAGCGTTCCTCAGTCCGCGAAAGCGGATGAAGTCTACACTTTCATCGTGAAAAAGCAGGAAGAGAAAAAGAAGTCTGGCTGGTCCCTCATGGAGTACCTCCAGACGCGCGACCGGATGAAGATCCAGGATCTCTGGCTGGCGCTTCATTCGCCGAGTCCCTATGAGTTCTTTCTTGAAGGTGCCTGGGTGAACGGCAATCTCGCGCCTGGCAGCTCTTTCACCGGTTCAGAATTCGGCGCCGCGGCTTACGCTTCGATCTTTGGGCTCGAGGGGCATCGCGAAAGCCTGCCGCATGCCTTGCGATATACCGGAATCTTTGATCTCCGGATTTTCGGCTACCATGAACAGAGCACGAACATCACGCTTCAGGGCGGGATTCGGAGCCAATACTATTTTGATTCAGGCGCGATGAGAAATCCGCTCGCGGGCGTGAGCATGACAGTTTACCTGTCACGGTATTTCGGGCTGACCGGACTCTACCGCCACTATTTTGAATCCACTCCTGACTCCAGTGTGGGGCTCAAGAACAGCGGGACTCGCTATGAAGGAGGAGCCTTCCTGGATTTCAGTTTTCTCAGGCTCTTCGGGAATTACTTTCATGAGTCCACGGACTTCGGGGGCGCGACGGGTTTCAGTCCAACCACCCGCAGTGGAGTGACGCTCGGGACGAGGATCTACTTTTAAATTGACCCGAGCGAACAGCGTGTACGCTCAGGTGGAGAGTTCCACCCATGGGATCGCCAGCCTGAAAAATGGAGTTACTACCACGCGCTCGGCACGTCCGTAGTCCAGAATCGTCAGCGCTGAACCGCAGCTTCATCAGATGCCGCCGTTTTCGTATGCCCTGACTAAAGAGGCAGGATCTCGAGCGGTCCTTTTTTCTCTTCGCGAATTGCCTGCAGCATCGCGCGCGCTGCCGAGACGACCGTACTGTAAGGGATCTTCCGCTCGAGCGCCGCACGGCGAATGGCAAAGCTGTCCTTGATCGCAGTCTCGTCCGAAGTCGTGTTGATGACGAGCGCAAAGCGACCTTCACGAATCCCGTCGACCGTGTGAGGTGAGCCCTGAGTGACTTTGTTCACGTGCTGAACATCCAGATAATGGCTGTTCAAAAATTTCGCCGTGCCTTCAGTCGCGCAGAGCGTGAAGCCAAGCTCTCTCAGTCCGCGTGCGATGGGCAGAATCTCGGCCTTGTCTTCATTTCGGACCGATAGAAAGACGTTTCCTGATTTCGGAAGCGCCATGCCGGCTGCCGACATCGCTTTGGAGTACGCTCCCGCGAAAGTCCTGCCTCGGCCCATCACTTCCCCGGTGGATTTCATTTCTGGCCCGAGGAGCACGTCCACTCCCGGAAACTTGCTGAAAGGGAAAACGGGAGCCTTTACATTGTAAGTGGTGAGCCCCAGATCGAAGTCTTCGCGGATGCCGAGGTCGTGAAGGGACTTTCCGAGCATGACCTGAACCGCGAGTTTGGCGAGAGGTTTGCCGACTGCCTTGCTGATGAAAGGAATGGTGCGTGACGCGCGAGGATTCACTTCGAGCAGGTAGATGCGGTCGCCCTGAATCGCGAACTGCGCGTTCATCAGGCCGATGACCTTGAGACGCTTCGCCAGCTCACGCGTGTAGGTTCGGATCCGGTCACAGATGTTGACGGGCAGAGTGACCACAGGCAGACATGAAGCGCTGTCACCTGAGTGAATGCCTGCCTCTTCGATGTGTTCCATGAGTCCACCGATGAACGTTTCCCTGCCATCACTGATGGCGTCGACATCGACTTCAGTCGCGCGGTCGAGAAAGCGGTCAATCAGGACGGGATGCTTGTCACTGGCCAGCACGACTTCGTCCACGTACTGCCTGAGCATCGTTTCACTGTGGACGATGCGCATGGCTCTGCCGCCGAGAACATACGACGGACGGATCAGAACTGGATATCCGAGCCCATTGGCTTTCTGGATCACTTCTTCTGCAGTGAAAGCGATCGCGGCTTCAGGCTGCTCAAGCCCCAGCGGCGCAAGCTCTCTCACCATCTCCTCGCAGCGCTGACGGTTTTCGGCCAGATCGATGCTATCGGTCGAGGTACCGAGGATCTTCAGACCGCCGCGCTCGAGCGCTTTGGCGAGTTTGAGGGGGGTCTGGCCACCGAATTGAACGATCGCGCCGAGAGGCTTCTCGATGCGCGCGATATTGAGGACATGTTCGGGAGTCAGGGGTTCGAAGTACAGGCGATCGGAGATGTCGTAATCGGTGCTGACCGTTTCAGGGTTCGAATTGACCATCAGGGTTTCGATCCCGATCGCCCTGAGCGCCATCGCCGCATGCACGCAGCAATAGTCGAACTCGATGCCCTGGCCGATGCGGTTTGGGCCCCCGCCCAGAATCATGACTTTGGGTTGGGTGCTGAGACGCGATTCATCCTCGCCGCGGTAGCTGCTGTAGAGGTAAGGTGTCTTCGCTTCGAATTCCGCAGCGCAGGTATCCACACACTGAAAGTTCCCATGCACGCCCAATTGTTCGCGGTCCAGGCGTACTTGTTCTTCAGTCAGGTCCAGGCAGCCTGCGATCGCACGGTCCGTCCAGCCCGCGGACTTGATCTCGCGCAGGGATTCAGCGGTGGGAGGCCAAGGCCGGGACTGGAGTGTCTTTTCGAAAGAGAGGTGAAACTGGATGCGCTCGATGAACCAGGGATCGACGAAAGAACTCTCGTGAACTTCCTGAACGGAAGCGCCTTTTCTCAGCGCGTCGGCCAGCGCATAGATGCGGATCGGGCTTGGCGTGGAGACCAGGTCCCACCGAATGCCCCTTGAATCCGCTTTGCGCTCGCCCGGCTTCACGGCAGGCAGGCTCTTGAATTTTTCGAGAGGCATGAACCAGGTGTTGTCAGTTTCGAGTCCCGCGATCGCTTTGCCGAGCGATTCTTCAAAAGTCCGGCCGATGGCCATGACTTCGCCGACAGATTTCATCTGAGTCGAAAGCGTCGTTTCAGTCGGACGGAATTTGTCGAAGTCAAAGCGCGGGATTTTCGTCACGACGTAATCGATGCTCGGTTCAAAGCTGCAGGGAGTGGTGCCGGTGATGTCGTTGGTCAATTCATCCAGCGTGTAGCCGACGGCAAGTTTGGCGGCGACTCGGGCGATTGGAAAGCCTGTCGCCTTCGAAGCCAACGCGCTCGAGCGCGAGACGCGAGGATTCATCTCGATCACGATCACTCGACCATCTTTCGGATTGATCGAAAACTGAATATTGGAACCGCCGGTCTCGACGCCGATGGCGCGGATGATCTTGATCGATTGATCGCGGAGGTTCTGGTACTCGCGGTCCGTCAGGGTCTGGGCAGGTGCGACGGTGATGCTGTCGCCGGTATGAACGCCCATGGGATCAAAATTTTCGATTGAACAGATGATGATCACGTTGTCTCGTCGGTCGCGAACGACTTCGAGTTCAAATTCCTTCCAGCCGAGAAGACTCTCCTCGATCAGGCAGTCGTGAGTGGGCGACAGGAAGAGTGCGCGTTCGAGCTTCTCGAGAAATTCGTCTTCCGTCGTCGCTGAGCCGCCTCCCTCGCCACCGAGGGTGAAGGAAGGGCGCAGGATCAGGGGCAGCCCGAGTTCAGCGATGATGCGTTTGCCATCCTCCAGGCTTCGAGCGACGGAGCTGCGTGCGGAGTCCACTCCGATGCTGGTCATGATCGTTTTGAACGTTTCCCGATCTTCGGCTTTGTGGATGGCTTCAGGAGTGGCTCCAAGCATTTCGACTTTGTACCTGGCCAGCACTCCCGCCTTGTGAAGCGCCATGGTCAAGTTGAGTGCCGTCTGTCCACCCATCGTCGGCAGGAGAGCGTCCGGGCGCTCGGCTTCGATGATGCGCTCGAGGTACTCGACATTCAGGGGCTCGACGAACACTTTGTCGGAAAGTTCCGGATCCGTCATGATCGTCGCGGGATTGGAGTTGACGAGGATGACTTCGTAGCCTTCTTCACGAAGTGCCTTGAGGGCCTGGGTCCCGGAGTAATCAAACTCGCAGGCCTGTCCGATGACGATGGGACCGCTGCCGATGACTAAAATTTTGCGAATGTCTGTCCGTCTTGGCATTTAAAATCCTGTGCTGAATTTGATTTCGATGGGGTTCTCTGGGTGGACCTGATTGAAATTCCGAATGGCCTGGGTCAGGTGAGACTCGTTGGTCTGCAAAGTGGTCAGGCCGTAGCCCAGGCTTCCAGCAGTGAGCAATGCGCCTGAAAAAGTCGTGATTCGACTGATGCGCAGTCCCGAGTCACTGGAAAGAAAAGTGGAGCGACCGATCAGACTGAGGACCACAAGCCCGAGACCGGCTCCGCCGAAGTAAGCGGCGTTCTGAACATGGGCGCGGGTTTTCTGGTAGTGGTCCAGTTCCGCGATGGCAGAGGGTACTTCATGGAGGATGGGGCGAAGATTTTCGGCGTCGCGGTGCAGATTTGAATCGCAGTTCAAAGCTTCGCCCTTGTAGATGATCTGGCGCTCACAGCGAAAGACGTCGGGAGGTGCGACCTTGCTCAAGGAGGGAGGAGCGCTCGGCTTTGCCGGCGGCTCAAACGGTCGATTGACGGGAGTTACCTTCCCGGGAGTGAAATTGGGAGAATCCAGCGGAGCGGCTTCAGCGGTCTTTGACCCGACGCTGCCGGGCAGGACCCCAGCGGCTTGGACAACCATGAGCATGGAAAGGGCCAGGGAAACGCATTTCGATGCTCTGGAAATCGTGCTGGCGGACATAAATCATTCAATAGCGGCAACAAGCGTCATTAGCAAGGGATCGGAGCCATTTGCGGGATTGATTTTAACTCAGCAAAAAGCTTAATCTCTGTGCGGTGAGTCGACTTCAGATTTTTCTCAATCAGCTCCACCAGAATTACCACCGGCCGGAGCTCCTGTCCTCTGACCCACTCGAATTTGTGCACCGCTACGATGACCCGTGGGATCAGGAAGTGGTGGCGCTTCTGGCTGCGGTACTCGCCTACGGAAATGTGAAGCAGATTCGGCGTTCCGTGGCGGATGCGCTTCACAGGATGAGTCTCGTTTCCACCTCACCTTCCCAATACGTTCGTGAGCTGAGAAGTCTTGATTTTTACCGGATCGCCGAGCCTGAAATGAAAGGCTTCATTCACCGTTTCAATGTGGGAGAGGATCTGCTCCTTCTGTTTCAACTGCTGTCAAAGAGCTGGGAGGACCATGGTTCCCTGGGAGCTCATTTTCTGAGTCATCTGGAACCGGACTCCCTGCACGTGGGGAGTGCGCTGGAAAGTCTGATTTCGGATTGGCGAAGCTGGCAGACTTCGCAGCTCGCCCATCGGAAAAGCAATCGTTCCTTCTCGTATCTGCTGACCTCACCCAAAGAGGGGAGTTGCTGCAAGCGTTGGTGCATGTTCCTTCGCTGGATGGGCCGGAAAGACGAACTCGATCCCGGTCTATGGACCGGGTCCAGTCGACTCGCTCGGACTTTTCCAGAGGGACGGGAACTCAAAGCCCACCAATTGATCATCCCTCTCGACACTCACACGGGTCGAATCAGCCAGTACCTGGGCCTGACGGGCAGAAAAAGTCTGAACTGGCTGGCGGCTCTTGAAGTGACGGAAGCCCTCAAAGCCTGCGATGCTCAGGATCCCACTCGGTACGATTTCGCCATTTCACGCCTGGGGATCCTGGATGTCTGTCAGAAAAGCTTTCGCGTGGAAATCTGCCAGAAATGTGATCTCTTGTCAGTATGTCGCTACTCGAAGAGTCAAAACCGAAAACTCAAGCGTTCTGGGTAACCCTGGCGCTTTCCGTCTATGCGGTGCTGACCCTGGGTTCGATGGCATCGATGAGCATCGGCATCGGCATTCTTCTGGTGGGACTTCTGATCGCGATGAAGCCTGCGGGTCTCTTTCACGCCATTCGTGCGGAATTCAAAAGGCCCGCAACCCGGCTCTACCTGTTCCTGACTCTCGCACTTACCCTCGCCTGCGCCGTGAGCCTGATTTTCGCGATGATTCATCCCCTCAGTTACAACGGCAAGATCCCTCACGTCGAATTTCTCAAGGACATGGGCAAGGCCTGGTATTTCTTCTGGCCGCTGATCCTGGTTCCGGCCCTTCGCGTTCTTTCAGCGGAGCAGAGAAAAACCGTTCTCAAGTCCTGGTTGGGAGCTTTCACGGTACTCTCGGCGATCGGCATCATTCAGTATTTCACCGGTTGGCCAAGACCGCAGCCCATCCCGGGACATGCGCCGTACTATCACGCCACACTTTTTCTCGGCCATCACCTCTCAGTCGCGAGCATTTTCATTTTTCCGTTCTTCGTCGCGCTCGATCTGCTGCGCACCAGGTACTTCTCGCGGAAATTTCTTCTCCTGGCGGTGGTGCTCGGGCTGCTGGCGCTCTTCGCCACTTACTCGCGCATGCTCTGGATCGCCTTGCCAGTCGGGATTTTTCTCTGGTTTCTCTGGATCCTGCCGCGTCGCTGGATCATCGTCGGGCTGATCAGTTTCAGCGTCGGGATCTTCGGGCTCTCGCAGCTCAATTTCATCAAGAACCGGATGGAGACCTCGATGGGAATCACGGAGCGCACCACGCTCTGGAAGATCAATGTGGAATTTTTCAAGGCCCGTCCCTGGACGGGTGCCGGCTGGCACCACAACCTTGAACTGTCAGGGTTCTACCAGGAGCAGACCGCTGTTCCGGGCCAGGTGATTTTTTCGGGCCATGCCCACAGCAATTTTTTCGAAGTGATCGGCAGTCTTGGTATTTTCGGACTTGCGTGCTGGCTCGCCTGGAGCTTTTACGTCGTGGCCCTTCCTTTTCGGTACCGGAACACGGCTGAAGGCTGGTTCGCCCGCGGGATGGTCTGCGCCTGGATCGTTTTTCAGCTGAACGGACTGACGCAGGTCAATTTCTGGGAGTCCAAAGTGATTCACTCCATGATGTGGATGGTTTCGTGGGCACTTCTCTGGGCCAGTGAGAACGATGAACGGATCAAACCCGTGATTTTTGCGGAACCAGCGACGGCGCCTGGACCTGCAGCTGGAGGCGAAGCATGAGCTTGCCCAGGGTCAAACCCAAAGTGGTGATCGATGGACGAATGGTGAGTGAGACTCTCCATGGGATGGCACGCTATGTGGTTCTGATGGCACAGGGGCTGGCCCGCCAGGGCGAGCTGAAATTCGAACCCGTCTTTCTCATTCAGCCAGGCATGTCCTCGAAGTTTTCAGGATTCAAGACGATCGAGACTGGCAGCGTTTTTCTGCAGCCGGGTGAAACACTCGAAATCCCGAAGATTCTGAAAGAATCCGGCGCGGCACTCTACCACAGTCCGACTTTTTCGAGCCTGGCCTTCGCACCCTGCCCCTGGATCATCACGATCCATGATCTCAATCACCTGACATTCGGGGGCATGAAGGAAAAGCTCTATTATAAATTTCTCCTGCGCCCGTTCGCGAGACGGGCTGAAAAAGTCCTGAGCGTTTCGAGATTCTCCGGGAATGAAATCGCGGCATGGCTGGGAGTTGAAGCCGACCGGATTGAAATCGTCCATAATGCGCTCGATCCTTCCCTGTCGAAGACGGCCTTGTCTGATTCGGATTGCGACACGATCCTGGCGAAGCTCAAACTGAAACGCGGCGGATATTTCTTCAGTCTCTCGAATCCGAAACCGCACAAGAACGTCGGCCTCCTCGTTGAAGCTTACAAGAAGTATCGACAGATCGAAGCCAAGCCGGATCTTCCGGAGCTCGTGCTCAGCATGAAGGAATACTCCGATGTCTTCGGTGTACGTGCCTTGGGCCCGATTCCGGAAACGCAGACTCGCGCGCTCCTGCAAGGTGCAAAAGCCCTGTTTTTCCCTTCTCTCTACGAAGGTTTCGGGTTGCCGCCCGTTGAAGCCGCCGCGCTCGGGGTCCCGATCGTCGTCTCCGACATACCGGCGCATCGCGAAGCCTTGAGTCCCCTTCAGGAAGGTGAGGCGCTTTTTCTTCCGGCGATGAATCGCGAGGCGTGGTCTGACGCGATTTTGAAAGCCTCACGCGGCGAGCTGCGAATCCCGTCCGAAGCGTCCCGGCGGATCCTGCTTGATACCTACAGTGTGGAGACTCTCGGCAAATCCATGGCGCGCATTTATGAAACGGTCCTGAGTTCGAATCAGTCTTGAGGGCCGCGCCGCTTTGATGCTAGAAATGAAGGCATGAAGCACATTTTGATCACGGGCGGCTCAGGATTCATCGGCTCTCATCTCTGCGACCTGCTTCTGAGAAAAGGGTACGCAGTCACCGCCGTGGACAACTTTCTCACGGGTCGAAAAGAGAACATCACGGAAGCGCTGAAGCATCCTGCTTTCCGATTTCTGGAGTGGGACGTCTGTCAGCCCATTCCTGAAGCGAAGATTGAACTTCTGGTTGAACATGGACTTCATGGACTCTTTCATTTCGCGTGTCCCGCCAGTCCGATTGATTTCGACAGGATCCCATTTGAAATTCTCGAAGTGGATTCGATTGGCACCATGCACACGGTCGATCTTGCACTCAAACACGATGCCCGCTACCTGATCGCGTCGACTTCCGAAATCTACGGCGATCCGCTGGTGCATCCGCAGGACGAAAGTTACTTCGGCAATGTCAATACCCTCGGTCCACGAGCCTGTTACGACGAAGCCAAACGCTTTGGCGAAGCTTACGTCAGCACGGCAATCCGTGGTGTGGGTCGCGCCAAGGATGGGAAGCCTCGAAAAGCTTTGAATGGCGGCATTGTCCGGATCTTCAATACCTATGGCCCGCGCATGCGTCCGGATGATGGCCGCATCGTTCCAGAACTCTGCATGCAGGCTCTCCAGGGCAAGCCGCTCACGATTCATGGGGACGGCAAGCAGACCCGAAGCTTCTGTTTCGTGTCTGACCTGGTTGACGGCATCGTCCGCCTTTTTGAAAGTGGAGAGAAGAGCCCAGTCAACATCGGCAATCCTGTCGAAAGGACTGTTCTCGACTTCGCGCAGATGGTCACTCAACTGACGGGCAGCAAATCCGCGATCCTGCATCTCCCGGGTCGAGAAGACGATCCGAAGCGCCGTTGCCCGGACATCACTCGCGCCAAGACCCTTCTCAACTGGACTCCAAAAGTCGACCTCGAAGAAGGATTGCGCCAGAGCATCGAGTACTTTCAAAAATCTTCGGAAGCCTGAAATGTGCGGAGCGGAGTGCAGAGAAAAGTGAAGAAAGTCGCCCTCGTTCATGACTGGCTCACCGGCATGCGCGGTGGGGAATACGTTTTTGAGGCGATCGCCGAATTGTATCCTGAAGCCGAAGTCTTCACGCTGCTGGCAGTGCCCCAGAAGATTTCGAGCGCGATCCGAAAGCACCCGATTCATACGACGTGGCTTCAGAAAGTTCCAGGAGCCGCCGAGAAGTACCGAAACTTTCTCCCTCTCATGCCCTCGATGATCGAGTCGTTTGATCTCACGGATTTTGATCTTGTCATTTCGTCTTCACACTGTGTGGCCAAAGGCATTCGAAAGCCGAAAGGTGCCGTCCACGTGAGTTATGTGCACGCTCCCATGCGCTACGTGTGGGATCGGTATGAGGAGTACTTCGGGCCGGGCAAAGCCTCGCTGCCCGTGCGCCTGGCGGCGCGTGCCGTCCGTGGCTACCTCCAGAAGTGGGACCGCAAGGTGAGTGGACCCGGAAACGTGGATCACCTCATCGCCAACAGTCAGTTCATCGCGGATCGGATCGAGGAGTGTTACGGTCGCAAGGCCCAAGTGATCTATCCTTTTGCGGATCTTTCGCGTTTCGGCGGTGTTCGGACGGCGGAGAATTTTTACCTGATGGTCGGAGCGTTTGCCCCGTACAAGAGGGTCGATCTTGCGATCGAAGTTTTCAATCAATTGAAATTGCCATTGATCATCGTGGGCTCTGGTCAGAATGAAGAGCGACTGCGCGCTCTCGCGGGCCCGACGGTTCAGATGGTCGGGCAGAAGACCAATGAGGAGATCGCGAACCTCTACTCACGTTGTCGCGCCATGATCTTTCCAGGCGTCGAGGACTTCGGCATCACTCCGCTCGAAGCCATGGCTTCAGGAGCTCCGGTGATTGCGTTTGATGCAGGAGGTGCCAAGGAAACCGTGACTGCGAAGACCGGGATCCATTTCAAGACGCAAACTCATGAGTCGTTGTCGGCTGCAGTGCTGGAGATGGAAGCGAATCCCGGTAAATTTCTCGAGTCAGACTGCCGTGAGCGTGCCGCGGAGTTTTCCAAAGAGAGATTTCAGCGGGAGTTGTTGGGTGCGGTGAACAGGTTCTCGACCTGATCTTCTTTGCCGGTCGATCAGGGAGGTTTATGGACCGTTGGTTAGCCCTTTTCAATTCTCTTGCTGGTGCAATAGACGCGATAATTCAAGTAGAGTATGCGCAACGATCTGGTCAGGAAATGACTTTGATGAAGGTTACGCGATCTCTTCGAGCCACGCAGGATGCCTGGAGAGCAGCTTGAGAGCCTTCTTGAGCAGCGTTTTGCCGGGTTCCGTCTTGTGCCACGCAGAGAGCCCACTCGGATGGGGCAGGCAGATCACTTCGGCTTTGCGTCCATGAAAGGTCACTGCAAATTTTTTTCCGATGACGTCAATGAGCTTTGATTTCGCCGTGTAGACCTCCGGTCCGAGGACTTGCGCGATGGCGAGCTTTCCTACGGCAAGGATGAGTTCAGGTTGCAGGACTTCGAGTTCAAGTTTGAGGTGGCGGCTGCAGTTGGAAATTTCAGTGCGATCCGGAACGCGGTCTCCGGTTGCGGCTTTGCCGGGATAGCAGCGTGCCACCGCTGCCATGTAGACGCGCTCACGAAAATGCTCTTCACTGATGCCTGAAGTCTCTTCGAACCACCTGAAAAGAGTTTTGCCTGCGGTGAATGCGAAGGGTCTCCCGTAACTTTCCTCGCGGGGCCCGGGCGCCTGTCCCAGCAGGAAGATGCGGCTGGTGACCGGAGCGCCATAGACGGGGTTACCCACCATGTTTGGGCAGTCGCGGCAGGCGGCGATGGATTGCTGGATGGTGCGCAGTCTGTGGACGGACATTCAGTCCCTGCATATCACGAATGAGGCTCCCACGGGCTTCAACGGGAGGGGAAATCCGTTCTTTGAGCACTTTGAACAGCCTTTCCTGATCAAGGGTTTCGAACTTGGAGCGTGCAATCGTAGAAATCCATACTGATTCCGATGGAAATCGGTCCCTTCAAAGCATCTCTCTTGGCTGCGTCTTCATTCATGCCAAAGCCGATCATGAGTTCTGAGTCGTTGGAGTTTTTTAGAGAGCAGACAGCTGCGTAATTTGACGATTCTGGTTCGACAATCTTCAGAATGCACTTGTAAAAATCCATACTGATTCCAACAGAAATCGGACCTCTCAAAGCATCCCGTTTAGCCGAGTCTTCATTGCTCCCGAAGCCGATCATGAGTGCTGGGCTTGGGGAATGCTTCAAAGCGCAGGCAGCAGCATACACAGATGTAGCCATAGCAGATTCTGAGTCCGAAACAAGCTGGGCAGGATCAGCAGCGGAAGCTGTGAGAGAAAGAAGGGCCAAAATCGTACAAAGGGAAGTTTTCATTTGAAGTCTCCGTAATCTGTCGGTTAAAAAAGAGTTAAACCGTGATCATCTTCATGAGCGCGGTCTGACGAGTCACAAGTTCGGAAGCTTCCAGGCGCTTGAGGCGCTCGATGCTGAAATCTTCGACCGTGAAGCTGGCCATCACGCAACCCGCAACGACCGCACGGCGGAGGATGCTTTCGAAAGCGTCCGGATCCGTCTGAGCCATGTCGCGGGTGAGGCCTGCTTCGGCCACATATCCCATGAACGCGCCGGCGAAGCTGTCGCCAGCTCCGGTAGGATCCTTCACGAAATCGACTGGGAAAGCGGAAGCGAGGAACGTGCCCTTCGGAGTGAAGAGCATGGCGCCGTATTCACCGCGCTTGATGATGATGATCGAAGGTCCCATCGTGCGGATGATCGTGGCAGCCTTGTTGAGATTTTTTTCTCCGGAGAGGAGGAATGCTTCGCCTTCGTTGATCGAAAGGATATCGACGCGCTTGAGAGTTTTCTTGAGCTCTTCTGGCTTGCCGGTGATCCAGAAGTTCATGCTGTCGCAGGCGACAAGCTTCGGGCTCTTCACTTGATCGAGCACGCTGGTCTGAAGAACCGGATCAATATTGGCGAGAAATACGTAGGACGCGTCTTGATGAGCGGCGTTGAGTTTCGGGTCGAAGGTTTCAAAAACGTTCAAAGCGGTGGAGAGTGTCTTCGCTTCGTTCATGTTGGTGTCGTAGGAGCCGACCCAGTGAAAGGTTTTGCCTTTGACGATCTGGACGCCGCTCACGTCCACGTTCCTGGTCGTGAGGTACTCGAGGTGAGCTATCGGGAAATCTTCGCCCACGATGCCAATGACTTTGATCGGTGCGTAGAAGGACGCAGCCAGAGAGAAGTAATTGACCGAGCCGCCCAGGACCTGATCGGCTTTGCCTGCCGGAGTCTGGATCGAATCGAAAGCCATGGAACCCACTGCCAGAATTGAACGAGAATGTTGTGATTTCACGCGCTCAATAAACCCAAAGCAGCAGACCAAGTCAATGAGGATTAAAAGCGCAGGGCACGCGGATCGAGCGCGATTTTGGGACCCGGTTTCCGTATTCCAGGTGCGGACTTGGCCAACTGAACAGTTTTCACTGTTTTTTTCTTCGAAAGCTCCTGTTGCGCTTGGTCAAAACCGACCCACGCGACACCGCTCGGAGACCAGTGGGACGGTAAGGCACCCGTGGTTCTCGTGAAGACGAAAGGCTCCTCCTCGAAGACAGTGACCCAGTTCAGATCCTCGCTGATCCAGACCGTATGGACGGCGTCCATCGTGAGCGGAAGAGTTCTCAAGGCCTGATGGAGCCGAACCGCTTCTTTCAGGGGTATGAAACCCTGATTGCCGAGTGTGGCGGTCCAGGTGGCCATCGAAGGAAAGTGCTCGCTGTGCCAGGCTTCAAGGGCTTCTTGTTTGGCACTTTCATGTGCCAGCGCCCCGGCAATCAATCCTCCCGCACACAGAAAGAGGCCGATGACCACTCGGCTCCGAACGATACGCGTGACGCGAATCAGGATTTGCGAATGGCGCTTGGATAGCTTGCAATCACTTTTCGATAACGAACGTATTCGCTTCGAAAGAGCATGGAAGTGAGAAAAAATGCGAGTGTCAGCAGTGCTGTCCATAAGATCCCCTCAACGAAAACCTGACCCTGGCTGCCCAGAGGTCCATTTTGATTTCCAACCTTCATTGTCGTCTCCTGAAACGAGAGCCGCCGAAAATCTCGGACTGCGACTCGTTTGAATTTTCAAACCCTGCGCGCTGCCTGAAGCGCTGCCCACGCCCGAACCGTCGCCGGAGCTTCCAAAAGGTTCCCAGGTGAGAGCCTGCGGACCGACCGAGTCAGGCGCCGCGCGATTCCAGGGCTGGGAAGGCAGGGGCATGGCCAGATCCCATTTCGAATCACAGCCGCGTTTCACCAGCCACGCCATGCATTTCAGTTCCCAGGTCTTTTGAATCCCTTCCTGCGCAGCCACCTGAAGATTCAGTGCGACTTGCAGAGGAGCGGCGATTTCGGGCTGATAAGCCGCCTGCGCAGCCGCTATGGAAACCCGAGTGACGAGAATGATCTGATTGAGTTTCTGAGTCCGCTGCAGTGAAACTCTCAGTTCGTGAGCTGTTTCAGAAACGCAGCGATCCAGCCTCAACTGAGTTTCGACATGATGGCGCCACTGCACGAGCGTGCCGATCATGAAGAAGGCGGATGTCATGCACAGCACGAGCACGGCCGCGAAGCTCACGTGCATGAAGCCCTGCTCGTCACTCACGAACGGCCAGGCATGAGGTGACGGGGTGCCGTGCAGCTCTCGTGCTTTTTCTGACTTCAGCTCACTCATTCCAGTTTCTCCAGCACGACCGTCTCGACCAAATCTCCACAGTGTCCTTCTCCGCGAATGGATCCTCCCTGATCCTCCAGCCGGATGTTCTGAGCCCAGGGGGCTGAGCTCAGAACATCCTGGTTGAGGGCGGCGCGTGTTTTCTCAAAGGTCTGGTAGGCGCACTGGGTGCGATTCCACTTTGCCTTGAAGACGGACGAGGCGCCGACCGAAAAAGAGAGGAGCAGTCCAAGTGCGAAAAGCATCTCGACCAGAGCTTGTCCTCGTTGATCACCCCGCAGAGTACCCAGAGACTGAAGCATGCTTCAGTCCGGATTCACGGAAATGCTGTTGATCTTCTCTTTGGCATCCTTGAGTTTGCCATGGATCGCTTTGCCCAGACTCTGCACTCCGGCGATCGAGACGACGGAGATCAGGACGAGAAGAATGAGGTACTCGGTCAGGCTCTGACCCTTTTGATTGGATAAGAGAGGCAACTGGGCTGAAATTTTCATTTTCATAAAAGGCTCCTTGTGCGCCCTTCTTTGGAAGTTTCACGCCTCCGCCAAACGCTTGGCACCGACTGTAAAGCCACGTTCAGGCCGGCGGCTGGGAAAAAACCGGTCACTCCGACCGAACTCCGGACCTAAGCATCGGGAGGTTTTGGGAAATTTGCGTGAAATTTTAAAAGGAGGGCGTTAAGATGAAAGGATAATGGACCAAAAAAAGCGCCTTTTCATCTATGACCGCAAGGAAGTCGGAGTTCTGATCCTTCTTGGCGTGACTGTGGCTCTTTTCGCGTTCACTCTCGGGATTCATCTCGGGAAAAAGGTGACTCCGAAGGACGTGACCCATGTCACGACGCAGATCTCACCGGTCCCGATGGTTTCAGATCAGGTACCTGAGCGCTTTGAAATGAATGAACAGGCCAAGGACGCTCCCCAGGCTGCGGATGAGTCCCTCAGCCGAAGCTTGCACGATGAAGTCGAAAAGACCGGCATCCGGATGGAGACTCCACGTGCTGTGGATCTGCCGGAAAACACGAAGTCAAAATCAGGCGGTGCGACGTCTCGTGAGTCTCATCCAGCTCCTCTTCATGGGGAGGCGCCGACTGTGACTCATTCCGAGAACAAGCCGCTGCCGCACAAGGGTTCAGCCAGCGTGACTCACTTCTCGGCGTTGTCGCGTCCTTCCTCAGGAGGGAAGTACACTCTCCAGGTTGGCGCTTTCAAATCGCCTGAAGACGCAAAGCCCGAAGTGGACGCTCTTGAGTCCAAGGGAGTGCAGCCGTTCGTTCGCCTGGTTGATCTTAATCAGAAGGGTCGCTGGTACCGCCTTTACATCGGCGGTTACGACACCGTCAGTGAAGCGGATAAAGCGGGCGCCCGTTACAAAGTCAAAAATGTGATTTCCACATTCATCGTGGCCAAAACGCCTGATTGAAGTTCAAGGCTGAATTATATCAGAATGAGTGATACGGAGTGAGTATGAGCAAGCAGCCGATTCAGAGAGTGGAAAAGCCCTGGGGTCACGAATTGATCTGGGCGAAAACCGGTGATTATGTGGGAAAGATCCTGCACATCAAAAAAGGTCACATGCTTTCACTGCAGTACCACAACATCAAGGAAGAGACGATTCTGGTCCATACCGGCAAGATGCTTTTCGTTTTTGAAAACGATCAGGGAGTGCTCGAAGAGATCACTCTCAACGCCGGCGAAGCCCATCACATTCCGCCGGGGAAAAAGCACCGCATGATCGCGATCGAAGACACCGACGTCTTTGAAGTGTCGACTCCACACCTGGAAGACATCGTCAGACTTGAAGACGGCTACGGACGAGCATGAACAAGCCCTCCCTTCACCTCGTGGTCATGGCCGGGGGAAGTGGCACTCGTTTCTGGCCCAAAAGCACTTCACAGCGTCCGAAGCAGCTTCTGTCCTTTGGCAAAGACACTTCGGAGACACTGCTCGTGCACACGCTCAAGCGCTTCGATGGCCTGGTTCCGCCGGGAGTCGAGCACCGTACGATCGTGACCACACGTCAACTCAAGCACGCTGTCGGCGAGCAGGCTCCCGATGTCGCCGTTCTGGCAGAGCCGGCGGGACGCAACACCGCTCCCTGCGTTTACTGGGCAGCACGTGCGATCTTCGAAAAAGATCCGAGGGCGGTCATGCTCGTCATGCCTTCAGATCATTACATCGCTGATCTCGCTTCCTTCAAAAGATCGGTCATGCAAGCTGCTGAATGGGCTTCATCTCACGATGATCTCGTCACTCTTGGAGTGAAGCCTTCTCGTCCTGAAACCGGTTATGGTTACCTTCGC
Organism: Oligoflexia bacterium; assembly: GCA_014378465.1. GTDB lineage: Bacteria > Bdellovibrionota > UBA1018 > UBA1018 > UBA1018 > UBA1018. The sequence continues at coordinate 83,588 of JACMNQ010000035.1, read as the reverse complement.
CTGGGTGCTCCAGTCGCGGGCTCGGCAGGACCGGCGACCCATGGGGATTGTCGCAAGGTGGAGGCTTTCGTTGAAAAGCCCAAATTCGACAAGGCCCGCGAGTTCGTCGAGTCCGGAAACTACCTCTGGAACGGCGGAATGTTTCTCTGGCGCGCGGAAGTCATTCTGAAGGCATTCGCCGAGTTCATGCCGGAAATGGATCAGGTCTGGAACCGGTCTGACGGAAAAGTCGAAGTGGCCTATCCTCAGATGACCGCGACCTCGATCGATTACGGAGTGATGGAAAAGGCGAAGAACGTCGTCACTTTCACGCTCGACTGTGGTTGGGATGACCTCGGCAGCTGGACTTCGCTCGAAAGTCTCTCTGAAGTACTTGAAGCACGCCATGAGTGCGGCGTGCTCACCGGCGGGCAGGTCATCAGCGTGGACTCGACCGGCAACATCGTGGATGCTCCGGGAAAACTCATCGCTTTGCTCGGTGTCGAGAATCTCATCGTCGTTCAGCACGGCAATGCCATTCTGGTCGCGCGGAAGGACCGCGCGCAGGACATCAAGCTGATCGTCGAACAGGTGAAGAAGAAGCGACCTGAGCTTGCCTGAGCGTCAGCGAAAAGTGCGGATGAGCGTCAGCGAAGATCAGACATGAACAGTCCGGTCACCTGCTGGTTCGGCGTTTCTGTTCGTTCAGCGCATTGATCATCATCGTGACTCGCTGAAAGCGGTAAAATTTCTGAAAAGTGGTGGCTTTGACGAGCGTGGTCTGTTCGGCACCTGATTTGACACTGAGAGGCGTGCAGTAGCCGAGGTTGGCCAGTTCCGGAAATTCCTCGAGTCGAAAAGACTCCTTGCCTGCGGCATTGAGCTCAGTCGAACGGATCTCCGCGACGTTGACCGTGGTCAAACCAGTGATTTCATCCACCGGATACTTCGCGAGGTTCTTGTTGATCATGCTCATGACCAGAAAGCCGCGAAGCGTGATGTCGTGGCGTTTGGAAGGTTCGAGCAGGTTCTCATCGTTGATGTAAGTGATGAGATTTTCCATGAAATCGATGTCCTTCAGGGTGACTTCAGTCGAGCCTTCACTGATCGTCATGAGGCCTGCTTGCGTGAGGAGATCCACGAAACTGGTGATTTTGGCCACCGGAATGTTCAGGATCTGATTGGCATAGCGCTGCAGAACGCCCAGTCGAATATCAATTCCTGCAGGCACTTCAGTCCCATTGCGGGAAGCGACGAGCAGAATCGCCGTCGAAATCTTGAGAGCGTCGTGAGAGGACAGATAAACGTAGTGAGCGCTCTTCTTGCCGTCCTTTTCTGAATAATCATAGGCGGAACTGGAACTCTCCAGCTGTTTGATGCGCGTGCTCGTCGCGCGCAGGCGAGACACCACGGTCTTGAGCAGAATTTTGAGCCAGTCGGGCATTTTCAGCACGACGGCTTGAAAGACGTTGGCTGAAATTTCCATCAGTTCACAGTCCATCAGCGCTTCGCCTGAAGCGGATCTTGGATTGCCATCGAGAAAAGCGAGCTCTCCCAGGATCTGCCCGGCGCGAATCGTGTCAATCTCAATATTGGCTTCGCCCTTCTTCTTGAAGATGCGGATCATGCCGGTCTTCAGCAGGTACATCGAGGAAGAATTGTCTCCCTCGCTGAACAGAAGTTCGCCCTTCTTCAGACGTTTGACTGCGGGCGCAGCCTGCGGTGCGGCAGCTTGAGCAGTGGGACTTCCCGGAGCGAGTGGTTTTTGAGTGAAGTCTGACATAATTATTTACTGTGCATTTCCCAGCTCCCGTCCCAATTGGCTTCAGGGGGAGTCAGCTTGAAATCCCGGCAACGTTCAAGGTACATCTCAGATGGGCCATCGTGACCGCCCAGCAGGATTTTCACCTTTTCGAAAGCCTCGGCGGCTTCATCCCACTTCTGCATTTTATAGAGTTCTCGTCCGTGGTCAAAGAGTTTCAATGCTTCAGCCGGGAGCTCGGCGTCCAGGACCTGGATCAGCTCGACAGCGTTCTTCTTGCCTTTGACTTTGACGAAATCCAGGACGCGGTGCGGAGGCAGGGTCTGAGCGCTCGCCACGATGTCGTCAAAAGTGTAGCGACTGGTGACGATCCCGGCGCCATAGGTCTTCGTCAGGCCTTCCAGGCGCGATGCCAGATTGACGTGATCTCCGATGACCGTGTACTCAAAGATTCTTTCAGAACCCATGTTCCCGACGTTGACGGATCCCGTGTTGACGCCGATGCCGATGTTCACTTCGATGCCATACTGAGTTCTGAAGCGTTCCCGGTTGTCCGCAAGCGCCTTTTGCATCTTCATTGCCGCAATACAGGCATTCGTGGCGTGTTTCGGCTGATCCAGCGGTGCACCCCAGAAAGCCATCACTGCGTCACCAATGTACTTGTCGAGAGTGCCTTCACAGTCGAAGACGATGTCCGTCATGATGCCCAGATAGTCGTTCAGGAAGCCGGCAAGCTGCTTTGCGTCCATCTTTTCCGAGAAGCTCGTGAAACCTCGAATGTCCGAAAAAAGAATCGTGAGATCCTTCTTTTCGCCTCCGAGCGAAAGCTTGCGAGGATCCTTTAGAATCGAGTCAACGATGGTGGGGGCGACGTATTTGGAAAGCGCGCCTCGAATGAACTTCTTGTTCTTTTCCTCAGAAACATACTTCAAGGCGATGGTGAACATGAAGATCACGCCCATCTCCAGATAGAGGAAGCTCGTATCCCAATGAATATTGTTCTGAAAGAGCACTTTGGCATCGATGACGCTGAAAGCGCCCAGAGAGGCCATGAAGAGGAGGAGTGCCGGAACGGATTCCATCTTTTCGGTGATGAAAGCGAGAAGCAGAGCGCCGACGACCATGAGAAGTGAAATCCAGATGAATCCGTCTCCCTGACTCTTCTTGTGAGTCAGCATGTCGCCTGAAAGGAGATTGTCGAGAATGTTCGCATGACCTTCGACTCCGGGAGTGTTCGAGTCGAACGGAAAAGCCCGCATATCGAAGACGCCGATCGCGGAGACTCCAATGAGAACGTAGGCGTCTTTGAGCGCTTCCCTGAGACTTTCGGTCGTACTGGTCGAAGCCAGGTTTCGGCCGGCGTCATTCGCGGTCCCGAAACTCAGGACGTCCTTCGCGGAGATGTAAGTGAAAGTGTAGGCTGGGCCTCGGAAGTTTATTTCCATCGCGCCCAGGGGAGTGACTGGAATGGATCTGCCGCTTTTCGTGAATGAAATGTCCGAGATGCGGTAGCTCGCATCGACTTCGACCTTGAGCTCATCATTGAGGCCGACCCGCATCATCTCCAGCGGCAGGGAAGGATAGGGTTTGCCGTTGACGAGCATCACGAGATTGGTGCGTCTGACGTAACCATCTTCATCGGCGAAGGAATTGAAATACCCGGAGTGAGTGGCAGCGTCGTTGAATTTCGGAATGTTCGCGATGACGGAAGGGGCTGAGACCAGCGAAGTCTTCTGAGAATCGAAGTCTTTTGGCGCGATGAAACTTTGATAGGCGAACTTGTCAAAATGAGGGGGAAGACTGGCAATTTTTTCAGGATCCTTCACGGGACAGCCTTCTGGCGGCATGTAAGCGGGCTGACAGGCATTCTCGCTCGTCCAGCCGAGAACCAGCTTATCCGGGTTGAACTGAATGATCGTCTCCAGATTGTTGTCGGTTTCCTGTTCAGGAATCACCTGGGCCAGATTGTTCTTCTGCAGAACCTCTTTCAGGGTCTCAGAGACGCGCTTGTCCTCTTCCGAAAAAACGATATCCAGGCCAACGACTTTGGCTCCCGCATCGAATGACTTCTGGACGAGTTCGGCCATCTTGTCCCGGTGCCAGGGCCAGCGGCCATGCTGCGCGATGGATTCGCTGTCCACTTCAACGATCACGATGCGGTTCTTCGGCGGCTGGGGGCCACGAATCCGGAATTTGAAGTTCGTGAACATTCCGGAAACGATCCGGAGATTGGAGAAGATGTTGTTACGCACGAACTCATTCTTCAGGTCGCCGTTGACACCGAGCTGAGTGATGTAAAATGCCGAGTAGAAGATCAGCACGACCGGCACTTGAAAAAGCCAAAGCTTAGTTTTCACCGGAGGAGACTCCTGTGTTAGAATTCAATTCATGGTCGATCTGAAGATTCTGGTCGTGGATGACATGCCTGCGATGCGAAGCATAGTCAGTGGAATGCTCGAGGAACTGGGCTGCAGGCGGGTGCTTCAGGCGGAGGACGCCGAGATTGCATGGCGCCTGGTGCAGTCGGCTCATTCTCCTGCTCTCAATGATGGCAGAATGGACCCGTTTCATCTGATTCTTTCGGACTGGAACATGCCCGGAATGTCCGGAGTGGATCTTCTGCGCTCTCTGCGCGGTTTCGCACCCACGCGCAAGCTTCCGTTTCTGATGATGACCGCAAAGAATGATCAGGACCATATTTCCGAGGCGCTTCGTGCGGGAGTGTCGGCTTACATCGTGAAACCGTTCAGTGCCGACCAGCTGGGTGAACGCATTTCGGGAATTTTTTCTTCGGCCCAAAGCTGAATTCTTCACGGTTTCTGGACCTCGGCCGCCGGCGCTCGAGGGGTCTCGGGAACCATGGCTCGGATCACGGCAGGGGCATCAGCGTGATGCTTCACCCAGACGCTCATGCCGATTCCAAGGACAAATCCCACCCACATCCAACTCCATACTGAAGTGAAAAGGTGCACGTGAGCATTCACATCCTGTTCGATCTGCGGCTTCATACAGATCTATCGTCCATCCATAACGTTTTCTTGAATGATCCGGGGCTTGGGCGCAATTTCCACCGCCCGGGCACCCATGTGTCAAAATACTGACACTTGCGGGAAACCTGGCTTTATTTTTTATACACTCCGTGTTGATTATTAACGCGCACCGCTCGCTGCACGGCAGTCGATGGAATGATTCGACTATTCAGAATGCCTCCAGAATTAAACCATTTAACGCACGCTCGCCGTAATGCAGAGGTGGTAAGAAAGTAATGTGGAAGCATCACGACTGAGTTCATTTTATCGGAATACGACCCAGTGGCCCAAGAACACCTCTGAGATGGTGACGATCGCTGAAGCTCTCAAGCAGCTGATCGAAGTTCCGGCGGTCTTTCTCTGGGTTCCTGAGCTGGGTGCGCGCGGCGCTGGTCTCAATGGTGTGGATTCGACTTCTCCCGCGCTTTCGGAATACATTCAGGCGCAGATCCTGAACATGCCTGCTCTGGAGTCCACGCAGCTGCTGAAAGTGCGATCGATTCAGCTTTCCCGAGAGTTTCCTTTCGGAAGTGAGCAGAGCGGAATCAAGCATCTGACGGCAATTCCGCTCACGAACAGTCATTTACCCGCAAAGGATCGCAATCGTTCAGAGCGGGACAAGAAGGAAATGGGTTGGATTCTCACCGCTTCGAGCAAACCGATCGCATCCAAGGAAGAGACTCTTCTCATTGCGGCCGCTCAGCACTTGATGACGCTTTCCAGTTTTCAGCAGCTCAGCAATGAATTGTCCCTTCGAGATCAGTTTCTTTCCATCGCCAGTCACGAACTCAAAACTCCCCTGACTTCGATCTACGGAATTCTTCAGCTCCAGGAAAGAATGCTTCGGGCCAAACCGGGAGCTCCGTTCAGTCCGGAACAGGACAAGCAGCGGTCCTTCTTCAAGATCGTCATTCGGCAGGTGGAGAGGCTCAATGAGCTGATCGATGGACTGCTCGATGTTTCGAGAATTCAGAATGGCCGTTTCATGGTTGAGCCCGGAGAGACTGACGTCTCCACCATCGCGCGCGAGACCATTGATGGACGTCTTCAGGTCCTGGCTACGGAAGCCGGCGTGAAAATCAATCTCGATGCCCCCGAAACGCTGAACGCCTGGGTGGATCCGGTGCGCTTTGAAGAAGTGGTGACCAATCTCACGATGAATGCGATTCGCTTTTCACCGGAAGGTGGCGTGGTATGGGTCAAACTTCGCGAAGATCAGGAGGGTTTGATCCTCTCGGTCCGGGACCAGGGACCGAGCGTTCCGGAAGCGGATCGAAGCCGGATCTTTCAGCCCTTTGAACGAGCCCAGAGGACCAGTCGCCTCGGTGGACTGGGGCTGGGACTTTTCATCTCCAGACAGATCGCGCAGCTGCATCAGGGCAATGTCACTCTTGCCGAGAGTCTGCCCGGCAAGGGAAACGTGCTTGAGGCTCATTTCCCGATGAAACGCGGCCAGCAGTCCATCTCCGCCTGAATTTCAGGCACTCATTCTGAAGTCTCAGTGGTGATCGTCCAGCTTCTTGAGATCGCGGCTCTTTGACGGATCCTTTTTCGCAGGTTTGAAGCCGTAGAGAAATCCTGCTGCCATCAATCCCCAGAAGATCCAGAATGAGGGAGCTTCAGGCGCGTGAAAGTCAATTCCGGGCAAGTGCAATCCTTCGAGAATCACTTTGATCCCGATGATGAGGACGAGCAGGTAGGCGGTCTTTTCGAATGACGGAAATTTTTCGAGGATCTTGATGAAGGCGCTGGCTGCAAAGCGCATCATGATCACACCCAGCACTCCGCCCGTGAAGATGATCCAGAACTTTGGAGTCATCGCGACGGCCGCCATGATGGAGTCGAGCGCAAAGGCGATGTCCGTGAGTTCGATGATGAGAACGGTCTTCCAGAAATGGGAAGAACTCGAGGACTTGGGCCCGTGTTTCTTGCTTTCTCCGACGAGCAGACTTTTGACGGCGATGTAGACGAGGTAACCTCCGCCCACGAATTTGACCCAGTTCCAACGCACGAGATAAGTGACCAGACTCAAGGCGAGCAGACGAAAGAGCACGGCACCGACAAGACCGTAAGTCAGAGCCTTCTTTCTCTGTTTGGGGGGCAGCTCGCGGGCGAGAAGCGCCAGGACGAGCGCATTGTCGATGGAGAGAATGCCTTCGAGGAAAATCAGGAAAAGAATGATGACGAGGTCCTGTGACGTGATGATCATGAGTGAAGTCAGTTCTAGAATCTGACTGGGCGCGAATCAAGCACAATCCGGCAGGATCCCGACCTTCACTGTCCCTGCGGCCAGGTCTCAGGCAATTCCGAATGATCAAATTCCTGGATCAAAGGCTGCAGCGCTCGGGTTTCATCGATGAAGAAGAATGCGTCATAGCGGTGGGCCAGTGAAGTTGGAACGTAATTGCCGTAGCGCTCATGGGCAGGATCATAGACCACTCCGATCGCTCTTTGTCCGTGCCTTTCCGCGAGAATCCCGGACTGGGCCGTTTTTCCCAAAAGTGAATAGAGGCAGGGCGTCTTCATCCGAACCGCCGCTTCGTGAAAGAGGGAGTCGTAGCTCCCCGCTGTCGAAGGCGGAACCTGCATTTTCTGAATCGGCCCATCCCAGGCACGGGAAGCGATCACGGTGCCCTGGTGAGTGCCGAACCCGACGAGAGCCACCTGATCATGACCCCATTTCTCTCGCGCCAGTCCTCCGAGATTGACCATTCCCGCTTCATGCATGTCCGTCGCACGATGATCACCGATGTGAGTATTGTGGGCCCAGACGATCACTTTCGATTTTTGCGCGATCAGAGTTTCAAGCGTCTCCAGCATGTGCTGATCCCGCACGTTCCAGGAAAAGTCATCCGCATGAATCATCGCCCGGTAGTAGCTTTCGGCATTTTTCACGACCAGGGCGTTCTGTTCGAGATCCAGCGCATCCCGATGATTCCACCGGGACTGCTTTCGAGCGGCGATCAGGTCATGAAGCACGCGCTTCACCGCCTCCTCGCACCCCTGGACTTCCAGGAGACTTCTCACGTAGGCCTTTTCGTTGGCCTGATACCGGTCAAAACATGAGTAGTAGTTCTGAAACCGGCGGGCCAGAAATGGATTGATCTTTTTCAGTCCATGGATGACCTCGTGGATGGATTCGAACATCGAGTAGACGTCCAGACCATAGAATCCGACCTTGAGATCCTCTCCTCCAACGGATCGGTTGTGCGACTTCATCCATTCGGCAAGTCGAACCACTTCGGTGTTGGACCACATCCAGGTCGGCCAGCGTCTGAAGCTCTCCAGCACCTGCCGAGCACTGTCGCGAGTGTTTGTGGGAGAATTCTGGACGTAATCATCCACCTGGCGGCAAGCCGGCCAGTCACCTTCGACTGCAATGGCCTTGAAGCCGTGTTTCACCACGAGCCACTCCGAGATGAGTCGGCGCCACTCATAGAATTCATGGGTGCCGTGACTGGCTTCTCCCAGCATCACGATGTTGGACTGGCTCAGGCGTTCAATCAGGGGACCCAGGTCCTTTACGGCTCCCACCGGATGAGAGCGCTGTGAGATTTCGTGGACCATGGACTCGGCTTTTTCCTCAGGCAGCGGACTTGATCTCATCTGAAGCTCCTTTTTTGAATTCATTCTGAAACCAGTGGGCAGCCGCTTCGGCCACCTTTTCCATGGCCCCTGTTTCCTCGAAGAGGTGGGTGGCCCCGGCAATGACGAGGACGCGACTGTGCGGGATCTCGCGTGAAGCCTGACGGTTCAGTTCAAATACGTCGTGATCGTCCCCGCCAACGATGAGGAGAGTCGGTGCCTTCACTTTTTTCAGAGATTCTGAATCCGCCAGATCGGGACGTCCTCCGCGACTGACGACTGCAGAAATTTCTGAACCCAGCTCCGCCGCGGCGCAAAGCGCTGCCGCAGCTCCCGTGCTTGCGCCAAAGATCCCGAGCGGCAAATTTTTCGCGAAGGATTGTTTCTGAAGCCAGACAATCGCTTCGCGCACTCTTTCAGAAAGGAGTGGAATGTTGAAAACCTGATTCCGGTCCCGGGCTTCAGCGGGAGTCAGCAGATCCAGAAGCAGAGTGCCGAGCCCCTGACGGTTGAATTCTTCAGCCACCTGTCGATTTCTCGGGCTGAAACGACTGCTGCCGCTGCCATGAGCGAAGAGGACGATGCCTCGTGCCCCGGGAGGAACCCTGAGAGTCCCCGTGAAGGGTGTTTCGATATCCCGCTCCACCGCCACGCGTCTGTATTCTTCCGATTCCTGCAGCAGTGCCAAGACTTCTCCATCTTCGACCTGCTGAAAATCCTGATACCAGATGCCCACCGAACGGAAAATCTTCGGGCTCGAAGGACAGATCACCCGGTCGACTTCAATTCGCAGGGATTCGAGGGTATCGGCTGCGGCCACCGGAATCGCGAGTGTGATGCTGCGGGCGGCTTGTTCTTTCGCGTATTTGATCGCGACTCCCGCAGTCACTCCAGTCGCAAGTCCATCATCCACGAGCAGCACGTCCTCACCTTTGAGTTCCAGGCGAGCGCCGCGGCCTCGGTAGAGCTCGACTCTGCGGCCCAGTTCCTTCTGCTCTTCGCTCACCAGCCGATCGATCGCCTTGTCGGTCAGTTCGAAAGCTCGGATCGCCTCTGGACTGAATGAGCCAATCCCACCTTCGGTGATCGCGCCGATCCCGAATTCAGGATTTCCTGGAGCGCCGATTTTGCGGGCAATCAGCACGTCGAGCGGCAAGGCCAGGCGCTTGGAGATTTCATGAGCCACGACCACTCCGCCACGCGGCAAAGCGACGATTCGAGATACGGGAACGGGTGGCGCCTGGGCTTTCAGATGCTCATGAAGGATGATGCCAGCTTCCGTTCGATTGCGGTAGATCCACATGTCCCGTGTGAATATGCAGGGGGCACACCAAGGCGCGTCTGTCCGTTAAAGCCGCTCGCTGTTCATCGAAATCTTTGCCGCCTGACTTCAATCGATCGAAGTCAAAGCAGTTTGACACGTTCTTCGCTGTTCACTACCCTTGGATGGCATCTCAGATCAACATCCGTTCGCAAGGAGCTATTTCGTGAAAATATCCTCGATCCAAGTCCTGTTCCTCATTGCCTCTTCGTCATTGACGCTTTCAGCCTGCGGCAAAGGTGACGGTTCCGTCACGGTACAGAGCGCCGCCTATCCAACCTCGGGAGCAGCTTCCGTGCAGTCAAATTCACGTGATGCAGCGACGGTCACTCCAACGGCCACCGTGACCGACTTCAAACTCTGCATCAAAACCATCAAGCTCGAAGATGAAGACGGAAAAGCCCAGAAGGAAGAAGATCAGGAAGAGATCGTGTTCAGCCCCGGCCTGATCGACGTGACCGCAGGCATCGAAAAGGCGTGGGGGAATGTGAAAGTGCCGGTGGGCTTCAAGCTGAGCAGAATCCGCATCAAGGTCAAAAAGGATCAAGCCCTCTGTGGAGTGAGCTACAGTCTGAGCTTCAATGGTCAGACGACGCCTGAGGACATTGAGTTTCGCTTCAAGTTTGATCCCGCAGTTGATTTTGAGGATGGAAACACTTTGAACCTCTCGCTCAATACTGTGGTTTCGAAACTGCGACAGGCCATCGACAGTGCTCCAGGTGGTTCCATCAGTTCATTGAAGAGCCAGATTGAGAATGTGGAAGGCAGTGGAGTGAAGAAGTAAGGGAGAGAAGGATTTTAAGTGGTGAGACCAGATGGGTTCGAACCATCGACCCTCTCATTAAAAGTGAGATGCTCTACCGACTGAGCTATGGTCTCGCACAAAAAATCACGCATGGGTCATCAAGAAGACAGCCTACTGCGTAAATTGAAATATCGATTTATCAGAGAGTTTCTGCGACCGCAATGCTCAAAGTTTATATGCATTGCATTATAACATCTTTTTTCGCTCGTTCCGGGCTTAGAGTGAAAACGGATCCTGAAGCTGAAGCGTTTCTTCGCGTCCCGGGCCTGTGCTCAGCAAAATGATCGGAATGCCTACGAAATTCTCGATGAACTTCATATAAGTCTGGAGTTCAACGGGCAGATCTTCGACCCCTTGTACAGAATTTGTATCGTACTCATGCCAGCCCGGAAGCACTTCATAAAAAGGCTCAATTCGGGCGAGGTCTTCTGAGCGGGAAGGCATCTCATAGATGGTCGTGCCGCCCAGGCTGTAAGCCGTGCAGACTTTCACGAAGTCAAAGCCACGCAGCACGTCCGCTTTCGTCAAAGCGAGTCCGGTGAGGCCATTCACTTCGACGGCATACTTCAAAGCCACGAGGTCGAGCCAGCCGACGCGCCTCGCGCGGCCCGTGGTGGCGCCAAACTCCGCGCCGATTTTGCGAATTTTTTCAGCCGTTTCTTTTTCAGTGACTTCGATCTCGGTCGGGAAGGGGCCAACACCGACGCGAGTGGTGTAGGCTTTCGTGATCCCGATGGCCTGAGTCGCGGCGCCGAGACCCACGCCTGAGCCAGTGAGCGCTCCGCCCGCAACCGTGTTCGAAGAAGTGACGAAAGGATAAGTGCCGTGATCAATGTCGAGCAGCGTGCCCTGCGCGCCTTCGAAAAGGACGGGGCGTTTGTGTTTGAGCGCCTGGATCAGGATCTGGCTGACGTCAGCGACGAAAGGCTTGAGCCTCTCACCGAGTTTCAGGCACTCCTCATAGATCGGGGCAAGTTCCACTTTCGGTGTGCCGAAGTGGTGCTCAAACAGGCAATTCTTCTCTTCGACCGCCTGGGTGAGCTTCAGTTTCAGAATTTCGGGACGAAGGAGATCTCCGACGCGAATTCCGCGGCGCGTGACCTTGTCTTCATAGGCGGGACCAATACCGCGCACGGTGGTTCCAATTTTCGTCTGGGAAGTTTTCTCTTCACGGCATTTGTCGAGCATGCGGTGGTAGGGGAGAATCACGTGAGCGCGGTCACTCACTCGGATGGCTTCGTGAGCAGGGCCATGAAGGGCGTCGCTTGCGACCAGGCTGTCGACTTCCTGAAAGAAGACGGTCGGATCAAAGACCACTCCGTTGGCAATCAGACAGATCTTGCCCGGGTGAAGAATCCCGCTCGGGATCAGGTGGAGAACGGTCTTCTTGCCGTTGACGACCAGAGTGTGACCGGCGTTGTTGCCGCCCTGGTAGCGAACGATGTATTCCGCCTTTGAGCTGTAAAGGTCGACGACCTTGCCTTTGCCTTCATCTCCCCACTGTGCTCCCACGATCACGACATTCATTTAATTGAGTACTCCCGTACGTTCCCCACATTTGAAAAAACCGATCATCTGAGAAACTGCAGTCAATGCCACTCGCTCCTGGGCTTCGAAAGTCGAGGCACCGAGGTGAGCCGCGCAGACGATCTTCGGATGATTGAAGACGGGCTGAGGAAACTGGGGGGGTTCCTTTTCGAAAACGTCAAACGCCGCGCCAGCGAGTTTTCCGCCGTCAATTGCAGCGATGACCGCAAGCTCGTTCACGATCCCGCCGCGGGAGCAGTTGATCACGAAGCCCTTGTCATGAAGGAGTGCCACGCGCTCGGCGTTGATGAGATTGATCGTATCCTTCGTCTTCGGCACATGCACGGTCGCGATGTGCGCGCCTCGCATGGCGTCTTCAATCGAGGACACGATCTTGAAATTGTCCGTCTGCGCGAGGCGACTGTTGATCTGAGAAGCCTGCGAGTACTTCGGGTCGTAGCCGATGACTCTCATTCCGAGCCCGACCGCTTTTTCCGCGACGATGCGACCGATGTTGCCCAGACCGATCACTGCCAGGGTTCTGCCCGTGATCTCATAGCCCATGAAAGTGTCGCCCCGGTCCCATTTTCCGGACTTCAGCAGCGCGGCGGATTGCGGGATGTGCCGGACCACTGAAAAAAGCAGGGCCAAAGTCTGTTCGGCAGCCGCAAGGGAATTGGCAGCCGCCGTATTCATGACGGCGATCTGTTTCGTGGTCGCAAACGGGATGTCAATGTTGTCGACTCCGGTGCCTGCGCGCACGATGAGTTTCATGCGAGTGGCCTTGTCGATCATGCCCGAGGTCAGCGTCGTGGCTGAGCGGGTGATCATGGCATCGTAGTTGCCGATGATCCGCGCCAATTCCTCCTGAGGAGTCGCCAGCCTCAGATCAATTTCAAAATCCGCGACGTCCCTGAGAATATCCACTCCCTGCGAAGCGAGTCCATCAGTGATCAGAATTTTCGTTTTCGAAGTCATGGTTTTTTCCAGTTCAATTGGGCCAGTTCATTTGATGACGAATTTCGATTCCGCGAACGTTTTCAGCACGGCCCCCACTCCGGTCCCGAAAATGACCGGGTGTCCGAGTTCGTGAAGCACGAGTTCAAGGCAGGAGATGCCAGTGGTGATGTCAAAGTAACTGCAGTAACCGAAATGGGAGAGCCGAAAGATTTTTCCTTCGTACTCATCCTGACCGCCCGCGATCGTTACGCCGTACTTGTCGCGCATCAGTTTCGGAATCTTCTTTCCATCCGCGATCGAAGCCGGGACTCGTACACCCGTGACGGCTGAAGACGGACTCTTCTCGGCCAGAACTTCGAGACCCAATGCCTTGATTGCATTGCGTGTGGCCAGGGCCAGGAGCGCGTGTCTTTGAAAGACATTCTCGAGCCCTTCTTCCTTCAGGATGCGCAGGCTTTCCTGCAGTCCCTGAATGAGGGAGGTGGCCGGCGTCCAGGCCGTCTGATTCTTCAGAAGTGCCTTTCGTTCCTTGGCCAGATCAAAGTAAAAGTGAGGGAGGTCCGATGATTCCGATTTTTTCCAGGCTTTGTCGCTGAGAGCGATGAAAGCGAGCCCCGGAGGGATCATCAAGGCCTTCTGAGAGCCGGTCATCAGAACATCGATTTCCCAGCGGTCCATCGGCAGGTCAAAGACTCCGAGAGCGGTGATGGAGTCACAGACGGAAAGCATGCCGGATTTTTTCGCCAGGGCGCAGATCTCCTGCGTCGGCATCTTCACGCCCGTGGAAGTTTCGGACGCCTGAAACAGAATCGCGCTGGCGTCCGAATGCTGAGCGACGAACTTCTGAAGCTCAGAGAGAGAGACGGCTTCTCCCCACTGGACCTTGAGTTCAACCGCGTTGACACCGTAGGCCTGGCAGACCTTCGTCCAGCGCTCACCGAACTTGCCGCCATTGATGGTGATGACTTTTTCGCCTTTGGAGAAAAGGTTGCAGACGGCGGCGTCCATCGCGGCAGTGCCGGAGCCGGCGATGAGGATCACTTCCTGGGTGGTCTGGAAGACGGTCTTCAGTCCGCCGCGCACGTCTTCGAGGAGGATCTGAAATTCAGGAGTGCGGTGGTGGATGAGCGGCCGGGCAAAGATGGAAGAGACGGATTCCGGAATCGGCGTCGGGCCAGGAGTCAGCAGGTAAGTTTTTTTCATGACTTGAAGCCCGAACTTACTCTTTTTGTTCGTCCTGAGGCAACAAAAGAGTACCTCGGAACACCCAGAATCACACGGTTGTACGAGCTTGCCCTGATAACGCATAAAGTCATATCCGTTGAGCATTCCACTCGGATGGAGGCCTTTGAAATGGACTCACCTGAGCATTCTCAGTAAGCTGAAAGCGCCACTATTCGTTCGCCTTCTGGCGCAGACGCAAGACACCAAGAGAACACCTCGCATGACATCCATGACACCTCCCAGACGCATTTATAACTTCGGCGCCGGCCCTTCCATCCTGCCGGTCCCTGTTCTTGAAGAAGCGAGTCGTGGCGTTCTTGAACTGGGGACCTCCGGGATGTCGATCCTGGAAGTGAGCCACCGGGGGATGGATTACGAAGCCATTCAGTTCGGCGCGAGAGATCGATTGCTGAAAATCATGGGACTCAGCGGTGATGAGTACACGGTCCTGTTTCTGGGAGGCGGCGCGAGTCTGCAGTTTGCCATGTTGCCCATGAATTTTCTGAAAGCGGGCGAAACCGCCGATTATATTCACACGGGTGAGTGGAGCGCCAAAGCGATGAAAGAGGCGAAGAAGTTTGGAGAAGTCCATGTCGCCGGAAATTCTGAATCTGAAAAGTTCACGCGGATTCCTCAAGCACTGACGTTCTCAGCGAATGCGAAGTATGTGCACCTCACCACCAACAACACGATTGAAGGCACGCAGTTTCATCAATGGCCTGATGTCGCGGGCCTGCCTCTGATCGCTGATGCAAGTTCGGATATCCTCAGCCGCAGGATCGATTTTTCGAAATTTGCGATGATCTACGCGGGCGCGCAGAAAAATCTGGGGCCGGCAGGGGTGACTGTGGTCGTGATCAAAAAGGAGTTTCTGGCCAAAGCGAACGAAAATGGCCCGACTCTGCTGAGGTACAGGACTCACGCCGATGCCGACTCGCTCTACAACACTCCTCCCGTCTTCGCGATCTACACTCTCGGCCTGGTTCTGAAATGGATTGAAGCTGAAGGGGGTCTCTCAAAAATCGAGGAAAGAAATCGTCGCAAAGCGCAGCTGATCTACCAGGCACTGGACGCATACCCTTCATTCTATGATCCGACTGTGAGCGTGAAAGAAGATCGTTCACTCATGAACATCACTTTCAGATTGCGGGATGTCTCCCTTGAGTCAGAATTTCTGAAAGGTGCCGGGAAGCTGGGGATGGACGGACTCAAAGGGCATCGCTCGGTCGGGGGCTTTCGAGCTTCGGTTTACAATGCATTTCCTGAAGCCGGCGCCCAGGCACTGGCCGAGTACCTTCATCGCTTCGCGCTGCGCTGAAAATGGAAAGGGCCCCGGGGACACTGTCCCCGAGGCCCGAATCATCTCGAAGGAATTCTTTCACTGACGAATGAACTTGGGAGCGAGGTGAGCGCCGTTTTCCGTCGTCACTCGCATGATGTACATCCCGGGATTCATCGAGTTCGGGACATGGATGTCATAGAGTTCCTGGTCGGGACTGATTTTTCCGTGATAAACGAGAGCACCATTCGCGGTATAGATCGAAACATCCGCATTCTTGAAGGATCCAAAGTCCTTGCTCATGAAGCGAACGGTATTGGCATCCGTTGAGTTGAGGCCGAGATCGAGGTCTTCGGTCTGGCCACGCGCGATCGCGATCACCTGGGAGTACTGTTTCGTTCCGTCATTGTCTTCCTGGGCGAGTCGATAGTACGAGGTGCCTTTGGACGGATTTTTGTCATCAGCGTGGTAAGTGTGCCTGCTGGAGCTGGTGCCGGCGGCGTTGACATAGGTGAGATTCGTGAATTTCTGACCATCTTCGGATCTTTCAACCCCGAATCTCAGGCTGTTCTTTTCACTCGCGGTTTCCCAATCGAGCGAAACGCCGGAACCGAAGTTTTTTGCCGCAAAACGAGTGAGTTCCACTGGCAGGGGGCCACCGCAGCTGGTGCAGTTCGTCTTGACCTGGGCCTGGCCCCAGTGAGTGCCCGCATTGGCCGGGACCGTGGTGGCGGTGGCGCGCTGGCAGATGTTGATGAGGGTTGAGTTGGCGAAGGACGCGATGTTCTGAAAATCTCCCACTCCGCTGAAGGAGAAGCAGGCGGGGCCGGTGCCACTTGATGACACTACATTGTTCTGAATCATGTTGAAGTCCTTGGTGAATGTCGTGCTGCCGCCATCCAGACAGATTTCTCCCCTGCCGTTGCCATGACTGTCCTGTGCGTAGATCTTGCCGAAGCTTGCATCCCGGTAATTGGAAAAGCTGCTGTTCTGGCCATTCATGGTGAACTGGGTGGTCGGACTCATGATGAAACCGCCCCCGTTGACGATGGCACTGCCTTCATCCTGCAGCGTGATGTCGGCGGAAGAAGTGATGTGTCCCCGGTTGGAGATCAGAGTGTGACCGTTGACGTTGATGCCTGAACCGTTGAAATTCAGATTTCCCGCGGTGCCCACGTTGAAGGTCGCCTTCTTCGCATTCTTCTTCGAAACGAAGTTCGCGATTTTCGCGTCACCGCAGATCAGAAAGTCTCCGCCGTCCATGTTGATGGTACCGATGGTGGCCGTGACACCGGCCTTCACGCAGTAAATGTCATCCTTGCCGATCGTGAGAGTGGTGATGTTCGTCACGGGCGTGCAACCGGAAGCGCAGTTTGGCTCCGGAAGAAGTGCGTCCGGGCAGGAAGCGTCAGCCACCGGTACGAGCGCAAAGGCGCTTAACAAGAAAATTCTGGTCCAAGGTGTGATCCGTTTGCGCACGAGCATTTTTGAAATCTCCTGATTCATATGATTCTCAATGATACAGAAGGCCGCGTGAAAGCCGAGCGATTTAAGCGATCATATTGATGAAGACTGCTTGAAGGTCTTGGAGACCGTCAAATTTTTGAAATTGAGAGGCCCTGAGAACTTTCGCTCTCAGGGCCTTCATTCATTTTTGAACCATTGCACCGCAGATGCGGGTGTCAAAAATCAGTGAGCGCCTTTGGCGCCTTTCACATCTTTGCCCTGCTTCTTGAGAAGTTTGTCTTCCATCATCGTATCGATGATGGCGAGCGCTTCGTGGCGAAGGTCATTTTCGAAAATGAAGCGGTAGAAGTTTTCCATGTCCGGGTGATGGCGAAAGTTCTTGAAGGATGCGGACATTTCAGACCCGCCGGTTGCCGCTGCGAGGGCTGCAGCATTTCCGCCACCGCCGGAGTTGGCTTTGGCTTCTTCTTCGGCTTCTTCGAGTTCTTCCATGTCCACCTGAGGTTCAGAATTTTCTGAAGACTCGGTGTGATCGTCCGCGTCGTCCGCATCGTCTTTCGAGCGGGAAGTTTTCAGTTCCTTGCCCGCTTTGCCGCTTTTGGCTTCCTTCACTTCCTTGCCAGCGAAAGTTTTTTCTTTTTTGGCAGGGGCCGCCGCTTTTTTGGTTTTTGGGGACATGGTCTTCTCTCCTTAAAAAAACAGAACAGGTGAAAGTTCAAACGCCGTGAGTGTTCAAGATCGATTGGCTGGAAAGGTCAGAAAGTCCGGCAAGGTTGGCTTCGGGCAGGGCGCGAGCCGAACCGTCAGCGGCCTGGATGATCCCATACCGGTGAAGTTTGTTATAAAGCGTCTTGATGGTAATTCCCAGACTTTGTGCAGTTTTTGTTTTGTTGCCCTGATTGTAGGCGAGGGTGCGCAAGATATGGTTCTTTTCGACCTCCTCGAGAGGCATGTCGAGGGTAAAGTCGACGGCTTCGGTCTTGGATTTTGGCATCCGCATCCCAAAAGGCACGTCTTCGAGCCGGATTTCATTGTTCTCGGCCAGGATCTTGAGGCGTTCAATCGTGTTCTGAAGTTCGCGAATGTTCCCGGGCCACTCATAATTGGAGAAAACGTCCATGACGCGTGGGTCAATGCGTTTGATCTGTTGAGCGGAGCCGCCGAAGCGGGAATTTTTGAGGAAGTATTCCACAAGAGTCGGGATATCCTCGCGACGTTTGCGCAAGGGAGGCATCCGGAGCGTGATGGTGTTCAGGCGGTAGAACAGATCTTCACGAAAACGATTCTCATTCACTTCCTGATTCAGGTCGCGATTGGTCGCGCTGACGACTCGCACGTCCACTTGGATCGGTTTCTTGCCGCCGATGCGATAGAATTCGCCTTCCTGCAGAAAGCGCAGAAGCTTGGCCTGAATGCCAAGCGAAAGCTCACCAATTTCATCGAGAAAGATGGTTCCGCCGTCAGCCGTCTCACACAGGCCCATTTTCTGGGCGATGGCTCCGGTGAATGAACCCTTCTCGTGACCGAAAAGTTCAGACTCGAGCAGGGATTCCTGCAGGGCGCCGCAGTTCACCGTGACGTAGGGCTTGTCCGCGCGTTCGCTTCTGGAGTGCAGTCGGCGCGCGATCAGTTCCTTGCCAGTCCCGCTCTCGCCCTGAATCAGCACTGTCGCGGTCGTGGGCGCGATCTTGTCGACCATGGTGAGAATGTTCAGGATGGCAGGGCTTTTACCGATGATTTCCATCGATTTGCTGTCACGACTGACGAGAGTCTTGAGGGCCTTGTTCTCTTTCTGAAGAAGAGCCTGCTGATCCAGAATGCGCTCGTGGGCACGTCTGAGTTCGATGGTCTTTTCATCCACCGCACTCTGAAGCTTTTTATTGAAGGTCTTGGCTTCGCTGTAGAGTCGCTGATTCGTGATGGCGACCGCGATCTGTGACGCGACTGCCTCGAGAGTCAGGACGTCCTCTTCATCAAAGGCGTCCTTGCGGTCGCTTTCGACATTCAGGAGCGCCACGACTTCTGAATCCTTGAGGACCGGAATGCAGAGTTCAGAACAGGTTTGAATCGGGAAGGAGTGATTCGAGAAATTCGCGTCCGTGGTGACGTCGTTGGACAGGTAACTTTTCTTCGTGCGAATCACGAGCCCGACGATGCCTTCGGAGCTTTTTACGACATGCCCCATCTTCAGGTAATTGCGGTATGCGCCAGCCTGGGCGCGTAGAGTCGCTGAGAGATCTGACCCTACGCTCCAGATGTTGATCCCGTAATAGTTGAACTTGCCCTGGATGATGTTGACGATCTCCTGGTGAAAGTTCTCGGCATCCAGACAGCTTTGCAAGTTCGTCGAGAGCTCGTTCAGCAGCCGAAGCTGGGCTGCCTGCTTCTGATGGGATGACATGGCGGAGAGCATGCGAGTACCTCTGTAAAATTTGCCCGGAGGGGCTGAATTCACCCCCCCTTTTTTACCGGGGAAGAGCGTCACCCTATAATTTTTATACAGATGAGTCAAACTTTAAGAAGATTAAATGAATCAGGTATCATCTGGTCAATCTGAGCTTGATTTGTAGTTCCAAAGTCATTTTATCGACTTGGATATGTCTCCGTAAAGAAATCTTCATATTAAGGTTAAAAATTAATAAAAATCGACCTTAAGACCATCAGCCCGATAAGCCTGGAAGTAAACCTGCATGGGAGGGGACTCCTCTCGAGTAACTTCAACAAGTTGCGATCAGAAGCTGTAACTACCGTTCAAGCTGGCACTGCACACGTCGACCCTATCATTGCCCAGAGTAGGTGTGATCTTGGATAGATCCACTCCCATTCCAATGTTGCGTCCGAGTACGTCAGGCTTGAACTGATAGTTCAAGCCGCCTGCCAACTCCTGGCTGGCCAATTGAAATTTGATTTTATCCGTCACCGAAGTAAATTTCAGATAGCCCCCGATGCGGTCGTTCTTCGCAAGTGCTCGGGAGGTCGCAAGCACAAACTGAGTGCCGAAGACCTGGTAGCCGAGTGGCACTGCAGAGTCGTCGATCACTACGGAGCCGCTCGCGGCCGCGTAGTAGATCCCGCCGTAGAGGGTGGTGATCCTGGGGGGATCGCGCGTGAAACTGATAACCGACTCGACCATTCACACCTACGAAGGAGACTTTGGGTTGTCCTTCAGCTGTCGAACCTTTCACATTGGAGCCGGTCAAAAAAGCGGTCATCCCGTAATCCCACTCCGAGGCGGGAAGGGCATAGCTTGTGGAAATCTTTCCTGTCATCGATAGCTGTGAGAAGGAATCCAGCCCCGGTCTGCAGGTACAGCAAAGATGCAACCCCAAATCCCACTGAGTATCGCACAACTCCAGCGGTTTTTTTCATGCCTGAAGACTTCGTCAGCGGTTCGCTGATCACGGTTCCGTTGGAGTCAATGGCCAGAAATTCGAGCGAAGCCGTCTCGGGATCCAGGTTCCCGTCGGAACCTCAGGCGAGAGCAAAGTGACTTTGACTCCAGAAAAGAGCACGACCCTGATCAACGCCACGACTCCGCGGATCGAGTCCGTCGCGACCCGGGGCGTGGATTTCAGCATGGGCATCCTTGAAAATCTGGACGCGGGCGTGAGGGAAACCTGTGACTTGCCACCGCTCTTTCAGGTGAAGCACCAATTCATCGGGGAAAATCGGCAGAGAGCTGAGAAGGGAAATTTCTCACTCACTGGAACCATCGCGCTGGCTGAGAGTGAGAGCACGGGCAATCGTCCGACTCTTTATCCTGGGACCACTTCGGTAAACAGCGGCAGCAATTCTAAACTCGAGCAGTGGATCTGCGACTTCGCTCTCATCGCGGGTTACCGTGTGAGTCCGAAACTGATGGCTTACGGTGGACTGAGCTACACTCAAGTCAGTCATCATGGGGACCAGACTCCCGGAAATCTCGTGCCGAGCCGTTTCAGTGGAAGCGTGAAGCAAGGCCTTGCTCATCTTGGGCTGCTGCTGGACCTCGAAGGAGCGCCGCTCTTCGGACAGGTTGAGGCCTCAATAGCGACGATTTCCGCTGGCTATGGTTCCATCGTTCAGGAAAATGGTTCGGTCAATCTGGGTGTGCATTTCTGAACGGAGGCTGAAGTTCAGTGGTTCGGCATGTTGAATGTGAAGCCAGCCATCGCGATGATGTCTTTGCTTCGGCTTCCAAAGACGTCAGTTCTCAAGCCGTAGGAGTAACGGCCATCCAGGATGAATGCAGTGGTGGCCGCCATTGGAAAACTGAGTCGAAGTCCGCCCTGAAGACCGTAATCGTTGTCATTCCCGCCGTCGAGCGCCAGGTCATAATAGCCGCCGAGTCCGAGGGAAAGAACTTCTGCCAGTCCGAAACGGAAATCGGCAGGGACATAAATGGATTTCTGACTGAAGCCGGTGTTCGTCACATTCGAACCGATTTTGTCGAACTTGCGGTTGAAGTAGAGCCCGCCGATTTCGAAACCGAAATCATGACCGGTCGGAATGGCGACCAGAAGTCCACCACCGAGTCCAAGTTTTCCATCCAGGGTGATACCGTTGCCGGATTCTCTGCTTTGGGACTGAATTGCGGAACCGACTACAGAGAACATCGGTCCGTTGTTATCGGCTGCTGCGGCTGAGAACGCAACCAGAGTGGTCATTCCTGCGGTCAGTACTGCGGTCAAAATCCTCGAAAATTTCATATTAATCCCTTGAAACAAAATTATTGTGCAAGCCCAAGGAGGGGTTACCCTCCCTGTTACGGCGGTAACGCGGCTAGTTTGCAAAAAGGAGGCCCGCATGATCTTTGCTTGTCTTTGCTTCTCTAGAAGTAAACAAATCCCTTCGGAAGGGTGTGGCATCAGTTCCACTCTCCCGGATGCGGACTAATACCGTGCGAAAAACATGACCTGGCGTCATGGTTTCCTGATTCGACGTTTAAAAAGAAAGGCTGGTCTCAATATGAAACGCCAAGCATCTGCACAATGGCAAGGTGGACTCAAGGACGGAACTGGCAAGATCTCCTCGGAAAGCGGAGTGCTCAACAACGCCAACTACTCGTTCGGAACTCGATTTGAAAATGGGAAGGGAACCAATCCCGAGGAACTCATCGCGGCTGCACATGCGGGCTGTTTCTCGATGGCACTTTCAATGATGCTGGGACAGTCCGGCTTCACGCCGAAGTCGATCAAAACTGACGCGACAGTCACTCTCGAGCAGGTCCCCGATGGCTTCAGCGTGACCGCTGTCCATCTGAATGTCGTCGCAGACGTCCCCGGCACCAACTCGATCGCGTTCGGTGAAATTGCGGCGCAGGCCAAAGCGGGCTGCCCGATTTCAAAGCTGCTCAAGGCGACGATCACGATGGATGCGAAACTGGAGAACCAGGCTGCATTGGCGTGATTCTCGAGCTTCGGCCTGGACAGACGAATTCCGGGACTTATGCACTTATCCCCACACGCTTGGGGATAAGTGCATAAGTCTGAAACTGAAAAAGACTGAGGGCCGCTTGGAGCGACTCTCAGCCTTTTTCAGTTTGGAATTGCACACGGAGCTTAGAACGCTTCGACCACCATGACCGAGCCGAGTCCACCTGCGGCGCAGATGGAGATGAGGCCATATTTCTTGCCGCGAGCTTTGAGCCCATGAAGCGTCTGGAGGATCATGCGACCTCCCGTGGCTCCGAAAGGGTGCCCGAGCGGGATGCTTCCGCCGTGGACATTCAGTTTGGTGAAATCCATCTTTCCAATGGGAGCGTCGAGTCCAAGCTTCTCTCTGCAGAAGGTGGGAGACTCGATGGCTTTGAGGGTCGCCAGAACCTGACCTGCGAAAGCTTCGTGGATTTCAAAGAGATCGATCTGGTCCCAGGTAAGTCCCGCTGCCTTGAGCGCACGCGGGATCGCGTAGACCGGGCCAATGAGGAGAGGCTCTTTTTGAATATCCACTGCCGCTGCCGCATACCCTCGGATCGTACCGAGCGGCATCATCTTCAGTTCCTTCGCTTTGGACTCAGTCATGAGCAGAACTGCTGAGGCGCCGTCAGTCAAAGGGCTCGCATTGGCAGCCGTGATCGTTCCGTCCTTGTAGAAAACCGGGCGAAGGGTCGCGAGTTTTTCGACGGAAGTGTCCGAACGCACATCCGTGTCGCGGTCCACGATTTTGCCATCCGGAGTGGCGACTGCAACGACATGGGATTTGTAGAAACCATTCTCCCAGGCCTTGTGAGCCTTGAGATGACTGTCGACTGCGTACTGGTCCTGCTCGACGCGACTCACTTGGAATTGCCGGGCCATGAGATCCGCCGATTGTCCCATCGTGAGTCCCGTCGTGGGTTCCTTGATTCCGGGAGCGTGAGGCATGAGAAGTTTCGGGCTGAATTTCCCGAGCATCCCGAGCTTCTGTCCTGTGGTCTTCGTGCGAGCGATGTCCTGAAAGAAATCAGTCGCCTCCTGGCTGAAGAGCGCGCGTACGGAACTGATGGACTCGACTCCACCGGCGATTCCGATGTCGATCTGCCCGGTCTGGATCTTTGCAACGATGGACGCTGCGGCTTCGGCGGAGGAGGCGCAGTAGCGGTTGATCGTGGTGCAGGCGATGGTGGCCGGAAGACCGGAGTCAAAGAGAGCTTCTCGGGCGATATTGCTGCCTTCAGGCGGTGGGCTGACGATGCCGAAGTAAATTTCATCCACCAGCTTGGGGTCGATGTCCGATTTCGCGATCGTCTCTCTCAACGCGACCCCTCCAAGTGCGGCAGGTGACATCTTCTGAAAGACGGTTCGGGCTCTCACGAAGGGAGTCCGGGCGCCATTGACTACGACAACACGTTCTTGTGCCATGAAAATTTCCTCTTGAAATCATCATACCGGATAGCTGAATGCTTTCAAAAGGGGTAAATTGAAAAGTAGAATGCGAAACTACCTTTGGCGTCATCCTGGTCATCTATTCTGGATCCTTCTCGCTTACCTTCCGTGGCTGGGCGGGATGAGCGTGCCGTTGACCGGAGATCAGAAGGTTTACCTCAGCACCGCGCTTGAAATGCGTCAGCAGGGAAGCTGGCTCAAGCCGCTGCTGTTCGGAGAAGCCAGCTACTACAAGCCCCCGTTTCAATACTGGGCGACCCTGGTGAGCTGGAAAATTTTTGGCTTCAACCTCTTCGCGACGCTGCTGCCTTCGGTTCTCTGTGTGGTGCTGATCGCCTGGTTGCTGGGAGAAATTGCGCTGCTCCTCGGTGAGCGTCGCTGGTTCGTGAACGCTGGACTCTGGTTTGCCGCCGCACTTGGCACGATGACCTACGGAACCACCGCGCAGATGGAAATCTACCTCTGCTTTTTTTACGCCGCTTCCTGGTGGGCGGGGCTCAAATTTCTCAGTCGACGCAATGATCGCAACGAAATCCGGAACTGGGCCTGGATCTTTCTGGCTTTTGGCCTTGCGGGGCTTTCGGCGCTCGTGAAGAGCCCTCTCTACTCCGTGTTCTGGGTTCTGAGTTTCGTGAGCTATCTGCTCGTGTCAGGTGAGTGGCTTCTCTTCAGGCAACGGAATCTCTACCTGGCGCTTCTGAGCGGGATGGGGATCGGGCTCGCCTGGTACCTCACCATTCTGAAAGTCGACGGCGCTCATTTCTGGGCGGATTACGCGATGAGAGAGACTTGGGAAAAGAAGGGGGGCAATCAGGGAACCCTGGGAAGCATCTGGGGCGCGCTTTTCTATTTCTGCATCCCTTTCACTCTGCTGATCCTGCCATCGCTTCGAGCGATTTTGCGCGGACGAAGAACCGGTGGACTGATGAGGTTCATCCTCTGCTGGTCCTGGCCAGCCGCCCTCTTCTTCTCATTCTACCCTTACCGCATCAAACCTTACCTCTTTCTGCTGGTGCCGGCCCTTGCGGTACTCGTCGACTGGGGCTACTTTCGAGTCGGTCGCACGCTCATGTTTCGTCTCGTGATGGGATTCACGGGCCTCGTGATGTTCATCGCACTCAGTGGTCTTGCTCTCATCCTCCAGCGTGCCGAACTGGTTCCGATCTGGATCATTTCTGGAATGGTCGTGACGGGCGTGATCACTTTGATCTGTGCATCGAAAAATTGGATGCGCGGTTTCGTGCTGTGCGCTCTTGCCGCGGTGTTTTTCATCCGAGTCGGCGCGGTTCAGATCGGAGAAGCGGATCTGAAGCCACTGCGTGACGCCGTGGCTGGTCATCCTGCAGCAGCGGTGGGAATGCTCGATCAGGATAACGGCATCTGGCATGAAATCGGATTATTGTCGGTCGCGATCGAAAAGCCCATGGTGAGATTGCATACGGTCGATGAAGTTTCAAAGTTCATCGCGGACGGCGGGATTGTCGCTTTGAATGACGAGCAGGCCGGGGACTTTGATGAAACGATCGGGAATCAGGTTGAAGTTCTGAAGCCCGGCCAGACTTTGAAATTTCAGGCCTGGCCGAGGCTCAAAGGTCGTACGAAATTTCCATACCGGATGCTGATTGAAAAAGGGAAGCGGGGAGTGCCGGATTTTGATCAGTTGATTCACCGGGAGTTCAAGATTTTGAGTCTCTGAAGTTTCTCAAATTTCTCCCGCATCATGGAAAAGCTCAGATCTTTCAAAATCGCCCGGAGAATTCCCAAACTTTCCATCCGGGATCACGCCGTGAAAGTACCTGGCCCAGGCGTCGCGATTCTTCGTGAAGTGCATGCGCTTGACCGGCAGTTCGAGGTCGATCTGAGTGGCGATCAACTTGGTGACCAGTTCTGAACAGTAGAATTTCTCGCGGCCGCGTTCATCAAAATTGTTCCAGAGAAACTGATCGTCGTAGGCATTACCGTTGAAGTCCGCGGCAAAGATCCTCCTCCATTCCACCTGATGCACCGTCAGGAAACGGTTCACTTCCGGATTTCTGAAGCGGAGAACGCGGAGTCTGGATCCGGTTTTGGATTTCTTCACGAATTCCCTGAGCGCCACGAGGTGGGTGGGTCCCCATGCCTCCGCGATCATGACTTCCGGCAAAGTGCTCAGGACAATGCCCATGTGTGAGTAGGCGGAGTCTTCTTCGGCCTCAATCAGGGAGCAGGCATAACAACTCATGGATTGAAGAAGGACATCGCCGACCTCGAGCACCGGCGCTGGAGTGGCCTGCGCCTCAAGAGTCGTCATGAGACTCAAAGGGAGGGCCGAAACGAGCAAAATGAGCAGGGCTGTCATTGTAGCTGCGTATCACTCTCCGTTTGGGAGCGCAAATCGGTGCAGTTTGCAGGGCGTTATCAGGAAGCCACTTGTGCTCGCGGAGTCTTCGTTAGAGACTCGAGCCCTACACGGGGGACTTTGACCTATGAAATCAATCTTGTTCAGTCTGGTGCTTTTCACTTCGGTTCTTTCAGCAGCCCTGTTTTCACAAACCGTCCGCGCCGATGAATCGGATCCAGCCCCCGACATGAATCAGGTTCTGGATGAAGCTCAGGCGTCTGCGCCCGCACCCACGGTCGAAATCGGAACTCCAGACATGAACAGCGGTTTTGTTCCTTCGGCAAGAAATCCGAATGGAAAATTTGATAACCTTTCCCTCATCCAGAGCGAGACTGTGACTGCGCCGAATCTGGATCAGGACTCGCTTCCGTCTTCCCAGGCCGCACCTGCCGCATATGAAAGTAACGCTGAGTAAATGACTTCGCTTCGACACGACTTCTTGAAGGCTGCAGTGCTGGTCGTGCTGACCCTGAATCCTGCCTGCACGAAACCAGGAAAAGAAATCGCTCCTCCTCCTTCGACTCAGAACTCCGCTGAAAGGAGGGTCATTTCAGGTCCTTCGCCAGTCGGTGGCTCGTGTCCGGCCGGGATCGGCGCGTCGGCAGGAGATCATCCTGTGGTGACTCTGGAGCTCCCGGAAAAGCGCCGGATTCTGGTCTGTGGCCATGAGGACGATGCCAAGCAGGAGGGACTGAAGAAACAGCTCTCAGAATTTGAAATTTACAGCGTGAATTCTCACGGAGAACTCTCAAAATCCCTGCTGACCGCGGGCGCTCTCGATAATTATCTCGTATATCCTGAGTCGGAAAAACTGGTTCTGGACGAACTCATGTATTCGCACGACCGATGGGTACCCATCTTCCGGTCAAGAATCGACTGCGTCGGAGAGAGCTGCGGTCGATCCACTCCGGTCTGTCTTTTCAAGAAGTCGGGCGCAACTTCAGACTCCGAGGGTCAACAGCAATTGAAAGATACACTTCGGCGAGTTCAGAAAAGCGAAGCCGTTGGCGAAGTCGACATCTGGGCCCTTTTTGATGCTTCTCTATCGGGAGATGCGAAAGCCGCAAAAGTGCTTGAAAAATCAGACCTGAAAGTGGATGCCGCAAGCGCAGAAGCGCTCACGCAGGCGAAGACGCTTCTGAAACGTCTGTCAGCCTGTTCTTAGAAAAACCGGTAACCGAGTTGAACCCATGCGACGACGGCGCTCAGTGCACGCCTGTCGCCTTTACTCCGGACGAAGGTTGATCACTTCCGCCGATGGTTGGATTCACGCGAGCCAGTTTGGCCTGTTCGTCAGCGACTGCAGCTCTCAGGTTTTTGTCTTCCTTCAGAATGCAGGCATTCAAGGATTTTGAAGTCGCGTCTTTACCCAATTTTTGAAACTCCTGAACGGTTCTCAATTCAGGGATGTTGCCATAAGGAGCGTACATCCGGGCCAGTTCTCTGGCAGTCGAAAAATTATCCTGGTACACCGGCGAGGTGGATTTCACGCGATTCTGAAGCTCCTGGCTGAGGACGGCTCTTGATTGCCTGTCCAGAGCATCGTTGTTTTCAATCTTCTGGTATTTATTCTTGTCCGCCGCATGAGGACCGGAAGCCTGCGCAATGGCGGACGTCCCACGGTCCTTCTTATCGGCTGAATAAGTGAGGTAGACCGGTTTCTGGCCCGGCAGCTGCATTTTAAAGTAGTAATGGTTGAATTGGTCGTTTGAGTCCTGAGGCTTTGCCGGGAAGGCTTGAAAATAGGCACTACCTGCAGTGAAGAGATAAAACCCTCTGGCCCCGTTGAAAGTGGCAGGAACCAGAAGCGTGTCTTTTCCCCCGACGTCCACAAGAACCCCGTCGCCTCGAGAAATCCCTTTCACCGCTTCAAAGCATGCCATCTCTGAGCTGAGATTGCCCGTGCCAGCAACGGGGGGCGAATTTGGAGACCCGTTTGCGGATTTGAAGGCGCCTTCCACAGGCTTCTCAGCTTCCGGTGCGCAGCACGTCTTGAAGGTATCGGAATTTGGACCCAAGGATTTACATTTCCCACTGTCCTTCACGTCCGTGCACGATTGAAACCCTTGTGCCGAAGCAGTTGCGGGCGAAAGAGCCAGCAGCAGAAGTGCCGCGCTCGAGCAGGTCAGATAAAGGCTGGACTTCGCTTTCTTCAACATCAAAGGACTCCTGAACTTTCTTTTCGGTAGCGCGGACGGAATTCTTGAGTTCATAAGTTATTACGAATAAATCACACGGACCTAGGCAAAGGCAGCACGGTTCTGACCTGAAGTGACTGGGTCAAAACTGACACCTTGTGAATTAGACTCAGGAGAATACTATTAAATTTAGGTCCGTTCAGGCCGATCTGAAAGAAGGTGGGCCAAGAGGTCCACTCTACTTAAAGAGGTCAGTTGTGATGAATTTTACTCAATATCGATCGTGGGCCGCGGGCCTCGTCCTGGTCACACTCGTCACTTCGGGCTGCAGCCTGAAATTGAACCAGAATCAGTTCGAGTCTCAGTCCCCGAGCAGTACGGAAACCGTCACTGCGCACACTCCCGAGTGGGCCTTTACCCATCGACTCAGTCGTTTCTCACATGGCACCGTAACCGTCGTGCGAAAAGATGCTGAAGTTGCCATGAATGCTTCAGGCCAGGCGATCATGGCCTGGATCCAGGAAGCTCCAGGGCTAGGATATCGTCAAATTTTCAAAGCTGAACGAAACGCAGCAGGCCAGTGGACACGTCCAGAAAGTGTACGGGACTACGTGTCTTCAAATCCGTGGAACTCGGACGAACTTAAAGTGGCGATCAATGGCTCGGGCCAAGCCATCATTGCCTGGACTCAAGAAGATACGACTCGCGACGACCAGATGTACGTGGCCGAAAGGGACGCTCAGGGTCGGTGGCACTTTCCCACTCACGAATCCGACTGCCTGACTCCCCCAGGGAGTTACGCATTTTATCCGCGCGTCAGCCTGAATGCCGCCGGTCAGGTGCTTCTGGTCTGGCTCGCAAATGGTCCCTCTTTCAGCACTGCGGTTTATAAGGCAACCCGAGATCAAAACGGAGTTTGGACAAAACCTTTTGATCTGAATGACCGGATCATCGTGGCTCCAGGTTCTGGTTCCATCAATGGAGCGGCTTCCGTCGCGCTCAATGACCTGGGAGAAGGGCTCATCACATGGGAGCAAGGTGCCCCCTATTCCGCGCAACGAGCGATCGACGGACAATGGACTTTTCCGGCGGATGCGTCTGATTCACTCTCTCCGATCGGAATGACCTCAACAGCAAATGTCAGAAGCGCCCTGACCAATCAAGGCGTGGCGATGGTACTTTGGAACTCAGGAAATGGCGCCAGTTTGAAAACCTATTATGCAGAACGTGCAGCTTCTGGAACCTGGACTCTGCCGGTAGACGCCAATGACGCTTTATCAGTTCCTAACGAACAGGCCTCCATCACGAATTTTGCGGCGAATCTGTCTGGGCAGGCCGTACTCATTACCCAGCGAGGAAGCTACTTTTTCAAACATGAACGCGAAGCAAATGGTGTCTGGACTCATCCTGTGGATTCAAATGATGTCATGGTGGACGGCTACGCCTATAGTATTCAGTCACTTTCCGTCGACCCGCAGGGGCGCTCACTTTTCGTCTGGGGCCGGGGGAGTGCCGCTTACAAAGCAGAGAGAAGTACAAACGGCAGTTGGACTTACCCGATCGACAACTCCGACTCCATCGTGAGCAATCATAATTACGAACTACCTTCAGCCCTTGGCTCCGACGGACTGGCCCTCATTGCCTGGTTCGATCCTCAATCCCATCTTTTCGTAGCTTCGCACGACACCTCCGGGACCTGGCAGTATCCGGCGAGCTCAAATGACTCCTTCGAGCCCGATCAAATGGAGACTCGAGAGCCTGCAGTTGCCACCAGCCCCTCTGGAAAAGCGATTGCTGCTTGGGTCCAAAAAAATCTTTCAGGTCGGTGGGTGCTTTTGAAGAGTGAACGCGGCACCAATGGATTATGGGACAAGCCAGACGAGCTGACGGTTCCTCTTTCGATTGCAGGATTCGACGCGACAGCTCCTCAGGTGGCCGTAAACGACTCTGGCGAAGCCTTGGTGGTCTGGCAGCAGGCCAGTAAAATCTTCATGGCAGAAAGAAATGCTTCGGGAGCCTGGACCACACCTGCTGATGCGAGCGCTGCGATATCGACTTCAGCTTTCGGCGTGTCCAGCCCTCTCGTTTCGCTCCAAGCCAATGGAGCGGCAGCCATTACCTGGGTGCAGGGAGATGGATCTGTTGTCAATCAGGTGTATGCAGCACTCCGAGCACCAAACGGCGCCTGGACCTTTCCGTCGTCACCGACAGACTCTGTCACTTTTTCTCCACACGGCGTGGGAAAACATTCACTGAAAATGGATTCTGATGGAAATAGCGTTTTAGCTTGGGATCAGGTTGACGCTGACGGTGTCAGCCGAATTTACCGAAGCGAGAAAGAGGGCTCAAACTCTTGGAATGCTCCGGTTGGAGTATCCGACCCAGCTCTTCTCTCCACGACTAATGCGTATCTCAACGATCTGGCTCTCAACAACCGCGGACAGGCAATTGTGACTTGGCAGGCTCAGGCTCTGAGTGGTTACACGCAGATCTATCGATCTGAAAGAGAATCAAACCGAACCTGGAGCAATCCTCCTGCTCCAGTAGAGCACCTGTCCCTGGACGGAGTGTACGCATCCAACAGCCATGTTGCGATCAATTCCAAGGGCGAAGTGCGCGTGATCTGGGAGCAGACTATTGGCGGTCAGCAACACCTTTTTGAAGCGCAGCGAACGGAGGGTGGTCAATGGGTGATCCCTCTGACTGCGACCGAATCGGTCAACCCACAGAGCTCGCCCGTCTTAGCTGGCGCTTCTCGAGTTGCCTTGACTGACCAAGGTCATGAAGTGATTGCTTGGTCCCATTTCAAATCTACTCGAAGTGCCTGGGAGATTGCAATCGCTGAACGGACTGGAGATTCCTCCCTCAGTCTGCGGCCTGAAACTCCAGAAACTCTTTATACCGGATATGCAGATCTCCGCGTTGCGACTGCGCCTTCATCCGAAGAGATCCTGCTGCTCTCGTCCATCAATCAAGAAGACATCTATCTGAGCCAATTTCGTTGAGACTCTTTCCATCCGAGTGAGAATGCCGATCCGCGCGTTAATCGAAGAGGAGCATTCTTCCTGTCCAATCGATCCCTGAACAGCCAAATTCTAACCATCAACCTGATATCCGTGCCGACTGCACTGTTGGTGAGCGCGGGAATTCTGCTCTACACCGAGAAGAGCCTCACCCGGACCTTTGAGCAGATCTCAAAACAGCAGAGTGTTGTGGAGGAGAGCTCTAGAATCAACTTCGCGGATTGATTTCCGTTCACTGTCTGAGTGACCTGGCCTTGGTTCTTGCAGTCCGAACCCGAAACGATGGCTGCTTTGGCTCACTCATCCGCACTCAGTGCTGATTTCGAGAGCAGTTCCAGAGTGAATGCCAAGAGCGTTGCGAGGCGGGTGAATTTGGGGCGAGTCGCAATCATGAGTCAGTCTCCATAAAGTGGCTATCGATAAGTTCTGTTGTTCTACTCAGGTTAGTTTGCCAGATTTTTATGTCAACAGACGGTTCTGCCAAGATTGGGTGAGCGTCCCTGAAGAAGCAAACTTCACAACTTTTCGCTCAAAGCCGTGTTCTCAGCGGCTTGTTTGATTGAGAGTGCTGCAGGGGTGCCCACTCATTGGGGTCGGTCATAATCCCAGGCTGGCGCCCACGCTCAGGGTGGTCGTGTGGACCTGAATGCCGCGAAGACCGAAGGCAATATTTGAATAATCGAAGGAAGCAGATAAAGGCATCCCGTTCAAAATTCTGTCGCGGAAGGTGTAAGCCAGGCCGGCAGCAATCTCCCGATTCGAAAAATTCAGAACCACGAAGCGGTTCGAAACAGGGGAGTACTTGAGGTACGCTCCCAATGTATCCCCTTTTTGAAAGCTTTTTCGCAGCGATGGGTAGATCTGGGGACCACTGAGGTTCGTGAAGCCAAATTGATTCTGGGAGACAATCATGGTCGTGTAGTACCCTCCCCCATAGATGACGAATCGACAGGACTCGACGAGTTTCGGAAGCACGTATCCTGCACGAATATTGAGCCCGAAGTAGCGCACCGAAACATCGGTCAGCACCGTCCGTGATTTCAACAATTGAACTTCGGAAGGTTTCGACAATTGAAATGCAGTGAAGAAACTTGTCACGCCCAAGTCCCACCGTTCTGGCACCAGCGTGTGATTGAACGATGCTTTCAGGGTCACGGCTGTGGACTCGTAAACGGAGACATTGGTCTCACTGTGACGGAACCGGGTCAGGAGGACAGAGGGACTGATGAAAGTGCGTTTATCGGAGCTTGCGTCGTGCGTCTCCTCTTTTGGTGTCCAGAGACGGGCAGGAATCACGATGAGCTGGCGCTCAATCTCACCCTTCGGCCCAATGGCCAGGAATTGGACGGCAAGATCCGCCGTGCCCCTCGCCTGGAATTCATGAGTGAAGTGATTTTTTCGGTCAAGTTCGATTGTATGGTTATCGACGATGAGATGCCAGTTGGGTCGCTCGTAGGTCCCCTGAATGGCGAAAGTGGCGTCTGGCCCCCCTTTAATCAGCTCAAAGTCCTGAGAAAGCTCCAGGGAATCGATTTTCTCCAGGATCTGGGGTCCAACTCGTACTGCATCATCTGCCTGCGATGCATTGATCCAGCACAAGCCAAGGATGATCCCGACGGGGACGACTGACTTGCGCATGAGCAGGCGGACAGTGCTGCGGTAACTCATGGAGTGTAATCCTTCAACACGGTTCACGGAGTCTTCGGGTTGGCCGACCACTTGGGCGAGGCGCAATTGCCCAAGCCATAAGTCAGGCGTTTCACGAATGTTCCGTCGACATTCATGGCATAGATGTTCTGCTGTCCCGTGCGGTTCGAGCTGAAAACGAGAAAATTTCCGTCCGGGCTGAAGTGCGGATCTTCGTTGTTGCCCTGATCCTTGGTGAGGCGCTCGATGTTGGTGCCATCCGGATTCATGATGAAGATGTCAAAGCGGTGATCGATCCAACCTGCAAAACCGATCTTGTTGTTCTGAGGGGACCAGGTCGGCGTGGCGTTGTATTTGCCGGCGAAAGTGAGGCGCTGAACATTGCTGCCGTCCGCGTTCATCCTGAACACCATCGGTACGCCGGTGCGTGATGAAACGAACGCGATGGACTTGCCATCAGGGGACCAGGTGGGATCAACGTCCACGCCAAAGGATTTAGTCAGGCGCGTGACGGAGCTTGAGCCCGGATTGAAGAGAAAAATTTCGGGATTGCCGAGAAAGCTCATGGTCATCGCCATGGACGAACCATTCGGATTGTAAGCCGCGCCACTGTTGATGCCTTTGCGATCCGAAAGCATGCGAATCGTGTTGTCGGCGAAATGAAATTCATACAAGTTGATGTTCTTGATGTTGCGACTGTTCTTGGCAATGAGCGAGTAAGCGATCCTGTTCCCATCCGGTGACCAGGCAGGGGCGAAAGCCACGGAGTTGTGGTGAGTCATCTGCTTCACGTTCGTGCCATCGAAATTCATCGTGTAGATCTCTTTTTTGCCCGTACGGTCACAACTCATGGCGATCTTGGTGAGAAAGATGCCAGGGAGATGAGTGAGAGCGGTGACGATGTCGTTGGCGAAAGTATGGGCCATCGTCTTCACGTCTGATGGATTCACCAGGTAGCGTTTCGCGAGAATCGATTTGTTGCCCGCGGTATCATAGAGGTAAGCCTCAAGCGCGACGCCCTTGGGTTCAGAAGTGAGTTCCGTCTTGATCACGAACTCAGCCCCGACGCTGCTCCAGTCCGTCATCTTGAAAGTGCCGGGAGCGATCCCGGTTTTGTCTGAGTTCTCGAGAAATGCGGCAGAGTCCAGAAATTTGAAGATATCCATGAACGTGAGATCCGACTTCACGGTCTCCGCGATGACTTTCGCCTGATTCTTCGTATCTCCGCTCTTCGTCCGGATGTTCGCAAACGCGATCACGGTCTTCTTGGTCTTGGCCGCCCCGACCGCGATGTAAGTCTGATCCGCGAAAGCGAGGGGTGCCACAGGGAGCGCAAGCGATGAAATGAGGGTGAGAGAAATCAGAGTATTTGCGAGGGCATTGGAATGATGCATCCCTCAATCCTACGAAAATTAGAGGGGAAATCCTACCAAAATTCCGCTTGAGGAGAGAGATCCCGCGATGCCGGCGGGAGGTACCGGGAAAGGCGCACTTGCCGTCACGGTCTTCTTCACCGCTTCATCAAACGCCGCGTTACCCGAGCTTTTCATGATCCGCATGCCGTTGAGTCTGCCCCGCATGTCGATGAAGATCTGAACCTGGGCAGACAGCTTCTGGCGCTGAATCCACACCGGAAGCTCCCACTTGTCCTGCAGTTTGTCGCGGACGAGGTCCATATAGCCGGACTCGGCGTTTTCTCTGGCGTCGCCCGAGAGACTGGTGCCGTGAGAAATGGCATTGCCCTTGATGACAGGTGAGGCCGGACCTTTGGTTTCCGACTCGGCCGAAATCTTGTTCAGAGATTTGATACGGTCGAGCGCGCTCCTGAGTTTCTTGTCCCGAGGATGATCCTGCGTGAGCTCTTTGAGTCTCTCGCGGTTCTTCTTCGCCAGGTCTTTTTTGTTTTCGACCTTTTCTGCAAGCTTCTTCGGATGAAGAACCATGTCGTCGGGCTTGGCAACTTCTTCAGGAGCTTTTTCGGCGATCTTCGGGGCTTTGGGTTCAGGAGGTGGCGCTTTGATCTTCTGTGCGTCAGTCTCGGCTTTTTTCAACGCTTCGCCCATGTCTGGCGCCGTTTTTGGAACATTGGCCAGATCCTTTTTCAGGAGATCCGGCAGTCCGACGACATCCACTCGCAGGCTCGGAATGTAAAGCACGGGTTTGCCCGGAAAAATCACAGATTTGATGATGATCACGAGCAGCAGCACACCATGGGCGATGAACGACCAGCGCAGGCCTTTTTCAAGGCTGCCTTCTGAAGGATGCGGCGGACGTGCGGTGGGGGGTAAAACTTGATCCATTCTCGTCAAAGCCTTTTGTTCGGGTCCCCGGGCTCAGTGACCAGACCGACGCGACTGATTTTGGATTTTTTCACTTCAGCCATCACCTGAGCGATGAAACCGTAAGGCACGTTCTGATCCGCCTGGATGAAGACTTCGATGTTCGGTTTGGCTTCAGCCATCGCTTCAAGGCGAGTGTGCAGAGTTCCCGGCGGCAACGCGGTGCCGTTCATGGAAATCTGTCGTCCCTTGTTCACGACCAGCACGATCTGTTCAGGAGTTTCATTGAGGGTGCCGGCGTTGGCTTTCGGAAGATCGACCTGCACGCCCTGTTGCATGAGTGGCGCGGAGATCATGAAGATGATGAGGAGCACGAGCATGACGTCCACGAGGGGAGTCACGTTGATTTCAGCGAGTGTGGTCGGAGTGGAGCGCGAACCGGTGCCGCCGCCACCCCCCATAGGTCCCATTCCCATGATTCAGTTCCCTCTTCGCGCGCCCATGGCGCTGCGTTCAATGATGTTGAGGAAGTCCTGGGAGAAACCATCGACTTCGACGGCGTGTTTTTTGATCTGGCCGACGAAATAATTGTAGAAGATCGAAGCCGGAATGGCGGCGCCGATGCCGGTCGCCGTCGTGATCAGGGCTTCAGAAACACCGGGAGCGACGACCGCAAGACTTGCGGAGCCGCTGGCGCCGATGCTTTGAAAGGAACTCATGATGCCCCAGACCGTCCCGAAGAGCCCGATGAAAGGTGCGGCACTGGCCGTGGTCGCGAGCCAGCCAATGTTCTTTTCAAGGATGGAGATCTCATAAGTCGAGGATCTCATGAGCGCGCGCGTGATGTTGTCCGTGCGCAGGTCCTCGAGAGTCTCGCTGTTCGGAAGTTTTTTGAGTTCCTTGACGCCTGCACGGAAGACGGCGGCGACGGGGGAGTGGGGATAGCTGTCCACCTGGGCAAGGATCTCGTCGATGCTCTTGGACTGCCAGAAGAACTGCAGGAACTTCGTGTTCTCGAGCATCGCCTGTTTGAAGACGCGCCACTTCGTGAAGATGATCGCCCAGCACATGATGGATATGAAGAGCAGCATGATGAGCACCATCTTGCCGACTGGGCCGGCGCTCATGACCAGGTCGAAAATTCCATTTTGCATCACAGGTTGGCCAGTCATTGAAATCTCTCTTCTTGGAGTTGGCGATTCAAAAGAATCTTCTTATTTTTAAAAACGTTTCGCAGAACATCAATGGTCAAAATCAGTTGAAGCAGAAAACTCGAAAGCGGGCCGCCTGAACCACCGGTGAGAAACCGGGGAGTCCCCAGATCGGCATCCGCACCGATTCGATATTTCACGAGCAGGACGCCCTGAACTTCGTTTCCGAAAATGGGGAGACTTAAAAGTGCATGACAAACAATCAGGAGTCCAGCCCATTGGCCCGCACTTTTGGTAAAATCGCCTTCTTCATTCGCTCTCAGGCCGAGCGCCGTGGCGGCAAGAAACAGAGTGAGGATGTGCATGAACCCCAGATGGAACTGACAGGCCTTGACCGCGCAGTAGAAGAGCGCGGTGAGGAGCACGGCCTGCACGTCAGGAAGCCTGGCCTTGAGATGGCCGAGAA
The DNA here is from genome assembly GCA_014378465.1 of Oligoflexia bacterium. Taxonomy (GTDB): domain Bacteria; phylum Bdellovibrionota; class UBA1018; order UBA1018; family UBA1018; genus UBA1018. The sequence goes on along the minus strand of JACMNQ010000035.1, from coordinate 46,721 downwards.
TCTTTCTTCGGAAAAGAAACTCCTCGCAGTAGACGAGAGCTCCGAGCGCCATCGTTCTGAGTGCGAGATTGAGAAAGCCGAGCGCCGGAGTGTCCGGTTGCATGAAGAAGCCGTCGTACCGGTAGATGCCGACGAGCAGAAAAACCAGAGTGAGGGCCAGCCCCAGTGTCGCGCCCTGGAGAAAGCCCGGACCGAATCGTTTTTCAAACCGGTGCGGGCTGAAGATCTCCTCCCGGGTGGTCGAAGTGAGAGGGTTGAGCCAGCGCATCAGGCAGACAAAGAGGAGGGAGCTGAGCCCGATGACCCCGATTTCATTGGCAGCGAAGGTATCGCTGATTTCCTGAAACTTGGCGCCCGAGGCCATCAGAAAGTAGGTGATGAGCGTCAGCGCGATCAGGCGAAAGCCCACCGTCCATGCTGAATAGGCGATAAGATAAGTCAGGGCTTTTTTCACGGCTCGACTAGTGTGGTGAAATCAGTGAAGTATGTCAATTTTCGCCAAAATTCTGACTGTCCTGACGCCATGGGCGGCCCGGGCGGCGAGTCAGAGGGCACGTAATTTTCCCAATCTTCCAAAAAAACCGTTATCGTAGGAAATGAGGGAGCGGAAGTCCCTTTCATGAACGGGCGTTGGAGACCACTGGATGGAATTCGGTGAAATCGGCGCAGACGCAAATGACAGTCATTACCAGTACGGTAAGCAAAGCAGAGCGGTGAGATGATTCATTTATCGAGTGTGACCAAGTGGTATCACAATCAGGTTCGAGTGCTTGATCAGGTGAATCTCGATCTGAAAAAAGGCGAATTCATCTATGTGATCGGCGGCAGTGGAGCTGGCAAGACCTCGCTTCTGCGCATCCTCGCCACTGAAGAAGCGCCTTCCCAGGGCAGCATCTCGCTTTTCGGTTACAACCTCGCCACGGTTTCTCCTTCCACTCTGCGTGCGATCCGGCAGTCCGTGGGTTACGTCCCGCAGAATGTTCGTCTGATCCCGGACCTCAGTGTTTTTGACAACGTCGCACTTTCGCTGTCACTGGCGGGGCATCGCTCCATTCGCGGCGAAGCGAAGACTCGCATTGAAGAAGTGCTCGGTCGCCTGCACCTCGTGCAGAAGCGCGACAAGCTCGCCAATACCCTTTCAGGCGGCGAAGCGCAGCGTGTGGCCATCGCGCGCGCTCTGGTCCGTCAACCCCAGCTCATCATCGGTGATGAACCGACCGGCGCGCAGGACAAGGAAAACACCTGGTCCATGATGGACCTTCTGATGAAGAACAACATCAATGGTGCCACCTGCGTGATCGCCACTCATGACCGCGAGATCGTGAGACGCGTGCGAAAGCGTTGCGCTGTTCTCACCGCTGGCCGGCTGGGATTTGAGGAGGCCATGTGTACGTACTGAAGCTTGCCCTTCGGCCGTGGCGCCTTTCGACTCTGAGTCAGATCTTTTCATCGGTCGCAGTCGGTTTTCTCATGCTCCTGGCTGGATTCCTGATCTGGCTTCAGGCGGGTCTCAACCCCATCGTTCACCGCCTCCAGCGCGAGCAGGTGATCACGGCCTTCATTGATGCTTCAGTCGAAGCCAAGGATGAATCCAGAATCCTCGACTCGATTCGTGAACAGGTCGGCGCCCATCCCACTTCAGACGCGATGCCAGGGGCATCGACTGACGTGAAGCTGGTCGCTCCTGCCGAATTCATCAAGGACCTCGACGCACAGTACCCTGAGCTCTCGAAGGAAATTCAGAGCATGGGTTCAGAAATGGATCAGATCGTGCCTCGTTATGTTTCCGTTTCAGGCCTTCTGCCTGATTCGGCAGCTGATGCGATCAAGGGAATCCCCGGCATTCAGATCGTTGACAGTTCGAAGGATCGGCACAAGACGATCGTCGGAGCGCTCAAAGCCGTGAAATGGGTCACGCAGATTCTGATCATCGGACTTGCCGTCGCGCTCATGACCGGCCTCGTTCAGCTCGCGCGACTCAATTCCGCACTGCACCGCGACGCCCTTGGCATGATGAGGCAGTGGGGAGCGACTCAGTTGCAGCTTCGTCTGCCCGGACTTTTTTCAGGAATGAGCGTCGGTCTCACGGGTGGCGCACTGGCCGCGGTTGGCTGGTTCTTCGGAGTCACCTGGTTTGCCATTCATGTACGGGCTTTTTCGCCCCTTCTCGCGGGTCTTCAGATGCCTTCAGCGATGATGAGTGTCAGCTTCATGTTTGCCGGAGCCGCGATCGGACTCATGGCTTCAGTCTTCGGTTTCACGTCGGAGACGCGGGGCTGAGTGCGGAAACTCACGCGTTCCTTCGCAGTTTCGCTGACGTTCGTGATGGCTATCACTGCCACCTGCGCGTTCACGAGCCGCGTTCATGCCAGCGTGCCCTCACTCAAGAAGACCAATCTCTCGGAACGGCTCGAAGTCATCCGCAGTCAGGTCCTTGGACTTGAGGGCGGCATGATCGAAGGTCTCAAGGGTCAGAACGAAGCCAAAGCCAACATTCGAAAGATCCAGGCGCTGCTGAAGCTTCAGCGCGAAGAGCATGACCTCAGTCGCAAGCGCGTCGGAGAGCTCGAATCCACGATCGGTGAGCTCGAAACCCGTCGCGGAGTTCTGCGCGAACGCGTCGCCACCCAGCAGTCGGCGATTCGCAAGTCCCTGACCGAGCTCGCGCGTTCGATGAAAGAACAGCCCAATGCTCTGGAGCTTGATCAGAAGGAAAAGTTGGACGGCCCCAGACGCCGAGTCCTCGCCAACCTCGTGGAGATGGGCCTCAAGGAAGTCGAAGCCCTCCGAGTCGATCTCGCGGACGCGGACCAGCTCGAATCCAAGATCCTCGAAGAAAAGCAGCAGCTCGCCTACCTGGCCCAGGAGTTGAGAGGAAATGAAGGCATTCTCGAAATCAACCGCCAGCTCCAGTCGGAGCTTCTGAAGAAGAATCATGCTGAGCGGGTGGCGCAGCTGGAAAATTACCGGACTCTCAAGACCTCCCAGGCGCAAGTCGAGCAGATGATCAAGAATTTCAATGCTCGCATCGAGCTTCAGGATGCTGAGCATACGGAAAGACTCGTTTCCAAAGCGATGTACGAAGGCGCTTTCGGGCAACTGAAAGGGAAGCTCACCCTTCCGGTTTCCGGAAAGATCGTCTCCCAGTTCGGACGTTTTTTTGACACCCGCTCGAACCTCTACATCTTCAAGAAGGGCATCGACATTGATACTGGGAAAAATCAGCCGGTCCATGCGGTCTCCGCCGGCAGAGTGGCTTACTCCGGTCAGCTCCCGACCTTCGGGCAGATCACCATCATCGATCATGGGAACCATTTCTATTCGCTCTGTGGCCACATGGGCACCCTGGGAAAGAAGACCGGCGAAGCGGTCGCGGCAGGCGAAACCATTGGCGTGACGGATGATCTGGGCACTCCGGTTTATTTCGAGATTCGAGCGAAAAACATCGCAGTCAATCCATTGCAGTGGGTATCCAATTAGTTTACCCTTTTCCAATGACCCAAAAAATCTTCGCGGCGCCTTCGCTCTCCCTGCTCCTCGCACTCTCCCTGGTTTCTCCCACTCTGGCGATCACGAGCCAGGTCTTTGCGAAAGAGAGCACGGGCAAGGAAAAACCGAAGACCGCGGCTCCCCAGTCAGGTGTGAAGAATTCAATCTCGTCGACCGCCACGGGTGAGATGCCGACCACCAACGAACGCTACGAGAACCTCGAACTCTTTCAGAAGGTTCTGAACTTCGTCGAAACCAACTACGTCGACGGCACGAAGAACAAAGATCTCATGTACGGCGCCATAAAAGGCATGCTCGAAACTCTCGATCCACACTCCAATTTTCTCCCGCCTGAAATCTGGAAAGACATGAAGATCGACACGAGCGGCAAGTTCGGCGGTCTCGGCATCGAAATCGGGATGAAGGAAAATGTCCTGACCGTCATCGCGCCGATCGAGGACACTCCCGCCTGGAAGGCCGGCATCAAGCCCAATGACCGCATCGTGAAGATCAATGGCGAAAGCACCAAGGGCATGACTCTGGTCGAAGCGGTCGCCAAGATGCGTGGCAAGAATGGTGCGGATGTCGTCCTCACGATCTACCGTGACGGCTTTGACAAGATCAAGGACATCGCCGTGAAGCGCGAAACCATCAAAGTGCAGTCCGTGAAATCGGAAATCGTCGAGCCGCAGTTCGGTTACGTTCGCCTCGCGAGTTTCAATGAGAACGCCGCATCCGACATGAAAAAAGCCATCGACAAGCTCGAGAAGGATGGAAAACTGAAAGGTCTCGTATTTGATCTGCGCACCAATCCGGGCGGCTTGCTCGACCAGGCCGTCGACGTGTCTTCGCTCTTCATTGATGAAGGCGTGGTCGTTTCCACCATCGGTCGCAACCGCGATCAGAAGGAAGTGCGTTACGCGAAGAAGGGGATGGCTCGCAAGGAGCTCCCCCTCGCGATTCTCGTGAATTCGAGCTCCGCGTCCGCCGCTGAAATCGTGGCTGGCGCCCTTCAGGATCACCACCGTGCCATCATCATGGGTGCTCCGACGTTTGGAAAAGGTTCCGTGCAGACTGTCGTTGAACTCGGACCCGACCTGGGTCTCAAGCTCACGATCGCTCGCTATTACACTCCGAGTGGCAAGAGCATTCAGGAGAAGGGTGTGCAGCCGGACATCCTGCTCGATGATTTCGACAGCAAGCTTCTCGCCGAAGCGCGTCGGAAAGCGGAAGTCTTTCGTGAACGCGACCTCAAGGGTCACATGGTCAATCCCGATGGCGATGTGGCGGGTGATTTAAGCACTGCGCCGAAAGTCCCTGGCAAAGAATCTTCCAAAGAGTACAAAAAAGAAGAACTCGAAGCCCTCGGCAAGAAGAAGGAAAAAGTCGAGAAGCTGGATGAAGACCTCGCTCCCCAGAAGTTCGTCGCCAAAGATGACTATCAGGTGAGAGAAGCGGTCAATTACCTGAAGTCCTTTGAAATCTACAAGAAGATCGCGAATTCTCAGGCGCCAGCTGCGGTCCAGGCAACAGCGGCGGCTCAAGCTCCCGCCGCGCGCGGAGTCGCTCAGTGATTCTCAGTTCTATTTGATTCAGCGGTGAGAGTTGTCGAGTTCATGCTGAATTTGAAAACATCCTGCTTTCTATTGATGAAAACCAAGTCGATCGGAGTCGTGATACTGGATTCTTCAATTTTGATTTGAGCGGACATTTTTACGGCGTCCGTTTCAATATTCTGGGACCGTAGGAAACGAAAAGTGCAACTGTAAGCTTCATTTTGGGGCAGAGTTGCTTGGCCACGTGAGCACTGAATCTTCACATCCTTGTTTGGAGATTGCCACATGGCAATATTGGTCTCTTCTGAAGCGAATGAAAGCATGATTTGATTCAGCTTTGCTCGCCCCTTTTCATTTACAAGAATAGTTACTGAATTAGGCTTTTGGAATATGGCCATCGAGTCAAAAAGGGTGTCTGCAAAGGCTTGCGACTGAAACAGGGGAGCCATTGCCAGAAGAAGGAATATCGTTTTCATCACTGTCCTCAAAAGTTAGTTTTCATGGACGCTGGCACGGCTGTTGGAGTGAGTCAAATTTGTTGAATTGAAAAAGCTTCATGAATCAAACGTCAAGGCGCGAAATATTCATTGCCATTGAACTGGTAATGGAATGGCGGCTATGGCAAAACTGGAGAAGATGAGCGATTACTCCGACCTGCCCCTTTTCAAATCTCCGGGAGCGACTTCTGAACCCGATTCTACGAAAGATGCTTTAAAGGATACTTCGAAGGGTCCTGCCACGACTTCCGCGCCTGCTGGCGAAACCTCTGCGCCAAAAAAACCTGGGTCCAAGCCCAAGCTCACTCTTCGGGAAACCCCGGAAGAACGCGCGAAAACCGCAGTCGCCAAAGCCACCGTCGCAGAAGCCGACTTGCTTCCCGCCCCGCCGAAACACTGGACCGTGAGTGAACTCACCGCGCAGATCCGCGGCGTGGTCGAACCCGCTTTCACCCAGATCTGGGTGCAGGGTGAAATCAGCAATTATCGCCCGGCCGCTTCCGGTCATGTCTACTTTTCACTCAAGGACAACGGTGCTTCGATTTCCGCAGCCGTCTTTGGTTGGGGTGCCCAGCGCAAGAAAACTCCCGGCTTTGATCTCAAGGACGGAATGCAGGTTCTCTGTCGCGGAAAGATCTCTGTCTATCCCGCGCGCGGCACCTATCAGATCATCGTCGATCAGGTCGAACCGATGGGAGCCGGTGCCCTGCAGTTCGCTTTCGAGCAACTCAAGGCCAAGCTCGCGGCAGAAGGTTTGTTTGACCAGAAACGAAAGCGCCCGCTCCCCGCGTTTCCTCACCGGATTGCAGTCGTCACTTCTCCTTCTGGCGCCGCGATTCGTGACATGCTCACTATCATGGCCAGACGCGCACCGAATGTTCATGTGATGATCGTGCCTGCAGTGGTCCAGGGCGATACGGCTGCCGCGCAGATCATCAAGGGACTCGAGCTCGCCAATCAGCATGATCTCGGCGACATCGTCGTGCTCGCCCGAGGCGGCGGGAGCATCGAGGACCTCTGGTGCTTCAATGATGAAAATCTCGCACGTGCGATCGCCAAGTCCCGGCTGCCCGTCATCTCCGCGGTGGGGCATGAAATTGATTTCACGATCTCCGATTTCGTGGCCGATCTCAGAGCGCCGACTCCTTCAGCGGCGGCTGAAATCGTGACCGGGCACTGGGTCGACACTTCCAGGCGCCTGGGTGAGGCCAAGGACCGACTTTTCGCTTTCATCGCAAGAGATCTCGGGCATCGGAAGAACCTTCTCTCCCACCTCATGGCGCGAGTCGTGAATCCGAAGGATCGGCTGAGAGAACAGGCGCAGCGCTGTGATGACCTCGCGCTCCGGCTCGAACGCGCGGTGAACCAGAGAGTGGAGCGCAGGCGCTCGGCTCTGGATCAGATCATGGGCAAGCTTGACGCTCTCTCTCCCCTCAAAGTGCTCGACCGGGGCTACTCGATTCTGAAGACTCCTGAAGGCCACGTCATCAAGAGCGTGAAGCAGGTCAATCCGGGGCAGAAGCTCCAAGTGACTTTCAATGACGGGACGACTGATGTTCAGGCAATTTAAGACGACAGTTCAGGCACTTTCATTGATTCTTCTGGTTTCTGCCTCATCGCCGCTTCAGGCGAGCAATTCCTCGAAAGATTCTTTTCTGGCCACGCTCTCCTCTTCTGAAGTCGCGGATGGAACGCTCGTGCTCGTCACGATCAAGACGCCGCCAAAGACTCTGGCAGATGCAGTTTCGGTGACCTTTGAAAAAACCATTTATCCCGTCTACGCTCTCGGCGAAACGGAGCAGGAGTCTTCCTTTCGTGCGGTGATTGCAGTCCCTTTCAATTTGAAGCCGAGCGACGCCAAGGTCGAAGTGCGTCTGGGCAAGTCCATCGAAGCTCAATCCCTCTCACTCCCGATCAAGATCGTGGATGGGCATTACAAATCTGAAATCCTGAAGGTGGGTGGAAAATTCACGAATCCGAAGAAAAAGGATCTCGCGTTCATCAAGAAAGACATCGCTGAAGTCGCCGCGATCTACCGAAAGATCACGCCCGTGAAATATTGGACAGGTCCCTTCGCTTACCCGGTCGATAGCGCGATGACGAGCCCGTTTGGCACCAAGCGCGTCTTCAATGGCGAAATGAAAAGTTTTCACCAGGGGCTCGACCTGCGCGCGAAAGTCGGAACGCCGATCTACGCCGCTGCGCCGGGCGTGATCGCGCTGGCGCGGGACATGTTCTTCACTGGCAATACCATCCTCATTGATCATGGTTACGGCATCTACACACTGTATGCTCATATGAGTGCCCTCAAGGTCGCCAAAGGTCAGCAGGTTGGGCAGAAGGAATTGATCGGTCTTGCTGGAAAGACCGGACGCGCGAGCGGCCCACATCTTCACTGGGGCGCGATCGTCAACAAAAACAAGGTCAACCCGACTGACTTGATCCAGGTCCTCAAATAAGACCTTTTAAAAATAGACGGGCTGGCATTGCGCGGATTCCGCTAGGCGTCTTGTAATCTTTGAGGCCCGTAGCGGAAATCTGCCAAGCGTCGACTTTTTTAAAACGCTCCTTGAGGTAATTCAAGGCAGGTGAAATGCCGTCGTCCTTCCATTTACATTCGATGAAGGAGATGGGCTGGCCGTCTTCGGTCAGAACAAAGTCCACTTCGCGTCTGTCGGTATCACGAAAATAGCGCAGTTCTACATCCCGACCCTGAGTGTCCTGCAAAAAATGAGTCCACTTCAAGAGATGGCAAGCGACCAGGTTCTCAAACCTGAGTGAAGGCTCTCGAACGAGAGTCCAGTCGAAATGATAGTGTTTCTGCTCCTTTTTTACGGCTCTGATTTTAGGGGCACCGAATGGCGGAAGTCGAAAAATCCCGTAAACCCTTTCGAGGATCGTCAACCAGTTGGATAATGTCTTGTGATCCTTTTGCAGATCTTCTCGAAGTGCATTGATGGACAGCGGAGATCCGACCAGGTCAGGAAGTCTCATGAGAAGCAATTCCAGGCTGCCAAGGTCTTGCAAGCGCTCAAGGCTTCCAATATCCTCTTGAATCAGGCGCGAACGGTAGTCCCGCGACCATCGCTTGGCTTGAACTTCGGAAGAGCCGAAAAAAGGCTCGGGAAAACCGCCGAGCTGCAGAAGATGCTTGAAATCCTCCGGAGTTGAGATTTGAAGTTCTGCGACGGAAAGGGGGTGCAGCCTCAAGTAATGATACCTGCCTTGCAGTGATTCGCCGCCAAAGCGGTAGTAGTCGAGCTTGGCGCTGCCCGTGATGAGAATTTTCTGCCCGTCCTCTTTGGAGTCCTGGAATCCTTTGAGAAGATTGCGCCATTTTCGGAATTTATGAATTTCGTCAAATACCCAGAGCTGCGAATTGGGAAGCTCGCCTTTGAGGATTTTTTCTCTGTCTTTGGGTACGTCCCAGTTCAAGTAGCCCGACTTCGCATGTGCCAGGCTTTTGGATAGGGTAGTTTTCCCGACTTGGCGGGGACCTCCGAGAAATACCATTTTGCGGTCCAGGTCTTCTTGTATCTGTGCTGAGAGGTAGCGATCCTGCATAAGTTCAATATATCAGTAAATTGGATAGGTGTCCAATTTACACATGAGTGATTTGGATACCTGTCCAATTTAACCCTGAGAACTTGATCCAGGTGTTGAAATGAATCGGTAACCAGCGCCTCGGACCGTCACGAAGTGCGCCGGTTGATCCGGATCCTGTTCGAACATCTTACGAAGCCTTCCGAGGAAATGATCGACGGTCCGGGTCTTCGGCAGAAGCGTGAAACCCCAGACTTCCTTGAGCAGTTCATCGCGGCTGACGATCTCACCCTGAGCTTCGATCAGGTGAGCAGCGAGTTTATATTCGAGTGGTGTGAGCTGCATCCAGCCTTTGGGTCCCTGGATGCGCAGTCGCTTTTCATCGCGCTCCCATGCGACGGCTGCCTCGGCAGACTCTGCCGTGCCCGGCAAGGGCACGTTCGCGCGCGGACGCAGTGCAACTCTCCTTGAGAGTGCGAGCAATCTTGCACTCAGTTCTTCCCAGGCAAAAGGCTTCGGCAGGTAATCATCGGCGCCCGCATTGAGGCCTTTGACTCGTTCCGCGGTTTCGCCTCTGGCCGTGAGCATGAGGATGGTGCCCGCATACCCTTGTTTTCTGAGTGAAGCGCAGAGCGTGATCCCGTCCCCATCCGGAAGCTGTCGATCCAGGATCACGAGGTCGGGCTTTTCAGCTTTGGCCAGGTGAAGTCGAGCATCCTGCAGGTTTTTGACATGAGAGCAGGGGATGCCCATGCGCTTGATCGCGATCTTGAGGGTCTCCGCCAGATGGTGTTCATCTTCAACGAGGAGCGCAGCTTTGAAACTGAGCTTGAGTTCAGTCGTCGTCATCTTCTCTTCCCTTCGAGCGTGAAAGTGGCGCCTTGTCCGGTGCCTGAGCTCCGCCCCGTGATCTTCAGGCCCATCGCTCGACAGGCGGATGCCGCCAGATAGAGGCCGAGTCCCGTTCCTGCAACGGCCTGCGGCGCCTTGTTCCTGGAACGAAAGAAGCGTTTGAAGATTTTTCCGGAATCTGACGGATCAAAGCCCCAGCCCTGGTCCTGAATCTCCATTCGCCAGCGCGAGGAGCCCCAGATGGAATGAGGCGCGATGAGATGGGTCGTGATCTTCACGGCCGTCTGGTCTCGAGAAAATTTTCTCGCGTTGTCCATGAGGTTGTCGGCAATCAGAGAGAGCAGTCTCAGATCCACTCTGGCTTCGAAATCGAAAGGCTCGCCTTCGCGGATGAGAACTGCGGAAGGGCCAAGGATCTTCTTCCAGCGCTCGAAAGATTCCTGAATCCAGTTTTCCATCCGGATCGATGTGCGACGGGTGCTGACTGCGTGTGAGTCCCAACGTGCCGCTTCGAGGAGCGTCTCCACTTCAAACTTCAAGCGTTTGAGTTCTTCATCGTGCGAGTCCCAGAGACTGGCGATCTCTTCGGGTTGAGTCGCTTCTTTCAAAAGCGAGGAGCTCAATTCCATCGTGGCAATCGGGGTCTTGAGCTCATGACTGACGGCTGCCAGAAATTCAGACTGCAACTGATTGAGCCGCATTTCCTGAAGCAGTCGAAAGAAGAAAACGACCAGAGCGGCAATGGCGGCAAGAAATCCGGAGGTTCCCAGGACGACCGTGAGCCAGGGAATCCGCGTCTGCGGAAGCTGCTGGGAGTGGGTGCGGGCAAGATCAAGAAGCTTCTGATAATCGCGAACGACCACCACGTTCAGGCCGGTCGCAAGTATACCCAGGATCGTGACTGCCAGAATGAAGAGAAGGATCCAGAGCCAGCGCCGTTTCGTCATGCTGGATCATTCATGTCATATTCCGGCTGAAGTCGAAAGCGGTTAGAGCTTTTCGAGCAACCAGGCTTCGAGCAGAGGATCAATTTTCTTGGATGCACCCTTGAGCGCATGATCGAATCCATTCAGGGGATAGTAAACCTTTTCAACACCGTCCGGGATTTCGTCATAGACGATTTCAGACTGAGTGGATTCGAGGTCCTTGTCCGCTTTGGAATGGAACATGAGGATGGACTGGTTCGCATTCATTTTCCTGAAGCCACCGGTATCGGCGCCCTGGGTCGCGAAAAGGACGGCACTGACCATTTCTGGAACGCGAGTCACCATGTCAGCGACGATTGCGCCACTGAAGGACCAGCCCATGAAGACCATCTTTCTAGAACCTTGAGCGCGGGCGTATTCCACGGCTGACAGAACGTCCTGATCATAATCCTGATTGCTGGTATCTTCATCGCGAAAGGCCACGAAAACCGAGGAAACACAGTGATGAGCCATCTTGGCCGCCATGCGGGAGTAAACGGCATCGGCTGGCTCATCATAGCCTCCGCGTCCGCCGCTCAGGTAAATGATCGTCTTCTTTGAGGCAGGTGCGGACCAGACCTTGGCGTAAGTGATCGGTTTGCCGCGGTTCGGGCCCACGATCGGGATTTCGACTTCGTTCGGATAAACGATCTGGCTTGCTGCCAGAGGCTGGCAGACTTCGTCTCCGTTGGAGGAAGCCTGAGGAACGTCCGAGGGTCCGGACTGCTTGGAACCGCACGCAGTCAGCGTGAGAGAAGAAGCCATGACCCACGCAAACCCTGCCAACTTGAGCGATGCAGCATTCATGAGGGGGTGCATAAGCACGCTCCATGCCAAGCGGCTTGAGCAAACTCGGCTCGTGGAAGCGCCGCGCACGAGTTTGGCCTCGTGTCCTTTTCAAAGGTTCGATATAACTTGAGGTGTGGATAAACAGAAGCTGCTGGACCAGATTCAAGAGTATTTGAAAGAAGAGCTTTCCGACGCTGAAAAAGCTGAGCCCGCGGGAGAGCGCGTCAAGGAAATCAAAAGCCTGCTTCTCATGTACCGCTTCCTGCCCGTGCGAAATTACACGGCCGAGGATGTCATTGTGCCATCCGCTCTTGTGGAGTTGAAACTCGGTTCGGCCACCGCCTACTATTATGTCGCCCCTCAGGGCGGAGGCTTGATCACGAAAGTGGATGATCGCGCCGTTCAGGTCATCACTCCGAACTCACCCCTGGGTGAGAAGCTTCTGGGCAAGAAAGTCGGAGACCTCATCCATGTGGAAACTCGCAGCGGCACTCGCGAGTACCAGGTCGTTTCGCTCGTATGAAACTCGCGATCGCGGGACTTCTCCTTGCCACAGTTCTGATCACGCGAGCGGGACTTGCGCAGTCCGCACCGTCCAAAGCAAAGCCATCTCAGAAGCTTGAGAAAATCGAGTCCAAGAAGGCCAAATCCATGCGCCTGAATGCAGATGAAATTGATTCTTCTGACCGCGAAGGGATCGAAGCTTTTCCACAACAGCCGCTTGGGCAGCCGGTACAACAGAGTGAACCGAGCGAACTTGAAACTCGCGAAGCCATCTTCAAAGCTCAGCGCGATTTACAGCGCGCCCGCAGCGATCTTCTGAATGACGAGTGATCAGTTGAAATTGACGAGCTGATCCACGTAAGGGGTGTAAATCGCTTCTTCGCAGGCCGAAGCCAGGGTTTTTGCGGCGAGCTGGCCACCGGCAACCGAGCACTTGTCGCGGAGCTGCTGAAAAGATTCCGCTTCATCGCGGTCAAAAGTGTACATGGACGTGATGAGTTTTGAAAATCTCACCGGAGTGAAATCAGATTGCCCGGATGAATCGGTCTTGTCCTGAATGATCTCGCATTTCGCCTGGCAGAGAAATCCAACGGGTTCGGATGCGTTTGCACCCGGAATCCAGGTGGCGGAAATCAGGGCTGCAGCCAGAGTCAGGGTAACAATCAATGACTTTTTCATGGGGTACTCCTTGAGTGATGAACGAGGAGGTTTATAGTCCAGCCTGAGTTCGTTTGCAAGTAAAATAGTCAGGTAATAACAATCCCATCTAATCCCGTCATTTTTTCTTCGCGGCCCTCAGCTGCACTCTTCCCCGTGCTCTCATATACCTGTTTTCACGATGAGGTTGCCGATTCAGGCAGCCCGCAGAAACCCTGTATTATTTTGGGAGAAGAAGATGAAAATGCAACTCAAGACTGCCACCATCCGCCGCGCCGTGGAGATCCCGCTGGACCACGGAACCGCTGAATTCGCCACTTTTGAAGGGCTCGCGGACCGCGGTGAGCATATCGCGCTGAGTTTTGGCGAGATCAACCCGGATCTCGCACCTCTGGTGCGAATCCATTCTGAGTGTCTGACCGGCGACGTCTTTCAATCCGCGCGCTGTGATTGCGGGGACCAATTGAGTGAAGCCACACGCATGTTCACCGAGAAAAGCGGCATCCTGCTCTATCTCCGTCAGGAAGGTCGCGGCATCGGCCTCTACAACAAACTGGATGCGTACGCGCTTCAGGACCGGGGCTACGACACATACGAAGCCAACTCCCTTCTGGGCCTTCAGGAAGATGACCGCGAGTACGTCGTGGCCGCTCAGATGCTCAAGGCTCTGGGAGTCTCGCGGGTCCGCCTGATCACGAACAATCCCAAAAAGGTCGACCAGCTCAATGCGCTCGGAATCGAAGTGACCGAAACAATCGGCACGGGGGTCTACCTCAAGGAGGCAAACCGCAATTATCTGCGAGCGAAAGTCCTGCGCACGAATCATCAGATCGGGACTGTGGCCTTCCGAAACTCACTCTCCAGCTGAAAGGTGGCCGCATGATTTCAGCAACTGAAGCCCTGACGAACTCTTACCCCATGAATGCATCCGAGGCGCGTACCCTGGCGGTGGATCTGAAGTGGGCACAGACTCTGGATGGACAGCTCTGTGATGACTCCGGAAGTTCCCAGTGGATCAGTGGCAAAGAGGAAAGGACTCTCACACATTCGCTTCGTACCCGCTATGATGCGATCGCAGTCGGAGTTTCGACCTACCTCAATGACCGCGCTCAGCTGACGGTGCGTGAAGGATATGAACAGGCAATCGCGAAACAGCCCGCCCGTGTGATCATGGATCCGCGCGGTCGGCTCGCTTCTCACCTGGCGACGTCCAGTGTGAAAATTCGCGAGGCTTGCCTCCAGGATCTCACTCAGGGACCGAGAGACACGTACGTCATCGGAAAAACTCAGGGTCTGATGCTTCACGAGCGCGGTCGCCTCAAACTGATTGAAACGGAGCTCGAATTCGAATCACCTCATTTTGAGAAAAACGTGCGCAAAGCGCTTTCTTCGCTCCCTTCCCTCCGGGCTGGGGGAAAATTCAGGCTGCTGGTCGAAGGAGGCCCTCGAATTCTTCGCCAGTTCCTCGCCACTGGATTTTTTGACGAAGTCCTCGTCTCGATCGCTCCCATGATCACGGGCGGAAAGCTCCACCGAATCGAGCTCCTGCGCACTCTGCCCAAAGCATTGTCACTCGACGTGGTCCGCCGCAGTCAGGCCGGCTGCGACACTTTCATCGTCCTGAAAAAAAGACTGGAATCCGCATGAAAAACTTCACCTCCGCTTTGACTTCGAATCAGAAAAATCTGGGCAGTCTCCTCTTCAAGCTCCTCCTCGCCTTCACTTTTCTGCATGCTTCCGTCGAAAAGTTCGCGGGTGGGGGAGTGCCCGACTGGTTCAGCAAACAGTTCGCGACGACGATCATCGCATCCTTGCCCGGTGGGGTGGGTGGAGGATTTTACGGGATCGCGGCGCTCGAAGCCGTCTCAGGAATCAGCCTTGTGCTCGCGATCGTGTTCAGCCTGAGAAGTTCACGGCAGAAGGCTGATTTCTGGGCGGCAGTCGGCTTTCTGCTGAGTGAAGTCACTTTCTTCGCCCTGGGCGCGGGACTCAGAATCTCGCACCAGTATTCTGAAGCGGCATCTCTCTTTCAGTATTTCACCGCCACTCTGATCCTTCATGTGCTGTTGACGGAGCTGAGCTCGGATCGTGTTTCGTGATCGCCCTTCTCCTTTCCCGGGGGTTGGGCGCGCTGGGATTTCAGATTCTGACGGTATGGATGTCCTTTCAGGTTTACCGGACCACGGGGTCCTACCTCGCGATGGGGAGCCTGGGACTGGGATTCTTCATCGCCAATCTCATTTCCCTCCTGTTCGGCGGTTTCATTGTGGACCGGTTCTTCAGGCGCTCCGGGTTCGCGCTCTTTCTTCTGCAGTCGTCGCTGGCACTCCTCGCCACCCTCATGTTCTTCGGGTTCAGTGACAGCCCGCGAGCGCTCCTCGCATTTGCGATGGCGACGAGTTTTCTGCGTCAGATCCGCTCCATTCTCTATGTGAAGACCCTTTCTGGTGTGGTCAGTCGGGGAGGCTCCAGCGCTTCCCTGGCCAAATGGAATGTCTTCTCCTGGCAGTCCGCCCTTTTTCTGGGACCCTTGCTGTTCAGTCGGACGGAACTTGCGCCCGCGATCGCTGTGGCTTGTCTGGCTCTCTCGGCGATCGTCCTCCTCATGAAGTCGGAAGTCATCAAAGAGTCGGGTGAAGTGATCGTTCCTGAAATTCCAAAAGCAGTCTGGCTTGAGGCTTTGCGGACGGGTTGGCTGTCGTTCCGAAACTCTCCGGTGGCATTCAAGGCGTGGGTGGCAGACAGTCTGGTCATGCTCTTCGTCGGATCCTCGGCGCTTCTGCCTTTTCTTCTGGCACGTCACGGGATCAACCCGCATGAAATGGGAACGGTCCGTGGGATGATCGCGTTCGGAGCGATGTTCGCCTCTTTCGGGCTCCCGGTTCGGTGGATTTCCCAGCATACCCGCAGACTTTTTTCCGTCTCCCTTCTGGGCATCGGGATTCTGACGATGGGCCTGATTGCGGCGCCCGGCCTCACTGCAATTCTGGCGATCGCACTCCTGATCGGATTTTTTGATGGCATCAGTGTGGTGGTGCGGGACGAATGGCTGCTGCGTTCAATCCCGAGAGAGAGCATGGGTTCAGTTGCGGCGGTCACGCTTCTGATGATCTCGGTATCAGATGATCTGGGAGACTTCAGAGCGGGGGTGTTCGCAGGCTGGATCGGATTGAATGCGACTTTGCTTCTCGGGTCCGCCCTCGCCGTTGCAGCTGGACTCGCCTACCGAACGCCCGCCCGCGAGGCGGTTCGACTGGAACAGGCTCATTCGTGAGCTGCATATGCCAGCCAGGAAATTGAAAAAGTGTTTTTGTGCGAATCCAGGTAAGGACTGTCGCCGAGCAAAATGTTTCTGAGGTCAGCGTACACTGTGTACGCTCAGGTCGCGCGACTCACACTTCTCCAGGGACCGGGCTTCTTGTGAAACCACCACGACTTCGAAACACTCTTTAAATTATCTTTCGAGCCGCCCTTCCGGGCGACTGGCTCAGCGTTTGACGATGAAAGTGAATTTGGATCGCGGCGGGCGGGGTGCGCCCGTGATCATGAAATAAAGCGTTCTCAGGATGAAAGTGACGAGCATGACTGCAAGCACGATCGCGACGATGCCGAAGCCGAGAAACAGGAGAGCACCGACGACCACGGCAAGAATGATTTTCGGAAGTATTCCGCCGCCACCCCAGGCAATGGGAGTGCGGCCTGCATAGGCGGTACTCGAGCGACCGCCCGAGTTCCAGGCATTTGCGGGTCCGCCGGAGCCGTCATAGAGGACGGAGCCGTGTTCATCCAGAATCACGCCCTCTTTAGCTCGTCCGGCAGCATTTCCGTGACCTTCACCAGGATTTTCCATGGATCAGTCATAGCACGGCCAGCCTTCGGCCGCCACAGGGACCGGCACCTGCTGGGAGAGTGCAAGGGGTTGCGGCTCGGGTGAGTGCCAGGGCTCAGGCAGCCTGAATCAGGCCCTTGAGGAGTGCCGGGCAGGCGGTCCAGCGGATCAGATAAGTCCACTGTTTCTCCTGCCTGACGGCTTGAGCCAGACGGGCCTGCACGTGGATGGACTGGCCCGTGGTTTCGTCGAGGATGTCCAGAAAGATCTTGGATTTGATCGCGAAGACCGGGTCAGACATTTCTGATTTGACGACCAGTTCGCCTCCGCTTTCGCTCACATGAACGAAGGATGCCGCGAGGACGGAGTTGTGATCATGACAGATGACTTGAATGTGTTTCGTGCTCATCGGAAGCTCTTTCTGATTGCGAGGTAGCGTTCCTTGCTGGAACAGTTGTCAAACATGTTGGCTTTGAAGGATCCCAGTTCATCTTCCCAGACTTCGACGCGGTCGCCGTCATCCTGGTCCATCTGGGCGGGAGCTCGTCCCCAGTTCCAGACTTTCTCGGCCGACTGACCCTTGGCATCGGCGTTCATCTGCTGAGCGATCTTCTTGTATTCAGGGTGAGCGTTCTGCCAGATGATGTCCTGACTGGCGCCGTTGTAGATCTCGACTTCAATCAACTGATTGTTTTCAGCGATCTCCTCGAGCTGCTCAAACATTCTTTCGCTTCGGTTCACGAGGTGCTTCTCGACCTGAGCGACGAGGCTCTTTTCGAGAGTCGGCACGCCTTTGTCATGATTTTTAAGAATCATGTGCCAGGTGCCGGCCGCGCTTCGAATGCGCTTGAAGTGAGTGACTTCATCCCGAAGACTCGCGAGATCCAGCTGCAGGGAGCGGGGAAGATTGTCGCCAGCCTTCATTTGAGAGCGAGCGGTGCGGATTTTCGGTTTCAGAGCGGTGACCATTCCCACGACTGAGCCCGCGAGCTTCTTCTGTTCTGAAGAACCGGACTTGCCGAGGGACTGGCTGCTGTTCTTTTCAGTGAAGAGAAGGTTGATTTCGTCCTGGTGGGAGATGAATACGGGTGACCGCACCCATTCAGTCGCCACGCGTTCAGGCACGGTGCTCTGTTTGCGCAGAAACTTGACGGCTTCATTGTAAAGTGCGAAGTCGCGGGCTTTGTTCCAGCGTCCCAGCCAGCGGTAGGATTTCTCATAGGAGCGACGAAATTGGGAGACCGCGCGGATGGACTCTGGAAACTGGCAGAGCTCATTGAGTGCCATGGCCATGACCATGGGAGCTTCAGGAGAGAAGGTCTTGCGAAGTCCTCCCGCCTGAAGACTCATGGCTGCGCCGATGGCTTCAGTGAGTTTGTCATCCATCAGGTAATTCCAGGAGAGTTCCGACAAAGCGGTTGAGAGTTCGTTGGAGCTCTTGTTGATCTTGGCGATCTCAAGAGCACCGAGCTCAAACTTCTGCAGAGTGAAGAGGGAGCGAGCCAGCACGAGGTGGGCATAGTCGCGGTTCTTCTGGAGAGAAGCAGGAACGGTCGGTCGTGCGAAGAAAGCGTTCAACTTCTGCACGACGACACCGTGCTGATTCTGTTTCGCGGAGACAAGGGCCTGGCCGTACTCTTCGTACGCGCCGGCACCTTTCAGAAATTTCACGGCTTCCTGAGTCTCCGACTTCGAAGCGCCCTGGCTCATCTGAACCTTGAGGTACTTGGTCGTGTAATCCCAGGCGGGTTCCCGGTTCGGGAAGTTCAACAGCAGTGGGATGTTCGTGTAGCCGGCTTTCGGAAGAGCGATCGCAGGATACTGTTCGTGAATTCGGTTGAGGCAATCCATCGCGGTGAGCTGAATGCCGACGATTTCAGCTTCCGGAGCGTATGAAACGATCTTCGAAAAGCCGGCAAAAGCGATGTGATAGAGCTTGGCCTTGTAGAGCGCGCGTGAGATCCAGTACTCGGCGAAGAGTCGAGCTTCGCCTCCAGGGTAGCTTCGGCGAACTGAGAGTCCTTCGGCGAAGCCCCGGACTGGACTGACTTTTCCGGTGAGGAAGGAACTCATCTCTTCACGAGATTCTCCCGAGATGGCGTCACTGAAAGTCCACTTTTCCTGATCCGTGCAGGCTTTGGAGCCGAAGGATCGGGCAGCAGTGTCAGCCCGAGCCGAGGTGGCCGAAGCTGTCAGTGCCGTGAAGCTGAGAGACAGAATGAGTGCAGTGCGAAGCCCTGAGGTTTTCATTTCACATCTCCTGGCTTCTGGTCACCTGGATTGGAACCGAAGAAGTAACTCACGCCGATCATGATGGAGTTGTTGAAGTTCACGCGCGAGCCGATGGACTTGTTGAACGACGGGCTCAAGGTCTTGATCCGGTCAATGATCTCCTCGTTGTAACGCTGAAGGCGATAGTCAATCTTGAGGGTCAGCTTCTGGGTCAGGTACACCTGCTGGCCGATGCCGACTGAAGGGGTGAAGTAGCTGCCATTTTGAGTTGCGGTGATTCCGGCGCCGCCGGCGAGATGGAGATCAAAGTAGATGATCTTCTGGCCGAGGAGACTGAGTTTACCATACAAGATGCTTCCAACGGCTTCTGCACCGATGAAAGATTTTGGCTTGTTGATGTTGGCATTGGAGTTGGCGCCGGTAGGATCTTGCAGAACTTCAAGAGCGTTCGAACCGCTGGCGCCGTATTTCCAGGCCATGACTTCGGCAGCCAGGTACTCACTGAAGTGAAAACCGACGGAGCCGCCGTAATTCTTGATGCTGAGGAATGGATCGCTGGTCGTCACGCCGCCAAAGAGGCTGAGTTCGACTTTGCGGGACTTCGAATAGAGTCGGTTCTGAACGACTCCGAGTTCGGATTCGTCGCCGCGAGCCCAGTACTTTTCCTTGATGCTGTTGACGTCCACCTGTTCCGCGGAGTTGACTGGCACTGCGGGTGTGGCGCTCGGAGCCGGAGCAGGCTTTTCTTCAGATTTCTTCGGTTTTGCTTCAGCAGTCACTGCGCACAGCGCGAGCCAGGCCAAGGCAATTATCGTAAAGTTTTTCATTCTCATCTCCCCAGAGTTTTAAAGATAAACGGATAGCTCACAGCGACGTCGATTCCGCCTTTGGGATTTGGAAATTTCCAAGTCACCAATCGGCGCAGGATGCAATCGTCGAGACGAGGGTCCGGCAGCGTGGATGTTTTCACAGCGGTTGTCTTCACTGATCCGACTCCGCCGATGACGAAATCCACGATCAGCTTTCCTTCAAGATCCGGTGACCGGATCATGGCAGATTCATAGCAATAACGAATTTCACTCAGATGACGGTGGATGACTTCGCCCACTTCGTCCTTGGTCAGACCTTCCTGAACGGAAGAGCCGAGCAGATCACCCGAAACCATCGGAGAGTACTTCACGTGTCCTTTGCCCTGGCCTTCGACGCCCGCATGTTCGCCGGATTTGTATCCGACGCCCTTGCCGCCACCGACGGAGACGCCATCGCCACCAAGAGAGGCGACTTTGACCTGCGGAGTGTTGAGATCGCCGACCGTGAGTGCCGTGTTGCTGAGGTCTTTGGATTTTGAATCCAGAATCCTGCCTGCGTTCGCGACGTTCTGATGGCCACGAACGAGGTCGGACTGAGCGAGCAGGCTGGTCATGCCGCCCTTGAGGAGGCTGCTGACCGCGCTGTTGAGAGCTTTGGCGCGGAAGGCCTGAGCGATCGCGGCGTTTTCAACTTTCTTGACGGCGACTTGAGCTTCCTTGTTTCCGGCTTTGGCTGCTGCGCCACCGGAAGACTGGGCCGAAGCCTTGATTGGCTGCGAGAGCACGATCTTCGTGAATTGTTCAGGGATGAGGACCATGTCGGTGGCTTTGGGTTTCGGCCAGATGGCGGTCATCACGACGAAGGAGGCAACTGCCATCACTGCGTATTTGAGCGAGCTCTTGAACCATTTCAGGTTCTCAATATCAAGACCATCATCGGTATGCACGACCTTGAGGTGGCGCACGGACTTCGTTTCATGTGAGGCGGAGCGAATGTCGAGCTGGAACTGGTCGGAGAGCCGAAGGGTGACTTCCTTGTGCTCCTCGCCCGGACCGGTCGGCATCTTCACTTCATGAAGAATTGCTTTTTGAACCTGATTCAGGGAAGTGCTGAGTTCACGAACTCGAAAGCCCGTTGCGGTCTTCTCAAGTACCCAGCGAAATGGATGTCCAAGGCCGAGCGGAGCTTTCGCATTCCAGACCAGGCTTTTCTGAAGACCGCCAATGCGGGTCGTGACAACAAACTGGCTCATTGTACGTACCTGATTTCGGAAAGGGTTTGCGCAGTCTCACTCTTGAATGAGTGGCGCTTGCGGTAGAGGTGAGGTTTCTTGCGGCGGCGATCTCTTTCGGAAAGCTGGCTCACGGAATCGAGAGGGCGCTTGTTCACGCCTTCGACGACTTCGTCTTCAAAATCGATGACCTTCTGCCGACCATCGGCGGCGTGGGCGGATGTGCTCACGGTGAAAGCGACCGGTGAGGCGAGCAGAAGGATTAAATTGAGGAGGCATACCCATTGGAAACGCATTGAATTCTCCGTTCGATCTATATGTTAATATTAGTTAACATACTAAACAAAAGCAAACTATTTAAGTCGACTTTTATTCAATCGTAAAATCATGCACTTAAGTGACTTTTGACAGTCGTTTTGACTGGACTTTGCTCACTTGCAGTTAAGCTTGGACCCGCGGCCCCCGCTTCTGACCTCGCCAAAGCCTCTTAAAATCGAATTGAGAGCTTTCGGCACTTCTGGTCCAAATCACTGAAATCCGAGTTTGCGTTCTTGAAAACTCCCGCTTTGCGTCACGATCCGAGGATCCTGTTGCGGCGTCATGAAACTCGAAGAAATGCGAAACAGTGCGGAGAAATGAACAAAATGGAAAATGCTCGAACCCCAGTCCCGGATCTCGCGCGGTGAGTTCGCACGGCCGAATATTTGCGTTTTCAGATTTTCCGCGAAATAACGGGAGTGCTGTTTCCAGCTGCTCGGGGGGGCGCGATGAATCACTTGTCCAGAAATTCAGATGCGGTGTCTTTCAGGTGGGCTCGCTGGCTTCTTGTGCCTTTGGCGCTCACGTTTTCGACGGCGCAAGCGGCGAGCGAGTCTCGCCGTTCCGGCGCTTCACTTCTGGCCGCAGGCGAAGTGCGCATCAGCATCCCGGATTCTGAAAGCATCTTCGGACATGATCACAAGGATACTCCTCCAAACTGGGGAAAAATTCTGGATCCCACCGGAAATTCACCTGTGCAATACGGCGTTGAACTCCTGGGGCCGTCTCCCTACGCGGAGAATGAACGCATTTATTTTCCGCCTGCATCCGTGAGCAAGATTTTCACTTCACTTGCCGCACTCAGATACCTTGGACCTTCCTTCAGATTCACGACGGACGTCCAGTGGGAAAAAACGAATTCGTCGCATCAGATCCGAAATCTGAAACTCTTCGGAAGAGGGGATCCCACCTGGGGAATGAGCGAGTTCGGAGAGAACAATCGCACTCGAGTGAATCAGATCGCGGAAAAGATCGGGGCCGCCGGCGTTCAGAAGATCACCGGCACCCTTGACCTGTTCTCGGCCGATCCACGGTGGGACCATCTCGAATTTCCTGAAGGTTGGGATGAATCCGATCAACTCAAGTGTTATGGTGCGCTTCCTCAATCTTTCAACCTGGATGTGAACTGCGCTTCCTATGAAGTGCGAGGGCCGACGTCCGGATCGTGGCAGTCCAAAGGTGTGGCAACTCCGGTTGAACTCAGCATCGTGCGCGGCACTCGCACGAATCTGCGGGTGGAGCCGATTTCCGTGAACGGCATGCCGAACGGTCGTTACCTGATCAGTGGGACCTGGAAAGCCGGTTCCGATCCCGTCTCGTTTGATCTTCCGATTCACGACGCGAAAAGCTGGATTCGAAATCTTCTCATCCTCGCGCTCGAGGAACAGGGGATCGTGCTTGAACTGGATCGAAACGTGCCTTTCATTCAGAGGGCTCCCCTCACGGACGCGCCGGGCTTCACGCTCTCTTCTCCACCCCTTTCAGAAATCATGAAGCCCTTCGTGAAAGACAGCATCAATTTCATCGGCGAGGATCTTCAGAGAAAATTGGGCAGCGTACGTGGCAACGAGAGTGATTCGCTGTTGCTTGCGGGCCAGAAGGTGATGAAGGAATTCATCTCGACGATCGGGTTGGTCAATGCGGAGTTCGCAAAGGTGACTCCGATCCCCGGATATTTTCTCGATCAGGTGGTGCTCTATGACGGCTGCGGACTCTCCAAAAAAAGTCAGGTGACGAGCCAGGCTCTGATGGTGACTCTCCGGGAAGCGCCGTTTAAAGACAACTTCAGTCACCTTTGGGACGCATTCCCCATCGCGGGAGTGGACGGCACTCTCGCGACCCGGATGAAGGGTACCGTGGCCGAGGGAGTGGTGCGAGCCAAGACCGGCACTTTGACGGGGAGCTATCACCTGTCAGGTTATGTTCCGCGTTTTGATGAAAGACGAACAGCGGTCGAATTCATCCCGTTCATCGTTCTCAGTCAGACGACGTCCAGTCACAAGGCCGAAGCGCACGCTGCCCAGGACCGGGTAGCGGTCGCCCTGACCCGGATGATCAATTCTTCACTTTTTCTTTTCGGGAACTGAAGTCGACGCCGAAGCGTTGGGGCTGTTCGAAGCGACCTGAGGAGCGAAGTCGAGCTTCAGCTTCAGAGCATCTTCAGGATGTGAGCCTTCAAGAGACTTGATCACGGCCTGAATCCTGTCCTTGGCATCCACAGCCCAGTAGAAGTCGATCAGTACTTCCGCACTGAGAAGCTGCGCTTTGGGAGTCAGCTTCCTGCGAGTGGATTCGAGCTCCATCAGGGCTTCGGCCTGGGCGCCGGCATTCGCGAGGGTGATCGCGCGAACCAGACCCATTGAACCCTCCGGAAGCTTCTTTTCTTTCATCTCCTGGCTGAAGAATGCGGCCTGTTGCCAGACATGCTGTTCGATGGCCTGAGCCCAGAGACCTTTCAGTCGTTTCATTTCATTCTTGCTCTTCGGATCCACGCTGTCCCAGTCTCCTTCGGAATCCAGACGATCCATCAACTGCGTGTTGAGCGAGGCGACTTTGCGGGTCTTCTGGCGAGAATTGTTTCGGCCCTTTTCACGAGCCTTGGACTGCGAAGGATTGGCTTGAAAGTAGGGGTCGGCGATCTGCTGGAAGGCTTTCTGCTGAATGGCAAAGACGGACGCCATCTCGTAAGCCTTGCCTTGCAGGTCGTTGCCCTTTTCTTCGAAGGGAATGACGATTTTTCGGATCATGTCTTCGTAAGCGGTGAGTTCAGGACCTGCGGTCCCTTTCGGTGCCGGAAGCTTCTGAAGATCGGAGGCCAGATCGGCATAGAGCGAGGCAGCTTCACTCAGGGCCTGCGCCTTGATCTCCGCCCAGGGGAGATTCATGACTTTGGTCACAGCGTTCTCAATTTCGCGAATCGCCTCGATGCGGCGAGTGATGTACTTCTCATCGGCTCTCAGCGGAGCAGTCTCAGCGATGGTCGTGCGGTTGAGGCGCAGAGCCGCAGGCACGCTCTTCGTGATGAGTGGGAGCAGTTTGAATTTGACCAGTGGGTCGAGCTCTTCCCAATGTGAGGCGACCTGACGAATCAGGATCAGACGATCTCTGAAACCGAACTCGTCCATTTTCTCGAGAGCGAGGGCCCCCCAGATGGCGCGATTTTCATTGGGAGCGTCTTTGGCGCGTTCATAAGCCACTTTCGGATTGGATGCGAAACCGAAGCCTTGAAGCGCGGCGTAGCGATCACACTCCGACGCAAGCGCTTCGGTGCAGAGAGCCTTGGACTCGAGCGCCGTCTTGAGCTCAAGGGAGTCATTGGACAACCAGGAGAGCATGAGGATGCGGCGACGGATCGCGTTCGGGTCTTTCGGGGCCGGAGTCGCGGTTCTCAGGTATTCCTTCAGATTGTGAGCGGCGTCCCTGAAGGAGTACTTCTCTTCGGCGATCGAGGCCCGGGCCAGGTAGGCATTGCTGACGGTTGTGGACTGCGGGGCTTCAGCGATGAGACGGCTGTAGTACTCATCGGCTTTGACCTTGTCCTGCGAAGCCAGGGCGGCTCCCCCGGCCAGAGTGAGTGTTTCGGGCAATCGCGCGCTCTTCGAATAGAGTTTCAGAAACCTTTCAGAGAGCTTGAGAGTGTTGCCGTAATCTTTGGCGGCATAAGCGGTTTCGACCTTCTTGTAGAAAGCATCAGCCGCGACGGAAAAGAGGCGCTTGGAAAATTCAGAGTTCTTCCAGACCTTGATGTCCTGGAAATCGACGGCGAGATCATAAGTCTGATCCCATTTACCGCTGGTGATGTAAGTGTCGAGAGCCAGACTGGCCGAAGGAAGGGCGCTGGCCGATGAAGGATACTTCTGCGCGAATTTGATCAGGCGTTCGACGGCACGGTTGACGTCACCCTGCGTGTAAAGTGCGCGATTGGCTTCGAAGTAGAACTTGTCCGTCGGACTTTTGGTCTTGTCGATGTGGGTATCCACCCAGTTGACCCATTCGGCCAGCACCGGATTGACTTTGACTTCGCCTGAAGCGGGCAGTGTGACCGGTTTCACATCGGTCGGAATCAGGCCTTTCTGGCGGAGAATTTCATAACGGCTGCCGATGGCCTTGAGGCTTGCGTCAGCCACGTTTCCGGCCTTCAGTTCCTTGTTCCAGGATCCCCAGTTCTGATGCTCCACCACCCAGCGGTAGTGAGTCGTCGCCTGTTCGTAATCCTTGATCTCAAACAGCGTCTCGGCCAGATTGTAATGCACTTCTGGAATTCGGGGATCCGTTTCGTCGACGACTTGAGTGAAGACGTCATAAACGGAAGCGAGAGTGGTGCTCAGCTGCGCGACTCCGGAGGAGCCTTTGTTCTTCAGAATGAGTTCCTGAAAGCTCTCGGCGGTATCGAGCAGGATCTTGTGAGCCTTGTTGAAAGAGTATTTGCCTTTGACCTTCTTGTAGAGTGAGACGAGATCCCTGGTGCTCTGCGCGAGTTCAGGATAGCGGCGTTTGTTGATCTGGCTTTCGAAAGTCGTGATCAGCACGTCGAGAGCTTCGGGGCGGAAATATTCTTCTTCGAGCACCTGATTCTTCCAGGTGACGAGATCGGCTTCATAGCCGTGGGAGCGCAGAAGCTTCGCGAAGCGGGCAAGCATCTTGCCGGCGATCGGACCTTTTTCGAGCTTGTGAATGTAGGGGAGTGCTTCGCCGACCTTGTAGTTCGCGATCTTTTCTTCGTAGCCTTCGAAGAAGAAGACCATCGAATCCATCAATATATTTTCGAGAAGTGCATCGTCAGAACTGAAAGCGCCGGAGTCGGTGCCCTTCTCGACGGGTTTTCTTCGCTCATTGTAGTAAGCGATGTTGCGTTCAGCGTAGCTCAGAGACTTCGGAATGTTCTTCAGGTTGTAGTGAGCCCATGCGAGTTTGTAGAGAGCGAAAGGGTAATGCGAAGTTTCGGGGCGCTTTTCGACTTCATTGAGGTAGGTGATCGCGAGGGCATGGTCGTTCGCGGTGATCGCAAATTCGGCGAGCGCCATGAAAGCGGCGGGAGTTTCATCCGC
The DNA here is from genome assembly GCA_014378465.1 of Oligoflexia bacterium. Classification (GTDB taxonomy): domain Bacteria; phylum Bdellovibrionota; class UBA1018; order UBA1018; family UBA1018; genus UBA1018. The sequence continues at coordinate 20,401 of JACMNQ010000035.1, read as the reverse complement.
TTCGGGATAGTGACTCGTCAGATGCAGGTAATCGTTCGTCGCGGATTTGTTGTCGCCGATTTCTTCGTAAGCCTTGCCGCGCATGTAATACGAAGGTGCGAGGCCATCGGTGTGTGGATATTTCCTGAAAAGTTCAGTCAACGTCGCGATGGTTTGCCTCATCGTCGCTTTGTAGGAATTGAGATTGATCGCGGTTTTTCCGTGATGTGCGGCGCCGTGCGCGAGTCGAAATTGAATGGAAGCGTTCTGCTGCTGAAGTTCCGCGAGTTTCTGCAGGAAGATCGGCTCCTGCGAAGTGTTGCGGTACTTCTTGAGAAGTGAAGTCAGCTTGGACTGCGAACTTTCGAGTGCGGAGAGCGCAGCCGAGTCCACGTTCCTTTCAGTGACTTCTCTTCGATCAGCGGGTTCAACCTTGATGTCCTTGTTATCGCCGTAGACCTGGGTTGAACCCACGGCCAGGAGAGCGGTGAAACCAATGACATCGATCCAGAATAGGGCGCTTTTAAACATATGTTAATAATAATGAACAATGTTGATTAAAGCAAACTATTTGAGTGACTTTTTCATCGGCTTCTGCAGGCTTATTTATAACGTAATTTCATTGAGTTACATGACCGGCATACCATTGACGCTGTAAAGGGTGTTCCTGAGTTGACAGTAGTTCGAAGCGTCGATGAGCAGCGAGATCCTCAGTCAATTTATTTTAGCACAACCCGTGACAGGTTGGTGACCTCGGCTGAGTAGCCGTCACCCAGTTCTGCGGATACATTGCTGCCCGTGCAATGGACGTATCTACCCGGGAGCACACTACACGTATGAAAGGCTCCAGCGGCGAGCGCTGTGACTCCGCAGGCGCCTGGCACTAAAAGAGGAGACGATTGGTGATTTCCAAAGAAGGAATTGTAATATGCTGGGGTGACAATAACTACGGACAACTTCAGTCCCGAGAAGAGCGGATTGCTTCGCGAGTGGTGCGGGATTACCCGCGTCAGAAGCTTAGCTTTGCCTTACTTCTTGATCACAAAGGAAGGCTCTCCACCTTCGACCCCGGCGTGGACCTGTCCTTCGTAACCATTGCCCCAGCATCTGACGATGCCGGCGCTGGTGATCGCACAAGTGTGGGAAGCGTCCGAGTTCAAGGTTTGGATCCCTGACAGATTGAGAACTTCAACCGGGGTACCCGAAATCTCAGTGACTCCGTCTCCCAGGCTTCCGTGTTCCATGTATCCCCAGCACTTGACCGCGCCACCGCTCACGATTGCGCAGTAGTGCTTGTATCCGGCCGAAACTGTAGTTGCATTGATGCCAGAGACTACCCCAGGAACCGCTGTGTTGCTGTAAGTGGCATTTGCAGTTTGACCGAATCCACCCCAGCCCCAGCACTGTGTTTCACCACTTGCAGTGATCGCACAGCTTGAGTTTGAGCCAGCAGCGACTGAAGTTGCAGTCAGTCCTGTCACAATGACTGGAGTCAGTGATTCTACAAAATTCCCATTTCCTAGCGCGCCGTAGCTGTTAAAGCCCCAGCACTTGACTGCATCAGCGAGGACAGCGCACACGTGGCGCGGACCCATGGAGAGGGAGAGGACCGACGTCAGGCCCTCGACTGATACTGGAGAGCTGGATGCAACCTTGGTATTATTGCCGAGCATTCCGTCCCAGTTCGCTCCCCAGCATTTGACTTCACCATTTTTGAGGACAGCACAAGTGTTGTAGGCATTTGCCTGAATGGATGCGGCACTGATTCCGGGAACCAGAACGGGAGTATTGGAAGCCGTATTCGTGCCGTTCCCAAGTTGACCCGAGGAGTTTGCGCCCCAGCATTTAACTTCACCCGATGTCAGGAGAGCGCAGGTGTGAGAGTAACCCGAAGCCAGTGAGCTTGCGGCCAGGCCAGGGACAGTGACGGGTGCGCGTGACCCTTGGTTCGTTCCATCGCCAAGCTGTCCATCGTTATTACGGCCCCAGCACTGAACTGCTCCCGTTTTCAGGAGAGCGCAGGTGTGGGAGTACCCACTGGAGATTTGTGAAGCGAGCACATCTGGCAAGAGCACGGGAGTGATGTTGAGGGACCCTGATCCGTCACCCAGTTGCCCTTGGGTATTGGCACCCCAGCATCGAACTTCTCCGGTCGCGACGACTGCGCAAACGTGAGATTGGCCAGCGGAGATGGCGATGGCGATGGCTTCTAAGCCTGGCACCTCAACGGGGGTGGCTGAACCAGACAAGCTGCGGCCGTAGGTGGCGCTACCTGCCTGAGATCCCCAGCATTTGATTCGGTCAGAATTCTGAAGGATGCAGGTGCTGTCGCCTCCGCTTGCGATCGCCAGGGCGCTCACACTCGGAACAGTCACTGCCGTCAGAGGAGAATCTGGAGCGGTTTCGGCGCCCAGCTGCTTGTACGTATTGGCTCCCCAGCACTTGACTCCGCCGCCTTCGATGATGGCACACGTGTGGAGGCTGCCTGTCGATATTGCGATTGCCGATAGGACGCCCTCAATTTTGACAGGGACTTCAGAGCTGATGGGGCCATCGAATTTGGCGGGAGTGGTGTAACCGAGTAAACCCCAGCATTTGACGGAGCGATCCGTGAGAATGGCGCAAGTGCGGCCATTTGAAGCCGTGATCGCGGTTGCGTTCACATCCGCGATGAGAATCGGGACAAATGAGCTTGTCCGCGTTGCGACTCCAGCGCCGATTTGACCGTAGTAATTGGATCCCCAGCACTTGACTGCGCCCGATGCCAGGAGTGCGCAGGTGTGAGTGCTCCCTGCCGCTAGAGCCGTAGCTTTGAGCGAAGGCACAAGGACTGGCGTCATTGAACTAGTCGTCGTCCCATCACCCAGCTGCCCGTCATTGTTAGCTCCCCAGCATTTGACTGAGCCATCGTTAAGGAGCGCACAACTATGAGCTCCTCCAGCCACGACCGCACTTGCCGTCAAACCTGAGACTGCAACCGAAGCGGAAGAGTTAATTTTTGTACCATCGCCCAGCTGTCCAGAGGAGTTGTTGCCCCAGCACCTGACTTCGCCCGCACTTGAAACAGAGCAATTGTGCTGCGAGCCTGCCGCGACTTGAGTGATGCTGTCGAGAGTTGTGTATGCATAAGCGACTGCATTGGTGCATGCGACAGTCGAATCAGGCAGAGTGGCTGCGACTCTGAACGAAGCCATTTTGACCTGCAGAGGGAAATTCTCAGCAGTGACCGGCTCCCGGTCCGAAGTGGTGGTCTTGAGCTGATGAACTGACCCGTTTGAACAACTGCTGTCGGCATTCATCAGGAGCTTGATGAGCGAACCCGTCGGAAGTCCTCTGACCTCAAAAGAAGGGATCTTGGTCGAACCCTGTTCTGACACCAGACTCAGAACGTAGAGTGCGTTCGCTGGGGGGGCGCAGTCCCAATGCAGAAGACTGCAGATCGTGGTGCCCGTCTGCAGAAGAACGGTAGTCAAATAGACTTGAGCGGCGTCTTGCTCAGAACCCGCAGGGAATGAAGTGACGTAAGCCCGACAAGCGGCGAGGTCGCCCTTGATACATGCGGTCAGCATAGCCATTCTTGCAAGCAGTGTCGTCCGGTAACGATTAACGGTGATACCGAGCCCGGAGGTCACGAGCGAGATTGAATTTGTCGCCGTGATGGTAAAGCCGGGTTCGTATCCAGGGGTTTTGTAGTAGAACGCAGACGGCCGATCTGGGAATTTGCTCACTGAAGTCACAGCTCTTGTACATTGGCTATCTGCATAGTAGCTGCCCGTACCACCGCTCAGCAAGTACGACGGTAACTGAGGTGTGACATAGTTCTGCAAGGGTGTTTCGGCAGGGGGCAGTGAATTCTGTGAGAGTGATGACAGCGCAATCGAGTAAGGTGCACAGTCTCCTATCATGACGTTTCTCTGGCCCGTGATCGAGAATGGAGCTGCATTGCCCAGGGTGTTGATCATCCCTCCCGTGACCACAACGACCAGCGGTTCACTCCAACCGTCTCCAGCAGTCGCACCCGGCGCGAAAGACCTGCTTCGGAAAGTCAGAACTTCTCCCCCATTGATGCCTTTGAACTTGATGGTTTTCGGAGTGGCCGGGCGAATTGGTGAAACGGTCGGGGCGGGTTGACCTCCAAGAGTTCCTTCGACGGGGAGAGGACCAAAATTCGTGCAGCCGTTTCCGTAGCAGGACTGCAGCTCGTAGTGATCGGAGGATGCATGTGTATCAGTCCAGTTGAGCTGAACCGTATTCACCAGGACCGGAAGTCCCTGAGCGAGGATAACGTTTCGTTCGACGCCTTGAGCAGTGGCTTGCGCCACGAGACTCCAGGGGAGAGCAACACGCAACTGAGGCGAAACTGCAGGTCGAACCAAGCGAATCCTGCAGCGATAAGTGACTCCAGCATCTGCAGGCATCACTCGAATGCCCGACGGGAAGGAAGATACAGATTGATCATTGATGCTAAAAATATCCTTGTAATGCAGCGGCTCAGTCTGACTATCCGGATTGCAGGTTGCGCCGGCACAGTACTGAATTTCGTATGTTCCGTATTCGGGTACAGATTCAGTCCATTGGAGTTGAATGGTCTGTCTTGGGGCTCCCACATCGATTGCGGTCAGGGGTTTCGCGTCGAGAGTGAGTGAAGTGTAGCATGAGGACAGAAGTTCGTTCGTTCCGCCGAATGTCCGGTAGACCCCATAGGAACCGCCGGGGTTAGACGGGTCATGGAGAAAGGAGCTATCTACGCTGCAATAATTCACATCCGCAAAATAAGCTTTGCAGTTGTCGAGTGTATTGAGCGCGCTGAAGACTCCGCTATGACCGCTCAGCGTTTGAACTTCAGAGGTTCCCAGTGGCTTGGTCATCAGTCCGGAAATGTCATAACCTGAATTTCTAGAGACTCCCAACGAACATTCGCGTGGAGCCTCAATGCGTTCACAGGCCTTCACCGTCTGGAGCTTGTTTCCATAAACAGCGACAATCTCCACGCCCGTGTTGTCGGGCAGATCCGTATGGGTGAAAAATTCGTTGCAGGTGGATTCTGCAGCTGCCGTGATCGTCTCGACACACGAAGCATACGAGTTTTGCAAACGCCCCATGGACTGAAAGAATCCAAGCGGCTTGAGGTGAGACTCGCCGGAGTAGACGACATCCATCGTGCAACTGTCGGGCTGACAGTACATGGGCGCTGGATCGGTATCCTTTGGAACCACGAGGTTGCCCTTGGCATCGATGCGCACTGAATAGAGAGGAAATCTTTTGCTGTTATCAGATTGCTGAATTTCAGAAACGGCGGTCATGCGTGGCATGTACTGGGCACAGAGCGCAGTCTGTCCTTGGGCTGAGAACGGATCCGTGTTTGTAGCAGTAGCAGCTGCTTCAGCCAAAAATCCCGGGCCTCCTCCGCCGAAAAGGGCGAAGTGATTGGGCGGCATGACCAGGCAATCGGGTTTTCCGGTGGTTTGTGAGCTGGTGGGGCCCGTACTAGCGGTAGGACGAATGCAAGAGTTCGTCGTGACCTCTTGTCCATTGGAAGTGGTCAAGGTCCAGATACTGTAGGGAAGGACGCCCATGAAAGACCCTTTGCTTTCGGCAAAAATATAGCTGCAGGAAGCCAAGTCGTTAACGCTGACCACGTTATTTGCAAACCAACTTTTGAATCCAACCGTCAAAGGCTTCAAATCGAATGGCGGAGTACCGCCAGTGTACTTGTAATAGTCGTAGCCTACGTTGATGAATCCTGAAAATGTAGAATTAGTCGTAGTGTTATTCAATTCCTGCAATTTGCGGTTCACTCGCGGAAGATTACTCTGGCAGAATTGAATCTGACTTGTGGGGATCCCTGAAGATGAATTTGGATGAATATAAGTGTTCCAGGCGGTGTCGCAGCGATATGCATCAAGAGAAGTCGAACTCGACCGGATCAGTTTTCTAGGATCCAGATAATAGTCAATGAAGGTACTAGTCGGGCCAGGGAGAGGTACCGATAAGATGCCTCCCAGTAGACAGCTGTTATCTTCTTCAAGGAAGTCGTCTGAAGAAGAGGGTGCTGTGTAGTTTCCGATGCAATTGACGGCGGTATTCCCTGGCAAGGGGCTCGAGCCATAGGCGAAGGAAACTCGAGCGCCTCCGCGCCCGGAAAACGGAAGGTACTTCTGGAGCTTTCGGATCTGTACGCATGAGGCGGAAGTACCCGAAGCATTCGTAAGCTCCTGCAACTGAATTGCGGCCAGGCATGCTGTAGGTCCGTCAGTCGTATTGGGATCGATTCTCACGGAGAAGCTATCGGCGATCGGAAGCAGAATGCCTCCCACATTGGTCTGCGTAATTGGATCAAGCTTCACGGTGCAGAGACCACCGTTGAAAATCGCATTCCACTGGCTGACTTTGAGAGTGATGGTGCAGGACTTTGGAAAGGTGGGTATATTGTAAAGCATCGATACTAGCTCTGCATCCACGCTCGTGAGAGTGTCGGAGGGCGGGTTGACGGTCGAGCTGGTGGTCAACAAACGAGTTACAGTGACAGGATCAGATGCGTATAGCTTGCGCAAGCTATCAGGAGAGTTGGACAGGCTGTTGCAGATCCCGTTGGCAGTTGCAGTGTCTTCTGTGCTTGAAACGCCGGGATTGGCGACGAAGCCAAAAGAGTTCCAACAATTTAGGCTTGTAATGCCGCTCGGATCACTTTCAATCTCCTCAAGGCTCTGCTTTCTGAAGCTGATGTGAGTGGATGAATTTCTGACGCCGATGGCGAGTTCACAAGAGGAGGTCGTACCGCCGGTAGATGCCAGGGATCGATCCGGTTGGATCGTTTGACCTGTAATGCTGATCGCTCCACCCGCGACGTCCCGATGAACCGTGCACGTTCCAATGTCTCTTTGTCCCTGCTGGCGTGCAGTGATATCGCTGGAGTCGACTTTGCCTTGAACTTTCCAGGAGGCAGTTAGTTTTACAGTCTTCCCTGCACCGACGAGAGTCGAGGCGGGGGCTACGTCCAAAACATTGATGAGGCTCTGTCTCACGATGGGGTCATTACAGAAGGCCGTAGCGTCTCTAAAATTCGGAGACGCTGTGTTCTGGATACAGCTCTCCAGGCTGCTCGATGAAGAGCTGCCTGGGACCGTGAGAAAGGACGTGTTGGATGTGGACGAAACCCGCGTGACCTTCATCTCGCAAGTCGAAGCCAGAGTCGGAACCAGATCACCGAGACCGTCTGGATTGTAATCGCAGTCGCCATTCTGGATACAGGTTCTGATAGCGTTAGCGAGCTCAGCACCCACACCTGACGCTGTGGATCCCGGCGCATCTTTAAGCAGTTCGACCTGCCCCTCAGAAGCAAACCTGGCTGGGCTTTCTCTGTTGGCGCTGTTACAAATCAGATCATCGCTCCAGTTAGACTGGAGCCCTGATAAGGCCGAAGTACTTCCCGATGTATAGCCTGGTAAACCACGTGGCAGAAACTTCGTTTTAAATTGAACGGTCGAATAACCAGGAAGTTCCGTGATCAACACACCGCGAGCTTGATCAGTTAGCTTACCGACTGCATACCTGGCGTAGGTTGCCCTGAAGTGAACGTAGAGATCTCGGTGATAGGTCGTGGTGAAGGAGCCTGTTTCCCACCAACGCTCTTGGATCCAAATCGGCTGATCCTTTCGTGAAGTTGAATCCCCCGGATCCAAATCATACCGGACAGGTTGAAGCGCGCAGCCAACACCGTAAGTCGCTCGCACTAGTGGATTAAAAGTAGCGGGCGTAGCGTAAGGAGCTACAAAAAATTGCGCATATGCCAAAGTCGGCCCGTTCGTGGATTCCCCGACTTTATAAAATGTGTCGATCCCATAATCAGGGTTTTTTGGAAAAACATCTCCCGAGATCTTCTTCGGTGTCGTGGGTGTTCCCAAGAAAAGATCGACGGCATCTTTATTAGACAGATTTGCCAGCGCGACCAGCGATACTGCGCGAGAGGGCGGAAAGCACTCGTCCTTTTGCAAAGCTTCGCGAAGCACGCAGGCCGCATAAATTGCACGTCCGTCAGCTGGAGCCGTGAAGTTTCCTGGCGTACTCAAAGCGCAGGGACCCCCATCTTCACTCCACATATTCACGCTGGCTCTGCCCTGAGCGTCGCCGCCTGCTGGGTATGAGTCGCCCGCGAGCTTGACAAAGTAGTCCGTGAGGTCTGTGCTGACTTGGCACCTGCCCATCCTGAAATTCTTGGCCATTTCGATCAGAATGTCGTTCGGTAGACCGATCAGATCTCCAGTGTAGATTTTCAAATTAGAAGGTCGAGCTGACCAGGTCGCAGGCCAGAGCGAACCCATCCAGTCCATATTGATCATGAGGTCAGCAGTCACGTTGCGATCGCCTTTGACCGGTTCTTTTTCAGTGGTCGAACCCTGTTTAAGTCGCTCTGCATACTGAGCGCGAGTATTGAGGCTGAAGATGCGCTCCTGCATCGGCGCAGTGGACGAGGGGCCTCCGTAGACCTCCGGATTCTCAAACTGGATGAGATTGATCCCGCCGTTTGCAGCTTTGATCGTGGGCACTGCTACGCCGGATGCGGCTTCGTAGATTTGAGTGCGGGTATTGGTGGTGCCGCCAGCGCCCTCTTCATCGATCGTGAAAATTTTCATGGGCACATTGTCGGAAGTTCGCAAGTTGGATAAAAATTCTTCGGTATTATGTGCAAAGAAATCGGACAGCGGATGACGGATTTCGGGGTCACTGCCGATCGCAGGGATGGATTCCAGCGCTTCCGTTTTATTTGCAGGGAGCGTTGCTAGACACCCCGAATTCTTATGGAGAGTGATAATCGGCTTTCCGCCGTCACTGATGATACAATTTGCCGTCTCGTCTAGCGGCGCTTCGCCGAGAAAATTTTTGACATACTCGTCGTGGGCTGCCAGCGCGGGAATCACATCATTTTTAGCCATGAAGCCGTCTGTACACCGGTCGGTATCGATGGTCGTGTTGCCGAAGAGGTTCACGCACCAGAAGAGCATCGGTTTGGTGGCTGAGGTCGAAACGGCGCGAAAATCAAGGCGCCCGACCAACCAGTGTTTCGTGGTGGTCATGCCGGGAAAGGTAAAGAGATTGATTGAGTCTTCGAATGTGACAGCGGTGGCAGGTGGGCCGATTTGTACTCCGTAGATCAGATCGATGCTGCCGGCCAGGAGGATTTGTTGCACGTCAACCGTCAGGTCAACGTATTGGCTTTTGGTCGAGAGGACTACTCCCATGCCGAGCTTGAGATCAATCAGCACCAGAGTGCCTTTGATTCCCGCGTAGCCGCGAGCTATCCCGCCGTCGATAGCCAGCACGGCTGCCGCCCAGCCTCCAGCTCGCCCAGTGATGGCCATCCCGGCGTTGGCTTTCACTTCAGGGATGCCGTCGATCAGCATCTGGGGAATCTCTTTTCGATTTTTATAAAGGTCAACGACGTCGTTCTTGATGCCCTCTGCATTACCGTACGCTGCCTGCATCTGTTCCCAGTCCTGTTGCAGAGGCCGGATAGCCTTGGCCATGTTCCCGGTCGCGGCGCAGATCTCAGCGACGGACAGATGTCCTGAGGTAAGGTTCTTCCAATCGGCACCCATTCCACTTGCTGCATTCTTGGCATCGGCCCATAGCTTCTTCGGTCCTAGTCCCTTGATTTGATTTTTGAGTGTTTTGAAACGGTTGATTTGGGCTGTTACTGGAGCAGTCACCGCTTTTTTGAACTCATCTGATTTGCTTGGAGGCTTGGCCGATTTTTTAGTGCAGGCGATAACCGGAGCACATGCGTTTGTGGAAGTAGGAGTGGGAGCCGTGCTCGAGGCGCTCACTACTGGGTCTTCGCAGAAATCGTCAGTTGCGTTGGCGGGATTTTTATCAAGTGCGTCGACTACGTCATATCTGCCGTGCTTGGTGTAGAGCGAGCTGTCGACCCCATAAGTGAACAGCAGGGACGCTTGAAGAAAAAAACCAGCGTCGAATTCGATGAACACTCCAGGGAAAATGGGGATGTTGGGAACCACACCCGTGGATTGCGAAATGCTCCGATTGATGTCTTTCATTTTCGCTTCGGTTCCCGCAGTCATTTGGGCGGGGAGCTCAGTTGGGCAGGCCGAACTCGGACTTGGACTTGGACTTGGGGTCGGGTCAGGTGTCTTTGACTTGGCTTCGGTCGAGGGTCCGGCTTTCTTTCTGTGGAGGACTTCAACCCCCACGATCAGCACGCTCATCAGGATATTGCTTTTGCCAACGCGAGGCTGGCCAGATTTTGCCGCCGCGTCTCCCTGAGCTCCAATGAGCCTTGCATCCACGATGTCGAGTTTTTCTCCGAAAAGCTTGGCAGTCACGATATATTCGGGCTGAATTCCGAAATTAGCCATTCCGGACTTCAGGACCTCCTTGGGTTTCTTGCAATCGAATTTAGGCGCAGTGAGGTGCCCGAGGCTTGCATTTCCCTGAATTCCAAATTTTTGTGAGCCAAGGTCGAAGTTGGCAAGTGAGACGTAGTGATTCACCTCTTCGTTGACCTTGTCTTCGACCTTGCCGATGAACGCTGCCGCTTCTCTGACCCAAGCTGCAGGGATACCGCAACAGTCGACTTGCAAGTCGACTGCGTGAGCTGGAGTCGGCTGAAGAGTAAGAGTTGCTCCGACGATCGAAGCCCAAAGCAGGATTTGATTTTTGATCGTCATTCAGCAAGCCCCTAGATACAGAATGCTTTATCCTGACTATAGTAGTCAAGAATAGACCCTTTCAGGAAAAGCCTATTTTGGGATATCGGCTGCAGCGGCGATTTACTGTAGTGAGGATGTGGGTCCTTTGAGACTCAGGACAAGTCGTACAGCACTGAGCTTACTCTTTTGTATCCAGTGCGGCCTGCAGCAGGCCGCGGACCTGGTCATCGGACTCTGAATTCAGACGACTCGACAAAAGCTGGCGGATGCCCGGTTGTTCAAGTCTCGAAGTGAGGACGCGGTAACACTGAATTTTGACGCCAATGTGTGAGTCCTGGGAGCAATCGATCAGGAGCTGACGAGTGGCTTCGTCAAAGGGTTGATAGCGAAGCGCCTGGGCAGCCGATAGTTTGACATCGGTGCTTGAGTCACTCTTGATCGACGTCCTAATCAGATTACGGCTGTAATCATCCTGAGCGAAACGGACTGAATGAACTGCTGCTGCGCGGACTTCATCGTGGCTCGAACGAGCAGCGGTTTTGACCTGGTCTTGAAAGACGTTGCTCTTTGAATTTCCCATCGCGGACAGGAGGTAAACCTGCTTGTCCTGATCCTGTCGTGCAGTGAAAAATCCGGAAGTCTTTTCCCACTCGCTCTGAAGAAGTTTCACAGTTTCTGGGTCGCCATCGCGCGCGATCGAAGATCCGAGAGCAAGGCCTGCGGTCGAGGCGAAATCAGAGACCATGGGGTCCGCCTCCTTGTATTTCGCTTTCAGGAAAGTTTTCGTTTCCTTAGAGAGAGGTTCGGGGCAGATCGCAAGTTCCGTCAGGACTTTCTGTTTCTCATCTGCTGTAGCGCGGGGATTCAAGTAAACCTCAATCATGGCGGCCTGGGACTGAGCGGACCCTTCAAAACCCAGCGCGCCGAGCGCCATTGAGTTCTGTCTGCTGTCGGGCTCGCCAGTCAGCGCCAGTTGTTTGGCGTTGTCGATCAAAGAGGGGTCAGATTTGAGGGCCTTTCCAAGGTCGATGAAGAGCTCGTCTTTCTGGAGATCAGTCAACTTCGAATTTTTCAGGTTACCGACCTGCCCCAGGATTTGCCCCGGGGTTTTTCCCAAGAGCTGTTTTTTCGTCATTTGCTCCATTTCTTTCATGCGAGATCCGGACGCACTCAAAAATTTCTTGAAATCCACCGAGTATTTGAAGCGTTCAGCATCTGCGGGGGTAAACCGCGCAGCAACGGAGGGCGCCCAGATTGCCTCGAACTGAATGTGAGAATTGCTGACGTCCTGACCGAACTGTCGAGTTCCCGCGATTGCACCGAAGTTTTGACTGATCGGCAGCTTCATAGCAGTGTCCCAGCGCCAATCGAAAGATTGTTCCTGCGAACTTTCAAGTCCGACCAAAGCCAAATTCGGGGCGCCGGCTGCGGCTGCTTTACTAGGCGTGTTGCCCAATTGCTGGACATCACTCACGAGACCCGTGATTTTGAGTTGATTGTTGCCGACGTCCGTTCCGGTGTACTGAATTGAATAAGGGATCCCCCGTTCGTCACCTTCAATCCGGCTCAACTTTCCAGGCTTGAGAAGAGGGAGTCTTTTGAAAAGCGGGACGATAGAATTGACCTTGAGGCGTGTACCCTGCTCAGTCAGCGGCTGGGCTGCCACCCGAACATCAGTGATCACTCCCGAAGGGTCAAGACTGATCAGCAAAAGGTTTTCTTCTTTTTTTGGTGCAAAATCTTTCATTCCAATCTCAGTCTTCATAAGCTTGGGAATTTTTTCCGAGTTTGAGACTGCTTCAAAATGAAATTCAGCGATCAGTTGCAGTTTTCGGTCGCGCAACCCCAACGAATGCAGATCAAGCCTGGCGCGGTAGCTGGATTTAAAGAGCTCCTTGCCGCCTCCCTTGAGTTCCGCTTCTTCTTTAACAGTGATGGGATAGAGTCGACCTGCGGTCAGATGGAAATCCCCGTCCTGAAACGCATCACTGTTTCGAACCGGGAGCGATTCTGGAGGCACCTTTACCCTGGGCTTGCTCAGGTGGGTATTGTGCTCAAAGAACTCCTGCTGCGTGGGTACGGGTGTGGAGTGAAAAATGAAGTAACCACCCACGATAATGATGCCAGTAACGGGCAAGGCGAGTTTTTTGAACAAAGAACTTTTCAGCTGAATATGGAGCATCTTGAAAGTCTAAGAGAGTGGTGAACTGATGGCAAACAGTATTGGACCTAGGTCGGCGGCGCGATTTTGACGGCTGGTTCGCGTCGAGACAAAGTTTCCAACTCGTGAATCAGTGTCAATAAGGCCACAGTGGCGTTCAACGAAATTTAAAATTACAATGGTTAACAGGGGATCACTCATGATTTTTTCAAAATACGTTCGTCCGGCGGTTGCAGCAAGTTTCACTTTGATGGCGGTACTTCCGAGTTCTGCATTTGCGGTGGCTGCGCCTGTCGTGACTCCACGATCGGTCAGCGGATGCTTGCTCACTTCGGCGTCCTCTGAATGGGGCGGAATCACTCTCATTCGAGTGACGAGCGTCAACGTGAATCCCGGAGGCAACACGGTTGTCGTCGAAGGATCCGATGGGGTTTTTGGGGCAAGTGATGGTTGGGGTAACTACCGATCCGGAAAAACCGTCACTGTTCAATTTCAGCTCAACCCGGTTGCGCCTCAAGGCAAGTCTCTGAGTCCAAATGCAAAGATCGGCGCAATCGAGTGCCTGAATAACGCGCGAATCGCCATGGCGAATGGAATGAATATTTCCTTCACCGGCAATATGAAGTTCGGTATTGCCAATGTTCAGGACCCTGCATCAGCATGCACGCTCAAAGCAGTCCAAAACGATAAATGGGGCGCTGGATACACCAACGACATCGGTGACTGCCCGCTTGCGATTGCGAATCCTCAGCTGAAGTCGAAGCCCGTTCAGCCGTGATTCAACCACAATCGCCTCAGCAGGTATAAACCTATAGGATGAATTCACCTTTCGTTTGGATCTCGACTCCGTTGCTCCCCAGCGCCTTCCGCAAAGCGCTGCAGTACACGGGAATCTTTGATCTTCGAATCTTTGACGTAACTGTCGCGCTCTTTATTAGCTTTGTAGAAATTGCTCCTGCGAAGGTTTGCGGTATTTTTTGAGGAGTGAAGTCAAGTTCGATTGGGAGCTTTCGAGCGCTGACAGCGCGGTCGAATCCACGTTTCTTTCGCAGAGAGGGTGGTCCAGTAATTAGCATCACGGCCGACCCACGGTTCAAATCTCTGAGTCGCCAAGAATTGTCTCTAGAACTCCCCCTGCAAAATCGTGAGTCTGGATCCAGTAGGCTCCTGACCACGGACTAAAGTTCCTCGATCAGTCAACGCCGTGAGGCACAGACCAAGTCGCAATTTTACTCAGCTCTCGTCGCAAGCTTGAAATCGGCTTCTGTTGAACGTCACCTTTTTCGAAGTAAAGTTCTTGAGATTGCTCCTGAGTGCTGAAAATAAGAAAGGCCCTGTTTTGATCTATCGAACCGTGAGACGGTGCTGGGCGTCACCCTAGAATCATGCCAGGAACTTGAACACCGCGCCGGGCGGCAAAACCCAAATATAGTCAAGGGCAAAAATATCTCTTTGCGCTCGAAAGGTAAAAGTAGTCCGAGTAGGCCAGGCAAAGTTCTTGCCGCAGCTCTGGAGCTCCGCCGGAGAGCAGGTAGGCTAAGTGCAGTGACTCGAACAAATCATTCATCGCATTGCAATCCGTACCGGCTTTGAGTACTCCTTCATAAGTTAAGGTAAAAGGACGCCCACGATTAGAATCTGCTAAGATGGGATCGACATAGGTTCCGACAAGAGGCTCAGCCAAGATACTGCCCACCGTGTGAGGGCTGGTCTTCAGTAATTTTTCCGATCGAAATGCTCGGAGGATTCTATTTCTTATCACGTTCGAAATGTCATATGCGCGTTTTCGATTAGCGGCCTCGTGTCCTCTCGGGAAACTAGTTGGATCCTCTGCCTGTCTAGTTTTGAAATAGCGAGCCACCATTGTTGCCATCGGTGCATTCGGCACACCCCAACCATAGTTATTGATTTGCGTCGGAATGCCATTGACTACTTGATTGGAGAATTCTTTACGAGCCGTTCCGGCCATGATTGCTCGTGCCTGATCTGACGACAATTTTGGATCGACTTTGAAGAGAGTCGCGTAAACTGATGCAGCCATCGGAGCGGCTGCGCTGGTACCGTTGAATGCTGGACCCACCTCTTTCGGCGTCTCGGCGGAAGGGCCCTTAGGTGTAGGGCCATCTTCGTCCCGGTTTGAAGCGGTCATAACTTCGCGACCAATCGGCACGTAATAAGCTACAGGACCTCCCAGGCTGGATAGTGACAGACGCTGCCTCTGTTCTTCAGCTCCATTTGCGATGATGAGAAGCCCGGCCGGTATTGCATGATTTGGAGCGTTCAAGGTCACTGGCCCTCCTCCAATGATAAAACTTTCAGGAGATAGTTTTATGAAGTCAGGAGGAGGGCCAACCGTGGTCCCATCTGCATTAGGGTACGCCAGGTAACCATGGAAGGTATTCCCGGCTGCCTGAAAGATCGAAAAAGTGCTGTCGCCCGCTATGCTACCGTAGGCCGCGGTAATCGAAGAGCTGTACACGCGGATTCTGTTTTCTGGTGCAGATTGTTTTCTATTGTAATCCTGGATGTCCCTGGGACTGGGTCCATTCACCAAAAATGAGTTTTCAGTAGGAAGAGTCGATGTATTCAAGCAGGCTCGTTTATTCTGTGCTTTGTTAAATCCTAGTCCGGTTGGAAACGAACGTATACCGCGGAGCGTCGTCAAAGGCACGGAGCCAGGAATAGAGCTATAACGGAATGAACTGAGCGATGTCGTATCATAGGTGTTCATATGCTGATTGAATTGTGTGAGACAGTCAGCAAGATCGAAGCCACCTGAGCAGATAACACCGCGGGATGAACTCCCTTCCCCTATCCAATCAGCCAAGGCGAAATCCATAATGAGGGAGGCCGCGTTCTGCTCGTGCGAACCCGTACAAGGCGTGGCTCCGCCACCTGGAGTTGAGATAGATGTGATGACCTTCGTGGCGATTTCCTGCGGGGTCAGATAGGACAATGCAGACTGTGGCGCAAGCAGACGTTGTACATAGCGCATGTCTTTTCGAGGAATGTAAAATTTTTTATTATCCAAGAAGCGAATATCGATCCCTTTATGCTCCATTCTCGACCCGACGGTTCTTTCAATCCCTGCCAGTGAAAAAGGTGGGGTTACATAGCCTTTGCATTCCGTGTTTTCTCTAAGAGGCGTGCCATCTTCCTTGAGAAACAGATAGCCCCTCTGGATGTTATAATCGGATTCGGGAGACGGAACGTCCCGGCTAGTTGTTATACCTCCGCCACAAGTAAAGGAGCTGTAGTCGCACTTTCCAAGCTGATCGGCTTTTGCAGTGTTGTGTTGAGCCAGCGTAACTCCTGTCAAGAATGCTATAGAAACGACCACCGTTCTGAATGCAGTATTCTGGTTTCCATTGTTTTTTCTATGCTGCATTTTCCGGCCCCTCGAATAATAGATGCTCCTATAAGTGTGGTGCTAGGGAGCAATGATGTCAATGTCAGTAAACTGGCATTCGTCATACGTACCTATGCTCGTCACAGGCGACACAGTGGATTGCGGCGGGAAAAGGGTGAGTCCTCGTCGACTCACACTGGAAGCCTGTAATCTTCACAGCCGTGAAGAAGGTTGGAGTTCGAGATTGAACAGTTTCACCCACTCGTCGGAACTGAGTGATCCGGTGATCCTCTGACCTCGAAACCAGAGGGTAGGTACGACAGAGACTGGCCTTTTGGATCGGTAGTCAGCACTGATTGCGAGCAGGCGCTTCAATTCGGCTTGAGTTGCATCTGATTCCGCACATTTTTTAAGCGCAGGTCTTAAGGATGCATCGGCTTCCGCGAGCCAAATCGCTTTGTCGATGTTGCTCACCAAGCTCCCTGGATTTTTCATGCTGAAGTGAACAAACTCATCAAAACGATTATCACGAGCTCTGCAGATCGCAATCTTGGCTGCGCTACAGGATCCAGGTTCTTTCGCGCCAGCATATTCATTGCAGTGCCGGTCCATGGGGTAAAGGAGAAGAGTGAGCGACGCGCGTTTACCCGCAGCTGACAATGCTTCTTCTAAATTCTTCAAAAGTTCCTCGCAGTAGGGACATGCTAGATCAGCGGCAATGGTCAGTCGTTGTTCTTCGCCCCTGCGCCCGAGTTTCACCAAGTAATGATCTTCCTGAGGGGGCGTAAATTCCTCAGCGCTAGCACTGTAGCGGCGCTCATGGGTCATCAGGAGAGGTCGAGTTCCAAGAACGGTAACCGAGGCGACCGAGGCGATGAATGCAAGTGTAAAGAAACCATGGCTAAGATAGGATATTCTCGGCTTGAACGAGGCCCAATTTTTCCACTCCAGGCTCCGAAAGCCAAAAAGAGTTGCGTTGGCAAGGTGAACTCCCAGACAACCTTGGCAAAATTGTCCGATGACTCCATACATGATCCAGAGATAAAAAATCGAAGTGAGAAACGACCCTGCTTGTAAATGCAGCCAGACCCTCTCGACTGCAGTGCGACGTTCGGACCCGAGCCTGGGTATCTGCACCAGCAGGGAACTCAGTGCCGAGAGGACGAAAAATCCGAACGCTATGGAAGCGATCGGGACCCCGAAAATTTCGGAGTAGGGCGAAAGAGCCGCGAGGCGACATCCAACAACGCTTTGGGGACCGCAAAAGCCGGGGTTGATCTGCTGGCCAATTTTCACTGCCCAGTGTGCCATGAGAAGGTTCCACGAGAGAAACGCCCCCGCGCAGCTAACCGCGAATATTAGAAAACTCCGGAAGAGTGACAGGTATCTGGATGAACTATTCGCGGCTAGTTCTACTGTGTTTTGCGCAAGGCCCACCAAGTGTTGTTTGTTTCCTCTTCAATAGGATAACGAAACTTCCCCATCGGTGCCATATTAACCTGGGACGCTCCCCCGCTCGATGGTGTCAAGATTTCATCAGCGTCGACACAGCCGAAATCCTGACAAGTGTGACGAGCCTGCGGAGCCCTCACACTGTACGAGTTTGGCCACAACAACGCCAAAAGCCCAACTGAAGTGATCTTTACCACTCCGGGGTTGGGCTTTGGGTTGCTCGGCCTGCGCTTAACCGCAGACCAAATCTTTGAACTGGAGTTTCAGTCGGAGCGAGTGGTCGCCAGTTTGAAATCGGTGTATCCGTTGACCGCTGCCGAAGCGAGAACTGCCTTGATCGTGGAGTAAGGGACCTTCTGATCGGCGATGATCATGACCTTGGCGTCGACTTTGACGTCACTGTTTTTCTCAGCAATCAGGAGCTGGCGCTTGCGTTCTCTTTCGAGAGCGGCAGAGAGATCTTTCACAGATCCATTCTGCTGAATGTCGGCTTTTTCAAAGCGGTAGTTCACTAGGTTGCTCATCGGTTTGCCTTCGACCTGGACTGCGGTCTCGGAGACTTCGATCTTGAGGGCCTCGAAATTCGCTTCGGCGGCGGTCGCGGTCGGAAGCATCAGACCCTTGGTCGGGGTGATGCTCGCTCCCGTACTGTAGCCCTTGAGCAGGAAAACCAGCAGTATGACGAAGATATCCGCCATCGAAGTGATCTGAAGACTCATGTCTTCGCTCGCCACTTTTCTCTTTTTCATGAATGAGGATTTCATATCAGAAGCCTCCCAGCATCACGGCTGGTAACGTTTTGCGAGTCACGTCCATGGTGAGGACCACGTCCCGGTACTGCACATCATTGTCAGCAACCAGAGTTGCCGAATTGAGATCAGGCCATTGTCCTTTGAGTGTCTTGAGCTGAGCGGTGAGCTTCTCAAGGTCCCACTTCTGGTCTGAGCCGGGGTTGATCAGGATCTTGTCATTTCTTTTTCCTGACACCACGACCTGAAGGACCTGACCGGGCTTGAGCTCGACGGTGACATTCACGGCTGGAGGTGTACCCGTGCTGGCCGTCGTGGCTCCCGCTGCTGCAATACCTGCATCGAGAATCCCGATGGAAAGGAACGAAGCGGAGGCGAGCATGAAGGCGATCAGAACTGTGAAACAATCGATGATGGATGCCAGATTGAGCTCAAAATCCTGACCATTGCCTGACTCGACTCCCGCACTCATGACACTCTCCGTACTTTTCCGCGGACCTGTTCGTCTTCTGGAGTTTCATCGGTGGAGTAGCTGCGTGGATTCATCGCTTCAGTCTCAGCGGCATAGTACCGCTGCTTGAGAATGTCGAGGGTTCTGATGGCGGCTTGATCCACTTCAGAAACCAGGCGATTGGTGCGGTTCATCAGGAAGCTGAAGGCGACCATGCAGGGAATTGCAACTGCAAGTCCAAGCATCGTGGCATTCATGGCCTGAGAAATACCGGCAGCCAGAAGAGCCGATTTCTGCTGAGCATCGGCGTGACCGACGGCTTCGAAGGACTGGATCAGACCGGCGATCGTGCCGAAGAGACCCAGAAGGGTCGCTACGTTGGCAATCGTGGCGAGAAAGGAAGTTCTCTTCTGAATGGCCTGGGTGGCTTCGCCAACCGCAAGCTGCAGGCCGTGTTCAATGAGGCTTTCTGGCTGATTGGCGCGGAGAAGAGCCTGTTTCGTGACCACTGCGGCTGGCTTGGCAGGGTACTTGTCGCAATGATTGATGGCTTCTCCCACTTTTCCGGTCATGATCAGGTCACTGATCTTCTCGAAGAAGGCAGGGGTGTTCTGGATCGGATACACCTTGAAAAGCGCTCTCACGCGTTCCAGGATGATCATCACGGCCAGAGTTCCGGCCACCAGGATCGGCATCACGTGCCAGAAGCTTGTTCTCAAGAATTCAAAAAAATTACCCATATAAATATCCTCCCCAAAAGTTTGACGTTATCAGTTGATAGATCAGTTGCTGTTCGCTACTTTGCGTTCCATGTTCTTGTTCAGCTTGCATTCCGATGCTTCTGCATTGCCAACCCAGTCTGCAAACACAGCCGACTCGGACAATTCTTTCTTGATCTCTGAATCCATCTCGGCGACGACGTCGCGATCATTTTCGGCGTCAGATGGATCCCATCTCACGACCGCGACCTTGCCGTTTTCAGCGGGATCGGTCCCACCGATGGCATCCATGAATTCATCCTTCGGCACTTTGCAGTCTTCGTTGCAATCGTGCTTGTTGATGCAGTATTTCAGTGAAATTTTGGAGTCAGGTCCGGCGATGCCCGCGAGCATCAGGCCGGAGACTTCGCTCTTGCCCTTCTCTTTGACCTGTTCGTAAGCGACTGGAATGCCGTCGACGCGAACGCAGACGGATTTCAGATTGATCGTAGAATCGGTGAGTTTCAGAAAATTGCGGTGTTGTGCGCAGGCTTGGCGAGTCTTGTGATGCGATGAAGCCTTGTGTTTGAAGTTCACGACGTAGCAGTTCGCGACTGGCTTGACTTCAGCGGGCGTTTCTTTCGCAAGCTCCTTCGAGGGTGAAGTGAGGGAGCCAGATACGTTTGAAGTTCCGGAAGGAGTTCCAGCCGCGCCATTCACACCCAGTGAAGGGGTAGCTGACTTGCTGCCAAAACCGAACATGCTGAGCTTGATTCCGAAAAATGATTTTTCCGCAGGAGCCGCGGGCTGACCCGAGGTGGCGCCCGGCGCTGATGCGCTTGAAGGGGTTTTGGATTCGACGACTGCGACGCCGCCAGTTGCGGTGGAAGTGCCT